>JAHZGF010000009.1 GCA_019420945.1 Clostridiales bacterium | reverse complement strand
TGGTCGGAGTGTCGGGATTCGAACCCGAGGCCTCTTGGACCCGAACCAAGCGCGATACCAAGCTTCGCCACACCCCGATGGTTTTATATTATAACGATTCACCCGCGCAAAGTCAAGAGCGCTTTTTTCCTGTTTTCGCAGTGAGATTGCGCAAAAATTTCAAAATTATTTCCGTGGTTTTTCACAAATTTCATGTGTCGAATTTGTACACTCCGTCGTTCTGAACGATTTTTCTCAAAAATATAGGGTTCTTTCTCTCCATTCCTCCAATATATTGTGGTTTTGCGCGGATCTGATTGCCTTGTGATGTTACTTTTTGTTACCACTCGTTTCATATTTTACTAAAAAAACGGGAAGTAAATTGTCGCCGCGTTTACATAATTACGAACACCCGTAACCGTTTTTGCAAAATATCGCCCCAAAAAACTTGATTTTTTGAATTTCTGCGCATATAATCCGCTTGTAACTAAAGTAACAAACACTATTTGCAACTTGCAAGCACCATTGGAGGATACTATGTTCTATTCCGTTGATCCAATCAACTCTAACAGAACCGGCATCAGCATCCGAAAGGTTGTTTACATTGCGCTTTCCGCCCTGGCCGTTGTGGCAATCGCTGTTCTGATCTCTTTTAGTGCTTTTGCCGGTCAATCTGATCGCATGAGCACCGCTGCCGGTCACAGCAATTGGGAACTGTCTCCCCTTCAAGTTGTCGAGGAAATTGACCTTGGCGATCAGGGGATTTTCCCGGCGGGCCATGAGCTGGCCACCATTCATGTGGATGGCGCCGTTTACACTGTGGACACCCATAATAAGTCCCAGGAGGAATTAAACGAGCTGTTCGGCTTTACCCTGGAGAATCAGGATTACACTGAGCAGGTGGCCAACGAATACGGCTATGATCTGTATGTAAACCGCCTGACGGTGGAAACCACCACAGAAGAAGTGGAGGTTCCCTACGAAACTGTCCGGGTGGCTGATGACACCATGAAAAAGGGCCACGAAGAAGTCACCACCGAAGGACAGAACGGCGTTCAGGTTGATACCTACGAGGTGCGTACACTGAACGGTGAGACCACCACCACTCTGGTCAGCAGTGAAGTCACCGTTGCGCCCGTCAATGAGGTCATCACCTACGGTACCAAGGAGACCGGCAAGGCCACCGGCTTCAGCAACAACGGAAGTTCTCTGGATCTGACCAGTGAGACCATCACCTATGTGGACACCGCCGCCAAAACCTTTACCACCTCTTCTGGTGAGACTTATTCCTTCTCCAAAGCGCTGACCTGTACTGGTTATGCTTATTGCCAGCCCGGCGGCGTTACTGCCACTGGCACTGCTGCCCGCCAGGGCGCCATTGCTGTGGATCCCTCCGTGATTCCCCTGGGCAGCCGTCTCTTTGTCATTGCCAGTGACGGCTCCGTGGTCTATGGATTTGCCACTGCGGAGGACACCGGCGGAAACATTAAGGGCAACACCGTGGATCTGTACTATAATACCGAGTCCCTGTGCCGCTCCTTCGGCCGCAGAGATGTGACCGTGTATGTGCTGGACTGATTTTAAATACGGTATCTGAATAAAAACACCGCGCATCTTTTAGGATGCGCGGTGTTTTTTATATTGTTTTTTCCGACTTAGACAGCAGCTTAATGACATTCAGGATCAAGGGACGCTGTTCATTGCGGGTAATTACCGCCACCACTGCCATGGGTGGCGCATTCTGGGGTATGGTGACAATGTACGGGCTGAGCTCCAACCGGGTATTCTGATCCAACAGGGCAATGCCCATCCCCATCTCCACACAGAGTAACAGAGATTCCAGCGACCGGGGTTCCCTGACAATCTTGGGAACAAAGCCTTCGGCGGAGCAGCTGTCAATCAACCGCTGATAGCCCCCGGGGGATTCCTGCCGGGAGATCACCACAAAGTTTTCATCTCTGAGGTCAGACAGTGTCAGAGCCTTTTTATTGGCCAGCGGATGGGTTTTGTACATGGCAATGGCCGGGGATTTTTGATAAAGGCAGTAGGTCTGAAACTCCGCCTCGTCCTCTACATCGAAGCTCAGCGTAATGATCAGGTCATAGTGGCCCGACATCAGGCCACTGCGCAAATTCTGATAGGAATTGCGCTCCAGGGTGATTTGGAGATCCGGATAAATGGTTTCCACCTGATTCAACCGGTCTGAGAGCACCTTGTTGACATCCTGCCCCTCCAGCACGCCAATGGACAGGGTGGCCTCCCCCTTCCGGGACAGGGAACGGGCCTGTTCAAAAATTTCATCCAACTGATCCGGGAGGTTCTGCAGTTTATCAAACAGGAATTGTCCCGCCGGCGTCAGCTTGACGGATCTGCGGGAACGGGTGAACAGGGCAAATCCCAGCTCCTGCTCCATCTGGGCAATCTGTTTGGACAGATTGGGCTGGGCAGTATAGAGATGCCTGGCCGCCTCCGAAAAGCTGCCCCGCCGGGCCACCTCAACAAAATAACGGATCTTGATGGTGTTCATGCAGTTATACCTCATTCTGGAATAAGTGATTCCATAATAGCATAAGCACAAAAACCGCGCAAGCGAATTGTCGTATTTTGCCAAAGACTACCGGCATTTATTCCATCTGACATATAAATGATGCCAATTTGGATATTTGTCAAATCTTTAACAAACTGATAAAGTATGTTTAGTAACCGGGCAGACTGTGCCCGTTTGTTAAGGGGAAAGAACAACAAAAGGAGGAAACCCAAATGAAAATTCTCGGTATTTCCTACGGCACGCTGAATGGCGGCAACGACACCATGGTCAAGGAGGCCCTGATGGGCGCTCAGGAAGTGGGGGCGGAGATTGAATTCATCAACGTCAACACCCTGAACATCAAGCACTGCACCGGCTGCAAGGCCTGCGTCATGGGCCTGTTCTCCGGCCGTGGCAACGCCTGCGTGCTGAAGGACGACATGCAGTGGCTCACCGACAAGATGTTCGACGCCGACGGCATCGTCTTCTCTGTGCCCATCTTTGAAAAGTGCGCCACCGGCCTGTTCCACACCACTATGGACCGCTTTGGTCCCCGTATGGACCGGGGCAACCTGATGATCGCTCAGAAGATCGCCGAAAACGGCGGCAAGCCCATCGACCCCAAGTATCTGAAGGAGAAGGCTGTCTCCTACATGGCCGTGGGCGGCTCTGACTGGGCTACCCGGGTTCAGGCCGACTGCGCCACCCAGGCCCTGACCCCCAAGTGGACCCTGATCCACAATGACTACTTCCAGTGGTCTCTCGGCATCATGATGAATGATGAGTATCTGGCCAAGGCCCATCAGATCGGCATCGACACCGCTGAGGCCGCCAAGAAGATCCTGGATGGCACCACCGAAATTCCTCTGGGCATTATGGGCAGCGAGTACAAGTCCGACCCGGGCATCTGTCCTCACTGCCACTCCAAGAACTTCTATCTCCAGGAGGACGGCAAGGCCATCTGCTGCCTGTGCGGTCTGGAAGGCAAGATTGAAGTTGTGGACGGCAAGTATCAGTTTATCTTCCCGGAGGACACCCTGCCTCATGCCCATGACACCATCACCGGCAAGTTCATTCACGGTGATGACATTCAGAACAATGAGAAGAACTCCCGGGCCAAATTGGCTTCCGATGAGATGAAGGCCCGCAAAAAGAAGTACATGGAGTTCATTCAGCCCACCAAGCCCCAGGCCTGATGCGCTTGACCTCAATCCAAAGACATAGAAAGGTAGGTTTTCATTGATGAAAGCTGGCGTTTTTTACGGTAAGGAAGATCTGCGCATTGAGGATCTGCCGGTGCCCCAGGTGGGCCCCGGCCAGATGCTGGTGAAGATCGCCTATGTGGGCATCTGCGGCACCGATGTGGAGCTGTATAAGACCGGCATGACCCCTCCCTTCTCCAAGATGCCCCTGGTGCTGGGCCACGAGAACTGCGGCGTTGTGTGCCAGGTGGGCGAAGGCGTCACCAAGTTCAAGGTGGGCGACCGGGTGCTCTGCGGCCCCCCCTCCCACTGCGCCGAGGACTGCCCCTCCTGCCAGAAGGGCATGACCAACATCTGCATCCACGGCTTCCCCCGCACCGCTGGCCTGGGCCAGTATGACGGCGGCTATGCCGAATATCTGCTGATCCATGACGTGGCCCACACCATGATTGTGCCGGTGCCCGAAGGGGTGGACTTCAAGGACGCCGTCCTCTTCGACGTGATCTGCGTCTCCCTCCACGGCATCCGCAACTCCCGGTTCAAGTTCGGCGACAACGTGGTGGTCTCCGGTACCGGCCCCATCGGCCTGGCCGCCATTCAGATTCTGAAGGCCGCCGGCGCCAACAAGGTCATCGCCTTGGGCACCACCTCCTCCAAGGAGCCCACCATCAAGGCCTATGGCGCCGACTACTTCATCAACTCCAAGGAGTGCGAGGATCTGGCCGGCGAGATCAAGAAGATCCTGGGCACCGAAGTGGGGGCTGACGTGGTCTACGAGTGCGCCGGCAACATGAAGAGCCTCAACAACTGCATCTACTCCTGCGTCAAGCCCGGCGGACAGATCTCCGTCATCGGCACCATTCAGGAGCCCATGGGCAACCTGATCCCCGGCTCCTTCTCCATCTTTGAGCCGGATCTGCAGTTCTCCTTCACCTATACGGAAGAGGACGTCAAGATCTATCTGGACATGGTGGCCTCCGGCAAGCTGAACTTCCCGGGCATGGTCACCGGCGTGGTCTCCCTGGACGAGTGCGTGGAGAAGGTCTTTGACGGCGACCGCAAGGGCCAGCTCAAGGTACTCATCGATCCCAGTCTGTAAGGAGGCCCCCGAATATGTCTGCAAAGTATCCTGTTGCCCTGTCCCCCATCCGGATCGGCAACGTGGTTCTGAAAAACCGCATTGTCTCCGCCCCCTCCACCATGCACTCCATGTCCAACGGGGAGCTCTATCCCTCCCAGGACGCCCTGGCCTTCTTTGAGGAGCGGGCCCGGGCCGGCGTCGGCATGGTCACCGTGGCCGGCGTCAAGGTGGGCAAGGACGTGAGAGACGACGGCGCCATGACCGCCTGGGATCTCAACGCCCCCAACCACCGCAACAAGCTGATGGAGCTGGTGGAGCGCATCCACTTCTACGGGGCCAAGGCCTCCATGGAGCTCATCGGCATCTTCCCCGAGGGCTACACCGTCTCCGACGGCTGCAGCATCATGGGCTGGGGTGAGGGCCATGAGATCACCCGGGAGGCCATGGAAGAGTTCAAGAACGACTGGGTGGAGGCTGCCCAGCTGCTGGCGGAGTGCGGCTTTGACGCCATTCTGATCCACAGCGGCCACTCCTGCCCCCTGGCCCAGTTCCTCTCCCCGCTGACCAACAAGCGTACCGACGAGTACGGCGGTTCCACCGACAACCGCTGCCGCTATCTGATCGAGATTTTGGACGCCATCCGGGCCAAGGTGGGCAAGCGCCTGCTGATTGAGGTCCGCATCTCTGGCACCGAGTTCGAGGAGGGCGGCATCGACATCGAGGAGGGCATCCGCATCGGTGAGCGCATCCAGGACCACCTGGACATCCTCCAGGTTTCCGCCGGTATGCACAATCCCAAGTGGATGACCTGGGTCCATCCCTGCGGCTTCCGGCCCCCCATGCCCAACGTCTGCGTGGCGGAGGCCTTCAAGAAGTCCGGCAAATTCCATGTGCCCATCGTCACCTTGGGCGCCATCGACTCCGTGGACTCCGCCGAGGAGATCCTGTCCTCCGGCAAGGCAGACATGGTCACCATGGCCCGGGCCCTGATCGCCGATCCCCTGCTGATCAAGAAGTGTGTGGCGGGGCGTCGGGAGGATGTGACCCCCTGCATCAAGTGCATGCGCTGCCATGACTCCACCGTCTACGGCCATCACTTCCAGTGCTCCGTCAACCCCACTGCCGGGCTGGAGAACTCCATCGCCCATCTGGTGCAGCCGGTGGAGCGCGTCAAGAAAGTGGCCGTGGTGGGCGGCGGCCCCGCCGGCATGAAGGCCGCCCTGGTGGCCCGGGAGCGTGGCCATCAGGTCACCCTGTTTGAGGCCACCGGCGAGCTGGGCGGTATGCTCCATATGGCGGGCTACTTCCCCTTCAAATACCCGGTGAAGGACTACATGAACTGGCTCATCGCCCAGGTGAACAAGAGCGACATCACCGTGAAGCTGAACACCAAGGCCACCGCCGACACCGTCAAGGGCTTTGACGCGGTGATCGTGGCCATCGGCGCCGAGCCTCTGATCCTGCCGGTGCCCGGCGTGGAGCAGGCCAAGATCGCCATTGACGTGCTGGGTCAGGAGGACACCCTGGGCGACAGCGTCATCGTCATCGGCGGCGGTCAGGTGGGCTGCGAGACTGCCCTGCATCTGGCCCAGCTGGGCAAGAAGGTGACCGTGGTGGAGATGCAGTCCGCCCTGGCCCCCGACGCCTCCACCACTGGCCGCAACGAGCTGATGACGGAGATCGACCGGGAGCCCAACTTCGTGTCTCTGACCGGCGCCCGGTGTCAGAGCGTCACCGCCAACAGCGTTACCTATGTGAAGGACGGCCAGGAGCACACCATCACCGCCGACAGTGTGCTGCTGTGTGCCGGCATGAAGCCCAAGGCCGCCGAGGCCGACAGCTTCTTCGGGGTGGCCGACGAGGTCTCCGAGATCGGCGACTGCGTCCGGGCCCGCACCGTGGAGTGGGCCACCAAGGAGGCCTACTACGCCGCCATCAATCTGTAAAACTGAAACAACAGCCGTGTATTGCGGCTGACGGGACTCGATTCCCCGGTCGGCTTACCCTGTGCCGGCCGGCCGGGGAACCCTGCCTTCAAGCGTGGTTTCGCGCCGGGTGAGAGCGGCGCTGCCATAAATTTGAGAAAAGAGGTCTGTAAGAACATGAGCACAAAACAAAAGGACGATATTTCCCTGGTCAGTGCCAATTTTGGCGTCAAAGGATGGATCATTCTGATCATCACCTTCCTTTGCATTTTCCTGGACTCCTCCCTGATCAACGACTCCCTGAACGTGGTGGTTGACGTCTTTGCCGGCGTCCATCAGTGGAACAGCAACCTGCTGCTGAGCTTCTCCACCATCACCGCCTGGATCGCCGTGGCTGGCGCCGTCATGTGGGGCGTGCTGTCCAGCAAGATCTCCATCCGCTGGGCCTGGGTCATCTCCCTGCTGATCACCGGCATCGCCTGCCTCTTCTGGGGCAACGCCTCCTCCCCCGCTATGTACTTCATCTGTCTGGCCGTGTCCAGCGTGGGCGGCATGGGCTTCTGCTACATCTGCTCCATGAACGTGGTCTCCAACTGGTTCCCCCGCAAGAAGGGTATGGCCATGGGCTGGGTTACCATCGGCTTCCCCCTCTCCGCTGCCGTCACCTCCAACTTTGTGGGCAGCATGGTGGGCAAGGGCGGCCTTCCTCAGGTTTACACCTTCTATGCCATCGCTTCCTTTGTTTTGTGTGTGCTGGTGGCCATCTTTGTCCGGGACTACCCCGAGCAGATGGGCGCCTACCCCGACAACAACCACAAGTTTGACAACGAAGAGGCCAAGAAAGAGCTGGCTCTGGGTCTGGAGTACATGAAGACCTCCACCTGGGTGCCCAAGAAGCTGCTGGGCACCGGCAAGGTCTGGATGATCGGCCTGTCCCTGGGTATCATGGAGCTGCTGAGCCTGGGCATCATGACCAACTTCGTTCCCCGGATGATGCAGGCCGGCTATGTCGCTGTGGGTGCTGACGGCTCCGTCAATCCCAGCCCCATCATCTTCCTGATGCTGGCCATCGCCGGTATTGCCGCCTGCTTCGGCAGCGTGGGCTGCGGCATCATGGACGCCAAGCTGGGGCCCAAGAAGGCCATTCAGATCACCATGATCATCGCTTTCGTGGCGATCATCCTCAACCTGATCCCCACTACCGCCACCAAGTTCGCTTCCCTGCCCTTCCTGGCCATTATGCTGGGCGGCGCCGCCAACTACCTGGTCTCCCTGACCAACACCATTTGGGGCCGCTATGACTTCCCCATGGCCTACAAGGTGCTGAAGCCCATGGTGGCTGCTGTGGGCGCCCTGGGTGTCTCTGTGGTGGGCATCATCGGCCGCAATGTGGGCTACGATATTGCCTACGGCGTGCTGGCCGCGCTGACTGTCATCGCCTTCATTCTGGTGACCAAGGTTGACGACACCCTGATTGGCCGTAACTAAGCTTACTCCTTTTTCTTATCCCCCTGAAACAGCTCTGCCTGGGTTTTGCCTGGGCAGAGCTGTTTTCGTTTCTCCTGTTTTGCTTTTCCATTTTTCATGTTATACTCTAGAAAGAAACACACAAGGAAAGCGAGAAACGCCATGGATCTTTGCAATATTCAGGAAGTCCGGGCCCTGCTGGGCCGGCACGGCTTCCACTTTTCCAAATCTCTGGGGCAGAATTTTTTAATTGAATCCTGGGTACCTCAGCAGATTGCCGCCTCCTGCGGCGCCGACGAAACCTGCGGGGTGTTGGAAATCGGCCCCGGCATCGGGCCTTTGACCCGGGAGCTGGCCCACCGTGCCGGCAAGGTGGTGGCCCTGGAGCTGGACAAAACGTTGAAACCCATTCTGGCGGAAACTTTGGGGGACTGCCCCAACGCCTCAGTGCTCTTTCAGGATGTGACCAAGACCGACTGCGCCGCCCTGGTACAGGAACAATTTCAGGGTTTGACCCCCATTGTCTGCGCCAACCTGCCCTACAATATCACCACCCCTGTCATTACCCAGCTGCTGGAGTGCAAATCTTTTCGCTCTATCACCGTAATGATTCAGCGGGAGGTGGCCAAGCGGATCTGTGCCCAGCCGGGCACGGCGGACTATGGTGCCTTTTCCCTGCTGTGTCAGTACCATGCCAGGTGTGAGTATCTCTTTGAGGTACCCAAAGAGTGCTTCCTGCCCGCCCCCAAGGTGACCTCTGCCGTGGTAAAGTTGGAAGTACTGGACCAACCGCCGGTGGAGGTGGTCAATGAGGCGCTGTTTTTCCGGGTGGTCCGGGCCGCCTTTGCCCAGCGCCGGAAGACTTTGCTCAACGCCCTGAGCTCCGCATTTGGAGGGGAATTGACCAAAGAGCAGCTCTCATCCTGCATTTTTTCCTGCAATTTGCCCGCCACTGTCCGGGGTGAAAAGCTGGGAATTGTCGAATTTGCACAGCTTTCCGCCGCTCTGGACGCTGTGATTTGAATCAAGCCCGAACCAATAAAGCTTGCATTTTCAGTCAAAATCGGATAGAATTGACATGAGTTTGATAGGACATCCAGGATGTCCCGAAAGGAGTTTATTGCTATGGAAACTTATGGACTCGAAAAGTTGGGCATTATCAATCCTTCCGCTGTTTATCGTAACCTGACCCCCGCTGTGCTGGTGGAGAAGGCCCTGCAGCGCGGCGAAGGCAAGCTGATGGACAACGGCGCTCTGCTGGTCAACACCGGCAAGTACACCGGCCGTTCCCCTGACGACAAGTTCATCGTGGACAGCGAGGGCGTCCATGACGAGATCGCCTGGGGCAAGGTCAACCGCCCCATCTCCCAGGAGAAGTTTGACGCCATCTATGAGAAGATGGTGGCCTACCTCCAGAACCGCGAGATCTTCATCTTCGACGGCTTTGCCGGCGCTGATCCCGCTTACACCAAGGGCTTCCGCATCGTCAACGAGCTGGCCAGCCAGAACCTGTTCATCCATCAGCTGCTGATCCGTCCCACCAAGGAGCAGCTGGAGAACTTCCAGATCGACTTCACCATCATTGCCGCTCCCGGCTTCAAGTGCATCCCCGAGCGTGACGGCGTCCACTCTGAGGCTGCCATCATGATCGACTATGAGAAGAAGCTGGTCCTGATCGCCGGCAGCCAGTACAGCGGCGAGATCAAGAAGAGCGTCTTCTCCGTCATGAACTACCTGCTGCCCAAGGAGGGCGTGTTCCCCATGCACTGCTCCGCCAACATTGGCAAGGACGGGGACGCCGCCATCTTCTTCGGCCTGTCCGGCACCGGCAAGACCACCCTGTCTGCCGACCCCAACCGTATGTTGATCGGCGACGACGAGCACGGCTGGAGCGACAACACTGTGTTCAACTTCGAGGGCGGCTGCTATGCCAAGTGCATCAACCTGTCCGCTGAGGGCGAGCCCGAGATCTACAACGCCATCCGCTTCGGCTCCCTGGTGGAGAACGTCATCATGGACGAGGATACCCGTACCCCCGACTATGACGACGGCAGCCTGACTGAGAACACCCGCGTGGGCTATCCTGTCAACTATATCCCCAACGCCGCTATCCCCGGCATTGGCTCCACCCCCAAGACCGTTATCTTCCTGACCGCCGACGCTTACGGCGTGCTGCCTCCCATCTCCAAGCTGGATCTGAACCAGGCCATGTATTACTTCGTGTCCGGCTTCACCTCCAAGCTGGCCGGCACCGAGCGCGGCATCACCTCCCCCGTGCCCACCTTCTCCACCTGCTTCGGTGAGCCCTTCCTGCCCCTGGATCCCAGCATCTATGCCCAGATGCTGAGCGAGAAGGTGGCCAAGTCCGGCGCCAACGTCTACCTGGTCAACACCGGCTGGAACGGCACCGGCAAGCGCACCAAGCTGTCCTACACCCGTGCCATGGTCACCGCCGCTCTGAACGGTGAGCTGGAGAAGGGTGAGTTTGTCACCGATCCCTATTTCGGCGTCAGCGTGCCCACTGCCTGCACCGGTGTGCCCAGCGAGCTGCTGATCCCCGAGAACACCTGGGAGGACAAGGAGGCCTATGCCGCCACCGCCAAGAAGCTGGCCGCCTCTTTCGTGGAGAACTTCAAGAAGTACACCCACATGTCCGATGAGGTCGTGGCTGCTGGCCCCAAGGCCTGAGGCATAACCTCACCTTCTCAAGTGCTAACTTGATATGACAACAACCCTGCCATATAATGGCAGGGTTGTTTTTTTGCCGCCGGTATATTACACTAATGCCATCTAACACTCCGAGGTGAACCAGAGATGAAACGCCCCGCCTCCAAGGCCAGGCTCCCAAAAACCCGACGGGACTATATTTTATTTGCCGCCATCTTACTGGCTGTGGCGTTGGTGGCCTTCTTTTGTACCTCCATCGGCTGGTTTTTATGGCGGCACACCCAGTTCCAGGACTTTGTTTCCGCCCTGTCAGACAGCACCACCTATGCCTATGAAAACGACTGCCTCACTACGCTGGAAGGAGACACGCCGCAGCCTGCGGATCGGGATGACTGTTATCCCCTCTATATCCTGCTCTCCGACACCCAGGGCAGAGGGTGGCGCAAGGTTCCGGAGGAAGCACCACTGCTTACCCTGTACTACGGGGATGGGGCGTTGCTGGAGCTTTGGCCAGTGGAGCTGAAGGGAGACACCCAAAGGGAAACCGGTATTCTGTTTCGCTTTACCTCTTCTCAGGGTAAGATATGGATGTATGACACAGATCGCTTCGGCCCCAACACTCTGGAAAAACTGTTTTCTTCCTAGCACAAAAGGTCCTGGCAATGGCCAGGACCTTTTTTTAATACTTATTTGTTGTCTTGTTCCGGTTGCACTTCGACAGAGGCAGAGGGTAGCTCTCTGCCTTTCTTCCGGCGTCTGCGGCGCACCAATACCAGCACCACAGCGGCCACCACCGCCAGGAAGATCACAACGCCGATGAGATTGCTGACAACCCAGACCAACAAGTTGGCACACCCCTGAGCGAAGTCTCCTAAGCCCTTTGTAAAGCCTCTGGACAGCCGTTCTCCCAGAGTCGGGTTTACACCTTCGCTGAAGGTATTGACCTGCTGGAGGCTGATATAGACCGTAGAATAATCGATAAGGCTATCATAATGGTTTTTCTGACCGCTCAGATCTTCAATCTCGTACTCCACCTCGGAGATAGCGCTCTCTATGGTGATGATATCCTCCATACTCTCCGCCTGGGCCAGGAGACTTTGGAGCCGGTCCAGCTTGATTTGAAGGGTTTCAAGCCGGTTTTCAATATCGGCATAAATCTCTCCCACATCGTCCACGCTGGTGCTTTGATAGGTGACCTTGCAGCCCTCCCACTCGGTGACCGAGTTCAGGAAGGCCTCATACTGTTCGCTGGGCACCCGAACAGTATAATCGGCGGTCTGCCAGTTGGTCTGGTGATAAACCTCCTGGCGCTCCATATAACCGCCGTGGGCGATTACCAGATCCTCCAGCCCAGTCATAGCGGTATTCAGATCGGTACACTCCAAGGTCAGGTTGCCGGTATAAATCAACTTGGCATCACTGGGCCGGGTCACGGTATCTGCATCGCTTTGGGATTCCTCTGTGGCAAAGCCGTAATCGCCGGCGCCGGCGTCTTCAGCCACCGCCATCTCAGCGTCCCCGGCGGCGGCCTGGTCCGCGGACCCGTTGGCAGTGCTGCCGGAACTGGCACCACAGCCGCTCAGCAGAGCGATCAAAAAGGACAGGACTAACAGCAAGGAAAATAAACGCAGGCGTTTCATATCACTCAAGCTCCTTTCTCTTTGGCTTTCTGTCTCTTGGACGCAGCCAAAGCAAAAAAGTTCCCCCTTGAACCGAATTTTTTTTGCATCCAGGGCACACTAGGGGCGAGGTGGATTTCAAATGACGCAACAATACGAAAATCTGAGCGATCTGCTCCAGGCAAGTGTCCCGGCAGAGGCCTTCTGGGCTCAGCTTCCCGAGTGGATTCAGCAGCGGGCTGTGGACCAGCAGAACCAGATCCACAGCACCCAGGAACTGCGGGCCTTTGTCCGAACTTGCCAGCGGGAGGAATCATAATGGAAAAAAAAGAATCGCCGGACAAGCGCAAAAAGCTGCCTATCGACTATATGCCCAACATTTCCAATGTGGCCTCCAGCTCTGAGTGCACCGGTATCGTGCCCACCCAGCCTCAGTCCGAGGAGGAACTGGAGTCCTATCTGGATCTCTATTCCACCTCCTTGCCTCCGGTATGGCAGGAAGATGAGGAAGAAGAGGGCTGAACAAACAAAGAGGGCTATGCACTTAAAAGTGCATAGCCCTCTCATTTTACGAAATAGGCCGTTCCATCAGATACAGGGGGACCGGAGAATCGGACGCCATGCCGATCTTCTGGAATCCCTGGCGCTGATAAAACCGAAATGCGGTGCCGTTTTCCGGGGCACAGCGGAGCCGGATGGTCTTCCGGCCCAGAGCTCGATAGACGGACACAGCCTGCCCCAGCAGCTGAACGCCATTCCCCTGCTTCCGGTGCTGAGGGTCTACATAGTAGAATGGTATCGCTCCCACTCCCTCGTCGGCTCCTCGCTCATAGTCCAGCTCCAGGATGCCGGCGGGTTCTTCCCCCGCCATGACGATCTGAACCGCTGTCCTGTCAAAACCGCTGTGCTTCAGAGCTGCAGCCAGGAAGGCAGGACCGTCAAAATGCTCCATGGTACCGTGGCTGCTGAGCCACCCCTCCCTGCGGTAGTCCAGGTAGCGGTCCTGCTCCGTCTCCGGGTCCCAGGGCCGGAACCAGAACAGGCTGGGGATGGGCTCCCCTGCCGCCAATTCCCGGCTTCCCTCATTGGGTCTGACAGCGGCGGCCAGAATCTCCGGAGAGAGATGGGAGGCATCGTTATACCACTTGACCTGAATTTCCTCTCCCTCCGCCTCCAGGCAGGCCACACAGGTGTTATCTCCCTCGGGCAGATAGCCCTCCGGGGTCTGGGGCCTATGGAGCAGCCGGGTCAGCAGGTTGCGGATGGCGGTACCATGGCAGAACACCGCAATGGTACGATTGGGATTTTCCGAAATGATCCGCCGTAGCGCTTGCTCCACCCGGTCAGTCACCTGCCGCAGAGTCTCTCCCCCCGGTGCGGACCAATCGGGCAGACCGCTCCGGAACAGCACCATCTGTTCCCGCTGGGTACAGTAGATCTTGCCGAAGGTCTGGTCCTCCCATTCTCCCAGGTTGATCTCCCGGAGGCCCGGATCCCGGTGGAGTTCCAGATGCTTGGGCACATAGATGGCCTCAGCAGTCTGGCAGGTCCGCTTCAAATCACTGGAGTAGACGGCATCGATATGAATGGGGGCAAAGCGCTCCTGCAGGCAGGCGATCTGCCGGCGGCCGAGGGCTGTGACAGGGCTGTCATACTGGCCGTGAAAGCGTTTGAAGTAATTGCCCTCCGCCTCGGCGTGGCGGATCAGGTAAATTGTGGTCATGTTACGTTCCGTTCTTTCTTTGTAAGGTTCTAAACGCAGGGTGTGAAATCATTACCAGGGAATAACCTGGCCGGTGAGGCCGGACACCTTGTCCAGTCCCTGCTCCGCGGCGATGGCCGCCAGACCGTCCCGGACCTTCAGAGGCGCATAGGGATCGGCAAAGCAGGCAGTTCCCACCGCCACAGCGGTGGCGCCGGCCAGCATCAGCTGGGCTGCGTCCTCCCCCTTGGCAACACCGCCCATGCCCAGCACCGGAATTTTGACGGCATTGGACACTTCCCAGACCATCCGCACCGCCACAGGCAGCACGGCGGGACCGGAGAGGCCGCCGGTGTTCATATGGAGGATGGGCCGGTGGGTTTTCACATCAATCCGCATTCCCCGCAGGGTGTTGATTAGAGAGACCGCATCGGCGCCGGCGTCCTCTACTGCCCGGGCAATCTCGGTTACGTCGGTGACGTTGGGAGACAGCTTCACCATCACCGGAACGGTGGAATGCTTTTTCGCCTCGGCGGTGACCTCAGCGGCCATGGCGGGCACCACACCATACTGGAGGCCGCCGGCCTTCACGTTGGGGCAGGAGATATTGACTTCGATCATGTCCACCCCGGCCTCGGAGAGCTTGGCACACATGATGCCGTACTCCTCCGGGGTATTGCCGGAGATATTGGCAATGACCCGCACATCGTGCTTTTTCAGTTCCGGCAGCTCCTGGGCGATAAATCCGTCCACACCGGGGTTCTGAAGGCCCACGGAGTTGAGGATACCCATGGGGGTCTCGGCAATCCGGGGCGGCGGGTTACCCTCCCGGCGATGGAGGGTGAGACCCTTGACGCAGATGCCGCCCAGCTCGTCGATGGGATAGAACTGACCGTACTCCCGGCCAAAGCCGAAGGTGCCTGAGGCCACCACAACAGGGTTTTTCATGGTCATTCCCGCCAGGGTGACGGACAGATCCACTTGCTTACTCATCCCAGCTCACCTCCTCAGCATCAAAGACAGGGCCATCCTTGCAGACATGGCGATAGGCCCCGTCTGCGCTCTTGCAGGCGCAGACCAGGCAGGCACCGATGCCGCAGCCCATCCGCTCCTCCATGCTGACCTGGCAAGCCACACCGTGTTTTTTTGCGGCGGCATAGACGGTTTTCAGCATGATCTTGGGACCGCAGGCCAGCACCGCCTCAATCTCCGGGTGCTCAGTCAGAGCGGTGTCCACAATGGTGGCCACAAAGCCATGGGTACCCAGGGTGCCGTCATCGCTGGCCAGATAGACCTGCTCACAGCAATCCTGGAATTCCTGCACCAGCATGGCCTTGTCCGCTCCCCGGAAGCCCAGGCAGGCGATGGCCCCTGCCGGGGCCTTCTGGGCAGTGTTCAGCATGGGAGGCACGCCAATGCCGCCTCCCGCCACCAGCACCTTGCCCTTGGGGTAGGTGAACCCGTGGCCCAAGGGGCCCAGCACGTCCAGGTTTTCGCCGGCCTGGCGCCGGGCCAACCAGTCGGTGCCCTCACCCCGGACCTCAAAGACCACGTTGAGCTTGCCTTCTCCAGCCCGGCAGATGGAGATGGGGCGGCGAAGCAGCAGACCCTCGCCGCATTTGATGTTGAAAAACTGTCCCACCTGGGCGGTGTCCGCCATCTCTCCGGCCTCCAGCCAGAGAGAGACGGCGTCGGCGTTCAGGTGTTCCACGGACAGAATTTTGCAAAGTTTCTGGATGGGCACGGCGGCTCCCTCCTTTTCTCTTATCGAATGGTGATGAAGCGGCAGATATCCTCCCGCATGGCGATGGCAGCATCCCGGGCCGCCTGCTGGTAGTCCTGACCGTTGTTGCCGGTCTTCTTCCAGGCGCACATAATGCCCCGGGAGGAGTTGACGATAGCGCCCCGGCCGTTGGCATCGAAGGCGTACTGGACGTCCTCGGCGGTGCCGCCCTGGGCGCCGTAGCCGGGCACCAGGAAGAAGGTGTGGGGCAGCTGCTGCCGCAGCAGCTTGATCTGCTCGGGATAGGTGGCGCCGGTGACGGCACCCACCCGGTTATAGCCGTACTGGCCCACATCATCCCCGGCCCAGGTCTCGGTGAGCTGGCCCATCACCTCATAGATGTGCTGATCCCCGCACATCTTATCCTGCAGGTCCACGGCGGACTTGTTGGAGGTGCGCACCAGGGCGAACACGCACTTGTCGTACTTCTCGCAGTCCTTCAGGAAGGGGGCAATGGCGTCGCTGCCCATATAGCCGTTCAGGGTGACGCAGTCGGCGTCAAAGGTGGCAAAGGTGCTCTCCCCCACCACAGTGCGGCCCAGCCAGCCCTCGCTGTAAGCGGTGGCTGTGGCGCCGATGTCGCCCCGCTTGATGTCCGCCACCACATAGAGGCCTTTGCTCTTGGCATACTGAATGGTGCGCTCCAGCATCTCCATGCCCCGCCAGCCCAGATTCTCATAGTAGGCGGACTGGGGTTTCACCGCCGGCACCACGTCGCACAAAGCGTCAATGAGGCCGCAGTTGAACTCGTAGATGGCCTCCACACCGGCCTGGAGGCTCTCGCCGTACTGGGCGGTGTACTTGGCCAGAATGTGCTCCGGCACATACTCCACCCGGGCGTCCAGGCCCGCAATGGTGGGGTTCTGCTTCTCAATAATTTTCTTCTGTAAAACGTCAAAGGACATCAGTTTTCTCCTCCATCCTGATAAACAATGGTTCCGGCCACGATGGTATATTTCACTTTTCCCTTCAAAGTCCGGCCATTGAAGGGGGTATTCCGACCCTTGGAGGCAAATTTGGAGGCGTCCACCACCCACTCCTCATTGGGGTCAAAGATGGTGAGGTCCGCATCGCTGCCAACGCTGAGCCGGCCTTTCTCCAGGTTCAGAATCCGGGCGGGGTTGACAGTCATTTTGGCAATGATCTCCGGCAGGGTCATCTCGCCGGTGTGATAGAGCTGGGTCAGGGTGATGCCCAGAGAGGTCTCCAGACCCACCATGCCGCTGGGGGCCTGCTCCAGTCCCCGGGCTTTTTCCTCTTCGGAATGAGGGGCGTGGTCGGTGACGATGCAGTCAATGGTGCCATCCTTCAGGCCCGCCAGAATGGCCGCCACATCCCGGGTGGTGCGGAGAGGCGGATTGACCCGGGCCATGGCCCCCTGCTCCAAAATCTCCCGCTGGTTCAGGGTGAAGTACTGGGGGCAGGTCTCACAGGTGATTTTGACCCCCTTCTTCTTATACTTGCGGACGATGTCCACCGCCCGGCCGGTGGAGATGTGGCAGATATGCACGGCAGTCTGGGTCTCCTCCGCCAGCATGGCGTCCCGCATCACCATGATCTCCTCGGCAATGGCGGGACGTCCGTGAATCCCCAGCTGACGGGAGATCCGGCCCTCGTTGACGGCATAATTTTTCACCATGTCCGCATCCTCGCAGTGGGTCAGCACCGCCATTCCCGCCCGGCTGGCACAGATCAGGGCATCCCGCATCAGATTGGCGTTCTGGACCGGCACACCGTCATCAGAGAGCGCCACGGCGCCCGCCTGTTTCAAAGCTTTGGCATCGGTGAGGGTTTCCCCCTTCTCCCCCATGGAGACTGCACCAATGGGCAGCACATTGACGCCGCTTCCCTGCCGGGCCCGCTCCAGCACATAGGCGATCATATCCGGGCAATCCACGGTGGGTTTGGTGTTGGGCATACAGGTGACCGTGGTAAAGCCGCCATGGGCGGCGGCATTGGAGCCCGAGACGATATCTTCTTTATAGGTAAAGCCCGGATCCCGGAAGTGCACATGCATGTCAATGAGTCCCGGAGCAATGGCCAGTCCGGCAGCTTCCACCACCTGAGCTTCGCCGTCCTCCAGGTTCGGACCGATGGCGGCCACCTGTCCGTCCTCAATCAAAATATCCGTAATCTGCTCTGAACTGAGCACAGGGTCAATCAAAGTTCCGTTTTTGATCAGCAATTTCATGGATGCCATTCCACACCTCGTTTCACACAAAATTTCACGTTTACATTATAATGCAAAGCGATTCCAGAAGCAAATAAAATTCCGCCCGTGCCCCCATGTTTTACGCAAAACAGGGCATGCTATGGTCAGACTCAGACAAAGGAGGATGTGCAAATGAACGCCAGTCAGTTTATGCGGGGTATGGGCCTGGGCATCGCCGTGGGGACCGCCATCGGCGTGGCCTGCGTGCCCAAAAAGCGCCACCCCATGAAGAAAAAGGCCCAGCACGCAATGAAGCTGGTTGCCAACTGTGTGGAGGACCTGTCCGCCGCCATGGGCATGTAAATCGAAACAAGAGAAGGCATGGCGATTTCACGCCATGCCTTCTTTTTTATGCCGAAAGGTTGTGGTTATTCCCTCAGCATATCATTCACTTTTCAGACCACATGGCCCTTCTTGCGGATGACGTCGATCACTCCATCCACATAGCGCTGGCAGGCCTCCTCGGTCTCCGCCTCCACCATGACCCGGATCACCGGCTCAGTGCCGCTCTCCCGGACCAGGATGCGGCCGGTATCCCCCAGCTCCTTGGCCACGGCGGCCACTGCCGCCTGGACATCCGGGTCGTTCTGGGCCTCAGGCTTGCTGCGCACTTTGATGTTCTTCAGCACCTGGGGATAGATCCGCACCGGGGCCACCAGCTCGCTCAGAGGCATCTTCTTCTCCATCAGCACTTCCATCACCTTGATGGCGGTCAGGATGCCGTCGCCGGTGGTGGCGTACTGGCTGAAGATGATATGGCCGGACTGCTCGCCGCCGATCCGGTGGCTGTTGGTCACCATATTCTCATAGACATACTTATCGCCTACAGCGGTCTTCTCATAGTCGATGCCGGCCGCTTCCAAGGCCTTATAGAGGCCGAAGTTGGACATGACGGTGGTGACCACAGTGTTGTTGCGCAGGGTGCCCCGTTCCTTCATGTACTTGGCGCAGAGATACATGATCAGATCGCCGTTGACCTCGTTGCCCTGCTCATCCACAGCAATGCAGCGGTCCGCGTCACCGTCAAAGGCAAAACCGATATCCAGATGGTTGGCCAGCACGAACTCCCGCAGAGACTTGATATGGGTGGAACCGCAGTCCAGGTTGATGTTCAGACCGTCGGGCTCGTCGTGGATCACATAGGTCTTGGCCCCCAGGGCGTTAAAGACATTTTTGGCGATCATCCAGGCGCTGCCGTTGGCGCAGTCCAGGCCAATCCGCATGCCCCGATAAGAGCGGGTGGCCAGAGAGATCAGATAGCCCACATAACGGTTGCGGCCGGCGGCGTAATCGCAGGTCTGGCCCAGAGCGTCCCGGGTGGCATAGGGCACTTCGTCGGTCTCTCCGTCCAGATAGGCCTCAATGTCCGCGATGGTGGCCTCGTCCATCTTCTCACCCCGGTCGTTGATGAGCTTGATGCCGTTATCGTAGTAGGGGTTATGGCTGGCGGAGATCATGACGCCGCAGTCAAACTCCTCGGTGCGGGTCACATAGGACACGCTGGGGGTGGTGGTGACATGGAGCAGATAGACGTCCGCGCCGGAGGCGGTCAGGCCGCAGCTCAGGGCGTCCTCCAGCATATAGCTGGACCGGCGGGTATCCTTGCCGATAACCACTTTGGCCCGCTTCCCCTGTTTCTTGCCATAATACCAGCCGAGGAAACGACCCACCTTAAAGGCGTGCTCCACCGTCAAATCCACATTGGCCTCGCCCCGGAAACCGTCGGTTCCAAAATATCTGCCCATAAAAAAGGCCTCCTTTTATCTGAATCTTCCAATTATATCTGACATTACAGTCGGCCCGGCATGCATTCCCAAGCCTTGCCTATTGTAGCACATCCACCCGTCTTTGTCACCGGTAGAATACTGCGATTTCCGTCGGCCTTGCACTCATTTCTAAAATGCGGTAAAATCACCCAAAAAGCGACAAAGGGGGTTTTGGCGTGAAGTTATGGCGGCGGGTCATCTGTCTGGCCCTGCTGTGGGGCAGTTTGCTCTCCTTAAGCAGTTGCGGTAAGGCGCCCAGGCTGGATGAAGTGGCCCAGATCTATCAGCAGCAGAGCTCTGTCCACTGCACCATTCAATACACCAACGTCTTTGACGCTGTAATCGACGGAGTAGAATACAATGCCCTGGAACACACATGCACAGCTTATGCCCAAGCAGATCTGACCAGCGGTGCCTGTCAGATCTCCGGCCAGTTGTCCTCCGTGATTGGGGAAAGCAGTTCCGGGTCTTTGGAAGTAGAGTCCTATGGCGACAGCCAGGGCAGCTATTACCGCTTTGGTCAGTATTATACCTCCTCCCAGGAACAGAATGTGTTTCTCAGTTTAATTCAGCTGCCTCTTTCTCTGAATCTGACCCAGAATTACACCCTGGTCGACACCCAGATTCTCTATGGAAGCACCTGCTCCGTCTACACCGGCACGGAGATCGCCGATGACAGCCCCCTTCGGTTGGTGCTGGGACTGTCAGAGGGGGAATTTTCTCTGGAGGGCTGTGCCGTGGATGTGACCCTCTATGTGTACCAGGACACCGGTCTGCCAGCCTGTGTCAGATTGGACTATTTCAACCTGTCCGACCTGGACATCTCTTTTTCTGACAGTTCCGGCAACCATTATTCCATGCGGGAGCTGAGCTTTCAAGTGACATATCAGGGCTACGGAACTCAGGTGGACACTGCCTCGCCAGATGACTTCAAGCAGGCCGCCCTCAGCAGCACCGTCAGCCTTCCTGAGCTGATGACCGGATTAACCGACCAGGGGCAAGCCGAAGCAGGACCAGATCCGGAACAGCCATCTGGCGAAGAGAATTCAGACGATACCCCTCAAACTGAACATAATTACTCCATTTCCAATCGCGCTAAGACCTACTGCTACGAAATCACCTCTCCGGAGTATATGGCTCTGGAGGAAGAAAGAGATGACAGTGTCAGCTTCTACTATTACTACGGGGAAAAGGATTTCGAGCGCATCAGTTACACAATCTGCCAGGGGATTACCCATGAAGAGGAGGAATTATACGCCCAGTCGTTGCCGGAGTTTTATCAGGAGTCCCAGGGAATCAGCGGTGTGAGCTCCGACGGGATCCACTCCATCACATTGGGAGACTTCCAGGTCTGGTACAGCGTGATTTATCTGACCATGGTCCAGGACGGCCAGAGCTATGACGTCATCGACATCTATTCCTGGGTGGAGGCACCCAACGGCCAGGATTGCCTGGAAGTGTGCATCACAGAATACAACGGCTCCGGGGACGGAATCCTGATTGATCCGGAGAGCGAACTGGAATACGCCTATGAGGCAATTCTGGGGTATCATGAAAATGAATAAAAAAAGCAGGACCGGAGTTTACTTCGGTCCTGCTGGATGGAAAAGAAAAACCGCCGCAAGTCTGAGACTTGCGGCGGTTTGGCGCAGAAGGAGGGATTTGAACCCTCGAGACGCTATCAACGCCTACACGATTTCCAATCGTGCGCCTTCGACCACTCAGCCACTTCTGCATCCAGAGTGTAGTGCTCTACTACATTGCACTTGGGAAGGCGTAACCATCTGTGCAACGTTAATTATTATAGCAGATTTTGCGGATTCGTCAAGAGGGAATTTTCATTTTTCCCAAAAAAACTTTGGCGTCCCCTTTTGTTGGGGGACGCCAAAGCGAAGCAGCGATTACTTCTTGGAGAGATACTCGTCGATGGCCGCAGCAGCCTTCTTGCCGGCGCCCATGGCCAGGATGACGGTGGCAGCACCGGTGACGGCGTCGCCGCCGGCGAACACGCCCTCACGGGTGGTGGACACAGTGTCCTCGCCCACGATCAGGCAGCCCTTCTTATTGGCCTCCAGGCCAGGGGTGGTGGAACGGATCAGGGGGTTGGGAGAGGTGCCCAGGCTCATGATCACGGTATCCACGTCCAGCACAAAGTTGCTGCCAGGGATCTCCACAGGACGGCGGCGGCCGGAAGCGTCGGGCTCACCCAGCTCCATACGCACGCACTCCATGCCGACCACACAGCCCTTGTCGTCGCCGATGATGCGGACGGGGTTGCACAGCAGCTTGAACTCGATGCCCTCTTCCTCCGCGTGCTCGACTTCCTCCACACGGGCGGGCATCTCTTCCTTGGAGCGACGATAGACCACATAGACATTCTCGGCACCCAGACGCTTGGCGCAGCGGCAGGCGTCCATGGCCACGTTGCCGCCGCCAACCACGGCCACGGCCTTGCTCTTCATGATGGGGGTGTCGTACTCAGGCAGATAGGCCTTCATCAGATTGGTACGGGTCAGGTACTCGTTGGCGGAGAACACGCCGGAGAGGCCCTCACCGGGGATGTTCATAAACATGGGCAGACCGGCACCGGAGCCGATGAACACGGCCTGGTAACCCATCTCAAACAGCTCGTCGATGCTGAGCACCTTGCCGATGACCATGTCGGTCATGATCTCCACGCCCAGAGCCTGGAGTTTGTCCACCTCGCTCTTGACGATGGCCTTGGGCAGACGGAACTCGGGGATGCCGTAAACCAGCACGCCGCCGGCGGTATGGAAGGCCTCGAAAATGGTGACCTGATAGCCCATCTTGGCCAGGTCGCTGGCGCAGGTCAGGCCGGAGGGGCCGGAACCGACCACGGCCACCTTCTTGCCGTTGGACTCGGGCTTCACGGGCTTCTCCACCACGTTCTCCCGGTACCAGTCGGCCACGAAACGCTCCAGACGGCCGATGCCCACGGGCTCGCCCTTAATGCCCCGGATGCACTTGCTCTCGCACTGGCTCTCCTGGGGACACACACGGCCGCTGATGGCGGGCAGGGCGTTGGTGCCGTTAATGACCTCATAGGCGCCCTTGAAGTCGCCCTCAGCCACCTTGGCAATGAACTCGGGGATATGCACATTCACGGGGCAGCCAGCCACGCAAGGATGGTTCTTGCAGTGCAGGCAGCGGGTGGCCTCGGTCATAGCGGTTTCCTGGCTGTAACCGGTGCACACCTCGGAGAAATTCTTATTACGAACGTTGGGATCCTGGGCAGGCATGGGAGCCTTCTTGGGATCCATATTGGGCTTTCTTACTTCTGCCATGATTCACAAACCTCCTTACTTGATCAGGTCATGGGCCAGCTTGTCAAAGCGGCACATATGGGACATCTTCTCCTGCTCCTGATCACGGTAAGCGGAGTTGCGGTTCATCAGCTCGGTGAAGTCCACCTGATGGCCGTCAAACTCGGGGCCGTCCACGCAGGCGAACTTGGTCTCGCCGCCCACGGTGACGCGGCAACCGCCGCACATGCCGGTGCCATCGATCATGATGGGGTTCAGGCTGACGATGGTCTTGACGCCAAAGGGCTCGGTGGTCTTGCAGACGAACTTCATCATGGGCACGGGGCCGATGGCGATGACCTCGTCATACTGAATGCCGCTCTCCAGCAGCTGCTGCAGCTTGACGGTGACAAAGCCCTTCTCGCCGTAGCTGCCGTCGTCGGTCATCATATAGAAGTTGTCGCAGGCCTCATTGAACTCCTTCTCCAGGATGACAATATCCTTGTTGCGGAAGCCCATGATGCCGTCCACCACGGCGCCGGCGTCGTGCATGGCCTTGGCAACAGGATAAGCAATGGCGCAGCCCACGCCGCCGCCAACCACGGCGACACGCTTCTTGCCCTCCACATCGGTGGGCTTGCCCAGAGGACCGACAAAGTCCTTCAGGTAATCGCCCTCGTTGAGCTCAGCCAGGGCCTTGGTGGTCATGCCCACCAGCTGGAAGATGATGGTGACAGTCCCCTTCTCCCGGTCGTAACCGGCCACCGTCAGAGGCAGACGCTCGCCAAACTCATCAATCCGCAGGATGATGAACTGGCCGGCCTTCACCTTTTTTGCCACAAAGGGAGCCTCAATCTCCATCAGAGTGACATTGGGATTCAGCACTTCTTTACGAACAATTTTAAACAAAAGTCTCACTCCCGTTTCAACGGAGGCAGAAAAATACATTCTGTCCCCTGTTTTTGCGAAAAAATTCTATCACAATGCAACACCAAATGCAAGGAAACTGTTAATTTTTTAACATTGAGAAAAGATGTTTTCAGAAGTCTATTTTGCCAAAATTCATTATGTTTTATTCCCTTAGACTCCGTTGCGGAACAAATGGGCAAAAACGCCGGATCACTCCGGCGTTTTTACTGAAACTTCCTTTATTTCCGCAGGATACCGCAGCGATCTACCGCAGCCACAATTTCCTGCATTTTTTCCACCGGTTCCACCAAGGCAAACCGGACGTGGCCTTCTCCCAAAGAACCGAAGGCGCTGCCAGGGGTGCAGATCAGGCCGCTGCGCTCCATCAGGTCCATACAGAAGGTGACGGAATCTGCATAGTGCTCCGGGATGGGAGCCCAGACAAACATGCTGCCCTCACTGTCGGGCACATTCCAGCCGATGCTCCGGAAACCGCCGCAGAGGGCGTCCCGGCGGCGCTGATACTCCTCCCTTCTGGCGGCAACCCCGTCCTGAGGGCCGTTCAGGGCCTCGATGGCGGCCAGCTGCACCGGCAGGAAGATGCCGTAGTCGATCTGGGAGCGCACCTTGCTGAAATTCTGGATAATCTCCCGGTTGCCCACCACAAAGGAGATCCGGGCTCCGGTGAGGTTATAGGTCTTGGACAGAGAGTTGAACTCCACGCCCACCTCTTTGGCGCCGGGAATGCTCAAAAAGCTGATCCCCTCCCGGCCGTCATAGGTGATCTCGGAATAGGCGTTGTCATGTAAAATGATGATATTGTAGGTCCGGGCGAAGTCCACCAGCTGCTCATAAAAGCTCCGGGGCGCAGTGACGCAGACCGGGTTGGCGGGATAGGACACCACCATCATCTTGGCCCGGCGGGCCACCTCCTCCGGGATGGCATTCAGATCCGGCAGATAATGGTTTTCCTCCAGCAGATCATAATAGGCGATCTCCGCCCCGCACAGCCAGGGGCCCATCTCGAAGATGGGATAGCCGGGATTGGGGCAGAGCACCAGATCACCGGGATCGCAGAGGGGCAGCGCCACATGGGCAATGCCCTCCTGGGAGCCGTTGACGGACATAATCTCCTCCCGCTCCAAAGTCACGCCATAGCGGCGCAGATACCAGCCCTGAACCGCATCCACCAGAGCGGGGAGATTTCCCAGGGAATATTTATAGTTGTCAGGATGTTTGCACGCCTCCTGCATGGCCCGCATCACATGCTCGTCGGGCAGAAAATCCGGCGTGCCCACAGAAAGGTTATAGACCTGGCGGCCCTGCCGGATCATCTCATTTTTCTTATCGTTCAGCACATTGAAAATGCCGGGCTGGAAGGACTCCATCCGCTTGGCAAATTGCAGCTCCATTTTAAATGCCTCCATTTTCCGTATTGTTCTTTATTATATGCTCTTATTCGGGCAATTCAAGAGAAAAATGAACCAATCGCCGTCGAAGTCCATAGAATGAAGGGAAGCGGTGCTGACCGCTATCCCCTTTGCAAGGAGGAACCAATATGCAAAAAAAGACCGAGAGCACCCTCTGTCCGGACGCCAACGGCACCATGCCCAGCTGCGCCCCGCTGTCGGTGCCCTACGTCCCCTTCCAGCAGAGCAATCCGAAACGCTATGAGCGGATGGAAGCCCTCAGCGAAGGCACTCTGTTCCCGGGGCTCAACCTGCCCTTCCACCTGATGAAGAACGGCCGGGAGGTGGCCCCCTGCCCCCGCACCGAGCTGCAGGCACTGGCTCTGGTGGTCCATGAGCTGGGGCTGTATCTGGACACCCATCCGGAAGACGCCGAGGCCTTCAAGCTGTTTCAGCAGTACACCAAGCTGCTGCAGCAGGGCAAAAAGACCTATCTGGAGAAGATCGGTCCCCTGACCCAGACCGACGCCGCCCTGGATGACAGCTACACCTGGGTCTACGGACCCTGGCCCTGGCAGAACCAGGGCAACCAGGGAAAGGAGAAGTGAGCCATGTTTACCTATCAAAAAGCCCTGCAATACCCGGTGAAAATCGCCACCCCCAACCCCCGGTTGGCCTCCGTCATCATCAGCCAGTACGGCGGCCCTGACGGAGAGCTGGGGGCCTCCATGCGCTATCTGTCCCAGCGCTATTCCATGCCCTATCCTGAGCTGGCAGCCTTACTCACCGATATAGGTACTGAAGGGTCACAATGGCGGCATTATTCCTCCAGTGTGCAGATCCACCGGATGGGCAGATACCGCAAGCGCACCTCCATCTGCCGGCCAGGGAGAGCGGTGATTCGTTCCAACAGACTGCCGTATAAGGAATCCGGCGCCCGCTCCCCTGACACGATCTGCTGGATTTGGAATTGGATGTGCTGTTCCAGCTCCAGCCTGTCACCCATCGCCCCGCGCTCCTGTTCCCGGACGGTCAGTTTCTCCTCCAACTCCGACAGTTGCCGGTCATAGTCCCCTTTCATCAGCTCCATATCTTCCCGGGAAATCTGCTCCTCAAAGAAGGCGTCCAGCAGTTTTTTCTTTTTCTCCTGTAACTGGTCCCGCTGCCGCAACAGGGCGGCTTCCTCCGCTCGTTCCTCCTCCCGATTGTCCTGAAGCGCCTCCAATATCAGTCTGGTAAGGTCCCTGACCATTTGGGCGGGGTCCAACTCCAACTTCTCCAGAGATTGGCGCACCAGTTCCAGCCCCAGCCCGTCCCCAATCTGATAGCCGATGTCACACCCCACCTGGTTGCCCGCAGGATCCACATGGCGCCTGCCCTCCGCCGTGGCGGTGCCGCAGCGCCACACCCGGCAGCAGCTTCCATTCCTCCGCCGCCGGCAGCGGGAGACAAAGCTAGCCCCGCACAGGCCGCACTTGATCTTGCCGGACAGCGGATAACGGTTGCCATGGCCCGCGCCCAGACGCCCGTCCACATCCCGGCGGTCCAGTTCCTGCTGGGCCTGAAGCCACAGCTGTCGGGAAATGATGGGCTCGTGGTGGTCTTGCAGGAATACAAAGGGCTCCTGGCCGTGGTTATATTGCTTCCGATGGGTCAGGTAGTCCGGGGTAATGGTCTTTTTCTGCCGCAAATCGCCGCAGTATTTTTCGTTGCGCAGCACTTTCAGCACAGCGGTGTTTCGCCAGACTGTACTGCCCCCAAAGGTCTTATAACCCGCCTCCCGCAGCTCCCGGGCGATGACCGTGGTTCCCTTGCGCTCGTGGACATATTTAAAGAAAATCTGCCGGACGATTTCCGCCCCCTGGGGGTTGATGTGCAGTTTTCCATCCCGCACATCATAGCCCAGCAGAGACCGGCCAAACACCACCCCCTGCTCCATACGGCGGGTCTGCCCCCACTTCACCCGCTGGGAGATCCGGCGGCTCTCCTCCTGGGCCAGGCTGCCCATAATAGACAATCGCAGCTCTGCGTCAGGGTCCAGGGTTTGGATGCCGTCATTTAAAAAAGAGACGCCCACCCCAAGGCGCCTGAGCTCCCGGGTATAGGCGATGGTGTCCAGAATATTGCGGGAAAACCGGCTCACTTCTTTGGTCAGGATGAGGCTGAAACACCCCCGCCTGGCATCCTCCATCATGCGGTGAAAAGCCCTTCGGTTGCGGGTACTGGTGCCGGTGACCCCCTCATCTGCATAGACCTCATACAGTTCCCAGCCGGACTGTCCCGCGATGTACTCCCGAAAATAGCGCTGCTGGCTCTCAAAGGAATTTGCCTGATCCTCCCGGTCTGTGGACACCCGGCAATAGGCCGCCACTTTCATGGTGTCTGCGCCTCCAGATCAGCCCACTTCCGCCCCAGCCGTTCCAGGCAATTCTCCAGTTGCCTCCGGTTCAACACACCTTGTTCCTCCATGGCCAGCAGCACCGCTTGCTGATAGAGCCGGTAAAACTCCGGCGTAGTCTGCCGGCTGACCTGAACACTCGGCTCAGCGTGCAGCAGCCTGACTTTCTGATCCATAAATACCCCCTCCTTCCTTCCACTGTATGAAGGTGGAGGAGTTCTCTTTCCGTTTTGCGCTCATTTCAGGTGTTATTTTCCACGCCGAAAGCTCCAATTTTCATTGCGCCGGGGACATCCCCCGAAAAAAGCGCCCCTTGCAGGCAGTACCTGCAAGGGGCGCAGCGGCACTCCAACACAAGCGCCGCCGATTGCTTATAAATTCACAGCTCCATGGCCACATTATAGCCCGCGGAAACGGCGTCCACAATCCGCCCGCTCTTGACCGCATCACCGATTGTATAAACCCGGTCAAACCGCTCTCTCAGCTGGGCACTGAGCTGACCTGAATTGCGTACGCCCAGAGACAAGATCACATGGCCGGCGGGAATGCAGGTGATCTCCTGGGTCTTTACATCCCGCACCTGGAGATATCCATCCTGAATCTGATGCAGCGCGGTGGAAGTCATCACCACCACATCCTTTGTCTCAAGGTATTTCATTACATCAGACACCTGGGTGCCATAAGCAGCGGGTGCAACCCGATCCGCCATTTCAATCAGGGTGATCTGATTGTTTTTCTCTGCCAGATACTCCGCTGTTTCCAGGCCGGTCATTCCGGAGCCTGCGATTACTACGCTGCTGTTCTCAATCCGCACCTTTCCGCTCAATACCTGGTCTGGGGTGTGGACAAACTCCCGCTCCGCACCGATTCCTTTGGGGATCACCGGAGTGGCCCCGGTGGCGTCAATTACCGCCCAGGGGGCAAGCTCCGCCACCGTGTCCGCATCCGCGGTCACACCACGGCGAATGGTCACCGGATACTGCTCCAGCTGCAGGGTCATATAGCGGATGTACCACTGCATTTTATCCTTATGAGGGGCCTGGGCTGCCAGATAAAGCTGACCGCACAGCCAGTTCTCTTTTTCAAACAGCGTAACGGCAAAGCCCCGCTGGGCCGCCGTCAGCGCCGCCTGCATCCCCGCAGGTCCTGCTCCGATAACAGCCACAACCCGGCCCGCCCCGTTGCAGTCTGCATGTCCTGCCGCCAACTCGCGCCCGCACTCGGGATTGATGGAACAGCCGATTCCCTCTCCCTGCACAACGCCCTGGATGCACTTGAGGCAGGAAATACACTTTCGGATGTCCTCCTCCCGGCCTTCCCGGGCCTTATTGGCCCATTCTGGATCTGCCAAAAAGCTTCGGGCCGAACCCACGAAGTCCACATCTCCCTGGGCCAGCATCTCCTCGGCGAAAGAGGGATCCCGAACCACCGCCACCCCGATCACAGGAATGTTCACAAACTTCCGCACCGCCGCGGAAAGGTGTCGACGCCAACCCTGGGGATAGGAAACCGGCTCCAGGCTCTGACCGTAGCGGCAGCCGGTACCCGCCACCGTCACATTGATGGCATCCGCCCCATAGGCCTCCGCCAGTTTGCACAGCTCAATCCCCTCATTCAGATGATATCCGCCGGAGGGCAGGAATTCCTCCACGGAGAGGCGCACAAGAATGGCAAATTCATTCCCGCACTTCTGGCGGATATCCTGGATGATTTCCTTGAGCAACCGCATACGGTTTTCCCGGCTTCCGCCATACTCATCGGTACGATGGTTAAAATAAGGGGAAATAAACTGGTGCAACAGATAAAAGTGGGCGGCATGGATTTCCACACCATCCACGCCGGCCTGTTTGGCCCGGTAGGCTCCATCCCCAAATTGCTCTACCAGCGTGTGGATTTCCTCTCGGGTCATGGGCCGGACTGGCTGAGAAAAGATCAGGTTTGAGACATCGCTGGCTGACACCGGCTCCCGTCCTCCCAGCTTATCCGGAGTAGTCACATTGCCGGGATGCTGCATCTGCAAAAACAGGCGGCAGTCATATTGATGGATCCGGTCCGCCAGACGGCGCAGCCCTTCTATGCAGTCATCCTTCCACAGCTTTACCTGGTGGCTGTTCATGACTCCTGTTTCCCCGTTTACCTGGACCAGCTCCGTGATGATTCCGCCCACGCCGCCTTTGGCTCTAGCTTCATAGTAAGCAATGTATTCCTCGGTGATCCGGCCGTCTTCGTCTGACATCTCGCAGCCGGCTGCGGTCATGATCACCCGGTTTTTCAGGGTAATGGCTCCAATTTTTCCTTCAGAGAATAAATTCTGATACATGATGCACCTCATTGTCATTCCAAAACGATTTTTCACCTATACAGCAGGATAGCGATAAACATTTACGTCTGTTTACCGCTATCGCACAGGGGGGCGTCCGCCGGTCTGAAGGACCGGCGGACTTTAGTTATAATGGGAGGATGATTCACTCTTGTTTCATCTGGACCTTCTTGGTGTTGATGAAGACCATGGCCACAGTCGCTACAATGCACATGATGCCAAAGGCCGCATAGGTATTGATATATCCGCCCAAGTTGGTCACACCCCAGGCTACCATGCTGTAGCAGAAGCTGCGGATGAAGAACACACCGGGGAAAATAATCCGGTTGACGGAAATAAAGCTGTCTCTGCCAAAGCACTGCATGATCATGGAGGGCAGCAGATTGGCGATGGCACCCATAGTGGCCGCCTGGATCATTACGCAAGCCAGAATGGCCACGTTGCTGTGGGACAGGAACAGCACCAGGAAACCAACAGTAGTCAACACCGCATAGATGACACAGGCCACCTTGGTGCCCCACTTGCTGTCCACCAGACCGGAGAGAATGCTGCCAGCCAGACCAAAGAGAGCCGTTTTGCCCATAATGCCCTGGGCAGTCATAGAATCATAGCCAGCTTCCATCAGATAAGGCACCATCTGGGCAGAGAAACCGGTGCAGGCAATGTAAAACAGGCCGAAGGTGATAATGATGAGCCACGCCTGCTTATTCTTCAAAATATCAGTCCAAGTCCACTCCACCGCATTCTGGGAGACAAAGAGCTGATTGGCCTTCTCCTCTTCCGTGAAGGGTTTGTTGTCGGGATCCAGACCACACTCCTCCGGGGTGTTTTTCAGCCATACAATGGAGAGCACACCAACCACTGCCATAGCGCCGCCCAAAATAAACACGGCTTTATTAAAGCCTCCGGTGGCCATCATTTTGCCCAGCTGAGGGATGACCAGCATCACTGCCGCCGGCACACCACAGGTGGTAATACCCAGGATCTTGCCCCGGGTACGGGGAAACCAGTTGGTAATGAGGTTATTGGTGACACTGTTGGCATAGCCGTTGCAGGCAATCTGGGCCGCGATGCAGCATACGGTAAAACCGACAACAGAGGACACAACCCCCAAGCCCATGGCGCCCACAATGCCGCCCAGCAACAGGCTGGCAATGGTCACAATTTTAACACCCTTGGCCATGACGATGCGGGCGATAAAGACAGAAGCCACCACTGCAATCAGAGCAGCGATTGTATTCACAGAAAGCAAAACATTGGAATCCAAATTATTCTTTGCGGCAAAGCCGGGGATCAAAATATTTAATCCCGTACTTGCTGCGGCAATGAAAAACATCCACATCAGGAAGGAATGCAGAATCATGGAGTAGCCGCGCAAAAAGCTCTTTTTACTCATACGTAATTCTCCTTATCTTTTTCTCTCAATTCAAATCATGCACAACCCCGTTAAAGCCCCCCAAAAACAGCAGCAAATCAATCTTCCAGGATGGCAATGGGACGGGACCAGCCGGCACTGCCTCCTTGAATCTTCACCGGCAGCCCGATAAACCGAAAACCGTAAGGGGGCAACTTATCCAGATTGGTGAGTTTCTCATAGTGGCAGTAGATGCAGTCCTTGCCTGCTTTGTGTCCCTCCCAGATCAGTGATGCGTCACCGGTCTGCGCAAACTGCGCTGCAATGCTGCTCAAGGGTGCATCCCAGCTCCAGGCGTTGGTCCCTACCACTCGAATTCCTTGTTCGCAAAGCCAAAGGGTGGCTTCTCGGCCAATCCCACAGCCATGGTTGAGAAATTCAGGCTGACCCCAATAGTTCTCCGCATTGGTATGTACCAGTACAATATCCCCGGGCTTTAAAGTGTAGCCGATTTTTCGAAGGTAGTCCTGCAAATCCTCCGGCGTGCACACATAACCGTCCGGTTTGTCGGAAAAATCGAATACCACTCCATCGCCCATACACCATTCCAGAGGAACCTCATCGATGGTCATGGCCCGCTCTCCCCCGTTCATAGTGGGATGGTAATGCCAGGGGGCATCCAAATGGGTGCCGGTATGGGAAGACAGGGTCATGTTCTCCACCGCCCATCCGGCTCCGTCAGGCAGGTCCTCCTTTGTGGCTCCCGGGAAGAATGGCAGCATGGACTCTGCTCCCGCCTGGTGATCCTGGTATTCAATATGGGCCACGGAAACCGGAGGGTCCACCGGCAGGTTATCCACAATCGGCTGACTTAGATCAACAACTTTCACAAAAGGCACATCCTTTCTATCCGTGTTTTTGTGGCTTTAGTATATTTAGCAGGTGCTTTTGATACAAGCATCAAAATCCGGCGTAGTGTGCAAAAGTGTACATACAATCGCCTTTTGAGTGAAATACTACAAAAAGTTTGTTTTTGTCTGTTTTTTATCCGAATCTAGCAGCCCTGTTGCATTCCTTTCCCGCAGTGACTATAATATGACTGATTATTGGCCAGATGTATGGTGAAAATGCGTGCTGATTTGACGGAGGTTTTACAATGGAGATCCCACTCCCCGATAAAAAACTGACACGGGTTGATAAATTGATTCGTGCCTCATTCGCGGAACTGTTGCAAAAAAAGGATTTCTCCAAAATCAAGGTATCTGAAATTATCACTCAAGCTGAGGTTTCTCGGTCTGCTTTTTACGCCCACTATGTGGACATTTTTGACTTGATTGGGCAAATCGAGCAGGAGCTGTTCTCCGGATTTCAGGCCCGGATGCAGCGGGTTCAGGCCTCAGGCACCGAATATCGCACCTGTCCTCACGAGGATCTGATCACCGGCAAATATGAAAGTGCTTATTTCAGCTATATTCTCGAACAAAAAGTGTGGTGGCAGCTCTTCATGTCCGGCCGGGGCAGGTCAGACTTTGTGCAGCGGTTCACCCATATTATTTACAGCCAGCTGGTAGACAGCACCCGACTCTGGAACGATCCCACAGATCCTTCCATCCCAAAAACCACCTCGCTGGTGATGGCTGCCTGGACTTATGTGGGCGTCATCTCCTACTGGCTGGAAACAGGCATGAAAGAGTCCCCCATGGACATGGGCCGGGTTCTGGCGGTATTTTGGTATCGCTTTTTGTATCAGGATAATCCAGCAGAATAAATAACAGCGGTCGGCTGCTCTACCTGTGCAGCTGACCGCTGTTTCCTACTCCCTCAATACAACTAGCGTAAAAATGTACACTTTTGGACACATCAATCCCTTTTGATGGTTGTATTATACCCAGCAGTCGATAGACTGAAGAAAACCAATATCGCAATCCACATACCATACAGGAGGGAACCAAATGAATCCAACTATTATCACCGCCGCTTTGACCGGTGCAGTCACCCCTGCAGGCTATGATATCCCGGAAACTCCAGAAGAAATCGCCCAGTGCGCCTATGAGTGCTGGCAGTTGGGGGCTGCCGTGGTACATATCCACACCCGGGCCGAGGACGGCAAAGGCGCTATGAACACCCAGGCCTTTGGAGAAATCGTCCGCAAAATTCGCAGCTATAAAGACTGCGATGTCATCATTAACTGCACCTCCTCCGGTCAATCTCCTGACCATCCCGCCACCGATGAACAGCGCTATCTGCATCACAAGACTGTACCTGGAATTGAGATGGGCTCCTTTGACGCCGGCAGTTTTAACTGGATGCCTGGATCTGTCTTTCTCAACTCCCCTCAATTTCTTCAGCAGCTGGGTGATGTCTACATGGAACGGGGCATCAAGCCTGAAATTGAAATCTTTGACGCAGGTATGCTTGGGATAGCAGAATATTATGTCAAACAAGGTCATCTTCCTTCCCCCTGTCATTTTCAGTTCTGCCTGGGCGTACTGGGCGGAATGTCTGCCACGGTGGAAAATCTGCTCTATCTGAAAGAACACATTCCAGCCGGCTCCACCTGGTCCGCCTTTGGTGTCGGCGCCGGTCATATGCCCATTCTGTATGCCACTTTGGCCCTGGGCGGACATATTCGTGTGGGGTTGGAAGACAATGTAATCTTTGGAAAAGATGAACAGGGAAATAAAATTATGGCAACCAATCAGATGTTGGTAAAGAGAGCTGTACAAGCCGTCCGCACTTTTGGAAATCGCCCTGCCACCTCTGCTGAAGCCCGTAAAATTCTGGGTATCCCGCCCCTCAAGCACTGATTGGTAAACGGGCTTCCACCCGCTATTGAATATAGAAAACCGGCCTGGGCTTGTCCCAGGCCGGTTTCGTTTTGTCTTCAGCATTTTGTTTCATTGGCGATCATGATTTCAATAATCTCCCGGTCCGTCTCTGCCATTCCAATTCGAGCTACCCGGTTGACATTCTGGATGGTGTTCTCCACCCCTTTGGTGACAATGCCGTCACCGCCGTAAAACTCTGTTCCCTGGAGCTGCATCTGCCAACCCAGCAGCCCCGCCTCCACCGCAGAGGCAATTTTCGCCGCACAGCTGGGCTTGGCACCGTCACAGATCATACCGGAGTTGATTGCCACCGCGTTAACGATGGTATGGGCAATGGCGTTGCTTTTGCCTCCATGGAGATAGGAAATACCTGCTCCGGCTCCACATCCGGCGCTGGTGGCGCCGCAATAGGCCGACAGGCTGCCGATGCCGGTTTTCAGGTGGATGGTAACCAGATTGGAGACCACCAGCGCCCGGTACAGCTGCTCCTGATCTACCCCCATCTCCCGGGCATAGACAATCACCGGCAAAGAGGCGGTGAGGCCCTGGTTGCCGCTGCCGGAATTGATCACCACCGGCAGCTCACAGCCGCTCATCCGGGCATCCGATCCCGCCGCCGCCATGGCTTTGGCCCGGTTCTGAACTGTGTTTCCATAGGCGCGGATCAGCACTCGGCCGATGTTGGCCCCCCAATCCCCCCGCATGCCTTCCTCTGCAATGGCGGTATTACAGTCGATCTGGCGCTGCAGTACATCCCGCACCTCTTCCAGCGCCACACAATCGGCAAAGGCCACAATGTCGCTGACATTCAAAAGACTGCGGTCTGTCTCATGTTCGGTACCCTGTTCTGTATAATCCCGGTTTACCAGCGCTGTTCCGTCCTTTTCCAACCGGATGACATTGGTGTGATAGCCTGAGATCTCACAGAAGGCGGTGTGTTCCCCTCCGGTGAGCCGCACCTGAATATCAAAGACGTAGGGCTGGTCCGAGGGCTCCACAGCGCAGGGCACACTGGAGAGAAAACGCTCCATCTCCTGAATCTGAGGCTCAGTCACCGCTGAGAGCACCTGCAGTTTTTTTCCTGCGTCTCCTGCCACAATCCCCGCCACGGCGGCGGCGGCGATTCCCCGCTGCCCTCCCGTATTAGGCACCACAACGCTTTTCACATTCTTGATAATATTGGCGCTGGCCTTGACCTGAACTGACTCAGGCATGCAGCCCAGCGTCTCCCGGGCCAGAGCTGCGGCATATGCCACGGCAATGGGTTCGGTGCATCCCATGGCCATCATCAGTTCTTCCCGCAGTATTTTTACATATTCCTGATAAATCCGTTGATCCATAACTGCCTCCCAGCGGCTGGCTCTGATGATCATACATCCTGTCTGTGGGCATGTAAGCCAGTCTCAGTAACCCATATTACCCCAAAAACAGCCAAAAAGCAACGAAAAGCATTCTGTAGCCGACCTGACGGCTCAGCTCCCCTTTGCGCCCGTCTTTTATTTGCCGCAAAATAGTAAAACCGGCTCCGGGCATGCACCCGGAGCCGGCAGTTTTGCTCAATAAAACCCCTGGCTTCTGTAATTTACAACTCTCAGCATTTGGATTACCGCAGACTTTTGCCGCGCCGACAGACAGGTCCAGTTGTCAAACAGCTCCTTCAAGTCCGGCGTAAGCTCCACAATTTCCTGTTCGGAGAAAAACTGCGCCAAAGAAATTCCCAATCCCTTGCAAATGGTTTCTAATGTGGCAACAGAGGGTTCCGATTCCTGCCTGAGGATGCTGCCGATGTCAGCCTCGGGCAAACCGCACTCTTGGGACAGCCTGCTTTCCGTCCAGCTGCGTTCCTTCAGCAGCTGCAGAAGGCGGGATTGGGCATTCATGTAACATCAGTACCTTTCTGTTGCGCAGATTTTGAATGGGGCAAAGAGAAACGCTTATACTAAGAGTAAAAGCACCTGAAATGTGGCAATAGCAACGGCGGAATATGCCGTTGCTATCAGCGGTAAGTTCCACATTCTTTCCGCTATTGACAAAGGTGGATTGGGAGCAGCTGGCAGCAAAATCCCCTGTTTCATCGGAGTACACCAGCTATAAATCCGGTTATTTCCTTCGTTTTTCGAAGTATTGCACAATATTTAGAAAATCAATATATGCAAATTACACAACGCTTTTTCTGTTTCAAGCATAGCATTCGACTTTTTATTTGTCAATAACAAAAAATATACTTTAAGTAATTTTCTTGACGTTTGTGCGTTTCAAGGATATGATAGACGCACATGATTTCAATTAAGGAGTCTTAATTATGGAGGGACCCTTAACCGAAAGGCGCTCTGCCTCTTTGCTGGAGGAGAACTTAAAAAAAGCCTTAACCGAGTTTTTGATTCTCACGCTTCTTTCAGAAAAAGAGAACTATATTGGTGCGCTCACTTCTGAAATCCAACAGCGGAGTTTAGATACAATTCATATTGAATTTCCCTATGCCAGCATTTCCCGGATTTATAAGGCCGGGTTTATTGTGGAAAGCGGGAAGCGCATCGCTCCTGACGGACGGCTGCGGCAGTATTACAAAATAACCGAAAAAGGAATCACATACCGAAAAGAACTATATGAGATTTATCTCCGTTTCATCGGCGGAGTTTCAAATCTGTTACAGGGGGGAAATTTACAGTGAATCAGGCGGTACAGAAGTATCGTAAACAAGTGCTCCGGGCCATGCGGTGCCCGGGGAAGAAAAAGAAGGCGATAATGGAAAACCTGGACTCGCTTCTTATGTCTTTTCAACAGGAAGAGCCCAACGCAGATGACGCCAAAGTGCTGGAGGCCTTCGGCACACCAGCGGAACTGGCCCAAATTCTGTGTGAAGGGTATTCTGAGAAGGAACAAAAAAGCTGGCGCAGAAGGCGGTGGATTGGCCTGCTTATCATTCTGGTTGTTTGCGCTGGTTTGATTTCGTTCCTATCCTATGCATTTGCCATACATAATGCAAAATCCCCAGTCTACGCCTTCGAGGAAACTTATGTTGACGAGAGTACTTCCTCATCAAATTCTTAAAACCAAAAGAAATGGAGTTGATTCTATGAAACCGCTGAAATCCTTTGCTACCCTTACCCTCTGCCTTTTGCTGGCCCTGACCGCTTGTTTTAGCGCTGGAGCCTATGACACCGCCACCGAAGCAGAAACCACCACCACTCAGATCACCACAGAGGATGGCTCCGTAATCACCGTAATTGACGAGCTGATTGTCCAGGATCTGTCCCGCAGCTCCTCCAAGACCGTTACCAGAAAGCGGACCTTTGTCAAGGGAGACACCACCATCGGCGTCATCGCCCTGACCGCAGAATTTTCTTATACCGGCAGCTCTGTGTCCGTGGTCTCTAAGCGGGTTTCCCAGAGCACTACCTACAACGGCTGGAAATTCACCCAGAATTCTCTGACTTCCAGCGGCGGAACCGCTTCCCTCTCCGGCAAGCTGACCAAGTTTTTAAACGCCCAAGTGCCGGTGGAAATCAGCATCACCTGCGATAAAAACGGCAACATTACCTAACCACTCTCTTCTCCCCCCTGTTGACACAGATCCAACAATATGGATTAAATAGACCGCCCCCTGCATCAGGCTTCTCCAGATGCAGGGGGCGTTTTTGTACCGGTGCGCCATTGTGAACACGATTCAGGTACCGAGGAATCTGCACCATGATGATGACATAAAAGAGAGCTTCCATTTGCGGAAGCTCTCTTTTCTTATTCTTAGAATACCAGCTTGTCCTACACAAGTCAACTCATCAGGACCGCCCAGGTATTCTTGCCAACCACGCTGTCGGCGCTGAGGCCCTGGTTAGTCTGGAAGGCCTTCACGGCAGCGGCGCAGCCTGTGCCGAAAACGCCGTCAAAGCCCTTGGGGTCGTAGCCTCGGCAGTAGAGAACGCCCTGGATGATCCTGGTCAGATTGCCACGGGCGCCCTGTTTGACGTTGATGCAGGCGGCCTTGGTCTTGCTGCCCCAGATGCCGTCCACGGACAGGCCCTTGCCAAACTGGTCATTGAGTTCCGTCTGCAGGGCCGCTGTGGCCGCCTTCCGGGTCTTGGGGCCCCAGAGGCCGTCCACGGTCAGACCAGCGGAATAACCGGAGTTGAGCCATCTCTGGAACAGGGCCGGGCCGGTATCGGATTCGGGGTCCGGGTCAGGGGCGGGAGCTGCCCCGCCGGGGGTATATACCGCCGTACCGGTGGAGTCAAAGACGCTGTAACCGGGGTTGGCGTCCGCCAGCGCCTTGGCGTTGTCCAGCACAGAGAAGGCCCCCAGCTGGGAGGAAGCATCGTCCCAGCTCTTGCGGACCCGGTAGAGGTCAGCATCGGTGGCGCCGGACACGGTACCGCCGTTCATAACCACCCGCACGTCGGCCCGGAAAGTGTCCATGCTCTTGCCGTAAATCGGGAACCAGTCGGTGGTGTCGGCGTGGTTGCTGGCATAGCCCCGGGCGTGGGCCTCGGAATGATCTACGATGGTGTCAACGCTGAGGCCGTAGGTGCGGCACAGATCGGCGCACAGCTCCACCGCCTGAGCATAGCACTGCTCAAACCAGGCCTGGTCGCTCCGGTCATCCTGGCAGATCTCAAACTGAATATGGCTGTTGTTGTAGCTGCCCTTGCTGCCAGAGCCGCAGCCCCAGCAGCGCATAGTCCAGGGCAGTGTCTGGGCCACGCCGAAGCTGCCGTCGGGTAGGGTGCCGATGAAGGCATGGACGCATTTTTCCACACCGGACTTGTTCCAGCTGTTGAGGTAGGCGGACACCTTCCGCTGATTGGTGGCGGTATCGTGAACCACAATGCCGGCGGGGGTGATCTGCCGTCCGGCCTTGTAACAGTCGTTGCCGGTCAGAAAATACTGCTGAATGTTCATCGGTCAATCCTCCTTCTTGGGGGCGCTGTAATCCAGCGCCTGGGTGCTGTCGCTGACGCCATCGGTGGTAGGATCCACCACAATGCCCAGCAGGCAGAGCAAATTGATGACCATACCGGCCACCTCAATGATCTGGTTTTCGCTGATGCCGGGAGCAACGCCGCACAGGCCCAGCACCTGATAGCCCAGGGCGATCATGGCCATTACAATGGCGGTGAGACTCGCCTTGTTCTGAAACCGCAGTTTCCAGTTGATTTTCATGTACCATTCTCCTTGTTTAGTCCTTCTAGATCTGCAATCCGGTGGTTGATGACCTTGATTTTCTCCTCCACCACCGGCATCCGTCGAGCAAAATTGTTGTGTTCCCGGACCTCCCGGGTGAGCTCCTCCAGCTTGGTATCGGTGACCGCCTGGGAACGACTGTTGCTTATCAGTACACCCACCAGGGTGATTGCCCCGGTGAGCAATGCCACGATGATTTCCGTCACTGGTCTCCCTCCTGGATCTCTTCGGCCTGTGTCACCTTCGCCTCTTCCTGCGCTTTTCGTTCGGCCAGGATGGCCTTGGCCTCCAGCGTCTCCACCTGACTGCGGAGCTTGTCCAGTACCAGCCCCACCACGCAAGGAGGCAACCCGCTACCGGAGATGAGTTTGCTCATGCCCTGAATGAGGGCTGTGGTTCTGCAATTGATATCCATATGAATCCTCCTTATCAGCTCCAAGCACCCCAGGCACCACTCGTGGCTCGGAATCTCATTTTAATTGCGTGCCCGCTGGCGGTACTAATGGCAATCTGCATGGTCTCTGCATTGTCGCCGGTGGAAATCAGCAGATAGTGAGTACTGGTAAATGGCTTGCTGCCAGTAATCGTTGAGCCATAGCCGTTGATCCAGTAAACACCTGCGCGGATGTTATCCAGGTTGACGGTGGTCTTGTAGTCAAACTGGGAGCGCCGCATCAGCGGAATCACATTGCCGTCCAGGGCGATGGCCGGGCTGGTACCGTCCGCATAGACAGCGTAGGTATTATCATAGGTGACGCCTACGGCGTGGCCACTGTCCCGGTAGGCGCTCAGCTCACCCGTATTGCCAAAACCGCCGCCAATCCGCCGCAGCTCAGTGCCTACGTTCATCCCATCTGCCTGCAGAGTTCCTTTGATTTCTGTGTCCTTCTTCACAAATAGATGGCCTGTTACACCAACGCCATCCTTTGTGCTCCCGATGTCGTTTAGGATACCGATCAGCAACCCGATATTCGTGTCGTTTGCGTTATTGGAAAAATAGGATAGCTCCAGAGCCTTGAATGCGTTGACACTGCCCACATAGGGTACTGTGCGGATGATTGCCTGATCGCTGCTTCCAGCGTCCTCCTCCCCCTGGTGGGTGAAGAAGATACCTGTGCCGTCCAGGCCGGTACCAGCCCGCAGCGCTGTGGAAAATATCCCCTCAGCATCAGAAAATGAGTAGGCAAAGCCATCGGGGGATATATCCCATTTTCCAATGCTGCCTGCCGTTGCGGTGATGATTCCATCCGTGGTCAGCGTAAAATAATCGCTGTCAATGCTGAGCCGATTGGATTTCAGGGCGATCACATCAGCTGCAGCATTGAGCATGGACACGATCTGCCCGTTATCCGTCTTTTCCACATACAGCGAAAGTTTGCCGGTGACGCTTTCAATCTGGGTCCCCTGATCATCCACCTTGGTCTGGAGATCGCCCACAGAGAGATCAATGCGGCCCAACGTCTGGTCAATCTGGCTGTACTGTTCCTCCAAAGCGGTCACCTTGCCGCCCAGCGGATCGGTAATCTCTGTGATGTCCGTCTGCCAGATCTTAGAGGTGATCTGCCCCTGTACCTCGGTCAGGCTGGTCTCCAGGGTGGTGGTCCGGCTCTCCACGTTCTTAATGTCCGCCTGGGCTTTGTCTGCAGCCTCCTGGGCCTGATCCGCAGCCTGCTGGGCTGCAGCCGCGTCACTTTTCGCTGTGTCAGCGGCGGCCTGGGCGGAATCCGCTTTACTCTGGGCGCTATCCGCTGTGGACTGGGCTGCCGTGGCGTCTGCCTGAGCCTGTTCAGCAGCAGCCTGGGCGGCAGATGCGGCAGAATTGGCAGCTTCGGCAGCGGCCTGGGCAGCGGTCAGATTTTCTTTGGCCTTGGCCAGATCTTCCTCGGTGGCATCTGCTCGGGATGCCAGAGCGTCATAATCCTCCTGGGCCTTGTCTGCGGCGGCTTGGGCGGTCTGGGCTGCCGACTGAGCCTCCTGGGCTTTACTCTGAGCCGCTGCGGCGTTGTCCTTGGCAGTATTGGCAGCGGCCTGGGCGCTGGCCGCGTCAGCTGCCGCTTGATCCGCCGTACCCTGGGCCGTTGCCGCCGTGTTCGCCGCCTGGTCAGCTTTGGTTTGGGCGGCGGAGGCATCGTTGGCCGCCTGTTCCGCCTTGGCCTTGGCATCATCGGCGGCCTGGTGCGCTGCAGCCGTGTTGTCGCTGACGGTTTTATAGGCCACATCCAGGGTGGTCTCATCCACCCGTACCCGGCTGCTGTCCACCACCAGCGTGCCGTCCTCGGTCAGCCGGGAAGCTACACTGGTGATGTCCAGCTTGGAGCCGGAGATGGCGGCATCCTCGGCCACCGCCGCATCCCGGATGATGCCGTCGTGCAGCCCCGGGGCGTACAGACCTCCGGCATCCCACATCAGGTTGCCCTGGGCGTCCCAGAGATAGAGATTGTAGTCCTCTGAAGCGTCCCGGCCCAGCTGCACCCGCACCCGCTGGGCGTCGCTGATCTGGATGGTTTCACCGTCCAGCACCAGACGGCCGGAATCAGAGGCCACCTGAATCAGGTCGGTGTTGATCCGCCCTGCCGTCAGTTTGCCGGCGGAGAGGTCTGCAATCATGGCGTCGGTGATGATGGCATCGTCGATGACCACATTTTTGCCGGTAAGGTGGATGGCCTGCAGCAATCCAACCCCGGCCTCTCCCGCCAGCAGCGTCTCGATATTGGCGGTGCTGGCCTCCAGCTCGTCAATGTCCGCCTGAGCCGCCTCCAGCTGGATGACCTTGGCGTAGTCGGCCAGCAGCGTCTGGACGGCAGCGGTGTCGATATAAGCCTCCTCAATCTCAGCGGTGCGGGCCTCCAAGCTGTCGATATCGGCGTGGATAGCGGTCAGATCCTCCACCTTGGCGGTGGTGGCCACCAGCTTGGCGATTTTGGCAGTGACGGCGGTCAGGTTCTCCGCCTCCAGCTGCTTGATCATGGCCAGCTGAGCGGTAAAGCGTTCCACTGCCTGGGTCAGGGGACCGGCGGCCCCATTGCCTCCGCCGTCGCTGGCACTCTCGGCCCAGGCCCCCAAAGTCATCCGGAGGCCGCCGTCATACTCCAGGGTCTGGGACATGACCGGGAAGCTGTGCCGGGCCCCGGAGCTGTCCACTACCGTGAGCAGGTCTCCCGGCTCGATGCGCAGATCCGCCAGGGCGGACACCTGCCCCGCCCGATAGTCAAAGCCGCCGATGCGGCCAAAGATGCCGTCCAGGACTTCCTGGGTCATCCAGGGATTGCTGAGGCTGATGCCGGTAGCGCCGTCTCCGGCGGTCAGAGTGACGGTCTTGTCGGTGGAGCTGATGATGGTGTTGCCGTCGTCGTCGGTGTCGGAGGTGGTCGTGGTGGTGGTGACGGAGCAGGTCAGCCGCCCCAGGCTCCAGTTTTCCGGGGCCAGGGCGGCGCCGCCGGCGTAGATCTGATCCCCATCCAGGGTGAGACCGATGGAGGTAAACCACCCCACCCGCAGGGCCCCAGCCCCGTCAATTCGGGCATTGCCACCCATCAGGGCAGCCATATAGCCCGCCATTTCACGGAGGGTGTAGCCGGTGGAGACACCGGACACCGACACGTCCGCCACGGAGCTGTCGCACACCAGGGACAGCCCCGCAGCAGACGCTACGTCGGCCAGCACCGCCTGGGCGGTGGTGGGGCCGGAGATGGTGGGATAGTAGGCCGTCTCCAGGTCGGCATACATGGCATCATATCCGGTGATGGTGACGGCACCATCTACCTCCTGGGCTCCGGTGATGGTGTAGCGGCCCAGCGGCACCTCTTCCAAGGCTCCGGACACCTGACGCCCGATGTAGAGCGCCACGGTCTGATCCAGCAGAGAGACGCCGGGGGCATATACCACTCCGGACAGGGTGGCCGCTGGGGAGCTGCCCAGGGCCAGCCGGTCGGTGGAGCCCAGGGCGCTGGCGGAGATGGTCAGGGACCGGATGGCGTCGCCGCTGATCTCGCCGCCTCTGGAGAGGACCAGCCGGGCCTGATACCGGCCCGGGGCGGTCAAAAAGCCGTTGCTTAGAGATCTGATTCTTCTCGCCTCCTCACTGCTCGATTGCGTCCACGGTCACATCCAGCACCCGCCGGATACCATCGCTCCAACTGTACTGGGTATAGCTTGGGTCCCCAAAATACATAGTACAGGTAACTTCTTGCCCGTTTGCATCCCGATAGCGCACCGGCACAAAGGGGCTGTCCGCATTGTTGACGGCAGACTGGATCATGGCCACCTGCTGCTCTGTCAGAGGAGGCCACTTGATGGACAGCTTGCGCTTGACTGCCACGATGGTGCCCACCATCTTGCCAGAAGCAGTCCGCCCCGTATCCGAGGACCAAACCTTGTTATGGGTAATGGTTACCCCTTGCAAGGCCGGGGTGGGCAAAGCCACCCCGTTTACATAGAGTTCTGTGATACTGGTCTCCACCTGTGTCCACCTCCTTAAATCACCAGCGGACTCTCTCCGCTGGACTTCGTTTGACCGTTGATATAATCCACAGCGGTCTGGCCCACCACTCTGCCATCCAGTACAACCTGGACAATCAGCGGTCGCCCTCCGCCGTTGCTGATGCCACCAGCAATGGAGGCGGCCAGACGCCGGGCCACCATATCGATCCATTCCGTGTGGTTTTCCAGGGGGATGATGGCCTCTTTCCCAGCCTCCCCCACCACGGTGTTGCCCAACAAAGTGGCGGCGTTCACGATGCCGCCCCGGGCGGCAAACCGGATGGTAGGCCATCCGCTGAGCCCCAGGGCCTTGTAAACGGCCTTCTTGATACCGCTGACGTTGGTGTTGTAAGTGATAGTCAACCCCAGGGTTTTGCCAGACCACCCCGCCTTGAACTGTTCCCAGAGGTCCTGGGCGGAGTTGAGCAAGGTGTTGATGATGCTTACACTTCTGGTCCCCCATCCGGCGGCAAACCGGTTCCACAGGGTTCCAGCGGATGATAGCAAGCTGTTGACAATACTTACCCCACGGGTTCCCCATCCAGCCGCAAATCCACTCCACAGGGCAGAGGCGCCGTTTTTCAGCTGGTTCCAAATCTCCACTACCCGTTGCCGGGCTGTGCCCCAGCCGGCAGAAAAGCCTTGCCAGAGGGATGCAGCGCTATTCTTCAGCTGGTTCCAGATCTCAACCACCCGCTGCCGGGCAGTGCCCCAGCTGGTGGAAAAGCCCTGCCAAAGGACAGCGGCGCCATTTTTCAGCTGGTTCCAGATCTCCACCGTTTTGCTCTTGGCCACGCCCCAGCCCTTCTGGAATGTATCCCAGAGGGACTTGGCTGTGTTGGCCAGAACATTCTGGATGCTTACGGTTCGGTCGTCACCCCACTCCTTGCCGAACTTTTTCCATAGATCGTTGGCGGACTGGCCCAGGGCGACGTTGACAACGGTAGAAACAGGAGACACAGAGCCAAACATGGGCTGAAGCACATTCATGCTTTGGCTCAACCATCCCCCGGCAATGCCCAACAGCGATTTGGCCTCCCCTGCCTGCCGGTCAAAGGAAAACCAATCCAGCAGCATATCCCCCAGGGTGCGGTCGCCGTTCATCACCTCGGCGATGTCCTTCAGATAGCCATCCAGGATGCCCAGCACCGTGGACAGGCCCTCCAAGGCCCTGGTAAAGGTGTTGCCCACCTGCTTGCCAATGGGGCCAAAAATGTTTCTGTAACACCAGTCCCACCAGGGCTGAATGACAATCAGCGCATCCGCCAGGGTCTCAAAGGCCGTGGCCATGGTGGTGATCAGGGCCGGAGCCCCCTCCTCCAGGGTCCACTTGGCCAGCGGGGCCAGCACATTTTCCAGCCCCCACTGGAGGCCGCCGTTGATGACCTCCACCAGTTCTTCCCCGGCTGTGCGCAGCTTGTCCCAGGCGGTCTGAATGGGCTCCAGATTAAGCCCCGCAAGCCAGTCATGGAATTTCTGCATGATGCCGGAGAACTTGGTGGTATTCTCCGCCGCCTCATCCAGGAGAGAAGAGCTGCCGCCCCCCACCCCTACACCGGCACCGGAGCCGCCGCCTGAACCGGAGCCACCGGAGCCGGAGGAGGTGTCGCTGAGTTTGGTGATCTGGTCAAAACCCAGCACCTGCCGCTTGAGCTCCTTGGCCGCCGAGGCAGCCCCAGAGGCGGATGATCCCAGCCCATCCAGGCTGCTGGAATAGTCCTGCACATCCTCAATCACCGCCCCGGACACCGTTTTCTGCTTGGTGCCGAACACAGCGGAAAACACGCTGGACACAGCGTTGCCGAACTTGACCAGGGCACTGAGGGCGGTATTGAGCCCCCGGACAAAGGGGGTCAGCAGAGCGATCAGGCCGCTGCCAATGATGGCCTGCAAACTCTGGAAATTAAGCTGGAGATTACGAATTTGGTTGGCCCAGCTGTCAGACGTGCGAAGATAATCTCCGGCAACATAAGAAAGCTGATCTTGAATAAAGGCATAGCGCAGACTCACCTTCTCCAGCTCCGACATGGCCGAGGTGGTCTTGCCGTAACCGTTGGCCAGGGCATAGGCATCCAGGGCGCTCTGGGTCATTGCGATGCCCAGATCCTTCAGGGCCTCGGTTTCACCGGAGAACACAGACTTCAGCTTGGTATAGGCCTCGTCCTGGCTGATGTTGTAGAACGACGCCACGTCGCCGGCCAGGCCGGTGAGCGTGGTGGCCATGTCATAGGCCGCCTCTTTGGAAAACCCGAAGGACGTGGCCATGGAGCCGTAGGTGCCCACAAATCGCTTGGCCATGGTCTCCGACAGACCATAGGCCTCCGCCGCCGACTGGGCGAACTGGTCCACCCGGCCGGACAAGGAGCCGAACACCACATCCACTACGTTCTGGACCTCCGCCAGATCGCTGGCGGCCTCGATGGAGGCCTTGCCGAATTGGATCAGCTGCTGGACGCCGAACACCGTCAGCAGCATGGCCCCGGCGCTCTTCATCATGGTGGAAAACCGGCTCACCCGGGTGGTGGCCGTGGAGAGCCCGGCAGAGCTGGCCCCCACCTGCTGGAAGGATGCGGTGGTCTTAGCCGCCCAGCTCTTGGTGGCGCTTGCCGCCGTTTTGGATCCGGTGGTGAGGCTGGAAAAATCCGCACCCACACGCACCATCATGTTTTTTACGACGGCCATATAAAACCTCCTCTCGGTATGAAATTATCCGCCGGCATCATCTTCCAGCGGACACCATTGGAGGGTGGCCTGCACGCTGCGGCGCATCAAGCCCAGGGAAAAGTCCGCTCCATCGTTCTCCGGGGTGCCACAATCCACTCCGAAAATATAGGCCCCAGCACCATCAGGCTGCTGGGCCAAATCTGATAGAGCCCGCTCCACCTCCCAGGCCAGCTGATGCACCGTGTCGTAGTCCTCCGCCAGCACATCCACAATGGCCTCATCGGTGTAGTGGTGGACCTGACCGGACAGATCCCGGATTGCTTTCCGCTTGCCGAAGGAGTACACCGCGCAGGGCATGGCCACATCGTCAATACACACCCCGGCAGGAAAGCACTTGTCTGCCAAAGCCTCCACCTGCTCCACGGCATCTTTGACGGCTGCGTAAATCATGTGGCACCTCCTCCACTCTGTTTTTTAAGCCAGGCCTGATCCAGCTTCTTTTTAGCGGTATCCAGCACCAGGGCCTCCAGTACCGGGTCAGTGCTCTCAGCAGCGGTGCGCAGGTAGTAGCGGCCCGTCACTCTGCCCCCATTGGCAGTGGGAAAACCGAACTCCATGGAGGCGGGATAATAGGCACGTTTGCCGGTCTTGGACAGTTTGACAAAGCTGTTGTTTTTGGCGGGATCCATCCATACATCGTAGACGGTCTTTCCCTTTTGGGCGGTGCGCTCTTTTCTGGACCGCACCGCAATGCCCCGGCGCAGCTCTCCGGTGGCCCCTCTCGGGGCCAGCATCCTGGCCACCCGGCGCACCGTGGAGGCACCCTTGCGGACCGAGGTGGTGACGGCACTGGCGGGCAGCTTGCCCAGCCGTTCCACCGCTACGGCGATCTCCTGGGGGGTGGTGCCCTCCAGCACGATCTTGACCCCCTTGGAGGCATAGACCTTTCCACCGGCGGAGACGGTCACGCCGCCGCCGATCTTATAGCTGGTCGCCATTACGCTTGGCCCCCTTTACCATTTCCCGGGTCAGCAGGGTGAGCCCCACCTTTTCCCCTTTCCAGTCCACTGGAGGACCTACCAGTTCGAAGATACGGCCCGCCCACTTCACCCGCATCTCGGGGGTAATACCGGCCTGCCAGCGGATATAAAAGCGATAGAGCCCCTCGTGCTGCACCACCCCGTCGGAGTCCACCGCCTTGCTGTCGGTGCAGTTGACCTGGGCCCAAAGGGTGCAAACATCCACCCACTCCCCCACCATCTGGCCGGAGGGTTTGCGCCCCTGATCCTTGCGCTGCAGGGTGATCCGCTTATTGAGCTTTCCCGCTTCCATGGGCATCCTCCTCCATGCCGCTCAGGGCGGCGCACCAGGCCAGGCAGTTGGCATAGATCTGCTGGTCACTCATCACCGACATCTGCTCCTCGATAAAGCCCGGGAAGGCCTCGGCCGGCCGGAGCCGCCGCTTGCCAAGGCAGGCATTGGCAATGGCTCCGGCCAGGTCATAGAGCAGATAGGCAGTCTCCTGCTGCCGGTCCCGATAAGCCCGGATATACTCCAACAGCTCACCGGGGGTCCGGTCCCAGGCCACCTCCGGATCCAGCCCGGCTACCGCCGCCGCATGGACCACATCCTCGATGGTCTCGCCGGTCAGGTAGGGTTTTCCTCCTCCTGAGCCTCCTCCTCAACGCCGTCCAGCCGCAGCAGAGCGGCGATTTTAGAGACCAGCTGGGCGCTGTTGGCACCGGCAGCGTCAGACAGCTCCTTGGCGCCCTTGTCATCCACCAGGCCGGCATCCCGGGCCAGCTGAACCACCAGGCCCTTGATGTAGACATCGCCCTTGTCCTCGTCGGCCAGAGCGTCCAGCAGCTCCGCACCGGTGGCGAGTTCTTTGTCCACCACAGCCCCGGGGTATCTCATGGCCGCCGACAGAAGGGCAATCAGGGCATCCATATCATTGACAGCGTTCATCACGCTGACCAGGGGCGCCGCCCCGGGGAGGCCGTGCTCTTTGATGTAGCTGCTCAGGGCCCGGCTGGTCAACCGGAGGGTGACGGTCTTGCCGCTGTTCAGCTGGATTTCATAGGTTTTCATGGATTACAACTCCTCCTTAACCGCCGGCAGTGGCGGAAATCTCAGGCTTTTTGGTGGGCTTGATGGACATGGAAAAGGCAATACCGTCGCTGGTATTGATGTCACCAATGGGACGGTAGGCCGTCAGCAGTCCGGTGATGATCATGGTCTTGCCGATGGCGGTGGGCAGCACAATCTTGATGGACACCTCGGCGCCGGAATAAAAAGCGGTCTCCGCCGCATCCCGGCCCTCATCGGTGCCAATGACAAAGCCCTCAATGCTCATCTCGTCGGCCTCGATGAAGTCGGTCAGAAACTCCTTCATCTGGTCGTTGTTGGAATAGCTGTTCATGTCGGTGACATCCACGGTGCCCCGGGTCATATTGGGAGGGCCCAGACTGGTAATGCTGGCGAACTCCTTATACTCGGAGCCGCCGTCCACACTGATAGATGCAGTGGTACCGGAACCGGTGGATTTCTTGGGCGTTACTGCCATAGTGAAAACCTCCTTATGTGTGTTTGAGCTGATTGATCAGCCGCTGGAGACCGGCGGGGACTTCCCCGCCGGCCGGATTGTCAAACCAGTGGAGCGTGAGGGCCTTCAGGGCCTGCTCCAGCCGGGGATCCGCCAGGGTGGTATCCACCCCGGCGAATGAGAGATAGGTTTCCGCCTGCTGGCACAGGGACTCCAGCAGCGCGCCGGCCTCCTCATCGTCTACCCGGCAATAGGCCATCAGCTCGGCCTTGCTGGGGAGCGCCATATCACAGGTCCTCAGCCGCCGATGGTGCCGTTGACAAAGCCCTTGTCCACCACCAGGTTGCCTCCCACCATCACATCACCCAGGATGGCGTTCAGCCGCTCCACCGCCTTGACGGACTCATCCACCCGGATCACATAGTCGCCGAAGAGACCCAGCTCATAGTTGATGGGATCGCCATAGCTCATAGTAGTATCGCCCAGGGCGGAAACAATGGTATAGGGCACGATGAGACCGCCGTCCTCAATGACGCCGGTGTTGGGATTGCCCACATCCGGGATGATCCGGTAGAGCCGACGCTTTTCGTTGGTGCCCCGGAGCGCCCCCAGGGCCTGCAGGTTTGCTTTGGTCAACAGCAGACGGGCGTTGCCGCCCACCTCCTCGTCACCGCCGTAGGCGTAGACCAGCTTTTCCAGGGAGTCCACGCCAATGGCGGAGCCCAGAGAAACGCTGCCGAAGATGGGGGATCCCTCCGTGTTCTTGGCGGTGGTGATGCCGTACATGCTGGGGCTGCCCTGGCCGTCACCGGTGACAATCAGGGCATTGATCTTGCGGCGCAGGGCCCGCATGGCCATGGTCTGGATCTTGGCGGCGTAGTCGGCGGGACTGAGGTTTGCCAGGTTGCGGTCCACAAAGGTGGTCACATCTACTCCATAGGGTTTGATTGCCGCCTTGCCGAAGGTGGGGTCACTGTCGGTCCGGGCAGTGCCGGATGCGGTGGCAACCACGCTGCCCTGGGCCTCCATATCTTCCACCACATAGGGCTCCTCAACGCCGCTCAGGCCCTTGAGATTGACCGTGTAGACCTGGGAGACCAGGCTGGACACCTGGCCGGCAAAGCCGTCCCGGATGTCGCTGCCGGCGCCGGTGGGAGTCACAATGGAGCCGGTGGCCACGGTGGTGGCATCCCGCTGAGGCGCACCGATGCCCCGCATCACTTCGCCCACGTCAAAGCGCACCGGTCTTTTGGCGGCCAGCTCTTTGCCCATCTCCGCCATGTCCCGGGGATCGCCGGTAAACCGGGGGGCATTGGCCACGGCGTAGCGGTCCTGCTCCTCCATCAATGCCTTCATGTCCTCCAGCTTGGGGTCCAGCTCCCTGGCCTTGCCCATGGCAGAGTCATACTCAGTCCGGCTGCCGGAGTTCAGGGCCGCCTCGGCGGCGGCCAGGTGCTGGGCCCGCAGGCCCAGCAGGTCGTTGTACTCGCGTCTGATACTCATGTTTTGCTCCTTTCTATGTTCCGGGCCATCCTGTCAGACCCGGGAATAACGATGCTTTTCCTGCTCCAGCTGGCTGTGCAGGTCCTCCAATTCCGCCTGACGGCGCTCCATCAGCACCCGGATGTCCGGCCGTACCCGCATGGCCCGGATCACATTGCCGGTGGCACTGGCCACCAGGGTTGCAGGTCCGTCCTCTTGATTCTCCTGGCCCAGGATGGCATCCACCAGCCCCAGCTCCAGGCACTGATTGGCGGAAAGATAGGTCTCCTGCTCCATCAGCTCCTGCAAATACGCCCGATCGGCGCCGGGGCCGCACTTGCGGCAGTAGACATCCAGGATGCTCTGATCGGTCACCTCCAGCTGATCCGCCGCCCAGCGGTGGTCGGTCTTATTGCCGCCCACATCCCAGCCGGCACAGTGGATCATCATCTGGGCGGGCAGAGCGATCTCCACCCGGTCACAGGCCAGGGGGAAATAGCTGGCCGCAGAGGCCGCCAGAGACTGGATCTCCGCCCGGGTGGGGTTGGGGCAGCGCTCCAACGTGGCATAGATCTCGCTGGCGGCAAATACGTCGCCCCCCACGCTGTTGATGAGCAGCTCCAGCGTCTCCCCGGGCTCCAGCTCATCCACCGCCGAGCGGACATCTCCGGGGCAATAGAAACCGGTGTCAACGCCAAACCAGCGGTACACCTCCGCCCACTCGTCGCAGAGCAGCTCGCCACTCAGATTCAGGGTCATTTCGTTTCATCTCCTCCGTTTCGCAGAATGGAAAGGCGCCGCCACTCGGACAGCGGCACATAGTTCAGGCTGGCGTTGTGTTCCTCGCCGCCGGGAGTGTCGGGCATATCCTCCAGCCGCAGGATGTCGTTAACGGAATATGCCCCGCACTCCCACATGGATTTGTAATAGCTGGCCCGGCTGGCGCTGTCGGATCGGAGAATGGCCATCATGTTATAGCGCACCTCCAGCCCGGCCCGCTGATCCCGGGCCGGCAGCAGCTTCCAGGTCTGCTCCTCCTCGGTCTGGGTCACCCGGGGCTGGAGATTGCTCAGGTATTCGATGGCGTTCTGCTCATTGGCGTTATAGCTCTGGTTGCCGGCCTGGAGCTTGTAGGCAGGCACCCCGAAAAACCGGGCGATGTCCAGCACCGTCACATTCTGCTGCTCCACAAACTGGCTGTCCCGCTGGGAGATGGACAGGGGCGTGTATTTCAGCCCCAGGTCCAGAATGGCCACCCGGTGGGCGTTCTGGGGGCCGCTGTGGACCCGCTCCCATTCTTTGCGCAGCGCGTCCTTCCGGGTCTCGGCGGTGGGCTTGCCGTCCTTGTCCAGGACATAGCCCCCCAGATCCGCATCCACCGAGAGCACGCCGGAGGGCTGGCCGCCGGACTCGTAGAACTGGGTGTTGTATTCCCCGGCGGCCAAACCGGCCCGGATGGTCTCCCGGGCGTAGGTAAGCACGCTCTCTCCCTCATAGCCCAGCCGGCTGGGGCCCTTGTAGTGGCACACGTCCTCACAGGGCAGCCGCATTACTTCTCCGGTCACCGGATGCTGCACGTCATACCAGGGCCGCCGGTTGGTATCCAGCCACACCTGCACCAGATTGCCGGGCAGGGGCACCAGCTCCACCGGCTGGGCGGAGATGGGGTCCCGGATGATCCAGTCGTAGCCGTTGCCGGTCAGCAGCACGCTCTGCTCCAGCAGATATTTGCGCGCGCTGGGGGTCATGGCCTCGTTGGGCCGGACGCTGAGCAGCTCCAGGATGGGATGCTCCACATGTTCCCGGGTACGGGTGTCCATCACATAGGCGGGCATCACGCTCATGGAGTTGGAGCGAATGTCCACCGCCGCATAGACGGCGGACAGCTTTTTGGCCATCTCTCCGGTGGGGATGCCGCCGGGGCCGTAGAGAACACCGGGGGTGGTCATCACCGTGGCCCCCCGCTGCCGGGGGGTGGAAAAGAGATCCGCAATCAACCGCTATCCCTCCCCGCTGCCCGGCACAGGAAAAAGCCCAGGGCCATGGCCCAGCCTCCCAGCCAGATCACCCCGCCCGGGGGAAATACCATCCAGAGCCCGCCGGCCATCCCCAGGCAGCCCAAAACCATCAGCCCGGAGCCGATGTAATCCATCCGCCGGCGTGTTTGCTTCTTATCCATATCGTCCTCCTCACATGGTATAGCTGCCGCTGTCCAGCCGGTCGGCCAGGGTGGGCGGGGCCTGGCGCTGCACCAGAGCCCGGGCCAGGGCGTTCATCACGGCAGCCACCGGGTCAATGCGCTGGGAGTCGTCCTTGTGGCGCTTGGAGAGCTTGGAGTCCCCGAAATTGTTGACCACCTCCACGGCATTGGACAGACAGCGCAGGAAAAGCGGATTTTCCTCCAGAATGAGATCGCCGCTCATCAGCAGCTCCCGGAACCCCTTGACGGCCATGTTCTGGCCGGCGCAGCTCTGGGCAATCTCCACCACGAAATCCTCGTCGTTGCGATCCTCACAGATCTGGATGGCCAGATCTGTGGCGTTGTGGCCGTCATAGTCCACCTCCCGGACCCGCCAGCCCCGCTCCCGCTCCCCGGCGCAAATCCAGTTATACACATAGCGGTTATCGGTCACCGCCCCGGGGGTCAGGGTACAGAAGCCCTTCCCGGCCCAGGCGGTGTAGGGGATGCGGTCGGTGTGCTCGTGGCGCAGGGCGGCCTCCTGAGGCAGGAAACCGTGGGCGGTCACCGCCACCCGGCCGTCGGGCAGCAGGAACACCGCCCCCACGCCGCTCAGGTCGATGCGCTTGCCCAAATCGTAACCGCAATAGCATGTCCGGCCATCGGTCAGGCTGCGGAAGGTTTCGGTGGGCACCATGGCCTCCCTGGCCTTCCTCACCAGATCGGCGGACAGGTAGCTGTTGGCACTGGCAGACTGCCACTGACACAGCCGGCGGGTCAGAAACTTCCGCAGCTTCTCCGGATCCCCGGAAAAGAAGGCCGCCGGATACTCCGCCTCAATCTCATCCAGCAGATAGCGCCCGTAGGTGCTGTCCCCCCGCAGTACCGGGTTTGCCCAGCGCCATTTGCGCCGGTCGTGGGGGTCCTCCCCCTCGGGCAGTTCCCGGATCATGACAAAGTAGCGGTCATCCACTACATCCCCGTCCAGGATCATCTTGCAGTAGCGCTCCTCGGCGTAGCATGGCTTGCTCTCGGCGCCGTCTCCGGCTGTGGTGATGCAGTCCAGCAGGGGCTGGCGGCGCTTGCCGAAGGAGTTCAGGCCGATCTCGTAAACGTCGCTGGTCTTGTGGGCGTGATACTCGTCCACCAGGTAGTAGCTGGCGGCGCCGCCGTCCAGGGAGTCGTTGTCCCGGGAGATCTTGAACATCTCGCCGCCGTACCGCCGGGACTTGCAGGGGTTGGCTTTGGGCAGAATCATCTGCCGGGCAATTTTCGGGGACCGGCGGGCGATTTTGACCGCCGCCTGAAAGCCCTTTTCCGCCTGCTTGCCGTTGACGGCGGCAAAGCTCACCTCGGGCTCCAGCTCAAAGGTCCGCTCCTCCGGGTGATACGGGGGATAGCACACGTCGGCGTTCATGTGGTAGAGGGCCTGGCAGGCCTTCTCCGCCGTCTTGTAGTTGCCTCTCCCCCGCTTGTTGTAGGTACGCACAAACCGCCGGGCGCCGGTGTCCTTATGGACCCAGCCATAGGTGACCCCCAGATCAAACTTCTGCCAGTCCTCCAACACAAAGGGCTTTCCGGCGTCCACACCCCGGACCTGGATGCACAGGGAAAACCAGCGGTAGATCCGATCCGCCCGAGTCTCGTCAAAGATGTAGGGAAAATCCGGGTCTCCTTGGCGCTTCAGGTCGTCCAGATGCCGCTGGCAGGCCTTGATCTCATAGGGACAGCACAGCTCCCTCAGCCGCCCCGCCACCACCTGCTTGGCATAGACGGCGGTGCAGTGATGCTGGCCGTTCGGATGTCTAGGCAAAGAGGTCATCGTCCTCGTCCGGCGTGGTCTCTGCCGCCTTGCGCACCGCCAGGCGGCTGCGGCCGCTGGGGGTCAGCCCCAGCTTGTCGGCATAGCTCAGGATTTGGGTATCCAGCTTGAGCCGCTTATCACTCAGGGCGTTGGCCTGGCGCAGCATCCGCCCCAGTTGTTCCAAGACCGCCCGGCCATGCTCGGTGGATGGGTTGCACTGCCCCTCCAGCTCCCTCAGCGCCTCCAGCAGCTGGGGGGTCATCTTGGCCAACCGATCCCGGAGGGCCAGCATGGAGCACAGCCCCGCCAGGGCCGGAGCATCCAGGGTGTCCAGGATCTCCAACTCCTCCATGTCTGCCCAGATTTTCTCCCAGTAGGCCTTGGCCTTGGAGTCACCGGAGATCAGGACGCCCGGCCGCCTGGGCTTGCCCCGGTGTGGCATGGTGGATTGCTCCGCCTGCTGCCGCTGCTCCCGTTCTTCCCGGGTCAGATGCTTGCTCATGTTGGCCGTGGTTTTGCTTGGTGTGGGCATATCCCGCCTCCTTTCCGGCTGATGGGGGAAAATTTTTTACAATCGAGGGGATGCGGGGTCTTTCCGATCCCCCAGGTGGATTTTCCAGGGGTGGGGGTGCCTTGCCATGCCCGGAAAGGATCCCCCCGGACAGGCGCACCCAGGCCCGCCCGCGCCCGTGCGCACACGCGCCGGCGCAGGCGTAGAAACCCGGCCGGATTACCCCTGCCGCTGGCGCCGCTCCCGGAGGGTTTTCCGGTCGTGGCAATGCTTGCACAGGCTTTGCAGATTGTCCGGGTCGGTAAAGCGGGCCAAATTCCCCCGATGGGCCACGATGTGATCCACCACTGTGGCCCGGACATCCGGCCGCCCCTCCCGTTGGCACTGCTGGCACCAGGGATGCCGCATCAGCTGATCTGCCCGGAGTCGAGACCAGACCGGCAGGTTATACAGCTTGTGCCAGGCCTGGCTCTCTCCCCGCTTGTGCCGGGGCTTGTGTCGGGGACACCAGCCTTCCCTGGTCAGCTCCCTGCATCCTGGATGCTTACAGGGCCGCAAGGGTTTCTGGGCCATTGTTTTGCCTCCTCTCCCGCTATCACCTGGTGGGAGGCAAAACAAAAAGCGCCCTGCATCCGTGATGACTCCCGTGGGGATCAATCATCGGACGCAGGGCGCTGTGGCCGCAGGTCGCTGGGTATGAATTTCAAATTCCTGCTTGCACCGCTTGCAGTACAGCAGAATCCCGCTTGCCTGGGATCCAGCCGGAAATAGGCCGGGCAGCCAGCGGTGACAGTTGGGACACATGGCCCTCTCACCTGTCACGATAATTTTACCACAGACCGGACGGCCTGGCAACGCATTTGGCATGGTTTTGTAACCCTCTCTCTTAAAATACATACTCCTTCAAGCCTATAAAAGACGCGCGCGTGTGAACTTGTCATGGGATGAAATACTGGATGTACTCAAATTCCCCATAGCTGTTGGAGACCTGGGCCCGGTCCTTGACCACCGCCCCGGCTGGGATACTGAGCCGGGCGGAGTCAGGCACCAGCAGGCTGTCCACCTCGGGCCGCCGCAGCCCCCGGGAGGCCATCCAGGGATGCTCCCCCACATGGTCCGGGGATTCCTTGGCCAGATAGGTGGCCAGGGCCTCCCCCTGCTGGAGATCAAACCACTCTACATGGGCGGCGCCTTTGGTCCAGCTCTGCTGGATGTCCTCCAGATCGTCCGGCCCGGCGCCGCTCAGAATCATGTGGGCATGCCACCGGCCCCCGCTGGTCTTGTGCTCCACGGTATAGAGGTAGCGGCAGCTCTCGCCCCGGGCCTGCCGCCGCTGGGCCAGCTTGCGGCGAAAATACTTGATGTCCCCCATCACCTCCCGCCGGGAGGCGGCCAGGCACTCGTCCCGGTAGGTCAGGGTGACGTAGCGATCCCCGGGGCCGAAGTTGGCGTAGATCAGCTGCTCCAGCTTCCGGCAGCTTTTCAGCCGGTTGATGCGGGCCTGCCATTGACTGCTGGCCCGGCGTTTTTCTCCCCGCTGCCGGGGTGTGTCCTCCCGCCGGTACTTGGGCACCGGGTAGCTGACACAGTACACCATCCGCCCGGCGGTCACGATTTTTTCCCGTCTTGCGATAGTCCCACCTCCTTCCTCGTTTTTATCATGTTGTTTCAACTTCGGGAAAAAGTCAATGCCCTATCTTGTCATTTCCAACAAGTATTTTAAAAAATCGCAGAATTTCAATGCGTTTTGTCGTTATTTGAGCAATATCTGCATACAACGAAGATGAAGCAGCGCAGCCCGGATTCGGGCGGCGCTGCTTTCGTTTTCTGCGGCCAAAAACAAAAAGGATTTTATACCGTTGATCATGCTGCTGTTTCCACCCGCTTTCCTTCCAAGGCTCTGTTTTTGGCTTTATATTATCATCTGAATGTAAAGGTCTCAGAAGAATCTCATATGCAAGATCTGCAATTTGCTGAAAGAGCCCATTTAGAAGGTCTGCGGTCGCTCCGAACAACTCTGCGATTTCCTTTGCTGCCGTTTCGATGGCCTCAGCATTGATGTCCATGTACTCAGCCATGATTTTCTCCCTTCAGATTTTCTCAGCTGCCCGACAGTTGCACTGGATCAAATCGCGAATGACGTCTCCTCTGATAGTCCAGGTGTAGTCATCCGGCGGTAGCACCACGCACCGCCCGTCCTTGTCCGCTTTCGCAAGCTCCTTCATCCTAGCAACACCTTCCCGTTCTGCGTACTTCATTACGATAATTCGCCCGTCACGCTCAGCCTCCACAAGATGCCAGATCAAAGATAGGTTGTAATCGTCGCCCAATACATTCTCAATCTCGCTGAGTCTGAGCGCAATGCTTTTCAATATTTCGTCAAACTCAGGCTCTCCCTGGTGTTTCGCAATATCTAGGATGTTGTATGCGCCGTTAGGATCACTCGGCACAGAAAACAGGGTTTCCTCCCAATCTTCCAGCCCAAAGTCTGCTTCATGTGTCAACCGTTCCACGTTCACTCCTCCATCATATTCCGCAGCACCACCTTCATGGCGGCCTCCACTCTGGCCTTTGACAGCTCATCCAGCTGACTCAGCTGCTCTTGGATCTGATGAGCGGCCGTCTGGATCTGCCTCAGCAGCAGGTTGATTTCGGACAGGGCACGGACAGAGGCGTCCGCTATGGGTGCGGATTTCTTTGCCGCCTCCAACTGAGCGGTGAGCTGGTCAATCTGCTCCTGGGCTGCAGCGCTGGCTTCCGCCTTTGCCGCCTCGATCTGCTCCGGGGCGGCATCCCGGGTGGCCACCTCCACCGGACGGGACTCCAGCTCCTTGACCTGCCGCTTCAGCTCCCGCCGCTCCTCTCTCAGGCCAGCCATCACACCATTGGCCGTCTTGAGTTCCTCTTCCCGTTTCCGGGCGGCATCCCGGGCGGCATCCGCCTCGGCCTTGGCCTGCTCGCACTTGAGGGCCCAACCCTTGGCCTGATTCTCCGCCTCCTGTCGGGCCTTGATGGCCGCCTGCAGATCCCGGACGGAGCAGTGCTCGGCGTCAACCTCTTCGGCAAATGCCTCCCGGTCCTCTGCCGGAATGTCCAGCAGCGCCAGGGCCTTGCTGGCCCCCAAATCCGCAAACGTCTGCGGGTTTTGGTACTCCCGGGCAAGCCTCATAAAGTTCTGGGCGCTCCGCTCGGAAAAGGACACCCGGTCCTTCAGCCAGGCACTCCAGGCCCCATGCTCCAGCTGTTCCTTGGCCTCAATGAGCCGTCGCCCGATCTCCAGGATGGCCGCCCCCGCCTGATTTTTGTAGACCAGGATCTCCGCCGTGATGGTCTCAATGGGGCGGGCTTCCATCATCTGCTCACTCATGCTGTTTTCACCTTCACTTTCTCAGGCAGGACCGGCCGGCCCTGCTGGTCTCTCTGACTGCCGGATTTCACCCAGGGCAGCCATTGGTCCAGGATGGCGGCATAGGCCTTCCTCGGGTTGGGGCCGCCTATGTCGTTCATATATCCGTGGATCTGTACCATGTTGGTTCCATTCATCTCGATGGTACAAAGCGGAGTGTCGGGGGCCTGCTCACTGCGAAGGAAAAGGATGGCCAGCACCCCTCTCATATGCCGATCGGCATAGCCGCCGACACAGTGCTGCAGTACCTTGCCCTCCTGGAGAATCTCCTGGGCGTCCAGAGGAGCCCGGATCAGATAGCCACCATAGGAAAATCCATACTGCCGATCCAGTGCTTTCTGTCGTCTCCGGTAGGCCTTGATCTCATCGGCATGGGTGATGAGGTAAATCTGACGGACGGCCGTGTCGTGCCGCTCAGTCAAATTTTTGGGGAGCAGCACATCCTCCCTGCAAAAATCCAGGCCGATCTGACGGCCCATGTCGATATAGTCCGTCCAGGTCCTGGCCCTGCTCTCCCCGGACAGATAATTGAGCAGATGGAGCAGCGGTATCTGATACTGATCTGCCAGACGGCACACCGTGCGCATCAGATCCGCCGGAATCGACATGATGCCAGGCACCTGCAGCAACTTGTCCATGCTGATCTTTCGGCCTGTCAGCTGATACACACTCAGACTCCCCTGGCCTCCGCCTGCCTGACTCCAGCTCCGATAGGCCTGCTTGGTCAGCCGGAAAAAACGGTCCGGCCGCGTGGCCCGCCAGTCGAGCAGTCTGCCATTGAGACTGTCGGTATCCAGGAGTTGGTCCACCACCCAGCTGTGGTCCAGTTTGACCAGCATCTCCAGCTGGGGCCTGCGGGTGTAGTGGGCCAGATAGCTGACCACGTCCCGGTGTAGTGCCCATTCCGGAGCAAAATACTGGTCAACGGCAGAGTAGCGCATGGAGGTCTCGGCCAAAGCCTCCCACCCGATGATCCAGTAGGATCCTCCGTCTGGCTGTCTGGTATAGATACTGTCCGTGGGATTTGGCTCCCCAGCGCTGACAGTGGCCTCCCAGGGCGTTTCATCGTATACCGGGTATCCCCAGGGCCCTTTGTAGATGCCGCTGTGCCGCTTCCAGCTGGCCAGGCGTCCCGGGGCCATGTAGTAACGCCGGCGCTCCCAGTAATCCAGGGTGGGCACCGGGAAGAGATCCGCCTCATCCCCCAGCAAGCCGTCAAAGATACCCGGCTGATAGTCTGCCACGATCCGGCCGGTGGACACCAGCAAGCCGCCATCCGCAGCGGGCCGGAATACCACCAGATTGTGCTCCTCATGCAGGGATGGGTAGCGGCCATACTTGCCAAAGCGGCCGATGCATTTCAGGGTGACCCGGGCCCCGCACCGGGGGCAGCTGGTGGCCTCATTATGCCGCCAGCCGTGGCGGCCTTTGGCCTCGCTGATGGTCTCCCGCCACAGATTTCCGCAGCTGGTGCAGAGACAAAGTCGATGGCGGCCCTTGGGCTGATAAAAAAGATACTGGTCAAAGATACGGACGGCTTGGGCCTCCTCCTCCGGGGTGAGGCCGGAGGGGAACAGGTCAAACAGCGCCTGCCGCTCAGAGGGCGGAATGTTGCATTTTGCAGGCATCTCAGGCACCCCCCTGGAGCAGGTCAAAGAGATCCAGTACCACCGGGGCGGCGGCAGACTGGTGGGCGTTCTCCTCCACACTGGCCATCAGATTGACTGTCATCTTGACCCGGATATCCGCCCCGGGGAAGTAAAACTGCACCGCCCGGCGGTAGGCATCCAGATCGGAGATAGAGCTCCCAACCCCTTTGGCCACGGCGACCATACACTGCTCAAAGCTGCCCCCCTGCACCACGGCCTGGGCAAATTCCTCCGTCTGGCGGCAAAACTCCACCAAAGCATCGTGAACTGCCTCCATCATGACTGAGATTTTCCTATCCTGATTTTTACTTCCCTTCATTTGCTTCAGTTCTTTGTCCAGTTTGGCGATCGCCATATCAGTCATTTTTCACACCTCGCTTTTTCCGTCGGGTCCGCCACTTCCAGGGCCTTGATCACATGGCGCTCACCGGCCTTAATATTGCGGCTGATGGTGCCAACATTGACCCCCAGCAGCTTGGCAATCTCCTGCTGACTCAGCCTACGGCCATAGTAGAGGTATATGCACTCCCTTTGCCTTTTCGTCGCCCACTGCCGGAGGGCCCGGAGCATCACCTTCCGGCGTCCGGTCAGCCCGATTTCGTCCCCATTTTCCAGGTGGACAGTGCAGGCGGTCATATCGCTCACCCACCGATGATCTTTTCGGAAAACCGGCCTATGCTTCATGCTTTTTCCTCCTTATCCGCAGCCGCCGGCACTCCCTGAAAGTAGCGCCATGGGCAAATTTGAACTCAATGGTCACATACCGGAGCTGTGGGTGAATGTAGTAGACCCGGGCCTCCACAGAGACCTTGCGGTCCGACCTGGGCCAAGATCCGGATGGATTGTACCTTTTGTCCTCCGGGGCGAAGGTGCTTGGAAAAACGCCCTCCAGCTTGTCCCCCACTCTTATCATCGCTCTGCCTCCCGGCGCAGGGCCTCCGCCCCCTGGCGCAGGGCCAGGGCCTCCCTCTCCCAGAGCCGCCGCAGCAGCTCCTCCTGGGCCAACATCATCTTGCGGTTGGTCTTTTTGCGCAGCTCCTCCAGCAGCCGTGCAGACTCTAATAATTCCGCTTTACTCATGTCTTTTGAACCTCCTCCTCAAAGGGTACCGGCTCCCGGGGCAGCTCCCGCATGGAGATCTGCTCCGGACCATCTTGTCGGGCTTTTTCCCGCCAGCGCTCCGGGTCATTGCGATCCTGCCGGAAGGTCTGGGTGGAGCCCTGGAATTGCAACAGGATCAGCCCGCCAGACTCGCCCTCCTTGTTCTTGGCCACTTTCAGCACCCGCCGAGAGTTTGGCCGTCCCGGCTCCTCCCGGTAAACAAACAGGATCACGTCGGCGTCCTGCTCAATCTGGCCAGACTGGCGCAGGGAGTGCATTCCCGGAGCCTTGGTGTCCTTGCCCTGTTTCTCCGGCCGGGAGAGCTGGCTCAGGGCCACCACCACCATCCCGGTGCTCTGGGCCAGGGCGTGAAGGTCCATGGAGATCTGGGTCACCTGCTCAAAGCTGCTCTGCTTTGGATTGGTGGGCTTGATCAGCTGCAAATAGTCGATATAGATAATCTCGTACCGCCTGGACTGGGCCACCGCCTTGAGATCTGATACCGTCATGCCGGTGGCGGGCACCAGCTCCAGGTGGTTGCCCACAATGCCGGAGGTTTTGAGGGTCACCGCCGTCCAGTCCTCATCAGTGAGATCCCGGCGCTTGACCCGGCCAAAGTCCACCTGGGTCAGCGTTGGAATGAGCCGGTCAAAGAGCTTTTCATCCCTGGTCTCGTACGAAAAGAATCCCACCCGCTTGTCCTGCCCCTGGCGGAAGGCCATACTCAGGGCCAAGGCCGTCTTGCCGTCTGAGGGATAGCCGCCCAGCACCACGAAGTCCCCGGCCTCCACATAGAGCCGCCGGTCCAGGGGCTCGATACCCCAGGGAAGATAGCTGACAGCTTGCTTTGTCTGCTGGCGGTCATAAAACCCCTGCAGGGCCTCCCGCATGGTGACCACCCGCACCTTTTCCCGGCGGCAGGCCAGGGCATTGGCCCGATCCAGCAGGGCCTGGACCTCCTCCAAATTGACGGCCTCCATCATGCGCCGGGCCAGCCCCTCCAGCTGCCGGAGCCGGGACTGCTCCAGCATCAGGTCGATGTACTCGCCGCAGGTAGCGGAGGTGGGGGTGTAGGCCATGATCTGCATCAGCAGCTCCCCGGCATCGGGGCCCAGGGCGTGCTTGACGGTCACCGGGTCGATGGTCTCCCCGGCCTGGTACTTCTGGCGGATGACCTCAAAGACGGGCCGGTAGGTGTCGCTGTAATCCTCCGGGGCAGTTCGACTCACCACCTCCCCGGCCCAGTGGTCGGCATCCAGCAACACACTGCCCAGCACGCTGACCTGGGCACTAAGCCAGTCGGCGGTTTTCCATCCGGGTTTGGTCTCCTGATCTGTCACCAGTAAACCACCTCCTCCGACTCTACCACCGTGCCGCCGGTCTCCTCCCCGGCGCACTGGGGCAGCTCATCGTTCCAGCGCTCATCCTGGAGCCAGCGCCGCAGCTCCGGCCAATAGCCAGGGCTCCACTTCCGGGCCTTGACCTGAGCCTGCACCGCCCGGTAGATCTTCCGGGCAAAGTCCACATCCGGCCTCATCCGCAGCCAGCGCTTCAAGGCCGGAGCCCGGGCGCCGTGGTTGGGGTAGATCTCCCAGAGGCAGTCAAACCACTGCTCCCGCTGCTGGGCAAGCGTGGGCTTTTTTTCTTTTTTTGCGTCACAATCCCCGTCCCCTTTTGGGGGACTATAGGGGGTAATATTATAATCTATATTATTCTGGTGCTGTTTTTGCGACGGAGGGTCCGTCGTTTTTTCGACGGAGGGGGGTAAAAAGTACGACGGAGGGTTGACAATCCAAATCCTCCGCTGGATCAGCTCGTTGGTCTCCGGATCCCGCAGCTCCTCCCGTCGTATGTGTCCGCAATCCTCCAGATCCTTAATCCAGTTACGGATGGTAGCGGGCTGCACATGGTACAGCTCCGCAAAGTAGCTGTTACTGGCCCAGCAGTAGCCATCGGCACTGGCCAGGGCGGTTATCTCCCCATAGAGCAGCGCCGCCTTGCCGGATAGCCGGTCATCATAGCGCACCTGGGCCGGGATCACCGCGTAATAGCCCGGCGCAGGCTCCGCCGGCCTTGTGTTTTTATCGTCCATATGGTACAATCTCCTTGGTAATCAGGCGCAAAGCGCCCCTGGCCGTATCTGTTGGCAGACAGATACGGCCTTTTCTTATCCCCGGGTGGGGCGGACATTGATAAGACTCAGGGTAGCCCCCAGGATCAGGGCCACGCACATCAGGGCCAGCCAACCCATGGCGCCGATCTTGCCGCAGAGTCCAAAGCCGATGGCGATGCCCAGCAGGGGCAGGATCATCATGCAGCAGGCGCTGGCCAGCCCAACCAGCAGGCGGTTACGCTCGTCTCTCATCACTTGTCACCTCCCCGCAAATCAGACTGAGGCTCACGGAGCAAGCGCATGACATCCCGGATCTGATCCGGCGTGAGGCTGGCCACACAGCCATCTCTGTCCACACCTGTTGCCACAACAGAGCCGAAGAGAGTCCTACCACAGACGGTGTGATTACGTGGCAGCCCCATGAAGAACCCATCCGTGTTGCGAAGCAGCGCCAGATCGCTGGTGATGGTTAGGGTCTCATAATAACCACCCACAGCTTTTTGCAGAGCCTCCCCAGTATTCGGGATGTTGGCCACAATGGGCTGCTCTCCAGGATCCTTGATAACGCAGATAATGAAGTTGTCCATGTTGTCCTCCTTCAGCAGTCAAACTTGCCCCGGAGCTCGTCCACATAGGCGGCGATCTCGTTAAGCGGGCATCGCTCACAGCGGAAGGCCAGCTCCTCGGGCTTGATAACCCGGGGCGGGTACTTGCAGTACCGGTCGCAGATCTTCCCCATGGATTCCTCCAGCCGCAGGCTGCCGGTCTTGGGGGGTGTTCCTTTGTTTAAAAGCATGGTATGTCTCTCCTCTCTTAGGGCTTGTCCACCGGGACGGCTTAGCCGTCCCATCAAGCCCCCTGATTCGTTTCTTCGGCATCTTTCGACGCATTCTTTTCTTCCCGGGCCCGATAGACCTGGGTCATGAACCGGGCGAAATAGCCCTTCAGCTTCTCCCGGTCCAGCCGATCCGGATCCCCATGGATCCGGACCTCCGCCCGGCCGATCTGGTAGGTCGTCACTTTTTCCTGTTCCATGTCATCCCCTCCCTGAGCAGTCTATGCCCCGTTGGGCTTGTCTGATTTTGCAATAATTCCATTTTTTGATATTCAATTCATTGAACAACAATGGTAAAAAAATAATCAAAGATCTCAGTCTCTTTGATGTTGAGCAAAGCGCAAGCCCGCAAAATCTCGTTCTGTTTCCAGGGGGTCTTTCCATTTAATTTTTTTGACACAGAGTGCTCTGAAAGTCCAATGGCTCCCGCAAATGCCCCTGAGGTTCCGTAGGTGGAGAGAATCTTCTCCCGTAGCCGGGTGTAATCGTAGGACATCACATTCACCTCCTTTAGTTCAATCCTTTGAACATTTATAACATAGCACACCCTCAGGGTGATTGCAAGAGTAAAATTCAATTTTTTGAATTTTTCTTCATTCAACCTCTTGAACTTTTCTTTCATTCGTGTTATTGTTTCTTCCAGGAGGTGGTAGCCTTGAAAATTTCAAATACCGCCCAGCGGCTGCGGGAACTGATGGACGAGCGGGGTATGCGGCAGGTGGACGTGCTGCGGGCCGCTCAGCCCCACTGTGAGCAACTGGGCGTAAAGCTGGGCCGCAACGATCTGAGTCAATATCTTTCAGGCAAAGTAGAGCCCGGCCAATTCAAGCTCACGGTGCTGGCGCTTACCTTTGATGTCAATGAATCCTGGCTTATGGGGCTGGATGTACCTCGGGAGCGGTATCTGAATGTGACCGTCTCTTCCGAGGATCCTCAGATCACCTCCCTGCTGGCCACCGCCAAACAGCTCAACGCCCAGGGCCTGGAACGTCTGGGACAATATGCGGAGGATTTGGCAGCGAACACTAAGTATTTAAAGAGAAAAAATATTTTTTAAAAATGTTTTGTGGAGAGTTGCATTATGGGATTTAGATATCGCAAAAGCATCAACTTAGGCGGCGGATTCCGCATAAACTTAAGCAAATCCGGTGTTGGCTACAGTTGGGGGGTAAAAGGATACCGGGTCACAAAAACGGCAAAAGGCTCTGTTCGGCAGACCGTCTCTTTCCCGGGTACTGGCGTTTCCTTTGTTTCGGAACATGGCAAAAACCGGACACAGAACCGAACTCAGCCTGCGCCGCAAAATGCACACCCTGCACAACCTTATATCCCCCCAACATTCAATGGCCAAAGCTATCAAAATGCCAATGCCGAGGTGATCAGCTCCGCAGCTGTGTCCGATATTTTGACCGCAGCAAAGAAATCCGCATCCCTGAATAATATTGCGATCGGCTGTCTGATTGCTTTTCTTGTGATGAGTTGTGTAAATCCCTTATTTGTTATTGGGGTATTGGCATCTCTGGTTTTGGAAATTGTTGTCCGGATAAAAGGGACTGTTGCCCTGGAATATGATATTTCCGACGATGGTTCTCAGGCCTTGTGGAACACAAGAATGGGAATGCTTTCCTCTATTGCTCAGAGCAAGCAACTGTGGAGGGTGCTGGAGTCCGCAAGTATCTATGATCAGAAAAGGAATGCTGGTGCACAGAGCCTTGTAAAACGCGTTCCGTGTACCGTTTCCTATAAACTTCCCTTCCCGTTTAAGTCAAACATGAATTGTGTGTCTTTTTCCGCCGGAAAAGAAAAGCTGATTTTCCTGCCTGATATGTTGCTGATCAAGCAGGGAAAAATGTTTGGAGCCCTGACCTATAATGATTTTAACTGCCGGTTGGACTACACTGCGTTTATTGAGTCCGGCAATGTCCCTCATGATGCCGCTATCATTGGGCAAACATGGAAGTATGTGAACAAGTCTGGTGGGCCAGATAAGCGATACAAGGATAATCGTCAGCTTCCAATTTGCAAATATGGCGAACTTATCCTCACAGGAGCAGGCCTAAATACCGTTATCATGTTTTCAAAACCAGTACAATAAAATCCGCAAACGTCTGCGGATTTGCAAAATACCCCTGGCGCATCCTACCGCCGGGAACGCAAAAGGCCCGCCCTGTCCTACCCCGGGCGAGCCAATTCATAGAATAAAACGGAAAATGCCGCCCCGGTATCCTACCCCCGAGGCGGCGTGCAAAAACCAAAGTCGCTAAACCAAGGCATTTTTGCGCCCTTATTGTATCATTCCGGCGCAAAAATGGCAAGCAGAAAGGATGCAAAAGGGCCGAACTATGACGAAACCTTGTCCCTGGCTCATGTACCTGCGTAAATCCAGGGCCGACGGTGAGGAATCCGTGGAGCAGGTACTTGCCCGCCATGAATCCATCTTGCAGGAGTACGCCCTGGGCCAGCTGGGCCATTCGGTGCCGGAGGATCTGATCTTTCGGGAGGTGGTCTCCGGGGAGACCATCCAGGACCGACCCCAGATGCAGCGGGTGTTAGGGCTGATCCAGACCGGTGCCTGGGCCGGGGTGCTGGTGGTGGACCCCCAGCGGCTCAGCCGTGGGGACCTGATGGACTGCGGTATTATCATCCGCTCCCTCCAGTACAGCTCCACCGCCGTCATCACCCCCCAAAAGACCTATGACCTGTCGGATAAATTTGACCGCAAGTTTTTGGAAATGGAGCTGATGCGGGGCTCCGACTACCTGGAATATACCAAGGAGATCCTGGCCCGGGGCCGGCTGGCCAGCGTCAAGGCGGGCTATTTTGTGGGATCCCGTCCCCCCTACGGCTACGACAAGGTCCGGGACGGAAAGCGCTATACCCTCTCCCCCAACGTCGACGCCGATCATATACGGCTGATGTTCGCCCTGTTTGTCAAGGACGGGCTCACCACCTGCGCCCTGGCCCGGCGGCTGGATGCCCTGGGGATCCCGCCCCAGTCCGGGGATCACTGGACAGAAAATATGCTGCGGGACCTGCTGCGCAATCCGGTCTATACGGGGAAAATCCGGTGGAACTGGAAAAAGACCACCAAGAGCTATGTGGATGGCAAAATCGTGCGCCACCGCCCCCGGAACGACGCCGACTGTCTCATCGTAGAGGGCCGCCACCCGGCCCTGGTGGATGAGGCGACTTTTGCCGCCGCCCAGCAGCGGTTTGGCCATGAGCCCAGGACCAAGGGCTGGGCTCAGCTGCGTAACCCGCTGGCAGCGCTGCTGTACTGCGGAGGCTGCGGCCGGGCCATGTCGCTGCGCACCTATCACATCAAAGGCACCCAGATTGACCGGGCCCCACCCCGGCTGATCTGCAACGATCAGACCTACTGCCACACCCGTTCGGCCACCTACCGGGAAGTGGAGGAAGCTGTGGTTAAAGGACTGCAGCAATACATAGGCGACTTTACCTTTCGGCTGGAACACATGGGCGACGACACCGGCCAACTGCAGGACGCCATCATCCAACGTCTAAAAAAGGAGTTGGAGGCCATAGAGACCCGGCAGACCCGACTCTATGAGCTGCTGGAGAGCGGGGTATATGACAAGGCCACTTTTCTGGAGCGCAATGCGGCCCTGGCCCAGAAGCGCAAAGAGGCGGCTGATGCCCTTTCAGCGGCGGAGAAATCCACCTCCAAGGCCCAGGACTATACCGCCATTCTTTGCCGCCTGAAGGACGCTGTGGAGGCTCTGCTGGATCCCGATGTCTCCGCCGACCTTAAAAACCAGATCCTGCGGCGGGTGATCCGGCGGATTGATTACACCTGTACTGCCCCGCCCAGAGTCAAAAGCGCCACCTTCTCCCTGGACATCCACCTGCGGGAGGATCTTTTTTCGGAGTAAGATTGTCATCATCATGGGGCGGAAGAACTGGGGCACCTGGAAATGGTGGCGGCCATCGTCCATCAGCTGACCCGGAACCTGAGCACCAAAGAGATTGAAAACTCTCCTCTGGCCTCCTACTTTGTCGATCACACCACCGGCATCTATCCCACCGCCGCCAGCGGCTTCCCCTGGACCGCTGCCGGAATGCAGTCCACCGGCGACCCCATTGCCGACCTGACAGAGGATCTGGCTGCAGAACAAAAGGCCCGGGTTACCTATGACAACATTCTGCGTCTGTCCGACGATCCCGATGTAAACGATGCCATCCGCTTTTTGCGGGAACGGGAGATCGTCCACTTCCAGCGCTTCGGCGAGGCCATCGAACTGGCCAAACAGCGGATGGACCAGAAAAATATTTATCTGTTTAACCCCGGTTTTGACCAAAGGGCCAAGAAATAAAATGACAGGCCGCTGGATCTCGATCCAGCGGCCTGTCATCAGTTCAGTTTAAAATTCAAAACTGCAGTACTCATCCGCATTGATGATGGTAGTATTGCTGTAAATGGTTTTCCGGGGGATCTCTCGGCCATAGCTGCGGTGGACATGGCCGTGGACAAAATAACGGGGTTGGTGCTTGTCCAGCAGCCCCCGAAAACATTCAAATCCCCGGTGGGCCATGGTATCCAAATCATTGACCTGATAGGCTGGCGCATGGGTCAGCAGAATGTCAAACCCCTTGTGTTTCCAAATCTGGAACTGAAGCCGCCGGATACGGGATGCCATCTGGCGCTCAGTGTACATGTGAGTTCCCTCTGCGTTATACCGATACGATCCGCCCAGCCCCAAAATCCGCACTCCCTGATGGACATAGATCCGGTCCTCCACACAGAAGCACCCCTCCGGGGGCTGGCGATCCAGCCGGCCGTCGTGATTGCCGTGTACATACAATACCGGACAGCGGGCCATGGTCACTAAAAACTCCAGGTACTCCCGCCGCAGATCGCCGCAGGACAGAATCAGATCAAATTCCTTGAGTTTGCCGGGCTTATAATAGTCATAATAGTACTTTGCCTCATGGTCGGCAACCGCCAGAATCTTCACCGCATCACCTCCCTACTCCCTTTTGGTCTGTGCCTTTCCGTGTTTATCTGTCTTCCGTGACGCGCTCCACGCCCACAATATCAACGGTGGCTTTTCCTTCCTCACTCAGTTCCTCATAACTGGGAATGGTGCCCACCACATTTTCTACCAGCCAATCCATCCGGATAATCTGCTCCGGGCTCAGGAAATGGCCCTCTCCGTCAATCACTCTGCCATCCTGGGTTTTCAGCGGTCCCCGGAAGGGATTACAGATCCCCGTACAGATGGCCCGTTCCAGCAGCTCCGAGAGTTTTCGGGTGCTGTCCGGCAGTTTAGAGGAACACAGCAGCTCCACCACACCGGCGGACATGCCCCAGTAGTAGTTCAGGGCCTTGCTGCTCTCCTCATACTCCGACTGGAAGGAGTGGTTTAAAATGCTGCGGATAATGGTCTCATAGTAAACACCCCACTGCCAGAGGGGCATGGCCAGCACATTTTTCTGACCATCCTCCAGCCGGTACAGCCCAAAACTGCTGCGAGAACCCTCCTGCAGCCGGGCGGCATCCTGAGAGGAAATCAAATAAATCCCCTGATCCGTCAGCCGGCGCACCGCCACATCGGTACCCACCACCGAGGACCATTCCAGGTGAACCACCGCCTGAGGGTTGACCATCTGGAGCCCCAGGGCAAAGGCATTGATTCCCGCAATCTGCCCGAAAATCGGATAGTCGCAGATATACCCGACCCGACCGTCCCGGGCCAAGGTGCCGGCAATGGCTCCGATGATGAATTTGGCCTCGTACATCCGGGCGTAGTAGGTACGGATATAGCGGTGGGACTTATTCAGCGAACAGTTGAGAATATAGACCTCCGGATGCTCCACCGCCGCCCGGAGAGAGGCCGGCAACAGTCGGGGGGATGTGGTAAAAATGGTGGTATTGCCATCGGCAATGGCCTGCTCAATCACCTGCAGCGGATCGCCGTCCAACGCCTGTTCATAGGAAGATGTAATAATCCTCCCCTTAAATACGCGCTGCACATAGGCCCGGCCCAGCTCATGGGCATAGGTCCAGCCGGAAAGAACAGGGTTTTTATCGTGGACAAATCCCACCTTCAGCTCCCGCTCCTGGCCGCCGGACAGCATAATGGACAGCAGACTTTTCTTCTTGGCCTCTTCCGGAGTCAATTTGACATCGATGGGGGCCTCCTCCTGCTGGAGGGTGATCTCCTCCCAGACCTTGGAGACGGCATGTCTCATCTCCGAGGGCGTCTTGACCCGCAGCCCCTGGTAGCCATAGACCTTCATAAAGGCCAACATGGCATCCCCCACAGTGGTGGGCAGCTTGTTGCCTCCCAGCTCCTCATAAACCTGCCGGAAGTAGTGGTAGGTAGTAGTAAATCGGCTGCGCTCCTCCTGGGTCCAAACCTCATCAGGCTCCTTGCCCATCAGCCGCTGCAGTTCCCCATAGCCTCCGGGCTTGGAAAACTCAATGCAGAGCAGCTTGCTGCACTTGTAGAAGTCCACAAACTCATAATATAGTTCTACATCCGGATCCCCATTGCGCTGGGGCAGGATCCGCTTGACTTCCGCGGCAATGGAAATGGCGTCAAAGAACTTCAGCACGCTGACCCGCTTATTGCCTTCCTCCACATAAAAGCGGTTCATATATTCATAAACCTTGATGGGATCCCGGATGCCCTCCTGCAGGTGAGCAGAGCAAAGCGTGCACCATTTGGCGGCAAATTCCGATTTTTCCTCCAACAAGGGCATATAATTGCGGGCAAAGGCCTTGGTCCGTCCGGCGGATTTTGTGCCCACAATCAACTCTGCCGGCACCTGGATCAGTCCCAGAGATTCACAGGCGGTATAGCTCTCCCCGGAGATCACCTCATCCAATGCGGGAAGATAGGGGCTCTCTCCTCTGGCGGCGCAGGCCCGGGCCTCCTTTTGAGCAAGACGCTGGGCCTCTTTGTAATATTGATCAGACATGAAATTCCTCCCAATGTTCCTTGGACAAATCCCAATGACTTTATCCGAAAAAACATAAACGATTTCCCGCCTGTTGTCAAGCCAAGAACAAAAACAGGCCGCCGGAGCTTAAGCTCCGGCGGCCAAAGGGTTACATTGTTATACTGTTATTTTGCAGATCAGCCTCTGTCTGCACGGCGTCTCTGGATGACAAACAGCACAACCAACGCCGCCAGGGCAATGACGCCCACACCGCCGATCACAAAGGGAAGGGCAGTATCGCCGGTCTTGGGGGCCGTGGTGGAAGTCTGATGATCCGTGGAGGGATTCTTTCCGCTGTCGGTATTGCCAGACTGATTCCCGTCGCCGGTGCCAGGATTTGTGGGATCACCGGTACCGGGATCCTTATCCCCGTCATTATCACCGGGATCGGGATTCTGCTGATCATCCACCGGAGTGGCGGAGAGCTTCTGCACCGCACCGTCCTTCACATAGAGGGCAGTGATAAAGGCATAGTCGTCATCGCCGTTGGGATCATGTCCGCCGCCGGCGAAGGAGCTGAGATTGTCCGCAGTGCCATACATCAGGCGCTGAACATTGTATTCGGTAGCACCCTCAGTGCCAGGAGCCACCACGACGCCGTCCAGAACAGCCAGAGTCAGCTTATCGTTCTCGGTGTACCAGACCTGATCGCCGGTCTCACCGCCGGGGCCGCCAGGACCACCAGGTCCGCCGGGGCCGCCAGGACCACCAGGGCCGCCAGGACCGCCGCCTTCGCCGCCGTCGCCGCCCTCACCGGGCTCAGCAGGAGTGGCAACAGAGGTGTCCTTCACATAGACAACATTGCTGCCCTGAGGCTGATAGCCGTCCAGGATACCATCTTCATCGGTGTCCACATTGCAAACCAGGTTGGCAAAAGTGGTAACACCGGCAGCCAGGGGCTCCACGTTGCCCACAACAGGCTCAATGACCTCGGGTTCAGTGGTCTCAGGCTCAGTGGCCTCGGGCTCGGTAGCCTCAGGCTCAGTGGCCTCGGGCTCAGTGGCCTCGGGCTCAGTGGCCTCAGGCTCGGTAGCCTCAGGCTCGGTGGCCTCGGGCTCGGTGGTCTCAGGCTCGGTGGCCTCGGGCTCAGCGGCCAGCGTATTGCTGGGATCCACAGGAGTCAGATCCACCACATTGCCGTCCAGGGTCAGAGTACCGGCCACCTTCAGCGTGACGTTGGAATCAGCCACAATACCGTTGGAGTCGGCAGTGACATTGTTCAGAATGCCGTCACCGGTCACAGTCCAGACGGAGCCGGGCTCCACGTTGACATCGATGGTGTTATAGGTGTTGCTCTGGATTTTGTTGGCCACCTGGCCGATGTCATAGTAGTGACCGATGGGGAAGCTGGTGTTCTGATAAGTCACCCAGGCATCGGAAGCTCTCTGGCCATCGCCAGCAGCCGCCACCGCGTCGGAACCGGCCTTGGTCACATGGATGGCAGCGGTGGAGGAAATCTGGCCCTCCAGGGTGGATCCATCTTTCAGATTGATGGTCATGGCAATGGGAGACTGAGCACCATAGGAGTTGGATTCCCAGCCGGTGGCGTTGAAGATGTCGCCGGTCAGATCCACGTCGCTCAGGTTGTAGGTGCCGGACTCGGTACCGGCGGCAGTGGCGCCCTTGGTGGGCCAGCCCGCATACTCCTCATGGGTGGTATAGAAGGAGAAGGTGGACACATCCATGCCGGTGGTAGTATCGTCATTGTCCATAGCCTGGATCAGGATACCGTTGCCGGGATTCAGCTGGCTGCCGGAGGTGATGTTGGCCTCCACGCTGCTGCCGGTCTTATGAAGAATGGAGGTATAACCGGAATTAACCACAGTGCCATTCTCCAGGGTCAGGATATTGGCGGGCAGTCCGGAGTTCTGATGCACCATAAAACCGAAGGTGTCGGAGTTGATGGTGGTGTTCTTGCTCTCGGAGGGGGTGTAGGTGGTCAGGGTCTCGCCGTCAGCCCCCAGCAGGTTGATGGGCACGCCGGCCTGCATGGAAGTGTAGGTGGCATAGCCGCCGGTCAGGATATTGGCGTAGGTACCCACGGTCATATCCACGCCGTAGAAACGCTCATCTGCCTGGCCAATGGTGTAGGTACCATAGCCGGAACGATCGGTATAGGGGTTGGAGGTCATACCGGTGGTGCCGTTCTCGGTATCAAAGGTACCGTCAGCCTGCAGGGCGTAGTCGGCGCCGGTCAGGGTCATATCGGTGTTGACCACATTGAGCTTCATATTGCTGCCGGAGTCGGTGGACAGAATGGCCCACTGGGCGGCGCTCACGTCGGAGTCAATCACCGTGGTGGAGGAATTGTTGCCCATCAGATTGGTGGCACGGGAAGTGCCCATAATACCCAGAATCCAGGGAGGGGCCACCATGGTAGCCTGATCCGGGGAGTTTTTATATCCCTCATACAGGGTTCCGCCGTCGGAGTGAAGCTTGGACTGATCGATGATCACATCCGCGCCGTCATCCGCAAACAGGGCCAGATTGCCCACGCCGGAAACGTTCACTTCAGAGTTCTGAATGGTCAGCAGACTGTCTCCGTAGGCGGCAATCGCGGCTCCGTAACCAGAGAAATCACAGGCCACAGATCCGTCGCCATTGGAATCAATGTTGATGTAGGCATCGTCAATGGTGTAATCGGAGTTGTGTACAATGATCGGATTGAACCCCTCCCACTTGGACTCAATCCGGACACCGGTGGCGCTTTCATCGGTAATTTTGGCTCCGATGTTAACTGCATCGGAAATCAAAATGTCCGATGATGCCGCCTGTGCAGACGTAGCCATGGCAAGGCTCAATGCCATGGCCAGAACAAGTCCTAATGATAGTAACCTGTTCGCCTTTCTTCTCTTCATTTTTACCATCCTTTCCTTTCAAAAAGGTCCCCTAAGCAGGTTCATTTATTTCCTGCCCGAAGAAAATTTTACTATTGAGCTACCCCCGAGTCAACAGTTTTTTGTGCATTTTCATCATCCAAACTTAAATTGTATTTAAGTTTCATGGATATCAATGTAAATTATACTTCCAATATAAGTCAATATTTGGATAACATTGTCTGATGCAAACCATTGGGCCCAAATAACTTGACCCCACCGAACAGTCAGTCAGTGCTCTTCTTTTGAGAAAATAAAAATCCCTGTTTTCATCATAGAAAACAGGGAAAAATTTTTTGTCTAATTCTGTTTCAGATCTTTTAATCGACGCAAAATTACCTCATCCGCCGGGCAGAAGGGATAAGAATCAATTTCATCTATGCCAATCCAGCGGATATCGTTGTGCTCCAGTCTTTGAGGTGTCCCCTCCGCAATGGAGGCAGAAAACAGCGTCAGGTGAACGGTGAGATCCGGATAGTTATGGGTGACCTCCATAAAAACCGGGCCCGGCACCACGGTGATGGCCAGCTCTTCCCGGCACTCCCGGATCAGGGCCTGCTGCCGGGTCTCTCCGGGCTCCACTTTTCCCCCCACGAACTCCCACAGCATTCCCCGAGCCTTATGGGCTGGGCGCTGGCAGATCATAAAGCGGTCTCCCTGCCAAATCAGGGCTGCTACCACTTCCGTCATGTTGATTTCATCTCCTTTGGTTCCGGCCGGATCAGGGATCGATCCAGCCATTTGCCCCGGAACAGCCGCACCAGGAACAAAATTCCCCGGAAGCACAGTTCTCCGCACATGGCAATCCATACTCCGGTGAGGCCCAACCTGGGGGCCAACAGAATGGAGGCGGTGATACGTACCCCCCACATGCTGACCAGGTTCAGCACACTGGGAGCCACCGCATCTCCGGCCCCCCGGAGGGCTCCTGCCGCCACAATAGAAGCGGCGAACAGAGGTTCCGCAAAAGCCTCAATCCGCAGCACATGGACTCCCAGTGTCCGCACCTCTTCCACCGGAGTCAACAGGGCAAACATCTGAGGGGCCAGCAAAAACATCAAAACGCCGGTACAGCCCATCAGCACCATGCCCAACAGCACTGTCAGTCGGGCAAAGCTCTTTGCCAGATCTCTTCGCCCCGCTCCCAGACTCTGGCCCACCAGGGTTGTTGCAGCGGCTGCAATACCATAGCCGGGCATATAGCAGAGGCTCTCAGCGGTGACCGCCAGAGAGTTGGCGGCAATGGCCACAGTACCCAAGGGGGACACAATCCGGGTGGTGGCGATCTGGGCTCCACACAGAACGCTGTGTTCCAATCCCAAGGGGACGGCAATCCGGGCGGCGGTGGCCAAGGTATTTCGCTCCAGGCGCCAGCTGCCCCCCAGCTTTAGCCGGAGCTGAGGTGAACGCCGGCACACCGCCCAAACCATCAGCAGGGCGGTAACCCCCTCCGCCAGGGCGGTACCCAGAGCGGCCCCGGCCACTCCCAGGCCAGCGCCGGGAATAGGTACCGTCAGGGAGCCCAAGCGCAGACTGCGGGTGGGGAAAATCAGCAGAAAGTTAAAGCAGATATCCCAAAGGCACATAAGACCGTTGAGGAGGCTGGGGGTTCGCATATCTCCGCTGCACTGGAGTGCGCCGCCGGAGAGCTGCCGCAGCAATACGGCAGGCAGGGCGCAGGCGTAGATCAAAAAGTAATCCGAGGCCCAGGGCCGCACATCCGCTTCGCCCCTCAACCACTGGGGCAGCACAAAGCTCAGAGCCACCCCGGCCAGGGCCAGCAAGGCCCCGAACACCAAGGCGCAGAGGTAACCCTGCCGCAGCACTGACCGGGCCCGTTGGGGACGCCCCGCCCCCATCAGATGGGCAATCTGAACGGAAAAGCCGGTGGCAAAGGAGATACACAGGCCGGAAAACAGCCAGGTGGTGCTGGCCACCAAACCGATGGCCGCCGTGGCACACTCCCCCAGGGAGCCCACCATGGCGGCGTCGATATACTGCATCAGGATGGAGCTGATCTCCGCCAGGATGGCGGGGATACTCAGCCGGACCACCAGGGCCATCCGGGACCGGAAGCCCAGAGGCCGGGTCTGGCGCAAAAAGTCCAGGGTATTGTTTTGGCCGGACAAATGGCTCCCTCCTTTTTGAAAAATCAGTCCAGCTTCCAGTAAGTGCAGGAATAGGCGGGCAATTCGGCACCGCCATGGAATTCGGCCCGCTCCCCGGTCATCAGGTTGATCCCGGAGGCTGCCCCGGCATCAAAAGAGACAAAGGCCGGCTGGCTGTCGGAGTTGACCGCCACCAGAACCCGCTGTTCCTCATTCCAACGTGCAAACACCAGCTGCCGGGGCTGGATTTGAAGATTATGATAGCCGCCATAGCACAGGGCGGAATTTTCTCTGTGGAGTCTGGCCAGCAGAGCAATCCAATCCGTCAGATGGTTCCACTCCGGGCGCTCCAGGGCCGGGCGCAGACTGGGGTCGCCGTTGCGCTTATCCCCTTCCAGTCCCCACTCACTGCCGTAGTAGACGCAGGGCACACCCGGCATGGCAAAAAGCAGGCCATAGAGGGCCGAAAGCTGATTTTTGTCGGTGAGCTGGGTTGCGATTCGGCTCACATCGTGGTTATCCACAAAGCACAGCAGATGGCGGCCGGTGTAGAGGCACCACTGTTCCGAACCAAACTGCCGGTTCAGGCTGTAAGCGATCTCATGCATATTGCCGGTATTGAAGCTGGAGTAGAGGCCTTTATAGCACTCGTAGTTGGTGACACTGTGGCAGGCCCCGGGATTCATCCACCGGTTGTAGTCCCCGTGTAGGGTCTCCCCTACAAGCACAAAGTCCGGCTTCAAACCATCGGTGAACTGGCGCAGCTGGCGCAAAAACTCCTCCTCCAGACAGTAGGCCACATCCAGCCGCAGGCCGTCGATGCCATAGTCCTCCACCCAGCTCCGGATGGCGTCAAAGAGGTAGTCCCGCACCGCCGGATTGCGCAGGTTCAGCTTCACCAACTCCTGACAGCCCTCCCAGCTCTCATACCAGAAGCCGTCATGGTAATTGGTGTCCCCGTCAAAATTGATATGGAACCAGTCCTTATAGGGACTGTCCCACTTTTTCTGCCGCACATCCTCAAAGGCCCAGAAGCCCCGGCCCGCATGGTTGAACACCCCGTCAAACAGGATCCGAATTCCCTGAGCATGGAGGGCATCGCAGACCTGCTTCAAATCCTCCTTGGTGCCCAGCCGACAGTCCACCCGGTGGTAGTCCCGGGTGTCATAGCCGTGGGCGTCGCTCTCAAACAGCGGATTGAAGAGCACGCAATCGGCGCCCAGGGCCTTGATATGCTCCACCCAGTCCAACACCCGCAAAATCCGGTGGGCCTGTACCCCATCATTTTGCAGCGGCGCACCGCACAGCCCCAGGGGATAAATCTGATAGACAACCGCATTTTCAAACCACATAAACCCTCATCCCTTTCCTGCCTGGCGGGCAAATGAAATATATCCTAATCAATATAACGGTGTTGCCCAAAAGAATCAAGGGACAATCCCGGCAAAATGGGCAAATCCGGTGGAAAACCGTCAAATTCCCACACATCCCCCTCCCCATCCGGCCAAAAAGCTGATATAATGTTTGTTATCTCATGTTCCATGGGAATTTCACCTCTCAACTTCACACAGAAAAGAGGGATCAGCAACTTTCATGCACCAAAACAAACCTTTGACCCGGCTGGGAATGATCCTGGATTTCCTCAGGGGCGCCAAAGGGTTTTTCCTGCTGGGCATTCTGTTCGCCTGCCTGTCCACCTTGGCGGACATGATTCGGCCCAAAATCATTGAATTCACCGTGGACGGTATTTTAGGCGCCAGCTCCTTCACCCTGCCCGGTCTGGTCCAACATTGGCTGGATCGATTTGGCGGCGTGTCCGGCCTGCGGGCCATGCTGTGGCTGCCCGCACTGGGGGTACTGGTGTGCTCCCTGATTGCCGCGGTGCTGCGCTACTTCTATCAGCTCTACACCGCCAAAGGCAGTGAAACCTTTGTCAAATCCATGCGGGACAAGCTGTTTGGACACATCCAGCACCTGAGCTGCGCCTGGCACAGCCAGCACCAGACCGGCGACATCATCCAGCGGTGCACCACCGACGTGGAAGAGGTCAAAATGTTTCTCTCGGATCAGCTGGTCAACCTGCTGAGCATGAGCATCACCATTGTGCTCTCCCTGGTGTTCATGTTCCGCATCAGCATCCCCCTGGGCTTTGTCTCCCTGGCCAGTATGCCCATTCTCATCGGCTTTTCCTTCTGGTTCCATCAAAAGATCGGTACCTCCTTTTTGGCCTGCGATGAGGAGGAAGGCGTGCTGTCCACCATTGCCCAGGAAAACCTCACCGGGGTCCGGGTGGTCCGGGCCTTCGGACGGGAGCGCCGGGAGCAGCAGCGCTTTGCAGAACAGAACGAAACCGTCACCGACAAGTGGATTGATCTGGGCAAATATCTCTGCACCTTCTGGTTCTGCGGCGACTTTCTCACCGGAGCCACCATGCTTACCATTCTATGCTGGGGCTGCGCCCTCTGCGTCAACAGTACTCTGACGGTGGGCGGTCTGCTGGCGGTGATCTCCTATCTCACCATGCAGGTGCGGCCGGTGCGCAGTATGGGCCGGGTGCTCAGCGAAATGAGCAAGGCCGGAGTGTCCATGAAGCGGCTGCTGGAGATCATGGCCGCTCCGGTGGAGCAGGACGCCCCCGGAGCGGACCAGCCCGATCTGTCCGGGGATGTGGTCTTTGACCATGTGAGCTATGCGTACCCGGGCCATCCGGAGCTGCTTCACGACCTCTGCTTCACCATTCCCGCCGGCACCACCCTGGGCATCCTGGGGGGCACCGGCAGCGGCAAGAGTACTTTGGCCCACCTGTTGGCCCGACTCTACCCCCTGCCCCCGGAACAGGGACATATCACCATCGGCGGCCGGGACATTCAGGGGATGCAGGCCCAATGGGTGCGCCAAAACGTGGGTTTTGTGCTTCAAGAGCCCTTTCTTTTTTCCCGAAGCATTGCGGAGAATATCGCCATTACCTGCCCCCAGACCGACCTGAAGGAGGTCCGCCGGGCGGCCCGGGCGGCCTGCCTGGAGCGGGCCGTGGACGAGTTCCCCAGCGGCTTTGACACCTTTGTAGGAGAGCGGGGCGTTACCCTCTCGGGAGGCCAGAAGCAGCGGGCGGCCATCGCCCGGACCCTGACCCAACACACCCCCATCCTGATCTTTGACGACTCTCTCTCCGCCGTGGATGCGGAGACCGATGCAGAGATCCGAGCCAACCTGAACCGCTACATGGGCAAGGCCACTGTCATCCTCATCAGCCACCGGATCACCACCCTGCGTTCGGCGGATCAGATTCTGGTGCTGGAAAACGGGCGGATCACCCAGCGGGGCACCCACCAGCAGCTGGCGGCCCAGGAGGGGCTTTATCGCACCATCTGCGACATTCAGGAGGGAAAGGAGGGGACGGAAGATGCCGGAACAACAGACTAAGACCAAGCAGGTACATCTGAAGTGGTACGGCATTCCTGCCGTTCTCCCCTTCATCCGGCCCCACCGGAAGCTGCTGTTCATCATCATGCTCAGTATGGCTCTGAGCAGTATGGTGGACGCGATTTATCCCCTGTTCCAGAACTACGCCATCAACCACTACATTGGCCACCAGACACTGGACACGCTGCCCCTGTTTGTGGCGGGCTATGTGGCCCTGCTGCTCTTCCAGGGCATCATCAACGCCTGGGGCGGCTACGCCGCCAACACCGCTGAGGTCCGGGTGGACCGGGACGTACGCCAGGCCTGCTTTGACCACGTCCAGACGCTATCCTTCAGCTACTTCAACCAGAACAGCGTGGGCTATATCCACTCCCGAATCATCTCCGACCCCAACCGCATCGGTCAGATCGTCAGCTGGGGGCTTATGGATGTGATGGTGGATGTGGTCTACATCCTCTGCATCTTCGTCATCATGTTCCTGCTGCGGCCCATGCTGGGGCTGCTGCTGCTCTGCGTGGTGCCGATCATCGTGGCGGTAACGGTGTTCTTTCAGCGCCATCTGACCGCCGCCAATCGCAAGGTCCGGGAGTGGAACAGCATCATCACCGGCAACTTCAACGAGGGCATCACCGGGGCCAAAACCATCAAATCTCTGGTGGTGGAGGACAAAATGCAGGGAGACTTTGAGCGGGACACCCAGTCCATGCGCCGCTCCGCTGTCCGGGCGGGCTGGCTCCGGGGACTATTCCAGTCCAGCATTATCTTCCTGTCCAGTCTGGCTCTGGCTCTGGTGCTGTGGCGGGGCGGTCAGCTCACCCGGGAAAACCTGATGCTGGTGGGCAGTCTGGCGGTATTTATGAACTATGCCACCTCCATCACCACTTACGTTCAGGACCTGGTGGGTACCATCGCCAACCTGATCAACTCCCAGGTCAACATTGAGCGGATTCAACGTCTGCTGAACACCCAGTCCGACGTGGTGGACTCTCCGGAGGTCATCCAGCGCTATGGCGACACCTTCCACCCCAAAAAAGAGAACTGGGAGGCGCTCCGGGGGGACATCGAGTTTCGGGACGTGACCTTCCGGTACCCCGACGGAGAGGAAAATGTGCTGGAGCATTTTGATCTGAAGGTACCTCAAGGTTCTATGGTGGCCATTGTGGGCGAAACCGGCGCTGGCAAAAGCACTCTGGTCAATCTGGTGTGCCGGTTCTATGAGCCCACCCAGGGCCAGGTGCTCATCGACGGCCGGGACGCCCGGGAACGCAGCCAGCTGTGGCTCCACAGCCACATCGGCTATGTGCTCCAGACCCCCCACCTGTTCAGCGGCACCGTGCTGGAAAACCTGCGTTACGGCAACCCCGACGCCACCATGGAGGAAATCCAGGCAGCGGTACAGCGGGTCAGCGCCGACAAGGTGATTGCCCGGATGGAACAGGGCTACGACAGCCCCGTGGGCGAGGGCGGCGATCTGCTCTCCACCGGAGAAAAACAGCTGCTGAGCTTCGCCCGGGCTCTGCTGGCCAACCCGCAGATTCTGGTGCTGGATGAGGCCACCAGCAGCGTGGACACCCTGACGGAAAAGGCCATTCAGGACGCCATCAGCACCGTCACCCAAGGCCGCACCAGCTTTGTCATTGCCCACCGGCTCTCCACTGTCCGGGATGCCGACGTGATCCTGGTGATGCGGGACGGCAAGGTGGTGGAACGGGGCACCCATGGGGAGCTGCTGGAGCAAAAGGGCTATTATTATCGCCTCTACACCCAGCAGTTTGTCCAGGAGTCCTCGGACTCCGCCATGCGGCAAAGCTCTCAGGCTGCCCGGCAGCCCAGCTGACAAACTTCGATTGGGCTTTTCCAATGCCCCAAAAGCCCCGCTCCCCGGAGCGGGGCTTTGATTACAAGATTCAAAAGGCAATAAATTAACAAACTGTTTAGGACTATTCTGTGGTATTCTGGTATAATTTGACCACAAACTAAAATGGGATCGGAGGGATCCTCGTGGGCGCATTCGTAGAGTTTCACGATGTGACAAAGATCTATCATTCCGGAGATGTGGAGGTCAAGGCACTTTCCGGCGTCAACTTCGAAATTGAACAGGGGGAATTCTGCGTCATTGTGGGCGAGTCCGGCGCAGGCAAGACCACCTTGCTGAATATTTTGGGTGGTATGGACACCCTGACCAGCGGCCGGGTCTCCATGGATGGTGTGGAGATCAGCGCTTTTAACCGCACGCAGTTGGAGAATTACCGCCGGTTTGACATCGGCTTTGTCTTTCAGTTCTACAACCTGATCCCCAATCTGACCGCCCTGGAAAATGTGGAGATCGCCGCTCAGCTCTGCCCCCACCCCATTCCGGCGGAGGAGGTACTGAAGGCGGTGGGGTTGGGGCACCGAATGAACAACTTCCCCGCCCAGCTCTCCGGCGGCGAGCAGCAGCGGGTATCCATCGCCCGGGCTCTGGCCAAGCGGCCCAAACTGCTGCTCTGCGACGAGCCCACCGGCGCCCTGGACTACGAGACCGGTAAATCCATCCTGAAACTGCTCCAGGACACCTGCCGCCGGGACGGGATGACGGTGGTCATCATCACCCACAACGGCGCCCTGGCCGCCATGGCGGACCGCATCATCCGGGTCAAGAGCGGCACCATCCACTCCATCCGTATGAACGACCATGTCATTCCCGTGGAACAGATCGAATGGTGAATTTGGTAAGGCGGTGATGGCTGTATGACAAAAATGTTGAAACGGAACATATGGCGCAGCATCACCGGCAGCTTTGGCCGGTATCTGGCCATATTGTTGATTATTATGCTGGGCTGTGCCTTTTTTACCGGTCTGAAGCTCACCCGGGCGGATATGATCGGCACCGCCCAGGCCTATCTGGAGGATACCGCGCTTTACGATCTGCGGCTCATTTCCACGTTGGGCTTTGATGAGGCGGATGTGGAGGCGGTGACCCAATGCGACGGCGTCACCGCCGCAGAAGGCTCCGTCAACACCGATGTACTCTGGCTGGACGGCTCCACGGAGCTGGTACTGAAAGCGCAGACCCTGACCAGTGACATCAACACCCCCAACCTGGTGGAGGGCCGTCTGCCCCAGGCGGGCAATGAGTGTGTCGTGGACGCCCATCGATTTTCCTCCGATATGATCGGACAGACCATCCAACTCTCCGACAGCAATGAGGAGGACACCCTGGATCTGTTCGCCTATCAGGAGTACACCGTGGTAGGTCTGGTAAACTCCCCCTGCTATCTGGACGTGGATCGGGGCACCTCCTCCCTGGGGGACGGCACTGTGTACGCCTATATGCTGATCCCTCCGGAGGGATTTGACTCGGAGTACTTTACAGAGCTCTATGTCAAGTGCGCCGATGCCCCCCTCTACTCCGACGAGTACGACGATATGATCGATCAGCTGTCCGCCGTTGTGGAAGCGGACGCCACCGCCTCGGTACAGACCCGGTTTGACGACCTGGTAGCCGACGCGGAGCAGGAAATTTCCGACGGCGAACAGGAGCTGGCGGACCAGAAGGCGGAGGCTCAGACGGAGCTGGACGACGCCAAAGCACAGCTGGAGGATGCCAAAGCGGAACTGGAGGAGGGCCAGGCGGAGTTGGACGACGCCAAGGCCCAACTGGATGACGCCAAGGCGGAGCTGGACGAAGGCGCGGAACAGCTTCAAAGCGGTTTTACCTCTTGGGATAGTGCTCTTCAAGCGGGCTGGGACGCGTACAACGACGGCAAAGCCCAGCTGGAGGAGGCCATTGCTCAAGGTCAGCAGCTGCTGGAGGAGCGGAGCTATCAGATGCAGCAGGCGGAACTGGCCTACACTGATGGCAAAACGCAGCTGGATGCGGGCCGGACGGAATATGAAGGATATCTGGCCCAATGGCAGCAGGGCTATGACGTATACAGCACCAAACTGGCAGAATATGAACAAAACTATGCCGCCTATCAGAGTGGTCTAGCCCAGTATGAGCAGGACAAGGCGGAATTTGAGGCCATCCGGGACACGCTGTCCCCGGAAGAGGCCGCCCGCCAGGAGGCCATTCTGGAGCAAACCCGGATCACTCTGGAAGCCACAGGCCAAGCGCTGGCCCAAGGCAAAGCGGAACTGGATGCCACTGGCCAACAGCTGACCGCTCAGAAACAGGAGCTGGATGCCACCGGCGCCACGCTGGAGGAACAGCAGGATCAGCTTGACAGTCTGCGCGCTACTCTGGACGAGGGCTGGAATCAGTACAACGCCGGCGTGGCGGAACTGGAAAACCAGCAGGCCACCCAACAGGCCACTCTGGACGCCGCTTACGCCTCCCTGATCCAGTTCCAGAACGGCATTGAATCCTATCGCTCCGGTCTGGCTGATTACGAGGCCGGCGTTCAGGAGATTCAAGACGGCTGGCAGGAATACTATGACGGCCTGGAAGAGTATGAGGACGGGGTGGCGGAATTCGACCAGGAGATTGCCGACGCGGAGGATAAACTGGATGACGCTCGGCAGGAGCTGGACGATCTGGAGCACCCCGAGCTCTATGTGCTCTCCCGCAGCGAGAGCAACAGCGGCTATGTGACCTTTGAGAGCGACTCCACCATTGTGGAGCGGCTGTCCAGTATCTTCCCCGCCTTCTTCTTCCTCATCGCCGCCCTGGTGTGCTCCACCACCATGACCCGGATGGTAGACGACGACCGCACCCAGATCGGCACCCTCCGGGCCCTGGGCTACAGCCGAGGGGCCATTCTCGCCAAGTATCTGCTCTACTCCGGCAGCGCCGCTGTCATCGGTTGTCTGATCGGTTATTTCGGCGGCGGCTACCTGTTCCCCAAGGTGATCTGGGTGGCCTATCAGATGCTCTACCAGATTCCCGGTTTTGTCTGCACCTATCATCCGGCGCTGCTGGGCTTCTGCCTGGCCGCCTCCCTGCTGTGCTCCGCCGGGGTCACCTTCCTCTCCTGCCGCCACGAGATGCGCAGCACCCCTGCAGATCTGATCCGGCCCAAAACTCCCTCCGCCGGCAAGCGGATTCTGCTGGAGCGGTTTACCCCCCTCTGGCGCCGGCTGAAGTTCTTGCACAAGGTGTCTCTGCGGAACATCTTCCGGTTCAAGAAGCGGATGTTCATGATGCTGCTGGGCATCGCCGGCTGCACCGCCCTGGTACTGACCGGTTTCGGCATTCGTGACTCGGTGGCGAATATCGGTAACTACCAGTTTGACGATATCCAGAAATATGATCTCAGTGTCACCACCGAGGATCCCATCGGTCAGGACTGGCTGGAGGACATTGAAGATGAGTACGGGGACCGGATTGACACCCAGGCAGTGGCCCTGATGTCCGCCGGTGAGATCACCGGCACCGAGGCCACCAAATCCGCCTACTTCATTGCCGCTGACGACCCCAACATCACCGAGCTCTATGATCTGCATCTGGACGGCACCCAGGTTCCCTTCCCCGGAGACGGGGAGGTGCTGATCTCGGAGAAGCTGGCCAAGCTGGCGGGTATCAAAGTTGGGGATACGGTGACCATCTCCATCTCTGATGAGGAGAAGGCTCAGGTTACTGTGGTCGGGCTGGTGGAGAACTACGTGCAGAACTATGTCTACATGACCGGCACCACCTACTCCGACTGCTTCGGCAGCTTTGAACCCAAGACCCTGTTTATCCGGACCGTGGAGGGTGAGGACGAATACAGCCTCTCCGCCGCCCTGTCCAAGGCTGACGGCACCGCCTCCGTTTCTGTGGTCACCGACACCCGCAACATGATTGACAACATGATGCAGAGTCTGGACTATGTGGTGGCCCTGGTGCTGGTCAGCGCCGCGGCCCTGGCCTTCATCGTGCTGTTCAACCTGGGCAACATCAACATCTCCGAGCGGGTCCGGGAGATTGCCACCATCAAGGTGCTGGGCTTCCACGCCCGGGAAACCGGAGCCTATGTATTCCGGGAAAACATCATCCTGAGCGCCATGGGCATTGTCTGCGGCCTGCCTCTGGGCTTCGGTCTGCACCGGTTTGTGATGAATCAGATCCAGGTGGACATGGTAAGTTTCAAATACGTCATCAAACCCGTGAGCTATCTGCTGACTGTGGCCATTGTGCTGCTGTTCAGCATCATCACCGACCTGATTCTGCGGCGCAAGATCGCCCAGATTGATATGGCCGAATCTCTGAAATCCATTGAATAAGCACCTTGCAAGTCAAAACCACCGGCTAAGCCGGTGGCTTGATTAAGCCCTATAAGGGCCTGA
>JAHZGF010000008.1 GCA_019420945.1 Clostridiales bacterium | reverse complement strand
ACCCGGAGGGCGTGGACCTGATGCCTGCTGACATCCAGCTGTCCGGCATGGAGGTCAGCTTGGTGAACGCCATGAGCCGTGAGACCATCCTGCGGCAGTATCTGGCCACCGTGAAGGGACAGTATTCCCATATCCTGATTGACTGCCAGCCCTCTCTGGGGATGCTCACGGTCAATGCGCTGGCCGCCGCCAACAGGATCATAGTCCCCGTCCAGGCGGAGTACCTGCCCGCCAAGGGGCTGGAGCAGCTGCTATCTACCATCAGCAAGGTCAAGCGGCAGCTTAACCCCAAGCTCCAGATTGACGGCATCCTGCTGACGATGGTGGACAACCGCACCAACTTCGCCAAAGAGATCGCCGCTCTGCTGAGGGAGACTTATGGCAGCAAAATCAAGGTGTTCGGAACCGAGATACCCCACTCGGTCCGGGCCAAAGAGACCAGCGCCGAGGGCAAGAGTATTTATGCTCACGACCCCGGCGGCAAAGTGGCCGAGGGGTACAAAAATCTGACGAAGGAGGTGTTGAAACTTGAAAAGCAGCGCGAAAAAAGTAGAACTGGCATCGGTAGATGACCTGTTTTCCACCGAGGAAAGCCGTGCCGACGCCCAGCGGGAGAAGGTTATGGAGATACCGCTGTCTGAATTGCACCCTTTCAAAGACCATCCCTTCAAAGTCAAGGATGACGAGGCCATGATGGAGACCGCCGACAGCATCCGGCAGTATGGCGTTTTGGTTCCTGCCATTGTCCGACCTGACCCCAACGGCGGCTATGAGCTGGTAGCCGGACACCGGCGGCACCGGGCCAGCGAACTGGCGGGGAAAGAGACCATGCCGGTGATTGTCCGGGACCTGGACGACGACCAGGCCACCATTATCATGGTTGACAGCAACTTACAGCGGGAAAGTCTGCTCCCCAGTGAGCGGGCTTTTGCTTATAAGATGAAGCTGGAGGCCATGAACCATCAAGGTGCCCGCGCCGATTTAACTTGTGGCCAAGTTGGCCACAAGTTGCAGGCTGGTCAAAAAAGTAGAGATGTATTAGCTGCTCAGACAGGAGACAGTGCCAGGAATATTCAGCGTTATATCCGCCTGACTGAACTAATCCCTGAACTGCTGGACATGGTGGATGAGAAGAAAATCGCTTTTAACCCGGCCTATGAGCTGTCCTTCCTCAAAAAAGAAGAACAGGTTGACCTTTTGGACGCGATGGACAGTGAGCAGGCCACCCCTTCGCTCTCCCAGGCCCAGCGGCTGAAAAAGTTCAGCCAGGAAGGCCGCCTCAACATCGACGTGATGCGGGCTATTATGAGCGAGGAAAAGAAAAGCGACCTGGATAAAGTCACCTTCACCAGTGACACCTTGCGGAAGTATTTCCCCAAGAGCTACACGCCAGCTAGGATGCAGGAGACGATCATCAAACTGCTGGAACAGTGGCAGCGCCGACGCCAGCAGCAGCACGACCGCTGAGAAAGGAGTTGCCTATGAGGGATATTTCAGCCAGAGAGCTGAAAGGACATAACATTCTCGCCGTAGAGCGTTTTCGGGATGAGACCCGCTGGATGATTGAGTTCTCCGTCCGTTCTCCCCGCGCCGCCTATGGCAGCCCCGGCGATGAGATGCGCCTGTTTCTCACCGAGGACGAGTATCAGGCTGCCCTCCTGAGCCAAAAGCGCCGGGAGATCAAAATCAAAAAATGCGCCCATGTGATTGAGGGTCATATCCTATATGTGAAGAAAAAACGGAGGAAATAAGATGTTCAGAGAAAAAGAAATTTGTAATGCCATTCGGACAGCGTATATATGCCTTTTTCCTGATAAAAAGGAGCGGAAACAGGCGCTTTCCAGACTGAACTTGGAGCTTGTGGCGCAGGGTGTCCGCTACCGAGGGGAAACCGTCCTTGCCTACCAAACTTCTGGCAACCATGAGTGTTCCCTGAACTATTATGGGCCGGAGTTGTTTCCCCAGCGGGGGTGCTGCATTTACCGAAAAACGGTCCAAAGCTATTTCACGCAGATGGATGCCGCTTGTATCCGGGAACTGTGGTTCTTAGAGGATGGACGGTTTGTGGAGGTGTCCGGCGTAAGTACAAAATACCATTCGGCATACGAGAGGTTCTCCACCTGCTACCGCACGGTCCATCATATCGTCAAGGACCGGGACTGGCAGGACTATCCGCCAGGGGAGATTACCGATGCCTTTGAGGACATCAACAACCATCCCTTTGACGGGAGACCCGGAGTTTTCTATGAAGTTTGAGCCGCGTCATTATTGACGGCGGCTTTTTTCATACCCTGAGAAATTTGGAAGGAGTGAGGTCAATGGCTGTGTTCCGTATTGAGCGGACCAGAGATTATACCGTAATGAGCAACCATCACCTGCGCAATAAAGCGCTGTCGTTGAAATCCAAGGGGCTTTTATCCATGATGCTGTCTCTGCCGGATGACTGGAACTATACCACCCGTGGCCTTGCGAAAATCTGCAAGGAGGGCGTGGACGCCATAGGCGGGGCGCTGCGGGAACTGGAACGGGAGGGCTACATTGTCCGCCACCAACTGAGGGACGCCCAGGGGCGCATCAGCGACACTGAGTATGTGATCTATGAACAGCCCCAGCCCAAAGCGCCGGATACTCCTTCATCGGATACGGCTGCGCCAGATACGGATTCACCAGGTACGGAAAACCCGTATCTGGATAAACCGGATACGGAAAAGCCCGCAGAATTAAATATAGAGCAATTAAATACTCAAAAACCAAATACTCAGGGATCAAGTACCGATTCCATTCCCTTCCGGGAAACTGCGGCGGGAAACCCGCCGGAACGGAAAGGAAGGGAGGCGATGTCGATGGAGGAAATGCAGAATTATCGGGAATTGATTCTGGAGAACATCGAGTACGACCACCTGCGCAGGCAGTTTGCCACTTATCGGGAGGACCTGGATGAGATCGTGGAGCTGATTGTGGAGACGGTCTGTGCCAGACGGAAAACTACCCGGATCGCCGGTGCGGACTTCCCCCATGAGGTGGTACGCTCCCGCTTTTTGAAGCTGGACAGCGGACACATTGAGTTTGTCATGGAGTGTATGCACAAGAACACCACCGAAGTCCGCAACATGAAACAATACCTGCTGACCGTGTTATTTAATGCTCCCACTACCATGAACAACCACTACACGGCACAGGTCAACCACGATATGTATGGCGGTGGCTGGTAAACAGCTGCTTTTCTATTGCGCCAGAAGGAGGCAAGACATGAACCAGATGGAAATTTTCAAGAACCCGGAGTTCGGCAGCATCCGTGTGGTCGAGGAAAACGGCAGGTATCTGTTCTGCGGGACGGATGTGGCCGCTGCTCTGGGGTATAGCAATCCCCGCGATGCGCTGCGTCGGCACTGCAAGGGAGTCGTGAAACGCGACACCCTTACGGACGGTGGACCTCAACAGCTTTCATTTATCCCCGAAGGCGACGTTTACCGCCTCATCGTTCACAGCCGTCTGCCTTCGGCGGAGCGGTTTGAGCGGTGGGTGTTCGATGAGGTGCTGCCCTCCATCCGCAGGCATGGGGTGTATATCACGCCGGAAAAGCTCTGGGAGGCTGCCACCACGCCGGAGGCCCTGATGAAGCTCTGTTCTGACCTGTTGGCTGAGCGCGAGAAAAACGCCATTCTGTTGGAAGCCAACGCCCAGCTGCAAGGCAAGGCGTTCTATTTCGACGCCTTTATCAAGGCGGACCGCTGTACCAACCTGCGGATCACCGCCAAGGAGCTGGAGGTGCCGGAGCGCCGGTTCGTCCGGTTCCTGCTGAATAAGCGGTTTGTTTATCGGTCCCCGTCCGGCTGTGTGCTGCCCTACGCCAAGCCGGAGAACGAGGGGCTGTTCTGCGTGAAGGACTTTTACAGCAACGGCTATCTGGGCGCATATACCCTGGTCACACCGGAGGGCAAGCGGCTGTTCGCTACCCTGCGGGACCAGATTCTGATGACGGTGTAAGCCGGGAAAGGAGGATTCCCAATGGGAAAAACGATAGGAGAACTGATGGAAGAAATGCGGGTCAAGGCCGGTGCGCAGAACTATTACGGCCATGAGTACATGGACCTTCAGCGGTTTGCAGAGGAAACCCGGCACATGATTATCTTCGATGTGCTGACTGACGATTCCCCTGTGGGCTGGAAGGGAGAACGGACCCGCCTGTTTCTGACGGAGGCGGGTTATCAGAAAAGCCTGGAGAACCAGGAAAAGGGCCATATCAAGATTCTCAGCCATGCGAAGGTGCGCAAGGGGCATTTGTACTACGACCGCCCCGAACAGCTGCGCTGACGGAGGGTGTGATATGCGGCTGTATTACCTGCGGCGGCTGGTGGTTCCGCCTTAGTATCCAAACGCCACCCCTGCAATTCTGCCAGAAAGGAGGCGATGACCCATGCAGGAAGAAGTAGAAAACAGGACTTTGACGCTAGTGGTCAGCGGTACAAAGTTCACCGGGCGGCTGCTGAAAGCCGCCATTTCCAAGTACATGGCCCACCGGAAAGCAAAAAAGCTGGAAAAACAGCGCAGCCGGGATGCTCCCGTAATTCCACACGGCAAGCAGACCGTCAAGCAGCTGGTTGGCCAGAACCAGGGGGTCTCCAATATCGAGATCACGGACCCGTCCATCAAGGACTTTGAGCGGATTGCCCGGAAATACGGCGTGGACTATGCGGTGAAGAAGGACCGCAGCAGCTCCCCGCCCAAGTATCTGGTCTTTTTCAAGGCCCGTGACGCGGATGCCCTCACCTCGGCATTTACCGAGTACACCAACCGGAAGGTCAAAAAGGCACAGCGCCCGTCGGTGCTGGAAAAGCTCGGCAAGTTCAAAGAGCTGGTACAGCACGCCGTAGTGGATCGGGTGAAGCGGAAGGAGCTGGAACGATGAAGAAGCAGATCAACATCAAAAAGCTCATCCTGCTGAACCTGCCCTACATCCTGGTCGGGTTGTTTGCCACCAATTTCGGAGAGGCATGGCGGCTGGCCCAGGGCGGGAACGCTTCGGAAAAGATGCTGGGGCTGTTCGCTGTCCTGCCCGATGCGCTGGGGAGCTTCTGGCCCAGCCTCCACCCGCTGGATTTGCTGGTAGGCATCTGCTGCGGGGCTGCCCTGCGGTTGGCAGTCTACCTGAAAGGCAAGAACGCCAAAAAGTACCGGCACAATGTAGAGTATGGTTCGGCCCGCTGGGGTACAGCAGAGGACATTGCGCCCTATATTGACCCGGTATTCCAGAACAACGTCATTTTGACACAAACCGAACGGCTGACCATGAACAGCCGCCCCAAGGACCCCAAGACCGCAAGGAACAAAAACGTGCTGGTCATCGGCGGAAGCGGAAGTGGTAAACCTTCTATGCCTTTGATTTGCAGATGGGCATAGAAAATTGCCGTCCTGACCGGAGCCGGAAACAAACGGTCAGGATTATCAGTGCGGAAGAAACCGGAGAGGGTTTTGCAATCCTGATCCGAGTGGAAATGCCGGGATAACATCCGGCACACACGCAACGCATAGGGCTTGAAACCGGATTTGCGATCATTCGGAACATAACAGCCCCACGAGGCCGCACTGTCACTCCGGCGCACGGCGCAAAGCTGTGGGACAAAGAGATATGCTATGCCGGGTATGAATTGACATACCGCTGAAAATGGGCGAAAGCCCCGGAGAGGCAGATAAAAAGCTGCCTGATAATCACAAACTGAAGACCCGCTTCTGGTTGAAGCCAAACCTTATGCAAATGCACAGTTCTTATGTAATCACCGATCCAAAGGGGACTATCCTTGTGGAGTGCGGCAAGATGCTCCAGCGGGGTGCGCCCAAGCTGGGCAAGGACGGAAAACCTGTGAAGGACAAGAACGGCAAGGTCATCTATGAACCGTACCGGATCAAAGTCCTGAACACCATCAACTTCAGGAAGTCGATGCACTATAACCCCTTTGCCTACATCCACTCAGAGAAGGACATCTTGAAGCTGGTCACGACCCTGATCGCCAATACCAAGGGCGAGGGCAAGGCCGGGGACGATTTCTGGGTGAAGGCTGAGACGCTGCTGTACTGCGCGCTCATCGGGTACATCCACTACGAGGCTCCGGTAGAGGAACAGAACTTCTCCACCCTCATTGAGATGATTAACAGCATGGAAGTCAGAGAAGATGATGAGGAATATAAAAATGCCGTTGACCTGATGTTCGATGAGCTGGAATCCCGCAAGCCCAACCACTTTGCGGTGCGGCAATACAAGAAATATAAGCTGGCGGCGGGTGTTGTATGCTCTAAAAGACTTCTTAATCAAGCGG
>JAHZGF010000074.1 GCA_019420945.1 Clostridiales bacterium | reverse complement strand
AATAGAGAAAACCAGTCTTGAAATGGATGCGGACGGCTTTGCCGATTGGGAGGATTCGTCTGACGGTGCGCCGGAGGACGAGACGCTGGAGGAAGCGCTTGCAGAGGAACACACGCTGGAGCTGGAAAGCGAGCTGGAGCAGGACGAGCATCCCAGAGACTATCATGCCGAGCTGGAGGACGAGGAGGAAGAAGCCGCGCCCACCAGTGAAAAACGACTCAAGCGGGAGATTCGTGCAGAGGCGTTGAAGCGTTTAGAGGAAGCAGCCCGGACAGAATCGGATTTTCTGACTGTGGTAGACGAATGGAACAAGCTGGACAGGAACCGGGAGCGCCGGGAGCGTGACCACGAAAATCTGCGTGGAGACGTGCCGTTGGAGTTTCAGGCTGTACCTGATCCGAAGATTGCTCCCCTCTGGATGAATCTGCCAAGGTTCCGTCAGCTCTGTCAGGGAAACTTTCTCGACATCCTCTTCTCCTGCCCCTACGAGCTGCACGAGCTGACAGCTAACCGCTTTCTCTCCAAGCTCTTTTTCACCCTCAGTGATGAACAGAAAGAAGTGCTGTATTACCTGTTCGTCAAGCAATACAGCACCGCACGGCTTGCCGCCATCCGTGGGCAGTCCGACCGGAACATCCGAAAGCTGCGGATGACCATTCAGAAAAAGCTGCAAAAGCGGATGTATGAGCGTCTGAGCGAAAAGCTGGAAAACGATCATGGCCTTACCCTGCGGGAGCGCGAGTTCGTAGAGGAATATGAAGCGCTGCTGCAAACCATGGGCAAAGATGCCGTGATCCGCCGGGAGAACAAAACGAAGCCGAGAAAAAAGAAAGCCGCCCTTGACGATGCCAAGGACGGTTGATACAATGGTAATATGGTTAATATATAGATAGATTACGAATTGAGAGGAACAGCGTCATGAACAATCTGTTTGCGCAGTCCCGTTCCCATTGGGTGCGGTATGACCGCTATGAACTGAAAACCGCCGCAGACGGAAAGCGGTATATCACGCCGGGGAAGAATGCCAAGCCCGACATCTATAATCCTCTGAAGGAAGCGCCGGGAATCGTGCTGGATGCGCTGAATGTGGGTATGCTGATGATGAACCGCAGTCCGGAGGACGAGGTGCAGAAGGCCATTCTGGAGTTTGTAACCCATTACGGCCTGCTGGGTCTGATGACGGCGCTGCCCACCACAACCTCCTTCATGGACTATGAGGCGGTGTATCTGCCGAAAAATCACTTCATCAAGGCAGAATCCATGGAAACCGAGGACTATTTGGCGCTGTTCTATCCCTTTGACCAGCTGGATCTGGTCAAGAAGGGCATTGAGTCCAGTTGGAGCGTGTCCGGTGACCGAACAATGGTGGCGCTGACCATGACCTTTGCGGATGAACCCATGGCGAAAACCATGAGCTTCCAGCGGGAGTATGCGGAAGCCTATGACTGGGTGGCGCAGCAGTTCAAGGACTGGGCTTTCACCCTGACCACCTCCATTCTGTACTATAACGACTACGACCTCATCGACGAGGACACCCGGAATTTGTACCGCAAGGGCATGGCAGCCTTTGGCGGCATTGCGCCCAGCTATCATATCGAGCTGCTGGACAAGCCGACTATCTATTGGGACTTTCACTCCCTGCTGCTGGGCATCCAGATGATGTTCAGCTTCCTGCTGGTGGATGGAGAGAAGCCCCTGCGGCTGTGCAAGCACTGCCAGAAGGTATTCCTGAGCAGCCGCTCCAATTCCGCTTTTTGCAGTCCCCGGTGCAAGAATCAGTATAATGTCTATAAGAGCCGTGGGAAGAAAACCAGCGAAGAAGATTGAGGTGAAACGATATGGCAGACGCCAAGAAGGATAAACTGCAAATCCGCAACAGCACAGTGGATTTCCTTGTGTTCACGAAAGATGCCCATGAGGATGGCATTGAGGTTCGAGTACAGGATCACGACGTTTGGCTGACCCAAAAGGCCATTGCACAGCTTTTTGATGTAGACCGGAGCGTTGTGACAAAGCATCTGAAAAATGTATATGAAAGCGGTGAATTGTCCGAAGATGCAACTTGTGCAAATTTTGCACAAGTTGCGGATAACGGAAAAACCTATCACTATAAGTTTTACTCTTTGCCCGCCATCATAGCCGTAGGCTATCGGATCAATTCCGGCAGAGCCACGCAGTTCCGTCAGTGGGCAACCAAGGTGCTGGACACCTTCACCAAGCAGGGGTATGTGCTGGATAAGAGCAGGCTCATCAATGGGCAGATTTTTGATGAGGACTACTTCGATCACCTGATTTCCGAGATTCAGGAGATTCGGGCCAGCGAACGGCGCTTCTATCAGAAAATCACGGATATTTACGCCACCGCTGTGGACTACTCTCTCAATAGCCAGACCACAAAGGATTTCTTTGCCACAGTTCAGAATAAGATGCACTATGCCGTCCATGGCGGCACAGCGGCAGAGGTCATTATGGCACGAGCCGATCACACCAAGGAACACATGGGACTGACCTCATGGAAGAATGCTCCTGACGGCAAGATTGTCAAGGCAGATGTGTCCGTTGCAAAAAATTACTTATCCATGGATGAAATGCAGGAGCTGAACGAAATCGTCACCATGTATCTGGACTACGCCACCCGGCAGGCCAGACGGCATATCCCTATGACCATGGCAGATTGGGCCTCCAAGCTGGACGCTTTTCTGCAATTCAACGATGCAGAGATTCTGCGAGATAAAGGAAAGGTCACCGCCGCCATTGCAAAAGCCTTTGCGGAAAGCGAGTTTGAGCAGTACCGTGTCATTCAGGATCAGCTGTATCAGAGCGATTTTGACCGACTTGTAGCCAGCACCGAGGAAAAGGATTAAAACGCAGAAATGCCCGTTATCGGCCATACAGCCAATAACGGGCATTTGTCATTCATATACAAGCTCGGTCAGAACGATTTCCTCGGCACGGCTGCGGATGTTGTTCATCCGGCGTACCCATTCCATCTGGTCGGCGGCTTTGAGCGCTTCGGTCACACCCTCTTGCTTTGCCATAGCAGAAACGATGATTTCCATACGCTCATTGCAGGCTTGGTCGATCTCGGCAAGATGCTGGTGCAGTGTTCCGCTCGTAAGATAGTTTGCATAGAGAACAGGTCGATGAGCTTTCAGATAGCTACGGCGCATACGCCCATACTTGCCGATCTGGTAGTCCGGCTCATCTGGCAAATAGAGGTTTGGGATAAGGTAATCGCCCTCTTGCCGGTATGTGCCGCCCATTTGCTCAAACAGTGATTTCATAAAAATTAGCTCCTTTGCGTGTTGATTTCCAGCGGTTATAAGGTGTTTTTACTCCTTTCCTACAACTGCTGTTCCATTCACCACAAATGAGCCGCAGTCATATGTATTAGGTGGCAGAAACCACCCTTTACATATTAACTCTTGATTCTGGATGGAGTTTGATTCCCCGGCCTGTTCATCGTCCCTTGACAGACGCTCATACAAGGCTGTGATTTTGATTTCTTCTTTCTTAGCCACGGTTTTGACTTCCCTTCTTCAAGGAATCTTCGTTTGTGAAACGCTCTTTTTTTCTATCCTCTTATAGTGTAACCGTTCGGGTCAAGAATTACGAAGCTGGTGTTCGCCTGCATCAGATTCGGTTTGCAGTAAAAGCGTGTCTTACCGGCACCGGAACCGCCGCAGACAAGGGTGTTCAGATTGCGGCGGTGTTTCTTGCCGTTGAGTCCGATACGGACTGCCTGCGTCATCAGCTTGTTTTCGGACGGTGGGTTCTGCCGGTATTTCTTGTCCACGGCTTTGGCATTGCCCCATTTTGCGCTGCCGTGTTCCTCTCGGCGTCGGTAGTTCCTGCGTGTAGAGAAGTAGATACCGATGCCCATTCCATAGCAGAGAAGCAAAACGAGGACAGTTTTTACACTGTCCTCGCAAAGCACTATATGAAACGGGTCGCTCATCACATTCATCAAGCTCGGCAGTATCTCCGGCAAGCCACCCTTAACGGATGGTGCAATGAGAAGTCCGAGCCACACAATCGGCAGGATGCCGAGTACGGCGAGAATGATGGAGGTCTGTCTGTCGTTATCTCGATTCACGACAGGAGCAGTCCTTTCTTTCCACTACCTTGAACTTTTTCTTTGGGGCATACCCGACCTTGATGATAAGATCGTCCACGGCATCGGTGGATTTACCCTCATTCATCAGTTCGGTTTTGGTATCGTTCAAAGCTCGAATCACTACGCCGTGTTCATAATCGTCCAAGGCGATGTGATAGCGTTCCTCTTTCATCGCTCACACCTCATCTTTCCTGATCTTTGCTTCGGTCTGCTCGGCGACGGTAGATTTCCTCCGACACACGAGAGCCGATCTCGCTCATCGCAGAACGGGTCTTGGAAAGCTCCGCACGAATTTCCTTAGGGGACTTGCCCGCCAGCTCCTCCGGAATACGGTCAATGGCGAAGTTCTTCACATCCACGCCGAACTTACGGCAGAGCATATAAGCGGGTGGTTTTGTTTATGCTGCTTTCTGGCAAGAGGACAGATGCGCTCTGTTTTGCGTGCAGTCCGTGCCGTTAGCAGAGCTGCTCCAGTTGAAAGGCCAGCTCGGTGCGGCCCACGACGGCGTGGTGGTTGTTGTAAAGGTTTTTGTCGTGGTAGCGGGGCAGAGAACAGGCTTCCTCCGGCGTGATGACGCCGAGCTGGGTGAGAACCGAGAGGATGGCATACGGGACGATGGAGGAGGCGCCGTCCTCCATTTTGAGGGCAATGCCGATCCCCTTATCCTTGATGCCCACGGCATAGAATGCGCTGGCGCCTGATTTACAGAAGATTCGGTCGTCGAAGGCGGCCATCAGCTGGGTGCAGATGCGACCGGTTCCCGCCACCATTTCCGGATGTGCTGTCATGGCGGATGTGATGCGCCGGAGGACAGCGGCCTGGGTGGGGTCAAAAAGCGTGGGCAGGGACATGCGGGCGTAGCCCTGTGCCAGCCGGTAAAGGGGCAGCGCGTGGACCGGAACGCCGCAGCCGTCCACGGCCAACTGGACATCGGAGGTCTCTACGCCGCACATTTCAGCGAACACCGAGAGGATACGCTGCTGGACGGGGTGCTCCAAAGCAGTATAGCCTTCCAAAGACTCCCCTAAATGGCGGGCGGTGATGAGCATACCGGCGTGCTTTCCGGAGCAGTCGCAGTAGATGGGCGCCCGGGGGATGCCGGCGATCTTCAAGGCGTCCTCGGCGGGGACATACATGGGGTATTCCGACCCGCAGCACAGCTGATCAGGGGAGAGACCTGCCTTGTGCAGGATGCTCTCCACGGCCTTTACATGAAAGGGCTCTCCGTTGTGGGAGGAACAGATGACGGCCAGTTCCTGCGGGGTAATACCATAATGCTCCAGCGCACCGCTTTCTGCCACGGGGATCGCCTGAAGGGGCTTGGCGGAGGAGCGGGCAAACGTAAGACGCTCCGGATCACCGAGCTTCCAAAGGATCTTGCCTGTGTGATCCGTTACCGCGATATGTCCCCGGTGGATCTGATCCACCAGATCACCGCGGTATTGATAGGCAATAACAGCCATAGCATATACCTACGTTTCTTAGATCACAAAGTAGAAAAAGCGCAGCACATCACCGTAATCATCGGCATCAAAGGCCACGGTGGTGGGAGAGATGAGGCTGGCGCCGGGATAGTGGGAGCATCCATAGGCGTCATAATGGTGTACATAGGTGACCTCCACGTGGAAGTGATCGGGAAGTACCGGAGGTGCGGCTGTTTTTGCCGCCGCCACAGCCTCGGCCATCATGCCCTCGATCTCCTCGCGGACAAGCTCTGGGGTCTTTGTCAGAACGCCGTAGCCGTGGCCGGCCGCTTTATGCATCGAGACGTCAGAGCGTCCCGCCTGCGGGTGAAGCGCCGCGGCGGAAGATTATGTTGCTTCGCTGCGGATACGCCGCAGGTAGCGGTAGACCGTGGGTTCGGAGATGTGCAGTTCCCTGGCGACCTGTCCGATGGAGCCCTTGGTCTGGAATACGCCCTGCGCTTCCAGAGAGCGGAGTATCTCCAGCTTGTCGGCGGTATGCATGGCATCGGAGGGGATACCATAGCCGAGGATGGTGGAGTGGATCAGATTGCTGGACAGCTCCGGGATGGAATCATCCAGGTTTTCGGTATAGGCGGAGCTTTCCTCCTCTTGCGGAAGAGAAAAGGAATGAAGCAGGTTAGAAAGATGCTCCGAGAGCACCAGAATATCTTCCACATCGTGGTTCACGCAGATCAGCCCCACCAGATGACCCTTTTCCTTAATGAAATAGGTGGAAGAAACGAAACGCTTGCCTCCCCGGGTGCGGCCCTCGTAGTTGGCCACATAGTCGTGCTCCTTATAGGCTCCGGTTCGCAGCAGTTCCTTGGCCAACTCCGTCATGGGGTCGCCCACGCGGCGGCCGCTGAGATGCTCGTTGCAGGCGGCAATCACCGAGCGCTCCGGCGTGGAAACGTCATGGAGGATGATCTCATAATTCTTTCCGCAGATCTTCCCCATAAATTCCACCAGAGGAATGTATCGCTCAAGACTGGCGTAGTTGCTCACTGTATCCCTACTTTCTCAACAATAATTCTTGCCTGATAAAAAACTGTCACATAGTGCTGCTGAAAGTCAGTATATCGAAAATGAATGGATAAATCAACACCTAATATGCTGGAAAGCGGCGGGGATATAACATTTTTTTTGCAGAGCGAGGCGAAAAGAGCCTTTAAAGCAGCGATTTAGACAAAAAATTATCAAACTTCTTGGCACTTATGCAAGGTTGACAAGGGCAGTGTGATAAATTATAATCAGGAATATAACAAAATTATCAGAAGGGAGGCTCAATATCATCCCCCCCGCGTTATATTTTTAAGGAGGTATTTGTAATGGAAGCTGCAAACTACGGTATCTTGTCATTGATTCCCCTTGCGCTTACCCTGCTGCTGGCATTTTGGAAGAAGGACGCGGTCTTTGCCCTGTTCATGGGCTGTCTCTCCGGCGTTCTGCTGCTGGGGCATGACCCCGCCTTCGGCTTCTCCGCTCTGGCGGAGGAGGCTCTGGGCAACGAGGACTTCATCTGGATCCTGCTCATTCAGGTATTCATCGGCATTATGATCGCGTTCTTCATGAAGGCGGGCGTGGTCAAGGCGTTTGCGGAGATGATCGCCGGTAAGGTGAAATCCCCCCGCAGCGTAAAGCTGGCCACCTGGTTCATCGGCCTGTTCACCATCGACGACTACATGAGCCCCCTGCTGCGCGGCGTGGTCATGCGTCCCTTGACGGATGAGATGCGTGTGCCCAGAGAGAAGCTGGCCTTCCTCCTCGACTCCACCTGCGCCTCCGTGTGTACCCTGATGCCCTTCATGGCATGGGGCGCCTACGTGGCCGGTCTGGTGGCGGATCTGGGCGGCCCTGTGACCTCTAACGAGCAGGGCGTGAGCGTCTACATCAGCGCCATCCCCTTTAACTTCTACGCGATTCTGATGGTGCTCATCACACTACTCTCCGCACTGGAGATCTTCCCCGACTTCGGGCCCATGCGCAAGGCGGAGCAGCGCGCCCGCACCACCGGCAAGCTGCTGCGTGACGGCGCCGTTCCCATGATGGGCACCGAGCTGGAGGAGCTGCAGAAGGGCAACGACAGTGATGTAAAGCCCAACGTCATGCTGGACTTCCTGATCCCCATCATTATTCTGGTAGCCACCGCCATCTGGACGTACATCGCCAAGGGCGGCGTGAAGATCCTGGAGTGCTTCATCATCACCGTGATCTATATGTCCATCGAGCTGAGCATCCGCAAGGTGTTCAAGAGTGTGACCGATCTGGTGAACACCGCCGTGCAGGGCATGAAGAGCGTCATGTCCGCCACGCTGATCCTGGCTCTGGCCTACTGCATCAACACCATCACCAAGTCCATGGGCGCCGCCGACTTCCTGCTGGGCGTCTGCGAGAGCTGGATGACCCCCGCCCTGTTCCTGTCTGTGGCCTTCATCGCGGGCTCCGTGATCTCCTTCTTCACCGGCTCCTCCTGGGGCACCTTCGCTATCTGCATTCCCATCGCCGTTCCCATGGCCTACTCCTTCACCGGCGGTCAGCTGGGTACGCTGGTCTACGCCGCTGTGGGCGCCGTTGTCAGCGGCGGTCTGTTCGGCGACCATTGCTCCCCCGTTTCCGACACCACGGTGCTCTCCTCTCTGGGCGCCGCCTGCGACCACATTGACCACGTCCGCACCCAGCTGCCCTATGCGCTGCTGGCGGCGGCAGTGTCCATCATTCTGTGGATCGTCGTTGCACTGGTCGGTGGCGCTGTATGAGATACGATTTTGATACCCCCATCAATCGCAGAAATACCTTCTCCTTTAAGTGGGACTGCGATATGGACTATTTCGGCCGGGACGATGTGATCCCCATGTGGGTGGCGGACATGGATTTCGCCTGCGCTCCCTGCATCGTGGAGGCTGTGCAGAAGCGCGCCGCCCATCCGGTTTACGGCTACGGCGTGCGCCAGCAGCCCTATTATGACGCGGTGATGGGCTGGCTGAAAAAGCGCCATGGCTTTGAGGTCAACTATGAGCATCTGGCCTTTGCGCCTCCCGGCGTGATCTACGCCATGAACGTGATGCTGCGCATCCTCACCAAGCCCGGCGACAGGGTCATGGTACCCATGCCCAACTACGACCCGCTGTTTGACATGGTCACCCGGGGCGGCCGGAAGCTGGTAGAGACGCCGCTGGTCTGGAAGGATGGGCGCTACACCTTTGACTTCGCCGATATGGAGGCCAAGGCTGCCTCCGGCGTGAAGGTACTGGTGCTCTCCAGCCCCCACAACCCCACCGGCCGGGTATGGACCCGTCAGGAGCTGGAGGGCGTGGCGGAGATCTGTCTGCGGCACAACATCTTCATGCTGGTGGACGAGATCCACTGCGACTTCGTGCCGCCGGAGCATCCCCACACCACCTTTGGTCTGCTGGGCGAGGAGGTGCTGCGCCATTCCATGGTCTGCTACTCCTCCAACAAGGGCTTCAATCTGGGCGGACTGGGTATGGCCACCCTGGTGCTGGCGGACGACGACCTGCGGTGCAAGTTCAACGAGGAGATGTCCATTGCCCAGACGCGGCTGGACAACATCTTCGGCATGGCCGCCCTCATAGCCGCCTACAACGACGGCGAGGAGTGGCTGGATCAGGCCATCGCCTACGTCTCCGACAACAAGGCGTATCTGGATCAGTTCCTGCGGGAGCGCATTCCTCAGATCCGTATGATCCCCTCCGAGGGTACGTATCTGGTCTGGCTGGACTGCTCCCAGCTGCCCTACCGGGGCATGGCGCTGGAGCATTTCATGATCAATGAGGCCAAGGTGGCGTTCTGCGCCGGCTATGAATTCGGTAAACAGGGTGAGGCTTTTCTGCGCATGAATGTGGCCTGTCCCCGGTGTACCCTGACAAAGGCTCTGGAGCAGATGGAAAAGGCGATCAACGGTCTGTCGCTTCAGTAATACCTGTAAACGATGGAGGAGCACCTGAAGGAAGAATAAGGGGGAGCCAACCGGCGGCTTCTGGCAGAGTGTGTGCCGGAGCATTTGCCGCGCTTAAACCTATATCCCTTGGAAGCTGTCTTTTTTACATGGCGATTTCAGTGGACAGCGGCCACAGCACCGCGTCATACAGGTATCGCGGAAGCATTACGCCGAGAGCCCACCTTCTTGAGAAGGTGGGCTCTCGCTGTAAGCACACGAAATGAGACGCTTTATTTCTTGTCAAACAGGATGAACAGCAGGCTGGACAGGCACAGCAGGAAGGGATAGAACAGCAGGGGGATGATGTCAAAGGCGCTGATGGCGTAGCCGAGGGTTGCGCAGGTGGAAATGGCCACCAGCATCTGGGCGCCGTAGGGGATGATGCCCTGAAAGATGCAGGAGAAGGTGTCCAGCCGGGAGGCGGAGCGCTTGGGGCTGATGCCGTATTCCTCCTCCACCTCCTTGGCGATGGGGCCTGCCATGACGATGGCCACGGTGTTGTTGGCGGTGGCGATATCCATGAGGCCCACCAGCAGGCCGATGCCCAGCTGGCCGCCCCGCTTGCCGCGGAACACCCGGCGGATGAAGGCGAGGATGCTCTCGAAGCCGCCGTAGGCACGGATGAGGCCGCACAGGGAGGCCACCAGCAGCGTCACCAGAATGCGGCGCACCTATTCCATCTGGTCGGCGGCTTTGAGCGCTTCGGTCACATCTTCCTGCCTTGCCATATCGGAAACGATGATTTCCATGCGCTCGTTGCAGGCTTGGTCGATCTCGGCGAGGTGCCGATGCAGCGTTCCGCTTGTGAGCAGGTTTGCGTAGAGAACAGGACGATGTTCTTTCAGATAGCTGCGGCGCATACGCCCATACTTGCCAATCTGGTATTCCGGTTCCTCTGGCAGTGCAAGGTTTGGAATGAGATAATCGCCCTCCTGACGGTAAGTGCCGCCCATCTGCTCAAATATCGATTTCATATAAATCAGCTCCTTTTTGTGTTGATTTCCAGCGGTTATAAGGATTATTCTGCTCCTTTCCTACAACTGCTGTTCCATTCACCACAAATGAGCCGCAGTCATATGTA
>JAHZGF010000073.1 GCA_019420945.1 Clostridiales bacterium | reverse complement strand
GGCAGTGTCGTTCACCAGCCGGATCCAGCGGATGACGCCGCCCGCCGCACCCTGAAAGCCCCGGATGGCACTGCCGGTGGCCCGTACCTTGCCAAAGTACAGCCCCATGCCTCCACCGAACTTGGAGACCTTGGCAAAATTGTCAACGGAGCGGTAGATACCGTCCAGACTGTCCGGCACCGTGTCGATAAAACAACTGGAAAGCTGGTGATGGGGCTTTCGTGCGTTGGACATGGTGGGGGTGGCCATGGTGACCTCCATGCGGCTGAGCATATCGTAAAACCGCCTGACCCAGCCCATGCGGTCAGAGGCCTCATTCATGGCAAGGTGGAGCGCGATGCCCAGGAACATCTCCTGCGGCGTTTCCAACGGCTCACGGCTGCGGGACTGGATGACGTATCGCTTGAGCAGCAGGTCAAGGCCGGAATAGGTGAACAGCGTGTCCCGCTCCGGGCATAGAAAGCCCTCCGCAGTGTCGATCTCCTCACGGGAATAGCGGGCGAGGATATAGTCGCCGTACAGCCCCTTATCCGTCAGATAGCGGAGCTTTTCATACAGGCCTTTCACACCGCGCTCTGTCCACCGCGAGGCATTGCGCTTGGAAAAGGTGTGATTCAAAAGCCGTGCCGCGATGAACTCCCATTTGGGCGCCTCCACTGTGGTCAGCTCCACCGCCGCCTTGGTAAGGGCTTCCATTTTCGCTTCCATGGTCATGGCGGGCTTGCAGAAGCTCTCAAATTTCAGCTGCAAGGCGCTGAGGGGATAAACCTCTTCCTCGAAATCCTTCTGGATCTGCCGTAGGACGTCCTCAAGGGCATCATCCCCCACCTCGCGGGCGAGGTCTGCGCGGACGCGGCGCAGGGCGGCGCGCTTTTCACGGTACAGGATATATGCCTTTGCCACCTCATAGTGTCCGCACTCCATGAGTACGCGCTCCACCTCATCCTGTACACGCTCCACGGTCAGCCCACTGTTTTCCGGCAGGCGCTTGAGCACGACAGACAGCATTTCATCGAGCACCCGGTCGTCTATCTCCTGCCCTTGGCCGGAAAATGCCTTTTTCATGGCGTTCAGGATCTTTTCTTTTTGGAACGGGACAACTTCGCCCGTTCGCTTTCTGATATTCATCGGCGACCTCCTTTACATCAACTATCAATTTGCTCCATAACATCAAAATGGTTTTTCTCATACCGGATGAGCCCGTCCCGCCGCATGAGGGACAGCTCGTTGGAAAGCGCGCTGCGTTCTACGCTGAGATAATCCGCCAGTTGCTGGCGATTGTAGGGAATATCAAAGGAATAGCTACCGGTGCGCTTGATGCACTCCGAGAAGTAGGACAGCAGCCGCTTTCGAATGGACTTGGGGCCGGTGTGCAGCACCCTGCGGGAGAGCTGCAAATTTTTCTCCGAGCAGAGCGTCAGCAGGTTCCGCACAAGCCGTACATGGCGCGGGCAGACATTGGCGCAGGGTTCCAGTACTCGCCTGATATTCAGTAGCAGTGCTTGCGTATCCTCGGCGGCGGTCACGTTGACCATCAGCGGCTCGCCCGGCACGCAGGCGTAGGCCTCCGCAAAAACGCCGCCGGGGCCGATGCTGCTCAGGACGCTGTTATTGCCCCACACGTCTCCCATTTCAATGATGACCCGGCCGGAGAGCACCACGCCGATCTGCTCCGTGGCAGTCCCCTCCGGGAAAATAATCTCGCCCTTTTGAAAGGCGTGCTCCTTCGCGTGCAGGCAACCGAGCATTTCCTCAATGTCCGACGGCTCCATTCCGCGAAAAAGCCGTGTGTTTGCTAAATTGATCTGCATATTTTTTTGCCTCCGTGTTGGTGTGCCAACGGACTTTCATAAATTATGATAGTAGAATAAAATCACAAAGTCAAGAGAAACCGCAAGGGGGTATCAAAATGATTCGAAGGATCATCCAGATCGATCAGGAAAAATGCAACGGCTGCGGCGCCTGCGCCGCCGCCTGTCACGAGGACGCCATCGCCATGGTGGACGGCAAGGCGCAGCTGATGCGGGACGATTACTGTGACGGGTTGGGTGACTGCCTGCCCACCTGCCCCACCGGGGCCATCACCTTTGTAGAACGGGAGGCGGCGGCCTATGACGAGCAGGCCGTCATGGAAAATAAGCAGCGGAAAATGCAAAACGAGGGCATAACCCTGCCCTGCGGCTGCCCCGGCAGCCAGTCCCGGAATATTCAGCGCCAGGACGCACCCGCCGTGGAAACGCCGCAAGCCCAACAGGCAAGCCGCCTGTCCCAGTGGCCGGTGCAGATCAAGCTGGTGCCGGTGAATGCGCCCTATTTCGACGGGGCGCGGCTGCTGATTGCCGCCGACTGCACCGCCTACGCCTACGCCGCCTTCCACGAGCGGTTCATCAAGGGACACATCACGCTGGTGGGCTGTCCCAAGCTGGACAGCGTGGACTATGCCGAGAAGCTGACGGAGATCATCCGGGAGAACGACATCAGGAGCGTCACCGTCGTCCGCATGGAGGTGCCCTGCTGCGGCGGGCTGGAGATGGCGGCGAAAAAGGCACTCCAGCAGAGCGGAAAGTTCATCCCGTGGCAGGTGGTCACCGTCACGGTGGACGGCCGGCTGGTGGAAGAATAACAAAATCATTAGAAAAAGAAAGGAAGAAGCACGATGAAGTATGTATGCAGTCTTTGCGGCTGGGAATACGACGAGAGCATAGGTTACCCAGAGGGCGGCATCGCGCCGGGAACGCCATGGAGCGAGGTGCCGGAGGATTTTGAGTGCCCCCTGTGCAATGTGGGCAAGGATTCCTTCGAGGAGGCGTGAGCTTTCTGCAAGAGAGGCAACGACTATGAGTTATGAAAACTGGAAGGACAAAGTCGGCACATTTGAAGTGATGGACGTGCGGGGCAAAAAGATGGACTTCTTCCCCGCATTGAAGGCAAAGGCTGCCGCGCTGAAAAACGGCGAAGGACTGCATATCATCCAGACCTTCGAGCCTGTCCCCCTGTACCCGGTGCTGGCCCTTATGGGCTTTGAGCATCACACGGAGAAGGTGAGCGGCAGCGAATATCACATCTGGTTTTATCGAGTGAAGAAAGGAGAATAACCGCATGAGCTACGAAAACTGGAAGAATAAGGCGCAGGGGTTTCAGACCGTGGATGTGCGCCATATACAGGGCAGCTTCTTTGAAGGGCTGAAGAAAAGAGCCGAGGCGTTGGAGGTGGGCGAAGGATTACACATCATCCAGACCTTTGAGCCGCATCCACTGTACGCTGTCATGGAGGGCTTGGGCTACGAGCACTACACCGAGCAGCGGGGTGAGGCGGAGTTCCATGTCTGGTTCTGCCGTGTGGAGAAGAAGGAAGGCGACAGCTCCGCTCCCTTCAAGCCGCTGGCTCTTTTGAACTATCCCATGATCGATGAAAAGCTGGGGCAGATCGCCGTGGATTTTTGGGAGACCACATGGCAGAGCGAGAAGCGCGTACTGCCCTACGAAACGCGGCTGCTGCTGTCCCTGACCAACGCTGTCGGTGCGGGCCGGATGCGGCAGGCGGCGCGGGAGCTGGTAAAGGCATATATCCACGGTGTGGAGAGCGCCGCGCTGGACGATGTGTTCGAGCTGCTGGCATGGAATCAGGGCATCGGCTTTTTCAGCAGTGAGATCGGCCCCTCGGCACTGTTTCAGGCGTACAAGCTCATTAAAAACGGTGAGAAGCAGGGCAAGTCCCGGAATGAGATCTGCGCCGCGCTGCGCGAAAAATTTGGGGAGAAAAACCCGGAAATGCAGGTTCTGAACTAAAAGCAGATAACCTTACAAACGGCTGCGCGGCTTTGGGGTTTGGTTCTTTTTCGCAGGTGCTTTCTTCTTGCTACCCCTGTCTTTTTGCTCCAATCGCCTTATTCTCAGCGAATTTAAGATATATTTCCATTAAACCCCCGTTCTTAACAAAGATTTTAACCCATTCACTTTATTATAATAAAAAACTGTAAGCTGACGAGCATTCTGTGCACCATTGCCCTGCCCCTGGTGGGAAGTGCCGGAGGGTGGCTGCACTACCGCTATGTGGGCTGCACCACCGGCGCCTGTGCCGTTACGTCCAGCCCGTGGCTCTCCACCGGCTTCGGCTGCGTCCTTG
>JAHZGF010000072.1 GCA_019420945.1 Clostridiales bacterium | reverse complement strand
ATAAGCTATTTTTTGTCCCCCGGCATAGCCGGGGGTTGTCTTTGGTACCACCAAACCAAGAAGGGCTTCCACCGCACCGGCGGTGGAAGCCCTTTTCCCGGGATCGACGCATCTCGCGCCATCCGGATACACACGACATATTGGAAAGGTCACAACTATGATTCAACCCGTCACGCAAGCGGAGCTGATGGCTGCCGCCGCTATTCATTCCGAGAGCTGGAAGGACTCCCACAGAGAAATCTGTTCCCCGGAGTTTCTCGCCCTCCATACACCGGAGCGCCAAAAGGAATATCTGGAAGCAGCGATGGCAAAAGGGGCTCAGCTTTATATGCTGATCGATGAAAAACCTGTGGGCATTGTCTCAGTCCAGGGGGACCTCATTGAAAATCTCTATGTTCTGCCTCATGAACAGAACAAAGGATACGGAACGCAATTGCTGACCTTTGCCCTGGGGCAATGCGCAGGCGCCCCCAGGCTGTGGATTCTCAGCACCAACCAGGGGGCCAGGCAGCTCTATGAGCGCAATGGCTTCCGGCCCACCGGCAACATTCTGCGCCACTCCGGCGGTCTCTACGAGCTGGAAATGAGCAAGCCGTGAGGAACAAATAACAGGCTGGACACGATTCATCTGATCGTGTCCAGCCTGTTTTAGTTCGGGGTATTCACCCAACGCAGAGACGTTGGATATGGGGAACCACCTGGCATCAGCCCTCAGTTGTTGAAGCGTTCAGTGTCCAACAGCTTCCGGCTGCGGCGCTGAATCCAGCGCACCGCCTTGTTGGCCACGTCCACAATCACATTGGCGGACAGAGATACCTCAAAGGCCAGCAACACAAACACCGCCAGCACCAGCCAGCCTCCGGTGCTCAGGTTCAGATTCAGGGTGAAGATGGGCCGCAGCACCACAATACAGAACAGGAAGGACACCACACAGGTGGCCATCAGCAGCTTCCGCAGGTAGTTGAAGGGCTTGCAGGTACGGTACACCATCAGCAGGCCAACCACTCCCACCACGATGGTACAGATGGTGCTCATCTCGCTCTCCTCAATGTGGAACACAATACAGAACAGTACCACACCGATACTCAGCACCAAATCGCTGAGGGCCGAGGGCAGAGCCCGATAGACCACGTTGGAGAGGAATTTGCCGTGAATCAGGCTGTTGTTGGGCTCCATGGCCATGACGAAGGAGGGCAGGCCGATGGTAATGGCGGAGACCAGAGACATCTGGGCCGCCGAGAAGGGGTAGGTGAAGGTAAAGATCAGGGAGATAATGGCCAGGCACAGGGAGAAGATGTTCTTCACCAGGTACAGGGAGGCGGAGCGCTCAATATTGTTGATAACCCGGCGCCCCTCCGCCACCACCGAGGGCATGGCGGAGAAATCCGACTCCAACAGCACGATATGGCTGACCTGGCATGCCACCTGGCTACCGGAGGCCATAGCCACCGAGCAGTCGGCTTCTTTCAGAGCCAGTACGTCGTTGACACCGTCGCCGGTCATGGCCACGGTGTGGCCCGCCCGGTGCATGGCCCGGACCAGCTTGCGCTTTTGTTCCGGGGTCACCCGGCCAAAGACGGTGTAGCGCTCCGCCGCCTCCTCCACATCCTTGTCGGTGAGCAGGGTACGGGCGTCCACATACTGGTCGGCGTTGGGGATCTCTGCCCGGGTGGCCACCTCGGAGACGGTGACCGGGTTGTCACCGGAGATCACCTTGACGGTGACTCCCTGTTCCCGGAAGTAGCGGAAGGTTTCCGGGGCCTCAGGCCGGATTTTGTTGGTGAGCAGGATAAGCCCCAGGGGGGTCACTTCTCCCAGCACCGGACCATCCTCCAGCTCGCCCTCGTAGCCCACCAGCAGCAGCACCCGACAGCCCAGCTTGGAGTACTCCTCGATGACATCCTGATACTCGTCGTACCGGTCCCCCAGAATATTCTCCGGGGCACCCAGCAGGTAGGTGCCCCCCTTCTGGAAGGCCACTCCGCCGAACTTGCGGGAGGAAGTGAAGGGCATGGCCTTGGCAGCCTTGCGGCTCACTTTGCCGTCAAAATAGCGTTTCAGGGCGGCCATGGTCTCGTTATCGTTCTGCATGGCGTAGACATAGTCCGCCATGATGCTCCGCAGTTCTTCTTCGCTGGCCACCTCTTCGTCCAGCACCACCAGGTCCTTGACGATCATCTTAGCCTCGGTGATGGTGCCGGTCTTGTCCACGCAGAGGGTATCCACTCTGGCCAGAGTCTCGATACAGCCCATCTCATGGACCAGAGTCTTGCGCTGGGCCAGTCGGAGCACACCGGCCAGCAGAGCCAGGGAGGTCAGCAGATAAAGGCCCTCGGGGATCATGCCCACCAGGGAGGCCACCGTAGACACCACGCCGTCGGGAATGCTGTTTTTCAGAATGTGGATCTCTTTAATGGCCATCAGAATGCCCAGGGGGATGATGATAATGCCGATAACCATGACCAGACGGCTCAGGGACCGCATCATCTCGGACTGGGGCTGCTGCTTCTGCTGCTTGGCCTGGAGGGTGAGCTTGGACATATAGGAGTCCCGGCCCACGGCGGTCAGCCGGGCAGAGCACTGGCCGGACACCAGGAAGGATCCTGACAGCAGGTGGTCGCCGGGCTGCTTACGCAGCTCGTCGGCCTCGCCGGTCAGCAGCGACTCGTTGACCAGGCACTCCCCTTCCACCACCACCGCGTCGGCGTAGACCTGATCCCCGGCGGCCAGCACGGCGATATCGTCCCGCACCGCGTCGTGGACGGAGATGGTGCGCAGTATGCCGTCCCGGACCACATTGGCCTTGGGGTTGGCCAGCAGGTTCAGGGTGTCCAGCTTCTTTTTGCTGCGCCACTCCTGCACAATACCGATCACAATATTGGCGATGACAACCCCCATAAAGGTCAGGTTGTACCAGGAGCCCACCGCGATGATGGCGGCAGCCAGGATGAAAAAGATCAGGTTGAAGTAGGTGAACACATTGGAGATAATGATCTCCTTCATGGATTTGGAGTTGGACTCCACTTCGGTGTTCTGATACCCGGCTTTGATTCGGGTTCGCACCTGCTCTTCGGTAAGGCCGATCTCCGGGTCAGCCTCCACCACCGGCAGCTTCTTGCGCCGGACCGGCTCCTGGGGAGCGGAGGTCTTCTTTTTTCGCCTCCGTCCCGTGGTTCGTTTCCCTGATGATGACAACGAAAATCACTTCCTCAAATTATGTTGTCTTTGGTGAGCAGTGTAGCACAACTTGTCGGGAAAAACAATAAACTTTATGGAAACATTAGTTAATATTCCTTAATTTTCTGCATTCCGAAATAAATAAGCCATCAAAAGGCCATAAGTGTTCTGAATCCCCTGCAGATGCGTGCGCTCATAGCCGTGGCTGTTGGCGGTGCCGGGACCAATGGCGGCATGGCGCACATCGTGGCCCGCCTGAACGGAACCGTCCCCGTCGGAGCCGTAATGAGGCGTGAACACATCCATCACAAAATCCACCCCAGCCTCCAGGGCGGCGGAGCGGAGTTCGTTGGTCATCTCCCAATGGTAGGGGAACCGGGAGTCCTTGGCGAAAATGGACACCTTCCGCTCATGGGAGTTCTGATCCGGGCCGGTGGGGGCGATGTCCAGGGCCAGAATGTCCCGGACTCCCTCCGGCAGCCAGACAGTGCCGTGGCCGATCTCCTCATAGCTGGAGAAATAGGCCAGCACATGCCGGGGCAGGGTGAGCTGTCCGGCCTGGATTGCCTCCATGGCGCACAGCAGCAGGGCGGCGCAGGCCTTGTCGTCCACAAACCGGGATTTCAAATAGCCGTTGGAGCACACCAGCCGGGGTTCCAGGGCGATCATATCTCCGGTCTCAATGCCCAGGCGACGTACATCCTCCGGGGTGCGGACATCCTCATCCAGCACCACGCAGACATTTTTGCGCCAGTCGGGCAGCTCCTGCCGCAGCTCCTCCTCGGTGACGTGGATGGAGTTGGGGGTGCGGCAGATGGACCCGGTGTACTCCTTTCCGTCCCGGGTGTGGACCCGGACGTTCTCCATCACTGCGTAAAAGGGGTGCAGTCCCCCCACCGGGCAGACGTTCAGGGTGCCGTCGGCATTGATCCGGCGCACCATCAGGCCGATGTCGTCCACATGGGCGGTAAGACAGAGGGTATCCCCCTTCCCGCCCAGGTCGGCGATGACGCCCCCCTTGTGGGGCCGGATCACCCCAAAACCCAGCTTCTCAATCTCCCGGGCCAGATAGTCCTCGATGGCCCGGCAATGGCCGGTGGTGCTGTCAATGGCCAGCAGGGCCCGGAACCGCTCCAAAAACACTTGCTCATCCAATGTAAACAAAGCAAATCGCTCCTTTCTTCATTAAGGAGATTATAGCACAAAGCCCCCCGGCTTCCCACTCCCTCCGCCCCATTCCCGGAATTTTACCGCCCGTATTGAAAAGCCCGGAACAAACCTTTATAATAATACTAACTAAACTGAAATTTGACGGATTTTTGTGCCGTCCAAGGAGGAAACCCAATGATTCAACCCAAGGAATATTTTGACCGATACTTGGCCTGGAAGCGTCATACAGACCCCAAGTCCTCCGGCAAAGTGGCCTACGAGTCCTACTCCGCCATGGATCTCAACATGCTGCTGCATGAGACCGACTTTAATGTCCCCGGTGCCTTGGAGGAGCTGGGAGAGCGCTATCTCTTCGGCCTGGATGTGGATGTGGACGTGGACAAGGCCCTGGAGCTGTTCCAGCAGGCGGCGGACGCCGGCCATCCGGACGCCTTCCACATGATGGCGGACATCTACCGCACCGAGCAGCACGGCCGCCAGGATCTGGACCGCTATTTTGAACTGCTCCCCGCCGCCGCCCAGCACGGCAGCTGGAAGAGCATGTTCAACCTGGCCTGCGCCTACTATCGAGGCAAACTGGGCTATGACGGCCACGGCTACAACCTGGACCACGCCGCCGCCCTGGAGTGGAGTCTCAAAAGCGTAGATATGACCCACGATCTGCTGGAGATCTTCTTCTCTCGGCCCTGCACCCAGAATCTGAAGGACTACTTCGGCGACGTGTACGACACCTTTGTCCGGGCGGTTTTCGCCTCCGCCAAGCAGTTTATGGACGGGGACGGCACCGAAAAGGATTTGGACAAGGCCCGCTCCCTGGTCTCCTCCGCCCAGGAGTTCCACAAAAAATGCCTGGGCATGGAGTGCAATCAGTTCACCTTCCTGCTGAACAAGCTGGGCGAAACCACCTGATCCCCATCTACCATAACGTTCCTCCGCCCGGAGCATCTTCACAAGATGCCCCGGGCGGTCCTTTTTTTGCCAGTTGCCCGCCGGGGCTTGACGATATGGGCCTTCGTGCTATAATAATAGTACATATGTTCTATTTATTTTTGGGGGTGAATCAGTATGGCGGCGCAGCGGACCTATCTCTGCATTGACTTGAAATCTTTCTACGCCTCGGTGGAGTGTGTGGAGCGAGGGCTGGACCCCATGACCGCCCATCTGGTGGTGGCAGATCCGGACCGGACGGAGCAGACCATCTGTCTGGCGGTGAGTCCGGCCCTGAAGGCTCTGGGGGTACGGAATCGGTGCCGGATTTTTGAGATCCCTCCCAACCTGTCCTTCATCACCGCCCGGCCTCAGATGCGGCATTATATCGACTGCTCCGCGGAAATTTATGCCGTCTATCTGAACTACCTTTCCAAGGAGGACATTCACGTCTACTCCATCGACGAGGCCTTTCTGGATGTGACCCACTACCTGCCCCTGTACCGGCTGAGCCCCCAGGAGCTGGCTCTGAAGATCATCGGAGATATTTACGCCAAGACCGGAATTCCCGCCGCCTGCGGCATCGGCACCAACCTCTATCTGGCCAAGGTGGCCCTGGACATCACCGCCAAACATATGGAGCCCGGGCCCTGCGGGGCCCGGATTGGGGTCCTGGACGAGAAAACATACCGCTCCACCCTCTGGGACCACCGGCCCATCACCGACTTCTGGCGGGTGGGTCGGGGCATCGCCAGGAAACTGGCCCGATTCGGCATTGTCACCATGGGCCAAGTGGCCCAGGCCGACGAGGACTTGCTCTACCGCACCTTCGGCGTGGACGCGGAACTGCTCATCGACCACGCCTGGGGCCGGGAGCCCACCACCATCGCCGACATCAAGGCCTTTCGGCCCCACAGCAGTTCCCTGTCCAGCGGTCAGGTACTCTGCCGGGGTTACAGCCGGCAGGAGGCCCGGCTCATCGTCCGGGAGATGGCGGAGGCCCTGTCCCTGGAGCTGGTGGATCAGGGTCTGGCCGCCGGCTCTGTGGGCTTGATGCTGGGCTACTCCCACCACTGTCCCCTGTCCCCGTCTACCGGCACCCTCTCCGCCGGAGCCCCCACCAGCTCCACCAAACAATTGCTGACCCTGGCAGAGCAGCTCTTTGACCGGATCGCCCACCCCCGGGAGCCCATCCACCGGGTCAATCTCACCTTCGGTCAGGTAACGGAGGAAACCTATTGTCAGTACGACCTGTTTTGCTCCCCCCAAGAGTTAGAACGTGAGAAGCGAATGCAGCACGCTTTGCTGGCCATTCAGAAGAAATACGGCAAAAATGCCGTGTTGAAGGGGGCGGACCTCCAGGAGGAGGCCACCGCCCGCCAACGCAATCAGCAGATCGGAGGTCATCGGGCATGAGGCAGAAGATGGACCCCACGCTGCGGGCCAAACAGTTTATGCCCTTTGCTGCCTTGAAAGGCTATGAAGCGGCCCTGCGGCAAAAGGAGCGGGTGATACACCCTCCCATCCAACTGGGGGAGGACGCCCAGGAGGCCCTGGACCGCACCCTGCGGCAGCTCCGGCCCGGGGATCGGGTGGCGGCAGTCTATTACGAGGCGGGGGACTATCTGGAGCGGACCGGGCTGGTGTCCCGGATCGACGCCGACGGTAAACGCCTTTGGGTGGCGGGTACCCCCATCCCCTTCTCCGCCCTGGGGCGGCTGAGCAAACTTCAGCAGGATTGAACAAAAAACGGGGCCGGGATCGTTTTCACACGATCTCGGCCCCGGCCTTGCTTTACAGGAAATCCCGGATGTCCACCGCCAGCTTCTCCTCCAGATTGATGAGACGCTTGGTGATGTCCTTGGTCTTTTCGTCCGCCGCCTCGTACTGGTTCAGGTACTTGTTCAGGGACTTAACCCCCATGTTGCAGCCGTCGGTCATCAGATCCGCGATGGTCTGATCCGAGGCGTCTGTGGCCATCATCAGATTGGTCTTGATCCAGGACATCCCTTTGGCCACGGGATTGGGAGACTTTCCCTCATCCTGATAACGGTCCAAAAGAGTCTGAATCTCCCGGGCCAACTGCTGATGCTCTTGCTGACACTTTTCCAGCCGCTGCCGCAGCTGCTGGGAACTCACCCGGGGCAGCACCTGCTCAATGGAGGAAGTGCCCATCTCAATGCCTGCGTCGCACTCCCGCAGCAGGCGGATGGTATCCTGTTCAATCATAAAACTCCACTCACCTTCTCTTTGGATGGCAATAGTTTGCCCCAGGCCTGCGTCTTTTATCGTAGGTGAATGAAATTTATTTATAAATGTTTGATATGCCGTAAAACTTCAGCCGCCGGGTCAGAGCTGTCCAGCCAAATCTGGGGTTCATAGCCTTCTGTCTCCCGGGGTGCCTGGACAAACACCTTTTGAGGGCACCAGAGGGTCACCCGAGCGTGGGGCAGTGTATAGACGCACAGATCTCCAAACCGCCCGATGCCCAGGGTATTACACCCATACAGCACCACCCGGGGCAAAGACAGGGCCATAAACACCCCGCTCTCCCCGGAGGAAGCCACCCGATCGTTGATGATTACATGGAGGGTTCCGGCAAACTGTCCCGGAGCAGGGGCAGACTCCTCCTGTTCCTCCTCAAAACCGTAAGGTACCTCTTTGATTTTTCCAAACTCTTTGGCGTGGACCAGCGTGGAACCCAGGGACAGCACCCGCCCCATGGAGGGCCGCACTCCGTTCAGCCCCTCCAGAAATTCCCGGGCAAAGGCGGAATTGCCCCCAAGATTATTGGAGAGATCCCAGATCACATGGGGATAATCCCGGCATCGGCGGCCAATTTCACGGCATTTCGCCAGGGCCTCCGGATCATCCCCCACAAAGCTGGAGCTGACCACCCAGGCGATCTCCCCCTGGTACTTTACCTCCATGGACACCGGCTCCCCCTGGGGCCGGCTTTGGATTTTGTGGACCGGTAACCGCTGCTTTTTGCCATCCAGCGTCAGCTCCACATCCGTCAACACATCCTGACTCCTGCAGCCCAGCAGGAAGCAGCCCTCCAGGGTGGGAAACAGCTGCAGCGTATTCCCGAACACCACCTTGCGCCCGGTGGCGGTATCGTAATAGTCTCCGCCCTGTTCCGTCAGTCGGAGGTCGGTCACATAGGTCTGCCATTTCCGGTAAAACCCCACTCCATGCTGAGGGCTGGTCAGGCTCAGGTGTCCATCTGTCAGAAAAGAAAGCTGGCGGCCCAATAAATCCATCAGAGCTGAAACCTCCACTGGGCCGGTCCTGGCGGACAGTTCCCCCTCCAGCGCCTCAAAGGCCTGGTCAAATCGGCTTTGAGGATAGTAGGAATACCCGCTGTAAGCCTGGCGCAGGACAAATTTTACATAGGCCACATCCTCCAAGGCCTCCTGGGGGGAGATAACATCCGGCACCGGCTGCTCCAGCGTCTCGCCCCGGTGAAACCGTCTGCGGAGTTCCACCATGGGAGTCTGGGCGGAATAGCTCAGAAAATCAAGGTCGTTCACGGTGCTCCTCCCTGTTGCTTTGGGTGCTCAGGCCTGCTTCCAGGCCTCGGCGGCGGCCCGCTCCAGCCCCTCCAGGTCCGCCTGGTCGGGATGGGACAGGGCCCGGTCGAAATTCTCCAGCATGGGCCGGGCCTTTTCCGGGTCCTGTTGGGCCATTGCCTCATACCGGGCCCGAACCGCCGGTGGCATTTTCCCCTGGCAGAGGTAGCTGCCCAACAGCTTGCAGTCCTGGGGCAGATTCTGGGCCATCCGCTGGATGATCTGAGCAAAGTAGGACTCCGCCCCACCAAAACCGGCGGTGCCGAACAGAAAGACCCGTTTCCCCTGCAAGCTCTTTAAAAAGGTGGCAATCTCCGGGCAGCAGCTGCCCTTGTCGGTCCAGGAACCCACAAACAGCACCTCCGCCCGGGTCGCCTCCTCATGGGGTGCGCCAAAATAAAGAAGCCCCGATTGGGGCAGGCAGTCTTTCAGCCGCTGGGCCAGCAGGGCGGTATTGCCGGTCTGGCTGGAATATACGATGGCATAGGTCATAGCTTTGCCCTCCTTGTTTCGTCTGAACCTATCATAGTGGCTGGGCCCCAAAAGCGCAACTCCCAAAAGTACAGTTTTGTGTCACCCACGGAAAAACCACTGCCCCCGGGCAAACCCTTGGGTTTGCCGGGGGCATCCAATTGCCTTTGTTTTGAACTACTTCAGATGGCGCAAACGGATAGCACTTAACTTAGTACACGCAGGTTTAAGATTTTTTCTCTCCTTGTACCGTGGTAATAAATGCCCGAAGCGAGGCACGGATGGCGTTTAACTGCAAATTCATATATTCCTCGTCCTCAAATAAAGCATAGTGGACGCAGGAGCGGACAAACAGATACGTCATGCCCTGGATGAAATCCGCAGGCATTCCCAACTTGCCGGAGAGCATTTCGGCATACCCGTGATAGCGGACATTGACCCCTTTGAAAAATTCCTTGCCATAGTCCCGGTATTTGGGGCTGGAATAGACCTGGTACATAAATCGATACTTTGCCCCATGGAGCCGTGCGGTAATATAGGGCATCTCCCGCAGGAAACGCTCGATGTCCTCAAAGCTGGTGGGGGCCTGGGCCATAAAATCGTCCTCTACCTTGGCCATACAGTGGGCGGTGGCCTCAATGACGATGTTATCTTTGCTGCCAAAATAGTACAGCAGCGCACCATTGGTCACGCCGCAGGACTCTGCCAGCTTTTGCAGACTGGTGTTTTCCAGGCCATATTCACAAAAAGTATCAAAACAGCGCTCCAGGAATTCCGTCCTGCGCTCTGGATTGTGCTTGGTATCCATTCTCCGGTTCTCCTTTATTAACTAAACAGTAAATTCCAGTATTAAAAACACGCCGCTCCCGTTGCCAAACGGGCGCAGCGCACCAAAGCTCCTCTATATGCAGTCAGGCAACCGAAAATAGGAATCCCCTGTGTCTGCGCGGGGATGTTTTTTATCAGAATTGCCAAACACATCTTCAAAAAGCATGACCATTTGACAATTATATCATATCTTAAATGCGGCAATTTTTCAACCGTTTTCTGAAGCTCCCACTATTTTTGCAAACAAACTGACACAAAATTCCATTTTCCTCTTTGCACGGTTGAATCAGCTCTTTCGCTATCATATAATAATAACATGCCGAAATTCCGATTATACTCTCAAAATATGTAAATTTGGATCGCATAGGCGAAGTGCAATACAAGGGAGATGAACCATGAAGATTGCAATCTGTGACGATAATTTGGCAGACTTGAACGCGATGGTAAACTATTGCAGACAGTTTGACGCATCCATGCATCTGTCCACATATCAGTCGGCCCAGGAACTGCTGGACGCCTATGATCTGTACCTGTTTGACATCGTGCTGATGGATATTGAAATGCCCTCTCCCAATGGGTATGAGGCCGCAGTGGAACTGTCCCGGAAGGAAAATCCTCCTGTCATCATCTTTACTACCCAATCCTTGGGCTACGCCGTGCGGGGATATGGGATCGCACTGCGGTATCTGCCGAAACCCATTTCCTATGAGGTGCTGGCAGAAGCCCTGCAAGCGGCTTTGAAGCAAAAGGCGCCCACCCGGATCAGCTTGTCCACAAAGACCAGGTCTGTTGTTCTGGTGCTCTCAGAGGTTTTGTTTCTGGAGGTATTTCGGCACAATGTCCTGATCCATCTGACAGGACAGCGGGAACTGTCCCTGCGCCACTCCTTTTCGGAGCTGTTACAGCAACTGCCGGAAACCTGGTTCGTCCAAGTACATAAAAGTTATTGTGTCAATCTCAACCACATCCTACAAACACAATCCAAATCGCTGCTTCTGACCGACGGCAGTCAAATTCCCATTGGCAGAAGCTTTGCAAAATCCTTTCAGGAGCGGCTTATGAACTTTTTGAAAGGCCAGGCTGAAATCCTATGACGCTTTGCATTGAAATAGCAACTATAATTGCAGAGGTCTTTATCGCCGCCTATTTGTTTGAACACTTGTTTTCCCGCCGGCGAAGTCCTTGGACTGCCATCGCATACTACGCTCTGTTCGGACTTCTGCTCTCCCTCAGTACATTTGTGATTCCCATAGCAGGAATCCGGGTATTTCTGCTGTTTGTGGCTTCCTTGGTTGGAAATTTTCTGGTCTATTGCCCCAAACCGCTCCCCTGCTTCTATATTACATTGCTCTACTATATCTCCGTGGTTCTGTCCGATGTGATCGGAGGCGCCATGCTGGCCTCCCAGCATGTGACCATGGACGTCTCCATCGGCGGGGCAGAACGACTGGTCTATAACAGCATGGCCAAAATCATCAACCTGCTGCTTGTTCAATTGCTCTTACTGCTCTTCCAGAAGAACAAGATGAAAGCGCTGCCCTACTCGGCCATTCCGTTGATCTTCTGCCAGCTGTTCAGCGCATACGTCTGCTATCAATGCTTTTATTCGCTTTTCACCGCCTCGGAGGTGGGCATTTTCCTGCTGGTCTCTCTGTGCTTCCTCTGGATCAACATCGTGCTCTGCGTCTTTGTTCAACTGCTGGAGCGCTACTATGAAAAACAGACCGCCATGATTTCCGCCGAACAACAAAAAGAGCTTCAACTACAGCACTATCAAACCATGCTGGAGCGCCAGGAGGAGACCCGGGCGCTCTGGCACGACATCAAAAAGTATTTTGTCGCCATAAAAACCCTGGCGGACTCCCACCGCACCGATGAAATGGACGCCTGTTTCCGGGAGATTGAGGAAAAATTTGAGCACATCAATCAGAGCGTCGATGTGGGAAATCCTGTGATCGACAGCATCTTAAGCTATGAATTGGCCCGGGCCACAAAGATTGGTGCATCAGTAGAGCTCCAGATCTGGGTGGATCGGGAATTGCAGATTCCCGCCGGAGATCTTTTCATTATCATCGGTAACACCATGGACAATGCACTGGATGCATGCGAACAACTCCCGAAAGAACAGCGCAGCATCCATCTGATCCTGCGGCAGACCAACCACCTGCTCTACTACGAATTGTCCAATCCGTTTCCAACATGCTCCGCCCCCAAAGCAGGAACTGTGCACGGCTATGGCCTGCGCAATGTGCGGGCCTGTGTGGCCAAGAATCAAGGCAGTTTCAAATTGGAGCAAAAAGACGGGAAATACATTGTTTCTGTCCAGCTGAATGTGTAACTCAGCAGTCATTTGCCCCTTGTAGACAGGAAACATCGTATTTCCGGTTTGCAGCAAGACGTTCAAACGGTTTCAGGCAAAAACAGCGGTACCGACCTGGGGTCGGTACCGCTGTTTCATTTGATTTTCTATCCTTCGAACGGAAGGTTATCAGGATCCAGGATATTGGGATCATCGTATTGATATCGGCTGGGATCCAGGTTCGTTTTCAAATCGTCTGGAATATGACGTATATTTCCGATGTAGTACCATCTGCCGTCAATCAAGCCCAAAAAGCTGTAGACGGTTTCCCGGGTCTGTCCCAACAGCACCGATTGAGATGAGCTCATCTCCAACGTGAGGGCATACAGCGAGGGGTTTACCTCTTCCACCTTTTTCACATGATAATCGTACAATACGGAACCACAGTTAATATAGGTATTGACTTCGATATCATTTTCAAAGTGCATGTATTTGACGGAATAGGGTGTCCCCTGCTGATATGCCTTCAGATAATCGTTCAGCACTTCAGCGGCTTCCGGCGGCAGCTGATCTGCCAAAGTGCGGCGGGCGTTGAACCCATAACAAAGCGCCGATATTATTCCAAGCAACACAATAACAGAGAGAATTACAGTCGTTCTTTTCCAGCTTTTCATAGCAGCATTCCCCGTCCATCCGGCCCAATGTGTCGGGTATAATCTCCTTTCCCACGCATCGGTCTACAATGCAGAATATTTTGGCCGATCTCCGCTGAGTATAATCCATTGTAACGATTTGCGCGGTTTTCCATCAAGTCCCAAGTCACAAGAGACAGCTATATGGCACAAACGGCGCAGTGCAATTGATTTTTCCTGATCCTAAAAAGAACGCATTGTGTCCAAGACACAATGCGTTCTTTTTACGTTAGAACTCTTTTTCCGCCTGCAGGGCTGCCTGGTCTCCAGCCAAAAAGCCGCTGGCGAAGGCCCAGGCCAGATCATTGATAATCTGCTTTTTGATACCTCCCTGGTTGATAAACCGGCCCGAGGCCAGATCACCGGTGACAAAGAGGTTATCCATCACCCCACCGGCGGCGTCATAGGCCCGTATGGTGGGATCCACCGGAATTCCTCCAAAGGCCCCGTCGGTGGCCATGGAACAGCGCAGGGCATAAAAGGGCGCCTTCCGCAGCGGGATCAGCTGGTCCCGACTCTTGCAGAAATCCGTATCTGCCCCGGCGTCGCACATGTAGTTGTAGTGCTCCAGAGTGGCTGCCAACGCCTGGGGGTCCACCCCCATTTGAAGCGCCAGCTCCTCCGGAGTATCGGCCCGCCAGAAAGCAAAGCTGTATTCCTGAAGTGCCCCCTCCAGATCATCCTGCCAGTGTTCCGGCAGCGGGGGCATGGGGAATGGCCCCGACGTGATGCCCCGACGGGAGCGCTCCACCGCCGACTCCACACAGCTGGTGTCAAACACCGTGAATGAGATCCCGTGGGGCTGTTCCCGCAGTGGGATGGCCTGGTCAAAAAAGCTGCCCCGGGCCCCGACCTGTTCGTTGACCCAACGCCGGCCCTCCTCATTGACGAAGATCACCGAGGGGTCAAACACCATGGCCCCAAAGGTAGCGTAGGGGGTATCATCGGCGGGCATGAATACCGGCCCCATCAGCCGCAGGCACAGGCTGTCCCAATCCAGCTTCGCCCCAGCCTGGGCCGCCAGCCTCAAACCGTCTCCGGTGTAGGCGGAGGCGCGGTGGGCACTGCGCACCTTTTTCATGGCGGCAAATTTGGGGTCTACCCGCTCCAGCAGCCGCTGGTCTTCAATCCAGCTGCCGGTAGAAAGCACACAGCTCTTGCACCGGATGCGGATCCAGCCCCCGGCATCCCGGCACAATGCTCCGGTTATGCGGCCTCCTTCCGTCAGCAGCTCCACCGCCTGAGTGCCCGTCAATATCCGGGTGCCCTGCTCCAGGCACAGCCGAAGCATCTGGTCGGTGACAAATCTTCCGGTCCCTCCCTGGGCTCCGTGGCGCCGCTGCTTGAACACCGGCACCTTGGGTCCATCGGGGCCATCGAAGATATAAAAGCCCTCCCGGAACTGATCCTCCACCTGGTCTCCGGTGTCGCACAGCCAGTCAAAAAATTTGCCGGTGGCCTCAAAGCAGTTTCGCGCCAGTCGGGGGTCCAGCTTCCAGTAAGTGAAATCCATGGCCTGGCGCAGGCTGTCCTCCAGCACATCGGGGATTCCCCGCTGACGCTGCCAGCGGCTGTTGAACACCTTGAAATCTGCAGCGTACCAGGCGCCGCCCCCGGTCTTTTGCTGTTTTTCCACCAGTACCACCCGGGTGCCGGTATGCCAGCCCGCCCGGGCCGCCGCCACCAGGCCGCTGCCGCCGCCCCCCAGCACCAGCACATCGCAGTCCAACTCCTCCAGGTCATGAGGCTTTGCCTGCGCCGGCGGCGCATTCAGGTCGATGACGGCGGACTCCTTGCACACCCGGGCACAGGTGCCGCAGGACACGCACCGGTCCGGATCGATGACCGGCCGGTCCGCGGTGATTCGGATGGCCCCTACGGGACACTCCACCTTGCACTTCAAACAGGCCACACATTGATCTTGAATGTAGTATGCCATTGCTTTAAAATTCCTTTCCCCATTCCTGCTGCCAGCGCTTGCCCCGGAGCCGGAACACTGCCAGCACCACCACCAGCGCCGCAATTCCCAGTCCCAACCAGACCCGGGGGATATAACCTACCAGGGTGTTCTGCCGGGCGCCAATCACCTGAATGCGGTCCGTCTCCCCCTGAGGCAGGACAGTATTTTGGGCCACATAATCCGCCAAAGCGTCGGACAGACTCAGCTCCATCGGGACATACTCCACCGCCGGAAAGCCGTATTCTCCTTCCAGCAGCTCCACGGTGGCCGTCAGGGTGAGCCGGGTCTGCTGGTCTGCCAAATCCAGCCGGGTGCCGTCCTCCAACCATAGGTCCGTCACCCGCTCCCCCGCCGGGGCGGAGGCGTCATAGCGGAATTGAAAACCGGAAATCTGACAGAAACCGTCAAATGCCAGGCTGTCCTCCTCCACCTGTTCGGTGGCCGGGTCCACCTGGATGTGGGATACCGAACACTCCAGCATCTCCCTCAGCAGGGCCGGGGTGATCTCTGCTTTGGCCAGCTGCCGGCCCGGGTCGGTAAAAACCCGGTCCACCATCTCCCGGGTAATCTGGCCCTGGTTCAGATCATTGGCAAGTGCCCCGGTCTCCAACAAAGCCAATTGCGTCCCGCCGGAAACGCGCAGGGCGTCCGCCGCCGCACTGCCCAACTCGCACTGCTCCAACCAGGGATTCTCTTGCTGCATGGGCCGGGGGGCCTCATCCAATACCCCCACCGCCGTCTCCCCGGCCAAGGCGGACGCACTCAGGGCCGCCGTCAGCACCAGAGCTAGGACGGCGGCCATAAGTCTCTTTTTCATTTCAGATTATTGATTCCCCGGACAAAGTGGCAGGCCACAAAGTGCTCCGGCAGAATCTCCTCATACTCCGGCAGCTCCTCATGGCAGCGCTGCTGGGCGTAGGGGCAGCGGTTGGCAAACCGGCAGCCGGGCTTGGGGTCCACAGGGCTGGTCAGCTCTCCCTGCATGATGATGCGCTTTTTCTCTCGGTGGATGGAGGGCACCGGAATGGCGGAGAGCAGGCCTTTGGTGTAGGGGTGCAGCGGCATCTGGAACAACTTCTTTGCAGGAGCCTTTTCCACCATGCTGCCCACATACATGACCAGGATATCGTCGGAGATATGCTTGACCACCGACATATCATGGGTGACAAAGATGTAGCTGATGTTCTTCTGCTCCTGCAGATCCTGCAGTAAATTAAGCACCTGGGCCTGAATGGACACGTCCAGAGCAGAGACGGGCTCATCACAGACGATGAATTTGGGATCCACGCTTAGGGCCCGGGCGATACCAATTCGCTGGCGGCGGCCGCCGTCCAGCTCGTGGGGGTAGGAATAGGCAAATCTGCGGGCCAGACCCACCGTGTCCATCAGCTCAAAGACCTTGTCTTCCAGCTCTGCCTTGCCGTGGCAGAGGTGAAAGGTTTTCAAGGGGCTGGCAATGAGCTCAAAGACCGTATAACGGGGATTGAGGGAGGAAAAGGGATCCTGGAAGATGATCTGCATCTCCTTCTGCAGCTCCCGGCGAGCCCGTCCCTTCACCCGGGTGATGTCCCGACCCTCAAAGAAAATTTTGCCGCCGGTGGCGGGCAGCAGCCCCAGCACCGTGCGTCCCAGGGTGGACTTGCCGCAGCCGGACTCGCCCACCACTCCCAGGGTCTTGCCCGCGTCCAGGGTGAAGCCTACATTATCCACTGCGTGGAGCTTGCCCCGGGGGGTATCAAAATACTTTCTCAGGTGTTCCACCCGGATCAGTTCTTCACTCATGCAGGGTTATCCCCCTTTCCAAGAATGTCGTTGCCCGGATTGGACACCGGAAAGCCTTTGTTATAGGCCTCTTCATTGACGGCCTCGTCCGGGAAGTAGAGCGGCACACCTTTGTCGCAGTGGTGGCAGCGGCACAGATGGCCCGGGGCAATCTCCCGCTGCTCCGGCTCCTGGGTCTGGCACAGCTCGTCGGCATAGGGACACCGGGGATGGAACTTGCAGCCCTGGGGCAGATTGGAGGGGTCGGGCATCAGGCCCCGGATGGGCTTGAGACGCCGCACATCCTCCTCCAGGGAGGGCAGCGAGTTGAACAAGCCCTCGGTGTAGGGATGGGCCGTGTGGTCAAAAATGTCCTCCAGGGTACCGTATTCTACGATTTCGCCGGCATACATGATGGCCACCTTGTCGCAGGTCTCCGCCACCACCCCCAGATCGTGGGTGATCAGCAGCATGGAGGAGTCAAATTTTTTCTTCAGATCGGTCATCATGTCCAGCACCTGGGCCTGGATGGTCACATCCAGGGCGGTGGTGGGCTCGTCGGCAATCAGCAACTTGGGGGAACAGGCCAGCGCCATGGCGATGACCACCCGCTGCTTCATACCGCCGGAGAACTGATGGGGATAGTCGCCGCCCCGCTCCGCCGGAATGCCCACGAACTCCAGCATTTCCCGGGCCTTCTGCACCGCTTCGGTCTTGGAGACCTTCTCATGGATCTTGATGACCTCTGCGATCTGGTCCTCCACCTTGAAGATGGGGTTCAGGGCGGTCATGGGGTCCTGAAAGATCATGGAGATGGCGGAGCCTCGGATGTGGTGGAGTTCCTCGGTGGTCATCTTCAGAATGTCTTTCCCCTCAAACAGGATCTCGCCGCCCTCAATCTTGCCCGGTGGCGATTGAATCAGGTTCAGAATACTCAGGGCGGTGGTGGTTTTTCCGGCACCGGTCTCCCCCACCAATCCCAGGGTTTCGCCCGGATCAATGGACAACGAGATGCCGTTGACGGCGTACACGTCGCCGTCCATGGTATGGAACTGAACCTCAAGATCCTTGATATCCAGCAGATGTTCACTCATAGTCGGTACCTCCTCACTGCTTCAGCCGGGGATCCAGCGCGTCCCGCAGGCCGTCGCCCATCACATTGAAGGCAAACACGGTCAGCAGAATGGCAATGCCCGGGAAGGTGATCATGGGCCAGAAGGTGGTGATAAACTCCTGGCCGGCGCTCATGATGGAGCCCCACTCGGAGGCTGGGGGCTGGACACCCAGACCGATAAAGCTCAGGCCGGAGATCTGGAGGATATTGCCGCCGATGCGCATGGTGCTGTCCACGATCAGGGGGGACAGGATATTGGGCAGGATCTCATGGAAAATAATCTTTGCATGGCCGGAGCCAGTGGCCTTGGCGGCCTCCACGAATTCCTGGGAGCGAATCTGGAGCACCGTGGCCCGAATCATACGGATACAGGGGGCCACACCGCTGACGGCGATGGCAATGGCGGTATTGACCACGCCAATGCCCAGCACCGAGGAGATGCACACCGCCAGCAGCATACCGGGAATGCACATCAGGATGTCGCAGATCCGCATGATGAGGCTCTCATACCAACCCCCGAAGTAGCCGGCGGTGGCCCCCAGGCCGATGCCGATGATCAGGGAGAATACCAGGCTCATCAAGGAAATCAGCAGACTGACCCGGGCGCCGTAGATGACCCGGCTCAGCAGGTCCCGGCCGAAATTGTCGGTACCCAGCAGATGCTGCAGGCTGGGCATGGACAGCCGGTCTCCGGTGATGTCCGCCGGCGGATAGGGGGCAATTACGTTGGCAAAAATCGCCACCAGGACCAGAAAAATGGCAATGCACATGCCAAACACCGCCAGCTTGTTGCGGCGGAACCGGCGCCACACATCCCCCATCTGGCTGTGCTTCACCAGCGTCTCACCGCCGGACATTTTCTGTTTACGCATTGCCATGGAGGGCCTCCTTTCTCCGCTTGGCACGCTTTTTGCCGCCGGCGTACTGGGACTTGATCCGGGGATCCACATAGGCGTAGGCCACATCGGTCAGCAGGTTGATGATGCACACGAAAAAGCTCAGAACCAGTACGGTGCCCTGGATGGTCGGGAAGTCCCGGGTGTTGATGGCGCTGAGCAGCAGCATACCGATGCCGGGGATGGAGAAGACGGACTCAATGATAAAGGAGCCGCCGATGACCATAGTGAGCTGGGCACCCACCACGGTGACCACCGGGATCAGCGCATTGCGCAGGGCATGGCTGAACACCACTTTGCGTTCGCTGACGCCCTTGGCTCGGGCGGTGCGGATGTAGTCCTGGTTGATGACGTCCAGCATACTGGTACGGGTAATGCGGGCCACCAGGGAGATAGGACTCAGGGCCATGCAGATCACTGGCAGCACCATGTGCTTCCAGGTGCCCATGCCGCCCGCCGGCAGCAGTTTCAGCTTAAGGCAGAAGAGCAGCATGGCCATCAGTGCCACCCAGAATCCTGGTGCCGCGGAGAAAATGACTGCGAAGGTGGTGGTGGCGTAATCCACCGGCGTGTATTTCTTCACCGCCGACAGAATACCTATTCCAATGCCCGCCAACACTGTGACAATGCAGCTGAGTACACCCAGCTTGATGGTAATGCCGATGCGGGAGAAAATCATGTCGCTGACCGGACGTTTGGAGTCGTAAGAGGTGCCCAGATCCATCCGGGTCACTACTCCCACCACATAGTCCACATATTGTTCTATAAAGGATTTGTCCAGTCCCATCTCCTCCCGTTTGGCTTCATAGGCCTCCTGGGTGAAGTTGGAACCCAAAGCCAGCTTGGCCGGGTCACCGGGGATCATCTTATTGATGGTGAAGATGATCAGCAACACTCCCAACAGGGTGGGAATGATGATCAGCAACCGCTTTAAAATATAGCGCAGCAAACGTAAACACCTCCATAAATGCCAGATTGGCCGGTCAGCCTCCCCGCACAGGTGCGGAGAGGCTGACCTTCCCTCTTTGGAAAGTTGATTTTTAATCTCAACAGTCCATCAGGCAAGCTTCAGAGAGCCCAGGCAGCCCTTGCCCACGGCAGACTGGTCAAAGCTGGCGATACGGCTGTTATAGGCCACAGCGGACAGGGTCTCGCAGATAGGCAGCGCGTTGTAGTTGTCATACAGCCACTGGTCTGCCTTCTCATAGGCCTCCCACCGGGTGGCCTCGTCCACACTGTTCAGGCCGGTGTTCAGATAATCGTTGTAAGTGGGGTCCTCAATGGACATGCAGGTGAAGGGGGCGCCGCTGGCAAAGGCGGACAGAGACTGATAGGGCTCCCGGGTGGGGTTGCCGCCGTTGACGGTCATCATCATGATGTCTCCCTGGCCCTCCAGATACATGCCCAGGGCGGTGGGCAGGTCATAGCTCTCCACCGTCACGTTGATGCCGATGGCATCCAGTTGGGCCTGGATAGCTTCACCCACCTGGGGCTGAGGTGCCTGGTCCGGGGAGATCCAGGCGATGGTGATCTCGCCATCGGAGTAGCCAGCGTCGCTCAGAATTTGCTTGGCCTTTTCCACATCGGTGGTGTAGCCATCGTGCTCGGTGTAGCAATCAAAGGTGGAGGCGTAATGGCTCTTGGCCGGAGTACCCAGCACACCGTAGGCCACCTCGCTGATGTAGTCCATATCCAGAGCGTAGGCAATGGACTCCCGGACCGCGGGATCGGAAAGGTACTGATTTTCCTCGTTGAGGATGACAAAGCTCACATCGTTGTTGGAGATGTACTGGACGGTGCCCTGGCTGCCGCCGGCGTTCTCAATCTGAGAGGCCACGGTGGTGCCAATGCCATAGATGGCGTCCAGGTTGCCCGCCTGATAGTCCATGTACATGGCGGTCTCGTCGGAATAAAAACGCAGGGTGATTTCCGTTGCGTCATAGGTGTAGTCGCTGTTCCAGTAGTCGTCCCGCAAAGTGAAGGTCACATAGGAGTCCTGGACGCAGTCGGTGATCTCATAAGGGCCGGAACCCACAGGGCCGGTGAACCAAATCTCATCGGCGTTGTCATGGGCCTCGGTGAATTCCTTCTGCATGATGGACATGTTCAGAGTCCGCTCCGCGGGGCCATAGGGGAACTGGTAGACCAGCGTCAGGGTCATACCGTCCTCGGAGATGGTGGTAGCATCGAAGTCGATGTACTGGAAGTACTGATACTTATCGGTGCTCTCGCCCTGATCAATGTAGTTGTGGATGGAGAAGAGCACATCCTCCATGGTCATGGGGCTGCCGTCGGAGAAGGTAATGCCCTCCTTCAGGGTCATCACCAGGGTCTTGTCGTCGGTCCACTCATAGGACTCCAGCACTCGGGAGGTGTATTCGCCGGTGATATCGTCCACTTCAAAGAGCTTGTCGTAGACCATGCCCTGCTGGATAAAGTCGTCAGAGTTGGCAGAGGAGGGATAGCAGGCGTAGTGGCCACCCACATAGCCAATGGTGACGGCGGTACTCCCCTCACCATCACTTCCGGTGTTGGAGCCCGTAGACTTGGAGCCGGTGCCGCCACAAGAGGCCAGCAGCGAGGCCGACAACGCCAGACAGAGCAGCAGCGCAAAAATCTTCTTTTTCATTGTTTCCTTCCTTTCTTTTCTTTCTGAAAACCTTGCATATGGGTTTTACAAACAAGCGTTTCCGGCCCATTATTTGGGTCGACCGATCAGAGGATGTCCGAATCTGCAGAAAACCAACTCAAGTCTCCTTGGTTTTTCTGGATCATCTAGTTTTCACGAAGTCTTTTCTGTGAAGCATTTTGCTTTTTGTATGATTGAACCTTAATCCAAACCAATGATTTTGTAAATATCGCACAATTAAGTAAGCTTCTCTCCGGCTAGCTACTAACCTTCCCTCTACGGTAGCTTCTTACTTTCAGGTTAGAGTCAGGCACAAGCCTGATGCGAACTGAAATCGTTATACCGCATCGCTCTTTGCACTCAAAAAAGATAGACGGGACAGCCCCAAAGGGCTGTCCCGTCTATCTCATAGCGATTGCTTGATTGTTATTTCACTGTTAGTTATCCTTCGTCATCGTGAGCGGGCTTGTAATAGGGCTGGGTCATCATCTTCTCATCCGGCTCCCGATAGCCATGCCACATCTCCCCCAGAGCGTCCACCGGCATTCCTTTTGCCCGCATATCGTTCCAGCCCCAGTCATAGACCAGATCCAACAGGCCAATCAGAGAGTAGCCCACCTTGGTCAGATGGTACTCTACCCGTGGGGGAACCTCCGGCAGTACCTCTCGATAAATGAGGCCATCCTTCTGCATATCCTTTAGGTTTTGGCTAAGCACCTTCTGGGTAATAGGCAGCTGCTTGAAAAAGCGGGAAAAATAGGTGCCATTATCAATCGCAATTGCCCTCAACAAAAATGGCTTCCACCGGCAAAAGAGCACCCGCATCATGTGATTGTAAGGGTCCTTCTGGATGTCGAACACAACCTCCGCTGGCTCCGATTCCATCTTTTTCTGCCGCTCCTCTGGCGTGGAGATCAATTTGCTCAGCAATGCTTCCTTTTCTTCTGACAGCTGGACGAAATCCTTTTCTTCCTGCATTTTCTTTTCCCCCTTTTCCCCGGTCTTTCTTCGACATTTTATCACAGTAATCGACGCAATTGCAAGCCTACCCCAATTCTTACCTGTCAGAAAGATTGTGTTCCTTTAGAAACTACCCCTACTTTTGCGTAGGAAAGTTACATTATTGTGCGATATTAACAAATAAAATTTTGGGTGTTATACTCCAGCCATAACTACCAAAAAGATGGGAAAACATCTCGTTTTGAGCGTTCCCTGCAAAGGAGTGTATGCCATGTATCAGATCAAAGCGTCCTGCAGCGGCTGTCATACCTGCGAGCTTGCCTGTCCCATGCACGCTATCCACTATGACGGTCCCCGCTATCAGATCGATCCGGAGCTTTGCGTGGAGTGCGGCCTGTGTGAAACCCTGTGCCCCACCTGCTCCATCTATGATGCAGATGACCACACCCAGCCCGTCCCCCACGAAAAAATAATCCGTGAGTGCGATCTGGTGGTGTGCGGCGGCGGCACCGGCCTGGTTGCTGCTATTAAGGCGGCTCAAATGGGCAAGAAAGTGATCCTGCTGGAAAAGGCCGCCCGATGCGGCGGCAACACTGACATTGCCCACGGCTTTTTCCCCATCTACTCCAAACTGCACGCGGAACAGGGCATTGAGGACGTTCGGGAAGAAGCGGTAAAAGTTATGGTGGAGCGTGCCGGCGGCGTTATCGGCGAGGACATTATGCGCACTGCCATCTACGGCTGCTCCGAATTCTTTGACTGGCTGCTGGATTTTCCCGGGACCCGGGAGGCCTACACCGTAGAGAAGCTGGGGGACAAGCGGGAGGCCGGCCCCATCTTTGGCCCCGCAGTAACCCACTTTGTCAAGCGCACGGAAAACACTCGGAGTCTGGATCCTTCCATCGGCCCAGGATGGGCAGGCACTTTTGTCAAGCAGACCATGCTGGACGCCATCCCCGCCCAGAAGCTTGATGTGGAAATTCTGCTGAATCACCAAGCCAAGCACCTGATCACTGACGAGACCGGCGCCGTCACCGGTGTCCTCGCCCTAGACCCCGGCGGCGAGACTGAAATCCACTGCAAAGCGGTGATCCTGGCCACAGGCGGCTTCGGCAGCAGCGACGAAAAGCTGCAGAAATACGCCGGCTTTTTCGATGTGGACCGGCCTGTTACCCGCTTCTCCGTCCCCAGCGACACCGGCGACGCCATTGACATGCTCCAGGAACTGGGAGTGGAGCCCAACGAGGATCGGCTGTTTGTCTCCTTCTTCGGCCCTGCCCATCACCCTTACAGCTATTCTCTCTACCGCCTCATTGAAGAGCCCAGCAACCTGTCGGTGGATCTGAACGGAGTGCGCTGGCAAGATGAGGCCGGTGGGCTCTTCACCGGCCGCATCAACATTGCAGGCCATCCCAAAGAATGCACCTGGAATATCTTCTCTCAGAAAAACATAGATGATATTTTCTTCCATTTTTTAATTGACCCCTCCTTGTCTGATGAAATAGACTGCTATACCCACTACCAGGAGGACCTGGACCGTGAGGCTTCCTATAAAGTACCACCGGTCGTTAAAGCCGCCACCATCGAGGAGCTGGCATTAAAACTGGGCATGGATCCCACCGTGCTATCCCGGACAGTGTCTACCTATAATTACTGGTGCCGTCAGGGCAAGGACGAGGAATTTGGCAAAGACCCTCGATTCCTGATTCCCCGAGATGCGGGCCCCTTCTATGCCATCTATGCACAACGGTTCTCTGAGGCCGCCATGGGAGGCCTGATGGTCAATGCCGACTGCCAGGTGCTGCGCAATGACAACTCGGTAATCCCGGGCCTCTACGGCGTGGGTGATGCCACCTCCGCCATGCACCGCAAGGGAGAATTGGCCGTTATCTCTGAGCTGACTTGGGCTGTTGCATCCGCATATCGGTCCGCCATCAACGCAGTCAAGGAAATGGAGGTGCAAAAATGAGCCTCAGACGTCCCAATATGACCCCCCACAAAACTCCTATGGCCAATCAGCCCATGCCTCAGCGGCTGGACAATTTCCAAGAAGTGGCCCTGGGGTATACCCTGGAGCAGGCCCAGGCTGAGGCGGAGCGCTGCCTGAACTGCCCGGATCGCTACTGTTCCATGCATTGCCCTGCTCATAATTACATTCCGGAATTCATTGCTGCTATCCGGGAGGGCAATCTGGAGGAGGCCTGGTATCTGCTCTCCCGTACCAATCCCATGATGGAAATTTCCAGCCGAGTCTGCCCATGCCAGCAGCAATGCGAAAGCCACTGCACCCGGGGCATTAAGAGCGAGCCTGTTGCCATCGGCCGTCTGGAACGGTTTGTGGCAGACTGGCACCGCCAGCATGCCCAGGAGGAGAACACTCCTTCTCAGTCCAACGGTCACTCGGTGGCCATTGTGGGCGGAGGACCTGCGGGTCTAACCTGTGCCTTCTCCCTGGCACGCTCCGGATACCAAGTGACCATCTACGAAAAAGAGCCGGTGCTGGGCGGTGTGCCGATCTGGGGGATTCCTTCCTTCGTTCTGCCCAAAAATCTGATGCAGTTTCAGATTGACCAGCTGCAGCAGTTGGGTGTCACCTTCCGCACCAACACCGCTTTGGGCCAGGATGTGTCACTGGAAACTCTGAAAAGCCAATATGACGCGATCTTTGTGGCCACCGGAGCCCAAAAGCCTGTGGATGTGGATCTGCCCGGCCGGTCTCTGGCTGGCGTGGCACAGGCCAAAGAATACCTCTCCAACCCCGAACACTTTTCCGCCCGGCATGTGCTGGTCTTCGGAGGCGGAAACACCGCCATCGATGTAGCTCGCACCGCACTGCGGGAGGGAGCCCACGCCACTTTGGTTTATCGCCGCACCGAGGCCGATATGCCTGCTACCCAGGACGAACTGGCCATTGCCAAAGAAGAGGGCGTAGAACTGGTGGAATTAACGGCCCCCCTGGCCTTTGAGGGTACCGATGGCACTCTCAATGGCGTCCGCTGTGCCAAAATGAAGCTGACGGCGCCGGACTATCCCGGTGGCCGCAACAATGTGGCCCCCTCCGGGGAGGAACTAACCATCCCCTGTGACTTGGCGGTGCTGGCCCTGGGCTTTGAGCCGGAACGCATTCCCGATCTGCCATCAGATCATCGCGGTCGAATTCTGGTAAACAAGCAGTATGCCACATCTCTGGACTGTGTGTACGCCGGGGGGGATGCGGTCACAGGCGCCGCCACACTGATGAAGGCTGTGGCCGCCGGCAAAGATGCCGCAGCCGCTATCTTTTCTCGCTTTACCATCTGATTTTTTCTCATCCTCTCCTCTTTTTCCCCCTTTTTTGAGAGCGCGCCGCGATTAGCTTGCGGCGCGCTTTCCATTGTTCTGTTTCCTTGCGCCATAATCTATGTCAATGATCTTCACAATGATTATCTTTGTGCACAGATTTACGCCTGAGTCCCTAAAGCGCAGCCCTAAAAACGGCGGTTTTGTGTTACGACATTGGGATGAGTCAAAACCACCGGCTAAGCCGGTGGCTTGATTAAGCCCTATAAGGGCCTGAT
>JAHZGF010000071.1 GCA_019420945.1 Clostridiales bacterium | reverse complement strand
AATCACTTCCGGCACGTCGGACACCACCTTCAGTCCCAACGTCTCCTGCACTCGGGCGCAGATGGTGACCTTCCTCTGGCGGGCCAGCGGCACCCCCGAGATTGGCACGACGAGTCCCTTCTCCGATGTGAGTGCCGATGCCTACTACTATGATGCAGTGCTGTGGGCTGTTGAACAGGGCATCACCGGCGGCACCGGCGGTGGGAAGTTCTCCCCAGACACCCCATGCACCCGGGCGCAGATGGCCACTTTCTTGTGGCGAGCCAACGGTTCCACCGAGGTTACGGGAACAACACCCTTCTCTGATGTGAGCGCCGAAACTTACTACTACAATGCAGTGCTGTGGGCCTATGAGCAGAACATCACCAATGGCACCGGCGGCGGGAAGTTCTCCCCCGATGCCACCTGCACCCGGGCGCAGATGGTGCAGATGCTGAAAAACGCTTCGGACGCAGTGTAATACCCAGATCATCGGCGGGGCGGGCCAGCCCGCCCCGCCTGTTTAATGAAAGCTCATTGGCAAGGGGGAGCCCCTTGCCCCCGGAGGGACCCTCCGGGGGCAGATCCCTCTTGTCCCACATTTTTATATGGAGGCGATCTGATGAAGAAACGAATGTTCAGCCTGTTTCTCGCCCTGACCCTGTGCCTGGGCCTGCTGCCCGCGACAGCGTGGGCGGCAGGAGAAACGGTACCCAGTAATGTAACGCTTGCCGGTACAGCTTTGGAAAGCGGCAAGTCTTACATTGCAACAGTTGATGGGATTACCGAGAAAACCGGCGAATCTGCCGAAACGAACTACCTGACCTACGACAACGGCACGCTGATCGTTATCGGAACGGTGGAGATTACCTGCGACAGTGCTGGCCTGTCGTTTTATAACGGTACCCTGACTCTTGCGGGAAACGGGGATCTCACCATTGCGGCCTCCGGCAGCAACAGCGCGGTGTCCGGTTCCCCTCAAAGCACACTGACCACAGCGGAGGGATTTTCCGGCAGCATTACCTTGGGCAGCGTAAATGCCTCGGCTGTCCAGAATGTGGTGCTGGATCTGACCACCGGGGGAGATATCCTGATCTCTTCCGCCAAGAACAGTGCCGTGAATACCCCCCAAAACCCCGTTATGCTTGCAGGTAAGACGGTGACCATCAAGGGAACAGATGAGACAACTGAGGCTTCGCCAGCTAACGTCTCAACGGTGACCGCCCCAAAACTGAATGTGACCGCTGGAGATGGTGTGACCATCACCGGCAGCGGTGCTATCCCGCTGATTGCAGATGACAACGGCGGTGAGTGCGCCGTCACCCTCAACGCCGGAGGAGATGTGGAAATCGTCAACAAGGGCGGCATGGCGGTATTTGGTCCGCTGACCGTGACGGAAGCGCATAATGTGACGATTGGAGGCGGCGGAACCAGCCTGCTCTATTCCGCAAACGGTGTCCACTGCATCAACGCCAGCGGAACGGTGAAGATGGAGAGCAGCGGCATTGTGTGCTCCGGCAATGATGCCAACGGTCTGACCATCACCGGCGCGGAGACGGTGGACATCGCCGGTGAGAGCACTTCTGCCCCTGTGGTCACAGGCATGACCCTGAACGAATGCGGTGCGGCGACTGTCACCCGATTGCAGTGTTCTGATACCATGGCTCCCATCGCGTCCACAGTTACTTCCGATATTCCGGTGCTACTGCGCAATGGATCAAATGACATCGAACCGCAACTCCTGTGGGACGGCGAATACTACCAAAAGGCCGCCGTCGATGATGTGTATATGGAGCCCAGTTCCGAAGCTGCTGTCTATTACGAGGCAGGAGATGGCTATGTGATGTTCTCCAAGACAAGCGATGGCACCAAAACCGGAACTGCCAACGCCGTTTTGTTGAACGCCGGCAGCACTGCCCCCATTGCCGGGAATCTCGCAGAGGTGAAAGTCATTGGGGAGAATTCCCTGTCTGAAATTCAGTCTCTGGATGAGGTTGGCACAAAGGTGTCTTTCACCGGAAACGGCACACTGCACACGTTTTTTGGCGGCAGCGTGGAACCGGAGATTGCGGACAGCGTTGCGTTCCACGGCCTGGTCTGTGTGATGACAACAGAGGCACCGCAAGAGCAGGAAAAACCCAGCATATCCATGAACTTTACCGCCTACGGAACCAGCGATCTTCCCCCGATCATGTGGGAATCAGATCAAGACCCAGGCAGCTTCGTTGTGGGGACAGTGTCCAGCAAAGAGGCAATCGTGACGATTCGTCTGACCGTTTCCGAAGGGGCGACGCTAACTATTCCGAAGGAAGTGCCGCTGAAGATTGAAAAGAGTGAAGAAATATCCTGTTTGACCAACCACGGCACCCTGATCAACAACAGCACCGTTTCACTGCCCGATGCCACGCCTGCTGATATAAAGGGGCTGCGCCTGACCGGCTCCGGTCTGGTACAGGTGCCAAGCGGTACGAGCATTACATACTACACCAATGAGGGGGTGGAGCTTGGGAATCACAAGATGGAGAATCTTGACCTGAGCAGTGCCGACGCAGATCAGGGCGATCTGAAAATCGACGGCTACCACTGGGACAATGCGGACCGAACGCTGACCCTGAACGGTCTGGCGCTGACCGGAACGCTGACCCTGCCGGATGCAAGCGGCGGGGAAATCAAAATCGTTATGAGCAAGGAGAGCCTTGTAAACTCGGTTTCTGTAAGCGGCAGCTATCGTCCAACAGTGCATATCACCGGCTCCGCACCGCTGACTGTCCAAAGCATAAGCGGCGATATGAGCCTCACCGTGGCACAGGGCGCGGTGCTGAACGCCATGGAGCGCATCAACATCGGATCCTCCGGCAACGCGGATTCCATTATCACCGTCAACGGCACGCTGACGGTCAAGGGCGATAGCGGCATCCGCTGCGGACAGATGGTCACTGGCGCTGATGGCACGGTGAATATCTCCGGTGCGTGCGGCGTTGCGGTATTCGGCGTGAATGGCAGCTCCGGCACCGAGTATAAGGGCGCTTTCCAAATCGCAAACGGCGGCACCTTCACCGCCGACTGCACCGATTATAATGTGATGGTGTTTACCGGAGGTGCAGCGGTGACCAAAGAGAATGCAGAAACGTACCTTGTCCTTCCGGACAACTACCTGCCCGCGGGTCATTCCATTCGGGTGGTCACCGGTGAAAGCGGCGGTGATACACACTATGCCGTCACCGTGGCGCAGAAGGATGCGGATTTGACGCTGGTTTCGGAACACATCACCGGCGCGGGCGGAAAGATGGAATTGAAGTACCAGCCCACACCGACTCCTGACCCTGATCCGACCCCCGACCCCGATCCCATGCCTGGCGGCGGCTCGGATGACAGTGAGCCCAGCTATTCCATCCTCCTCACTGAAACAAAGGGCGGCGTTCTGGCCGTCCGGTACAAATATGCTTCCAAGGGCGACACCGTGACCATCACGGTAACGCCGGACGCTGGCTATGAACTGGATGCGCTGACCGCAGAGGACAAGAACGGCAAGGAACTGGCGTTGACGGACAAGGGCGACGGCAAGTACACCTTCCCCATGCCCGGCAGCCAGGTCACGGTGACAGCCAGGTTCAAGCAGACCGACACCGGGACGGAGAACCCGTTTACCGACATTTCCAAGAACGATTACTTCTACGACGCAGTGCTGTGGGCCGTGGAAGAGGGCATCACCTCCGGCACGTCGGACACCACCTTCAGTCCCAACGTCTCCTGCACCCGGGCGCAGATGGTGACATTCCTCTGGCGGGTCAGCGGCTTCCCCAAGGCAAGCATCACCAATCCGTTCACGGACGTGAGCGCTGACGCATACTATTATGACGCGGTGCTGTGGGCTGTGGAACAGGGCATCACCGGCGGCACCGGCGACGGGAAGTTCTCCCCAGACGCCCCCTGCACCCGAGCCCAGATGGCCACTTTCTTGTGGCGGGCCGCCGGTTCGCCCGCTCCCGCCAGTAACGTGTCTGCGTTTACAGATGTGCCGGAGGGCAGTTGGTATGCGAAAGCCGTCCAGTGGGCTTACGAGCAAAACATCACCAACGGCACCGGCGATGGAAAATTCTCTCCCGATGCCACCTGCACCCGGGCGCAGATGGTGCAGATGCTGAAAATTTCGAACCAGGAATTTCATGTTGTGAAGTGAAGAGATAAGTGATGGTATGCAGAACGAGTCAAAATGGATCTGCTGTCCCCAGTGTGGCAGCAAAACGAGAGTCAAAGTTTATGAAGAAACCGTTCTGATAAAATTTCCGCTTTACTGTCCAAAATGCAAAAAAGAGTACTGGGTCAATGTAGTAAAACTGAAGATGGTATTAAGCGACGAGCCAGATACTTAAAGTACAGAGCCTGCTTTTCCCCAAAGAAAGGGGATCAGCAGGCTCTGTTTTTGTTTTATGTAGTTTCTACCCAATTTCGATGGCATCCTTTGCCCGGAGTGCGGCAATGACGGATTCCACCACCGGGATCAGTGCTTCGGCCTCCTGTTCACTGCACTCCTCTACCATCAGTCGAAGCTGCTGGAACATAGGGGCATCCCGCTCCAATTCCGGGTTGAAGATGGTTCTGGCATCAACACGGAGAGTTCGGATTAGAGGAAACAGCACCTCCATTTTCGGATTTGCCTTGTAATTTTCAATATTCATCACGGTCCGCACATCAATATCAGCCATTTCCGCAACTTGAAGCTGTGTCAGGCCGCGCTGATACCGTGTACTTTTTACCGCATTTCCCAATGGGTAGGAGAAGTCGTACATCGCAATTCACCTCAAAGATATTTTACAATACATCTTTTTACAGTTGAATGCGATGTAATTCTCTTGTTTGGTGTAACACAATACACCATTTAACAACCATGATATCCGACAAACTGAATCATATAATCGGTAAGGCAGCCGCATTTGCCGACTACCAAATGATTTAAAGGGGGGTGATGCTGGCTGTCTGTGTGCCGGCCGCATGAGCGGAAGGAGAAATGCGACATGGCAGATGCCAATCGCCGCATTAAGTTGTTCCGTCTGATCAAGCCAAGCCACACTGCTTTCAGGGCAGCACGGGGGAAAAGAACAAAAAGTTGCCGAGGCAAGCAGGTTGGTCATACAAAAAAGGAGGATAAACCTCCACCTGCAGCCTCAGGATTCCCCCGTGGACTTCTTAATGCAGATTTAATCAGGATTTCTGAATTCCTGTCATTTTACGTAGACGGAAGCTATATTGCTTGTTATGGCTTCCAGATAAGGTGCCGTGGCCCTCCCTTTCTGGCATTTGGCTTTCCAAATGTTTAGAAAAGGAGGAACAGTGCAATGCTGATTAAAATAGCGAAAAACGGCATCGAATCTGAGTGGTTTCAGCTAACTAAGAAGCGCCACCGCACATTGCTGCTGGAGAAACCAGATGCTGTGTTTGTCCATATTGATTCCCTTTATCCCAAGAGCCCAGAAAGCGGGCAGATTGTTGAATTGAGTTTTCCTTGCTTCAACCTCCTGGCTCGCGAATTCGTTTTGGAGGAAAATAGGCAGGAAAAACAAAATGAACGGCATCAAGACTACAGAGCCGTGGAAGATATCAACCCAAGGGAGAATGGTGCGCTAATGACATCGCTGGAGGAAATATATCTTAGGCAGGAGATTAAACGCATTCTTTATGGGCCATCCAATGTCCTAACTGATCTCCAGCAACGCAGACTCCGCCTCTTTTTGGATGGATATACCCTGACACGGATCGGAGAGATAGAGGGGATTTCCCATACTGCAGTCAGAAAATCTGTTATCTCTGCAATAGAGAAAATAAAAAAACACTTTGAATGATGGTTTCAAAAAGGCACTTTTCTGTCGGATTAAGTGAGAGGAAAACATATCCTCATTGAACTTTGAAAAGCACCGCCGGGAGGCGGTCATATCCGGCAGCTTGGATACGTCCGCTGGCGAGAGGCCCCCGAGAGGGAGGCTGCAGCGACATTGGAGGATGCGCCAAGACCATCTGTGCGGGAAGCCCCCGCATCAAAGACGGCCAAATAAGGTGCAGAGCGGTTCCCATCCGTCCATAAAACAGCCTGTGGCGGGCTGTTTCGCATTGCGGCAGGACTCCGCGGGAGTCCTGCCCGACCCTCGCCGGCAATCCAGTAATGATACTCCTGTCCAGCCACAGCCACAAGCAGTGGGGGCAGCTCGGAGAGATCCTCGGAGGGGTGAGATTCCCGTGACGCGCGCCCGCGCGGTCCAAGCCTGCCGCCTACGGCTCGGGAAGTAGTGTCGAATAGGGCCATCATTGGAAACGCAAATGTCAGAAACGGCGGGGGCCGCCCTGAAGGGTATCGCAATGCTACCACACATCGTGGAGCGGCCCCCGCTTGTTTTCATACACGACTGAAAAACGAATGAAGGATTGGCTGTGCGCCGGAGCTTATCTCTGGCGTACCATCATGGGAGGCATAAAGCTTATGGCGGAAAAGAAGAAAGCATGGCTGTATCTGAAAGCCAGGACCGATGAAGACCTGAAGGCCCAGAAGTCGCTTTTGCTGGAGTACGCAGATAAAGCAGGATATGAGGTGACGGAGGTTGCCGCTGACTATTCCCCGAGCCAGAGCAGCCTGAAGTATGTGCGTCTTGGCGCGGCGAAGCATGACTTTGAGGTCCTGCTAATTTCTTCGTGGAATCGGCTGGGGAGAGACCTTTCAGAAACACTTGATACGATGACAGAACTGAAGAATCAAAACATAGCGGTGCAAAGTGTCAAAGAGAAGAACTTGTCTCTTGATCGGGTTCTTTCCATAGCGCGCTTTGCAGCCGCGATGCAGATCCCCAATGAAACACTGCCCGAAGAACTGGATGAGACTCCTTTCGAGGACCAGGAAGAATCAGAAGGGTTTGATATGACACAATCCTTCTGAGATAAAAACCACCCGGTTTCTCTTTGGATGATAGGACCGGCAGCCTGATTTGGAGGGAAAGAGCATGAACGCGAATGTAAACTACATTGGTATGGTAAACCTGCTGTGTGCCTTGCGGGACGCCAGTATCATCAGCGAAGCGGAGGCTCGGAAGATCGCCGCGCGGCTCCGGGTGGAAACAGGAGCGGACGTCATATATCCGCCTCAATAGTTGTTGCATTTGAGTATAGCTTTTCAGAGAAAGTTAGGGTATTGTGTGTGGCTGAACAGAGGTGATTTAGATGAACGAACAGACAGCGATCAGTGGATCCCTCGCACTGAACAGCGCCCCCCATGTTATCATGATCCCGGCCTCCGGGCCGGTCCGGACCCGGAAACTGCGTGTGGCCGCTTACGCCCGCGTCAGTTCCAACTCTGAGGACCAGATCCACTCCTTTGCCGCGCAGAATGCCTACTACACAGAACTCATCACCGGCAACCCGGAATGGGAGTTTGTGGACGTATATGCGGATGAGGGGATCACCGGGACCTCCGCGGAGAAGCGGGATGACTTCCAACGGCTCCTGAAGGACTGCCGCAGAGGCCGCATCGACAAGGTCCTGACGAAATCCACCGCACGGTTCGCGCGAAACACCAGTGAGAGCCTGATGGCGGTCCGGGAGCTGAGGGACCTGGGGATCGGGGTCTGCTTTGAGGAGCAGGGCATCGATACCGCCCAGATGTCCGGCGAGCTGCTGACAGCCATCTTCTCCATGATAGCCCAGAAAGAGAGTGAAGCTATCTCTGAAAATATCCGCTGGACCTACCAGAAGAAAATGAAAAAGGGCAGCTTCATCACCTGCAAGGCCCCGTTTGGATACCGCTTGGTCAAAGGAGGGCTGGAGATTGTCGAGGCAGAGGCCGAGATTATCCGCCTGATCTTCCAGAGATACCTCAATGGACGCAGCATGGAGGACATCGCAAAAGAGATCACGCGGTACGGGATCCCCACAAGAGATAAGACCCCATACTGGCAGACAACGTCGATCCAATATGTCCTCCACAATGAGAAATATGCGGGTGACTCGCTGGCACAAAAGACCTATACCACCCGAACACTGCCCCACAGGAAGAAGCGAAATCAAGGTGAGTATGACCAATATTTCGTACCGGGCAGCCATCCCGCTATTATTGACCGGGAATTGTTTGACCGGGCACAGGCACTGCTGAAGCAGAAAGGCGCGGTGATTCACCCAAAGTCCGGAGTTACATATCCATGGACCGGTACCGTCATCTGTGGACAGTGCGGTTCCATATTCAAACGAAAAAAGTGTAGGGAATCCGCCTATTGGACCTGCAGGCTCCACGATAAGTCGCCTGACAAATGTCAGATCACGCAGATCCCGGAATCTGAATTTGAACGTGCCTTCCTCCGCCTGTATTACAAGCTGCGGCATCACGGAATGCCAGTCCTCTCCCAACTGCTCACAGACCTCCAGACAGCCCAAAACAGGAAACTGCTCTGGAGCCTGGACATCGTGGAACTGAACAAACAAATAGCGGATATCGTCC
>JAHZGF010000070.1:5228-10300 GCA_019420945.1 Clostridiales bacterium | reverse complement strand
GAGGTCATGGGGCCAAAGCAGAAAGAGCAGCTTCGCCGCATGATCGGGTTCCGGTTCAAGCGCCACGAAAGCCTGGGCCTGCCGGAAGAACATTTGCAGGCCATTGAGAAGCATTTGGAGAGCCGGGTGCGTAAGCTGCTGGCAATCCCCACCCGTCATCTGAAACAGGAGAAGGCGCGGTAAAAACGAATATCTTTTTTGGAGAGCGTTCTGAAAATGGACGCTCTTTTTTGCTGCCCATTTTTAGAGAGGAGCGTGAGCGATGAACCATTATGATGTTACCATCCGGGAAACGCTGGAGGTGAAAATAAAGGTGGCGGCAAACAGCCGGGAGGAGGCCGAGCAGTTTGCCAGGGACCAATGGAAACGCGGCGAAGTCGTTCTGGACGCCAGCCATTTTACCGGCGTGGAGTTCCATGCCAAGCGGTATTCCCGTGACCGGGGCGAGCGATGAGTTCTTTTTTCGACTGTCCCAGATTCCCCGCAGGGGAATGGAATGTAGCTGTACCAGCAAGCATCGCCTTTGTGATACCACAAAGGCCGCTTGTTAGGGGGAACGCCCCCTAATACCCCTTTTGAAAGGATGGAGGTTTTCATGGAAGGATTGTTTTTTGCCATTGGATTTCTGCTGGGCGGTGTGGTCGGCGTGCTGATTATGTGCCTGCTTCAAATCAACCGCATAGGCAGAAAGGAGGATTCGGAAGAATGAGAAAACGCAACGTACACGTACAGTTCTGGCTGGACAAAAAAGAGGCGGAAGCCTTCAACAAAAAAGTAAAGCGCAGCGGCCTTTCCCGCGAGGCGTACCTGCGCCATCTGGTGAACGGCCTGGTTCCCCAGGACGCGCCGCCGCCCGCCTACTACGACTTTATGCGGGAGCTTCACCGGATCGGCGGCAACCTCAACCAGATCGCCCAGAAAGCCCATGTGCTGGGCGTCATTGATGAGCGCCGCTATGATGAGGAAATGCGGAAGTTTGACCAGCTCGTCCGGGACATCACCAAAGCGGTGATCCTGCCCAAGCCAATGGAGTAACCATGGCTACTACGTCCATCTGGCGGGTGAACGGCTGGCTGGGCAAGGTCCTCATCTATATCGAGAATCCAGACAAGACCGAAAATCCTGATTTCTTTGAAAAACAGGATATGGATGGCAAGGAGGCCCAGGGCCTATCCGATGTGATCGAGTATGCTGTCCAGCAGCAAAAAACAGGCAAGGCGGTGGAAAGCGAAGGCGAAACAGTTATGCGGCAGTTTGTTTCCGGGGTGAATTGCAGCCCCTCTACTGCCCGCGATGAGATGATAGCGGTAAAAAAGCGGTTTGGAAAGGAGGACGGGACTGTGGCCTACCACGGCTATCAGAGCTTTGCCCCCGGCGAGGCCACGCCGGAGCTGGCCCATGAGATCGGCCTTGCCCTGGCAAAAAAGCTGTGGGGTGAAAAATACCAGGTGCTGGTGGCTACCCATCTGGACAGGGAAAATCATCTGCACAATCATTTTGTAGTGAACACGGTTTCCTTCGTGGACGGCATCAAGTACCATCGTACCGAGCAGGATTATTTCGATATGCAGCGGGAATCCGACCGGCTGTGCCGGGAGTATGGGCTTTCTGTCATTGAGAACCCCCAGCGGGGAAAATCCAAGCACTACGGGGAATGGCGGGCCGAGCAGGAAGGCCGCCCCACCTATCTCTCCCTCATCAAAGCCGATGTGGATACTGCCATCCGCCAGTCTATGACGGAACGGCAGTTTTTTTATCATCTGCGGCAGATGGGCTATGATGTCAAGGTGGGCAAGGATATTACGGTCCGCCCGCCGAATTACCCCCGTGGACGCAAGCTCATGCGCAACTTTGGCGAGGACTACTCGATGGAGAACATCCGCAGGCGGATTTTAGCCCAGCGCCGCCCCCAGCGGGAACACAGGCCGGAGCCGTTTCGGTGCAAGCTCCACGGGGATTTGAAACAGGCCAAAAAGGTGACGGGGTTCCGCGCCCTCTACTTCCACTACTGCTATCTGCTGGGGGTATTCCCCCAAAAGCAGAACCGCCCGCCCAGGCGGGTGCCTCATACACTGCGGGAAGATTTGATCCGGGCGCAGGAGCTTACCGATGAAGCCCGCCTTCTCTCCCGCCACCGCATTGACACCCTGGAGCAGCTTAACGCCTATCGGTCCGATGTGGAATCTCAGCTTGCCGGCCTGACGGAACAGCGGAAAAGCCTGTACCGGAAACTTCGCACCAAGGCAGTGCTGGCCGACCCAGCCCAGCAGGAACACATTCGGGCTGAGATCTCCAAACTATCTGCGCAGATCAAGGAGCTGCGCCGGGAGGTGAAGCTGTGCGGGGATATTGCCCTGCGCTCCACTTCCATCAAGGATAAGATACAGGCCGCCCGTGAGGAAGTCTCCGGCAGGGATGAGAAAGCCCGCCAGGAGCCGGAGCAGGGCCGGGCGGCTCCCCCAGGAAGGAGATGATTTTCGATGTATAACTCAGGCGACGCGGCGGAGCAAGTGGTACGGATGAGCCTGGAGGGTGCTGAATTTGCCCTCAAGATCACCGGTTCTGCTGCTAAAAATCTGGCCGCCGCCCTTTACACGGTTTTGAAAGACCAGAAAAAGACCAAGGGCAAAGCCCGTATTGAGGCTATGCTGCGGGAAAAGCGCCCCTTAAAGGTTTACACCATCAAGAAGGAGGATTGCCCGGAGTTTGCCAAGCAAGCCAAGGGGTACGGGATTCTCTATGCGCCTATCCCGGTGAAGAAAGGCGACGACACCATCGACATTCTGGTGTTCGAGGATGACGCTGCCAGAGCCAACCGGATCGTGGAGAAGTTCAAGCTCACCGTTGTGGATACGGCTTCGATCAAGGAGGATATTGAGAAATCCCGCGAACAGCGCGGCAGCGAACCCGCCGCCCCGGAGCAGGCCATGCCGGAAAAGAGTGTGGACGACCAGCTTTTGGATGAGCTGATGGAAAAGCCCACCCAGAAAGAAAAAGCCCAGGCGGAAAATCCGGCAGCGGAGAAGAACGCCCCTTTTGCCCCAGCGGCGGAAAAATCCCCTCCGTCCGCGCCTATCTCCGAGAGCAGCAGCAAGTCCGCAAGGGGTACTTCTGATGGAGCCGAGAAGCCTTCCGTCCGGCAGGAGCTGCGGGACATCCAGGCCCAGCGGAAGAAGGAGGCGGAGGCTGCCAGGGCCGAGGAGCCGGCTGCACCCCAGAAGAAGGCGGCTCAGAAAACAACCCGGCACCAGCCGCCCAAACCCAAAAAGAAGCCCAAATCGAAAGAGAGGTAATCTGTGATGAATAATTTTGACGATCTGTTTGAACAGCAGCCCCAGGCGGAGGCCGCGCCGCAAAAGCAGGAAAGCCAGAAAGAGCGCCCCAAGCGCCAGTGGTGGCAGATCCGGGAGGAAAAACAGCGAAAAGAAGCCTATGCCACCTTGGACCGGATTTTTGGAGAGTTCTCCGAGGGTACGGGCAGTATGGAGGCATATCTGGATGTGCAGAGCCGTTTTCCCTTCCACTCTGCTCGCAATGCACTTCTGATTGGGGATAAATGCCCCGACGCGGTGCGTGTAGGCGGCTACAAGGAGTGGCACGCCCAGGGGATCGAGATTTTGGAGGATGAGAAGCGTTTGCCCATCATCATTCTGGAGCCGGGCAAGGCATACCGGCGTGAGGATGGCAGCGTGGGCCAGAACTTTTACGCCAAGGAAGTCTATGATATTTCCCAGACTACGGCGCGGGATCAGGTTCAGTCCCAGGTGCGCTACGATGACCGTCTGCTCTTAAAGGGCCTGATTGCCAGTTCCCCGGTGCCCATCCGGGCCGTGGAGGAACTGCCACAGGGCCGTGGGGCCATGTTTTCTGCAGAGCAGAACGCCATCCTGGTGAAAAAGGGCATGGACGCGCCGGACATCTTCCGCTGTGTTTCTCTGGAGGTTGCCAACGTGCAGCTTGCCCAAAGCATGGACGGCTATTCCAGAGAGACAGATGGCTACAAAGCCTATGCTGTCAGCTATATGCTCTGCAAGCGGTATGGCGTGGACGCCAAAGAGTATGAGATTTCCAAGCTGGACGGCGTGTTTCAGGGTCAGGTCCCCAGGGAGGATATTCCTGCGGCCCTCACTGATATGCGGGATACGTTCAAATCCCTCAATGACCGTATGGCCAGGGCTATGGGCCTCACCCGCGACAGCAAGCAGAAGGAACAGGAACGGTAAAGGAGGAGTAGACCCATGGAAAAACAGGAAAAAGTCGTCCTCACCCTGGACAGCTATGAGCATGGGATCATGATTCGCGCCCTCAACGAACTGCGCAACGATATGCTGGAGGAACATCGTGACCCCGGCCCGGTGGAGGACGTTCTGCTGAAAACCATTGACGCCCCAGCCCAAAAAGACAAGAAAGCGAAGCGCCGGGATGAAGCCAGATAATAAGGCGGGCGGCCCCTGGCTCTATGCCCTGGGGCTGGTCCCGGTGATCTGGTTCGCCCTGCTGATTGCGCCTGCCATTTCCGGGGGACTTTCGGAGATCGTCAGCGCCCTGCCTGCGGCAATGAACAATCCATTCAAAATCGTGTGGTGTGAGGACAGTGTAAAAACTGTCCTTATTTTTATTGCCGCCTATGGGCTGGGCATTGGCATTTATCTTTCTTCCCGGCGCAATTACAGACGAGGTGAAGAACACGGTTCCGCCAAATGGGGCGATCCGCGGGCCGTGAATAAGAAATACCGGGACAGGGACCTGTTCAAAAACCGCATTTTCACCCAGCACGTCCGTATGGGACTGGATGGCCGGAAACACCGCCGCAACCTCAACACCTTAGTGGTGGGAGGCAGCGGCGCGGGAAAAAGTCGCTTCTATGCCAAAGTAAACATCTGCCAATGCAATACGTCCTTTTTTATTCTGGACTGTAAGGGCGAGCTGCTGCGCGACTGCGGCGGCCTGCTGGAACGGATGGGTTATGAGATCAAGGTGGTGGATCTTCTGAACATGGAGAAAAGCCACTGCTACAATCCCTTTGCCTATCTGAAATCCGACAACGATGTGCAGAAGATGGTGACGAACCT
>JAHZGF010000070.1:0-5128 GCA_019420945.1 Clostridiales bacterium | reverse complement strand
ACCATGCGCTCCCGGAATATCAGCGTTTCCATCATCATTCAGAACATTGCCCAGCTCAAGGCGCTGTTTGAAAAGCAATGGGAATCCATCATCGGCAACTGTGATGAATTTCTGTACCTGGGCGGCAATGAAACGTCCACCCACAAGCTGATCTCCGAGAACTACCTGGGGAAAAGCACCCTCTGGCTGGACACCTACGGTAAGAGCACCGGGCATTCCGGCAGCTACTCCACCAACAACCAGATCACGGGCCGGGAGCTGATGACGCCCGATGAGGTCCGTATGCTGGACAACAACCTGGCCCTGCTTTTTATCCGTGGCGAAACGCCGCTGATGGATGAAAAGTATGACCTCTTAAAGCACCCCAACATCAAGTACACCACCGATGGCGGCGCGCCCGTCTATTCCCACGGCGGCACCGAAAACGCCGTGGCGGATATGACCATTGGCCGCCTCACCCCCGGCGACCTTGCCAATATCCAGGAGCCGGAAACCCTTTACGAACTTCTGTCCGATGAGGACATGGAGAATATCTTTCAATTTAAGGAGGACACCCAAAATGAAACTGATTAAGAAGGAAAACAAGAAGAAAGAAACCCGCAGCCTGCCCATGGGCAAAAAGAGCCGGAGCGCCTTTGCTGTTTATGCGGCCCTGGTGCTCATGCTGTGCTGCTGCACCACTACGGCCTTTGCTGCCAGCGACCCGTTGACTGTTATCAACAACCTTAGTGATTTCATCTTCGGCCTGATCCGCGCCGTAGGTATGATCCTGCTGGGCTTCGGCGTGGTACAGATCGGCTTGTCTCTCAAATCCCACGACCCCAGCCAGCGGGCCAACGGTTTTCTCACCTTGGCCGGCGGCGTTGTCATTACGTTTGCGAAGGAGATTCTGACCCTGATTACCGGCTGATTCTAATAACGGCAGTGCGGGGGGCAGGCCCGTGGTGGCCTGCCCCTTACCGTTGCCGGAAAGGAGGTTGTTGAATGTCCGATAACTGGGTTGTTCAAAATTTGCAAAATGCCCTCGACACCTGGAACAAGTACCTGTCCGAGATCTGGCAGCTCATCACCCAAAGCCCGGAACAGTTTAAGGGCGGCTCCATCTGGGGCGTCATTGTCAACATCCACGACGCGGTGCGGGCCATCGGTCTTGCGCTTTTGGTGCTGTTCTTTGTGGTGGGCGTTATGCGCACCTGCGGCAGCTTTGCCGAGGTAAAGAAACCGGAGCACGCGCTGAAGCTGTTTATCCGGTTCGCCATTGCCAAGGGCGTCGTGACCTACGGGCTGGAGCTGATGATGGCCCTCTTTAATATCGTCCAGGGCCTCGTTTCGACCATCATGAATGCGGCGGGCTTTGGTTCGGCCCAACAGACTGTGTTACCACAGGAAATCATTGACGCGGTGGAAAGCTGCGGCTTTTTCGAGAGCATTCCCCTCTGGGCGGTGACGCTCATCGGCGGGCTGTTCATTACAGTCCTCAGCTTCATTATGATAATGACCGTTTACGGGCGGTTTTTTAAGCTCTATTTATATACGGCCATCGCGCCGGTGCCTCTCTCCACCTTCGCCGGGGAACCGACCCAAAACGTGGGCAAGAGTTTTATCAAGAGCTATGCCGCTGTCTGCCTGGAAGGTGCCATCATTGTGCTGGCCTGCATTATCTTTTCCCTGTTTGCGGCGTCCCCGCCTGCCATTGACTCCAACGCGGCGGCAGTCACGCAGGTGTGGAGCTATATCGGGGAGCTGGTATTTAATATGTTAGTTTTAGTGGGGGCAGTAAAGATGGCCGACCGCGTGGTGCGCGAGATGATGGGCCTGTAAAAAAGGAGGAAAACAAATGCGTTATCAAACCTATGTGCTGCACTTGATTGATGGAACCGCCATCCCAATGGTGGAGGATTACGACCTGCCCGCTGAAAAGGGAATTGTGGGCCATTTCTCCAAAGCGGCTCCAGACGAGATTTTTACCGTGGGCGATCGGCTGCTGGGCTTTGCCTATATTCCCAAGAGCAGCATTGTTTACCTGGAAACCGGCGATGTGATTGTGAGGTGATATTTTGGAAGTCAAGATCAACCGGGAAATCCGAAATTACACGGAGAGTATGTTCTTTGGACTGTCCATGCGGCAGTTCATTTTTTCGGTGCTGGCCTGCGGCGTGGCCGTGGGCCTTTATTTTATCCTGCGCCCGTACTTTGGGGTGGAAACCCTGTCCTGGATGTGCATTTTGGGGGCGGCCCCCTTTGCCATGCTGGGGTTCATCACCTACCACGGCATGACGGCGGAACAATTTATCTGGGCGTGGCTGCGTTCGGAAATGCTGGAGCCGAAGGAGTTTAAGTTCGAGGACAGCAACTACTACTATGCGGCTCTGAAAGATACCATCGAGGAGCTGCAAACCGGGCGGCCCGGCAAAAAGCGCCGGCAGGAGCCGAAACACTTTAGCAAGCGAAAGGAGGCCAAGCATGATTAAGACCATCAAAACCATGTCCAAGCAGGAAAAGGAACGCTACACCGTCCCCCGGAAGGTGCAGGATGTGATCCCCGTCCGCCGTATCTGGCCGGACGGTATTTTTCTTGTGGGGAATAAGTTTTCCAAAACCTATAAATTCAGCGACATCAACTACTTGGTGGCCAGCCGGGAGGATAAGGAATCCATGTTCCTCACCTACTCGGAGCTGCTCAATTCCCTGGATTCCGGCGCGGTGACGAAAATCACCATCAACAACCGCCGTATGAACAAGGCCAACTTTGAAACGTCTATTCTCATGCCCATGCAGGGGGATTTCCGGGATGAGTACCGTAAGGAGTACAACCAAATGCTGCTGGATAAGGCTACCGGAGCCAACGGCATTACCCAGGAGAAGTATATCACCATCTCCGTGGTGAAGAAGGACATCGAGGAGGCCCGCGCCTACTTTGCCCGCGTGGGGGCCGACTTGATTTCCCACTTTGCAGCCCTTGGCTCCAAGTGCGTGGAGCTGGACGCCACCGAGCGCCTGCGTATCCTGCACGACTTCTACCGCCAGGGCGAGGAATCCGAATTTGTTTTCAATGCCCGCGAGATGATGAAGCGGGGCCACAGCTTTAAGGACTATATCTGCCCGGACGGGATCGAGAAAAACAGCGACTATCTGAAGCTGGGCGACAAGTTCTGCCGGGTGCTGTTCCTGAAAGACTACGCCTCATATATTAAGGACAACATGGTGACGGAGCTTACCGATTTCAACCGCAATCTGATGTTCTCCATCGACATTGTGCCGGTGCCTACGGACGAAGCTGTGCGGGAGGTGGAAAACCGCCTGCTGGGTGTGGAAACCAACATTACCAACTGGCAGCGCCGCCAGAATGCCAACAACAATTTCAGCGCCGTGGTTCCTTATGACATGGAGTTGCAGCGGAAAGAAAGCAAGGAGTTTTTGGACGACCTCACCACCCGCGACCAGCGGATGATGTTCGCGGTGATGACCCTGGCTATCACCGCCGATACCAAAGAGCAGCTTGACAGCGACACCGAAGCCGTACTCTCCGTGGCTCGAAAGCATATGTGCCAGCTTGCGGTGCTCAAGTTCCAGCAGCTCGATGGCCTGAACACGGCCCTGCCCATCGGGGCGCGGAAAATCAATGCTTTTCGCACCCTTACTACTGAGAGTTTGGCGGTATTCATTCCATTCAAGGTACAGGAAATCCAGGATAAAGGCGGCATTTACTTTGGAGAGAACGCCATTTCCCACAATCTCATCATGTGCAACAAGGCGAACCTCTTGAACCAGTCGGCCTTCCTGCTGGGCGTACCTGGCGCGGGCAAGTCTTTCAGCGCCAAAGAGCTGATTGCGTTCCTTATGCTCCACCCGGATTATGCCAATGACGACATCCTGATTTGCGATCCAGAGGGAGAATTTGGCGCATTGGTCAAAGCCCTGGGGCGAGAAAAAGCGACGGTGGCCCATCTGGTGGCGGGCGGCAAGGACCGCCTCAACGCCATGTATATGGTAGAGGGCTACGGCGAGCAAAACCCCATCGTGGAAAAGAGCCAGTTTGTCATGTCTCTTATTGAGCAGATCGACAAGCGCGGCGTGGGGCCGCAGCACAAATCTATCATTGACCGCTGCACCGCCCTGGTGTACCCGGAGGCGGAGAATGCCGGGAGGGTGGCTACCCTCTGCGACCTGCGCCAAAAACTGCTGGAGCAGCCGGAGGATAAGGCCAAGGAGATCGCCCTTTCCCTGGAGCTGTACACCACCGGCTCCCTGGACATCTTTGGCCGGGAAAGCACGGTTGATTTGAACAAGCCCTATGTGGTGTTCGACATCCACGGCCTGGGCGAGCAGCTAAAGCCTGCCGGTTCCCTGGTCATCACCGATACGATCCTCAACCGCGTCACCCTCAACTGGAAACGGGGCAAGCGCACCCATGTGTTCATCGACGAGTTCCATGTGATGTTTGAGAATGAGCAAAGCGGCATTTTCTTTAACAGCGCATGGCGGCAGTTCAGAAAACGTGGGGCCTACCCGACTGCTATCACCCAGAACGTGGAGTACCTTTTGGATTCCGTCCAGGCCAGCACCATGCTCTCCAACTCGGAGTTCATCGTCATGCTGAACCAGGCGGCGTCCGACCGGGCAAAGCTGGCGAAGCTCCTCAATATCTCCAATGAGCAGATGAGCTATGTCACCAATGCGGACGCAGGCTGCGGCCTCATCCGGTATGGCAGCGCCCTGGTGCCGTTCATCAACCGGTTCCCCCGTGACACCAAGCTCTATGCCTTGATGACCACCAAGCCCGGTGAAGGTGTATTCGGCGGCGAGGAGGTGCTGGCATGAGCAATATCCGCTTTGCGTCCCCGGAGCACCGGGATTTCTTTTTAGATATGATGAGCGAGGCGCGGAGGAACGACTGTTACCACCGGGCTTTTTTCTATGTGATGGGGATTGCCCCGGAAACGCGGGCAAACATCCGCCAGATGTTTGATTTCAAGCAGGATTGCATTGAACCGGATGGTATGCACGGCGGCTGGCAGACCAGCGGCACCGTCCGGGTGTGCCGCCTTGCTTTCAATCTCTGGAACGGCTATACCGACCCGGAGCACAGCAACGCCTATTCCCCGGAGGATTTGTTCTGCTGCGAGTT
>JAHZGF010000007.1:21182-78861 GCA_019420945.1 Clostridiales bacterium | reverse complement strand
TGATCAAGGACGGCCTGTGGGACGCCTATAACAACTATCACATGGGCACCACCGCCGAGAACATCAACGATATCTGGGGCATCACCCGCGAGGAGCAGGACGCCTTCGCCGCCGCTTCCCAGCAGAAGACCGAGGCCGCCCAGAAGGCCGGCCGCTTCGACGACGAGATCGTCCCCGTGATGGTCAAGGTCAAGAAGGAAATGGTCCCCTTCGCCAAGGATGAGTATCCCAAGGCCGGTGTCACCAAGGAAGGCATTGCCAAGCTGCGCGGCGCGTTCCCCGTCAGCCCCGAGTCCCCCAACCCCCAGGTGGTGAACACCTTTGAGCCCACCGGCATCCAGGAAGCCGCCGACAAGGGTCAGCCCCGGGTCACCGCTGCCAACGCCTCCGGCATCAATGACGGCGCTGCCGCCATCGTGCTGGCTTCCGGCGAGGCCGTGGAGAAGTACGGTCTGAAGCCCATGGCCAAGCTCATCGGCTGGGGCCAGGGCGGCGTGGATCCCAAGATCATGGGCGTGGGCCCCGTGCCCGCTTCCCGTCAGGCTCTGAAGAAGGCCGGTCTGACCATCGACGACATCGACCTGGTGGAGGCCAACGAGGCCTTTGCCGCCCAGTCCATCGCCGTGGCCCGCGAGCTGCACTTCGACATGAGCAAGGTCAACGTCAACGGCGGCGCCATCGCTCTGGGCCACCCCGTGGGCGCTTCCGGCGCTCGTATCATCGTCACCCTGCTGCACGAGATGCAGAAGCGGCCCGAGGCCAAGCGCGGCCTGGCCACCCTGTGCATCGGCGGCGGCATGGGCGTTGCCACCATCTACGAGAAGTGCTGAACTTCCTGGGCGCATAAAACCGCATAGCAAAAATCCCCGGCTGCCTGGCAGCCGGGGATTTTTTTGCTGTCCCAAAAGGGCAATGCCCTTTTGGGACAAAAGCCTCGCAGAGTTTGCCGCCCGCAGGCGGCAAAGCAAGTTTGATCCGTTTTTTGCGGCGGCGTGTACGTCGCAAAAAACACTTCTCAGTCTGCAAGTGTGGAATTTGTTCGCTTTTAGCGAACAAATTATGCGCGCAGCAGACTGCAAACCCATTGTTCCAAAAGGTCTTTGACCTTTTGGAACAATCTTAGAATAGCCCCGCGATAGCGTACATGACCAGGGAGGCCAGCCAGGCCACGCCGCACTGCATGGCCACCACGCCCAGGGTTTTCAGGGAGGAGTCCAGCTCCCGGCGGATGGTGGCCACCGCCGCCACGCAGGGGGTATACAGCAGGGTGAACACCAGGAAGCTCAGGGCGGACCGGGTGGTGAACAGGCCGGAGATAGCGTTGCCGCCCAGCAGCACCTCCAGGGTGCTGACCACGGATTCCTTGGCGATGAAGCCGGAGATCAGCGAGGTGGCGCAGCGCCAGTCGCCGAAGCCCAGGGGAGCGAAGAGGGGGGCCAGCACCTGGCCGATCAGGGCCAGTAGGCTGTCGGCGCTGTCGGACACCACGTTGAGCCGGGTGTCGAAGCTCTGGAGGAACCAGATGACTATGGTGGCCAGGAAGATCACCGTGAAGGCCCGCTGCAGGAAGTCCTTGGCCTTTTCCCACAGCAGCAGGGCCACGCTTTTGACGCTGGGCAGCCGGTAGTTGGGCAGCTCCATGACGAAGGGCACGGGCTTTCCCCGGAAGGCGGTCTTGTTCATGATCAGCGCCGCCGCAATGCCGATGAGGATGCCCAGCACATACAGGCCGATCATCACCAGGGCACGGTAACGGGGGAAGAAGGCCGCCGTGAAGAAGGCGTAGATGGAGATTTTCGCCGAGCAGCTCATATACGGCGTCAGCAGGATGGTCATTTTCCGGTCCCGGTCCGAGGACACCGTGCGGGTGGCCATGATGGCGGGGACGGAGCAGCCGAAGCCGATGAGCATGGGGACGATGCTGCGGCCGGAGAGGCCGATTCTGCGCAGGGGCTTGTCCATGACGAAGGCCACCCGTGCCATGTAGCCGGTGTCCTCCAGGATGGACAGGAAGAAGAACAGCGTCACAATGATGGGCAGGAACACCAGCACGCTGCCTACGCCGGCGAAAATGCCGTCCACGATCAGGCTCTTGACCACCGGGTTGATGCCGTAGGCCGTGAGGCCCCGGTCCACCAGGGCGGTCAGGGCGTCCACCCCCACCGCCAGCCAGTCCGACAGCCGCTGGCCGATGACGTCGAAGGTCAGCCAGAAGGTCAGCAGCATGATGCCCAGGAACACCGGCACCGCCGTGTAGCGGCCCGTCAGCAGGCGGTCCATTTTCACGGACCGGGCGTGCTCCCGGCTTTCGCGGCACTTGACCACCGAGGCGGACACCACGTTTTCGATGAAGCTGTACCGCATATCCGCCAGGGCGGCGTTGCGGTCCAGGCCGGTCTCCGTCTCCATCTGGACGATGCAGTGCTCCAGCAGCTCCCGCTCGTTCTGGTCCAGGGCCAGACGGTCCGCCAGGTCGTCGCCGCCCTCGATGAGCTTGGCGGCGCAGAACCGGGCCGGAACGCCGATGCGGTCGGCGTGGTCGGCGATCAGGTGCACCACCGCGTGGATGCAGCGGTGGACGGCGGAATCGTCGGCGCAGAAGTCCGTGACCTTGGGCAGTACCCGGCCCCGGGCCGCGGCCAGGGCCTGATCCACCAGCTCCGACACGCCCTCGCCCTTGGCGGCGGAAATGGGCACCACCGGGATGCCCAGCTCCCGGCTCATCCGCTGCACGTCCACGGCGCCGCCGTTGGCCCGGACCTCGTCCATCATGTTCAGGGCCAGCACCATGGGCACCCGCAGCTCCAGCAATTGCAGCGTCAGATAGAGGTTGCGCTCGATGTTGGTGGCGTCCACGATGTTGATGATGCCGTCGGGTTTCTGGTTGAGGATGTAGTCCCGGGAGACGATCTCCTCCTGGGTATAGGGCCGCAGGGAGTAGATGCCCGGCAGGTCCACCACGGAGCAGCCCTTTTCGCCCCGTATTTCGCCGGTTTTCTGGTCCACGGTGACGCCGGGGAAGTTGCCCACGTGCTGGTTGGAGCCGGTGAGGGCGTTGAAAAGCGTGGTTTTGCCGCAATTCTGATTGCCGACCAGGGCGAAAATCATACCGCCGCCTCCTTTACCTGGATCTTCATGGCGTCCTCCACCCGCAGGGTCAGCTCATAGCCCCGGACCCGGATCTCGATGGGGTCCCCCATGGGGGCCACCTTCATCAGCTTCACGGCGGTGCGGGGGATCAGCCCCATATCCAGCAAACGGCAGCGCAGGGGGCCGTCGCCGCCTACGGCGGTGATGACCCCGGACTGGCCGATTTTCAATTCGTTGAGTGTCATATGGCTTGCCTCCTGAAAAAGTAAGTCCAGTATAACATATCGAACCGCCCGACTCAATCCCTGAAATGAGAATCCCGTCGAAAAACCGTTAAAAAAACACCGGACAAAAAGCGTAAATCCCCCGGCAGGTGCCGGGGGATTTACACCTATATGCTGTCAGGAGAAAAAGAGTTACTTGTTCATTTTCAGCTTCACAGCCGCGCCGCGCTTTCTGCCATACAGGCACAGGGCCACCACATAGGCGATGGCGAACACCACGCCGATGATGTAGGAGGCGGTCCAGGGGATGTTGAAGCCGATGTGGGCATTGGCGATGTAGGTGGAGCAGATGAAGGCGTAGAACGCGCCGGGAATCAGCGGCATCCACGCAAACTTGCCCTTGCCGTTTTCAAACATCCACACCGTGATGCACAGGAAGGCGAACAGAGACAGGGTCTGGTTGGACCATGCGAAGTAACGCCACAGAATGTTGAAGCCGTCCTTGTTGAACTTGGCGAACACGATGATGCCGGCAGCCAGGACAAACACAGGGATGGCCAGACGCATACGCTTGCCGTTGGTGGACTGGTCCAGGTGGAAGGTCTCCGCCAGGGACAGACGCAGAGCGCGCAGAGCGGTATCGCCGGAGGTGATGGGCAGAACGATGACGCCGATCAGGGCGATGACGCCGCCCACGGGGCCCAGGATGTCCTTGCAGACCACGCCGATGGTACCGGTGGCCAGGGAGGCGTTGGGCTCCTGCAGAGCCAGATTGTACACGCCCATAGCGCCGGCGGCCCACACCATAGCGATGAAGCCCTCCAGGATCATCATGTTGTAGAAGGTCATGCGGCCCTGACGCTCGTTCTTCACCGTGCGGGAGATGATAGCCGTCTGGGTGGAGTGGAAGCCGGACAGAATGCCGCAGGCCACGGTGACGAAGAAGATCGGCAGGAAGTGGCCGCCCTTGAAGTAGTCTGCATAGGTGAAGCTCTTAACCGCGCCGTCAGCCCCGGTGAGCTGCAGGATGGGAGAGGACCAGTCGTCCCACACGTTCAGCAGGGGATAGCCCTTGACGAAGATGCCGATGAACACACCCACGGCGGAGAACAGCAGGATGGCGCCGAAGATGGGATAAATGCGGCCGATGATGGCGTCGATGGGGAACACGGTAGCGACCAGGTAATACAGGAAGATCACGCCGTAAATGATCCAGGTGGAGACGGAGGTAGGCTTGCCGTCGAAGCCGAACACGGAGGTGGCGGCAATGTCGCCAGGGGTATAAACGAAAACAGCGCCCACCAGCAGCAGAAGCAGACAGCAGAACACGTTGTATACGTTGAAAATGCCCTTATTGGAATAGCGCTTGATCATCTGGGGCATCTGGGTGCCGCCGTCACGCAGGCAGATCATGCCGGAGAAATAGTCGTGCATGGCGCCGCCGATGACGTTGCCGATGGGGATGGTGATAAATGCGATGGGCCCGAACAGAATGCCCTGGATGGGCCCCAGGATGGGGCCGGTACCGGCGATGTTTAGCAGGTTGATCAGGCTGTTTCTCCAGCCCTTCATGGGGATATAGTCCACGCCGTCCTGTTTGGCGTAGGCCGGGGTCTGACGGTCGTCAGGCCCGAAAACTTTCTCGCAGAAGCGTCCGTACAGCGCAGCGCCGCCGAACAGGATCACAAGACCGATGATAAATGTTGCCACAAACACACACTCCTTTATAGTCGTTTTGTGATTTTCAGAGCTCCCGGACAGCTCTGGTTTACGCAGTGAGTATAGCACAAATTTCGTGAAAATGGTGACAACGAATAGTCCGCATTCATAAATAGTTCATAAAGATTTCCCCCGATGGCGTAAAGATTCCCGTGTGGAAAATCGAAAACGGACGATTTTACCGGAATTTATCGCGAAAAGGGTCGACAATATGTTGAGATTTTTAAGACGGGACGAAATAGCGCGCAAAAACCGTTACCGTCAGCATGGTAGGTTGGTAGGATTTAGGACGCTAAAACGCAAAGTGTCCGGTAACGCTCCCGGGAGCGTTGCCGGACGGCGGCAGGGGAGAGTGTGAACAAACCGTAAAATTTGCAAAAAAATTGGCATAAACGGTTTACTTTTATAGGTTAAAATGGTAAAATGACTACCCGAGGAAAACAAATACTACGTTTTTTGGAAACGGAGGAAAAACAATTATGGTAAGAGCGGCGAAATCCAAGATTGCCCAGAAGGAAAAAAGCGATCTGCTGTACCGGGCGATCCTGACCCTGAAAAATGAGGAGGAGTGCTATAGCTTCTTCCAGGACCTGTGCACCATTTCCGAGCTGCGGTCCATGGAGCAGCGCTATGAGGTGGCCACTCTGCTCAATGACGGAATGCTCTACAGCGATATTCTGGAAAAAACCGGCGCCTCCAGCGCCACCATCAGCCGGGTGAACCGGTCCCTGCTCAACGGCGCGGGAGGGTACGAGAACGTGCTGGAGCGCATGAAGGAGCAGGAGGACAAATGAGCAGCTACCAGCAGCTGGCCGGGGCCTATGACGAGCTGACCTGGGACGTGGGGTATGAAAAGCGGGCGGACTTTCTGGAAAAGCTGTTCCGCCGCAGCCGCATCCCGGTGCACACGGTGCTGGACCTGGCTTGCGGCACCGGGTCCATGACCTGGCTGCTGGCCGGGCGGGGCTATGAGCTCATCGCTGTGGACGGGTCCCAGGAGATGCTGGCCGCCGCCCGGGAGAAAAGCGCCCCGGCGGAGGTACCGCCCCTGTTCCTGCACCAGTCCATGCCCCGGCTGGACCTGTACGGCACCGTGGACGCCGCCATCTGCTGCCTGGACAGCCTGAACTATCTGACAAATCCCCGGGACGTGCAGCGGACCTTTCAGCGGCTGCACCTGTTCATCAGCCCCGGGGGCCTGCTGGCCTTCGACGTGCGGCTGCCGGAGCGGCTGGCCGCCTTGGACGGACAGGTGTTCCTGGACGAGACGGAGGACACCTACTGCGTGTGGCGCACCGAATATCGCCGGGGGCTGTGTACCTATTATATGGACTTGTTCACCCTGGCGGAGGACGGGTCCTGGGACCGCAGCTTCGAGCTGCACCGCCAGCGGGGCTACTCCGTGGAGCAGCTGACCCGGTGGCTGGAGGAGGCGGGCTTTGCCGACGTGCGCACCTGGGGCGACGGGAAGCTGCGCCGCCCCGTACCCGGTGAGGATCGGGTGTATTTCACCTGCATTCGCAAATAAAAGAGGTTTTGTAAGCATGAGCGATTATATTGTAAGAGCGATTTCCGCCGACGGCCTGGTGCAGGCTGCGGCCATCTGCAGCCGGGAGCTTACCGAGCGGGCACGGCAGATCCATCACGCCAGCCCGGTGGCCACGGCGGCCCTGGGCCGGGCTCTGGCCGGCGCGTCCATGATGGGCAACGCCCTGAAGGGCCAGGGGGCCAGCCTGACCCTGCAGATCAAGGGCGGCGGCCCTCTGGGCACGGTGCTGGCGGTGTCCGACGCCCAGGGCAACGTCCGGGGCTATGTGGCCAATCCTCAGGTGGACCTGCCCCTGCGGGACGACGGCAAGCTGGACGTAGGCGGCGCCGTGGGCGGCGAGGGCACCATCACCGTCATCAAGGACCTGCACATGAAGGAGCCCTATGTGGGCACCGTGGACCTGATGGGCGGCGAGATCGCCGAGGATATCGCCGGTTATTTTGTGGAGTCGGAGCAGATTCCCACCGCCTGCGCCCTGGGGGTGCTGGTGGACCGGGACCACAGCGTCAAGGCCGCCGGAGGCTATCTCATCCAGCTGATGCCCGGGGCCGGGGAGGACACCATCGCCAAGGTGGAGGGCGGCATCATGGCCGCCGGGCCGGTGTCCGCCATCCTGGACCGGGATCCGGACCCGGAGCACCTGCTGCGGACGGTGATGTCCGATTTTGAGCTGAAGATCCTGGAGACCTGCCCGGTAAGATACAAGTGCTATTGCAGCCGCCAGCGGGTGGAGCGGGCGCTGCTGTCCCTGGGGGCCGACGAGCTGGAGGGCATCCTGCGGGAGCAGGGCTCCTGCCACATGACCTGCCAGTTCTGCGACGCGGTGTATGACTTCGACCGCCAGCAGCTGGAGCAGCTGGCCGCGGACGCCCGAAAAAAATAGTAAAAAAATTGAAATTTGGTGTTGACAGTCTGGCTAATATTTAGTATAATCTCTCTTGTCGCTGCGGTACTAATGCGTGCGGCAAGGACGGGAGCATAGCTCAGCTGGTTAGAGCACCTGCCTTACAAGCAGGGGGTCACTGGTTCGAGTCCAGTTGTTCCCACCAAATTTCATTTGGCCAAGTAGTTCAGTTGGTTAGAACGCCAGCCTGTCACGCTGGAGGTCGTGGGTTCGAGCCCCATCTTGGTCGCCATTTGCCTCTGTAGCTCAGTTGGTAGAGCAGCGGACTGAAAATCCGCGTGTCGTTGGTTCGACTCCGACCGGAGGCACCATGGTGCTGGAATACCGGCGCCATATGCGGGCGTAGCTCATCTGGTAGAGCGCGACCTTGCCAAGGTCGAGGTAGCGAGTTCGAGCCTCGTCGCCCGCTCCAAACAGAGAAACGGCCCCCAAAAGCCGTTTCTCTTGTATGGTGACATAGCCAAGTGGTAAGGCAAGGGTCTGCAAAACCCTCATTCCCCAGTTCAAATCTGGGTGTCACCTCCATATTAACGAAACGGTATAGATGCGTCTGGCGAAAAGCCAGGCGCATCAACCGTTTCCGGGCTTTTTCGGGCCCGGATTTCTTCTTTCAAACCATAGATGCAAATCGCTGTTTCAGAGCGTCTGCCCCGATTCGAACCGGGCATTTTCTCCCTTCTGGCAGATATATTCAGCCAGCGCCCTTTTTGAGCGGCGATTTTTCTGGCTGGCAGCGGTATTTTTCTTAAAAAAGAATCACAAAGATTTGGGCGTCGTTTTGTTGGTCCTGACGGACCAATGGAGCGGCGCCCTTTTTCATTTCAAAAAGGGCGCTGGTAGCAGCGCCTGTATTTGTAGGCCGGAGCATGATCGCTCCGGCCTTATTTTTTTATACACGGGGGAGTTATATGAGTATCAGCGCAGAAGAAAAGAACCACTACCTCAGAGAAGCAGCAATTGTCCTTGCCCGAGAAGGATTTCACACGGACAGGACTCACGCTGGTGGACTGCGTGTCCTGCTTGACGGTGCGCCGCTGTGCGAGGTGACCGAGAACGGCGGTATTACCTACCGCAATGAGGATATCGATGAGCCGGAACGGATCGATGCCAAGGACAAGGTGTATGAGATCGTCAGGACCACAGCGGAATATATGCGGCAGATGGAGACGGCGCCCTTTTTGAAAGCCGACGGTCTGGAGGACGGCTACAAGGTGCTGGCGGATTTCAATGACATCGTGCTGGCCGGTATCCAGAGCAAATATGGTGTCCAGTTTGTTACCTGGGACTGGAGCTTCGACCGCAAGGGCGTATCTCATGGTCATTACTACACCGGATTATATTCGTCCGGCAATTACGAAGCAGCGAAGCGTGACTTCGCCACTCGTTCCGGACTGATCCCAGAACAACAGCTCTTCCGGGAGAAGCAGCTCATTGAGATCTATCGCTGCTGCACGGACACCCTGCAGGGCAGCTTTGAACTGTCATACGATCAGGAAAAGACAATTCAGGATGTGCGGAAGCAGATCGAGGAGTGCCTGCCTGACATTATGGAGCGCATCCAGCAGCAGGACACTGAACCGACGCAGGAACAGACAATGTAATATCAAATGGTAAGGGCCGGAGTCTTAGCAATAAGATTCCGGTCCTTTTTTCATTTCAGAGAGGAGTTCACTTATGCCGCGCTATTTCATGCGAGACACGCCGCTGCAGGCGTTGGAGCAGTTGATGATGTCTCAGCCCGGTCAAAAGCCCAGAGGTGGTGGAATATACCGCAGCCCATTTCGTTACACGCCCAAAGATGTGGCGTGCGAATACTGCCAGAACTATGTCCGCAAGCATCCGTGCCGCCTATGTGAATGCACCTGTCTGGAGGAACGGATCGAAGCAGGTGTACTGGAGCTGAATGCGTTCATGTGGGAGTGCTTCGCACCCTCTATGGGGCCGCAGTTCCGAAAACGGATGCATCAGCAACTCAGAGAAAGAATCCCTCAATTCTTCCTGTCCGATGCACACCGGCGAAGATGGACACATTGGCGGGAACGCTGCTGGCGTCTGTCTGACCGGAACAAAGCGGCCCTCTTCCTGCTCACGGCATACGAGAGCCTTTGGCGCAGGATGGTCTGGAAATGCGGGAACGACGGTTTTGACTTTCAAAGCGTCCGTCTCGGAGGAATCAAGCCGGATCTATACAGCGTCTACCAGGCGGCGAAGGCCATTGCGATCGGCTGCTGCAATATTACGCTTGCGGACCTTGCGTCTCCGGAACTGGTCACAGATGAGGCGTTCCACCTGATCACTGGCGCACTACTGATGGCCAAATACGGAGATGCGGTTTTGAATTTGGAAAAAGGAGTGAATGAAACATGATGATTCAAGCGGTTCTCAGTAACCCCAGCCACCCGGAATACGGCGTGGCGACCATCCCGTTCCCCATCCCCCGCGACCAGTACGCACACTGCATGGAGCTGTTGGAGGCGTTGGAAATCGGCGACGCGGTCAAGGCGGACTGCAAGGTGGAGAAGATCGACAGCTTCTATACTGTCCTCAAGCGCACGGAGATGCTCACGGTCAATGTGGAGGAGCTGAACTACCTCGCCAAGAGACTGGACAGCTTCGACACCGGCGAGGCCGCGCAATTTCAGGCGATGGCTCACAAGCTGGAGCTGTTCGAGCTGAAGGATCTCATCAACCTGACCTTCTGCTGCCAGCAGGCCACGGTCATCACCGACTTTTCCGACCTCGCCGCCATCGGCCGGAACCACTACATGAATCTGCACGGCGGCAGCGCAAGTGTGGATGAACTGAATGCGCTGGACGGCAAGGGAACCGCGCGGCAGCTCATTGAAAGCGGCAGCGGCACGATCACCCCCTACGGCGTGGTCTACGACAACGGCATGAAGCTGGAGCAGGTCTATGACGGGCGGTTCTTCCCCTGCTATTACTATGAGCCGAACGCCATCACCGTTGCGGTGACATCCAAAACCGAGCCGGAGGACACGGAGCATATCACATGGCTGTACCTCCCCATGGAGCGGGAGGAGATCGACCGCGCCCTCCTTCGCGGGGGCATCACAGATCCCGCCGATGTCCGCCTGCGGCTGGAGGACAGCCAGCTCCCCAATGAGGTGGATATCCTGTTGGATATGGAGTACGAAACCCTCTCTGACCTCAACGAACTGGCAGAGGCGACGGATGGGTTATCAAAAGCGGATATGGAAAAGCTGGGCACCGTGGTCACGCTGGCAGAGCCAAAGTCTGCGGCACAGATCAAAAACCTTGCGGAAAATCTCGACCTCTTTGACTTTGCTCCCGGCGCACATACGCCGGAGGACTACGGCAAGTATATGATCCGTCAGTCCGGTCATTTCGACTATGACGAAAACCTTGATGCTTTTTATGACTATGAAAAGTATGGCACGGAGCGCATGAATGAGGAGGACGGGATGTTCACCGACCGGGGCTACATCGCGTACAAGGGCTACACCAGTATGGAGGAAGTGATGAACGGCAGCCAGAGCAGCCGCATGGAGATGGGAGGGCTTTCACGATGATCATTCGGGCGGAACTGAAGTGTAAGCAGACCGGGTGTGAGGCAGACCCCTGCGCCGTGGATAAGGTCATTGAGCTGCCAAGCCCGCGGTTCCAACAGTTCAGCCGCGCACTGCTGGCTGACTATGATTTCATCGCAGAGAATAAAAACGCCATCCGGCACGATGAGGATGCCAGGCACTGCCTGCTCATCCTCGACGCGGAGGGAACGGACGGATTCCTTATTGACCCGCAAGGCTACAACTATGCCCGGTACAGCGCTTTTGTCCCCAACGCCCGCAGTTTGCTGACGCCGGATATGGCAATCGACCGCAGCTATATTTCGCCGGCAGAGCCTTGGCGGGATGAGAGCAGGGATGAAATGCTCCGCATGACGCTGCGCGTCAATGGAAAGCCGGACTACACCCTCGTCCTCCCCGCTGACGAGGAATACCTCGATGCGGTGAAAAACTATCTTGATATCGATGTTTTCGCGGATGCCATGCTCTGTGATATTCACTTCAAGGTGCCTTACATCGGTGAGCTGATCCGTGATACGGATTGCCCCGCCGTGGAGGATTACAACGATTTTGCCGAAGCATTGGAGGACATCTGGCAGAAGGACGGGATGCTTCTGACCTACGCCGCCGTGCTGGAGGCTGAACGGCCGGATACGCTGCGCGGAGCCTGTGAGCTCCTGCGAAATCTGGACAACTATCAGCGCATCACGGAGGATGCCTACGGTTACGGTCAGCAGCGATTGCAGGAAACGCTGGGGCTGGATGATGAGGCCATCTATGAGCTGGAGGGCTACATGGATTTCGAGAGATACGGTCAGGACTGCATGGAAAACGACTGCGTGACAAAAACAGAGTTCGGCCTGCTGCGCCGCTTGGCCCCGCCCTTCCCGGAGCAGCGGCAGGGACAGCAAATGTTTCAGTAGACTTTGCGGCAGATGTGTAGTATGTTTGCCGTTACCAAAATAGAAAGGAAGGAAGACTAATGGCTGTAAACGCAAGAACAGAGGAATTCCAGCACATTGAAGTATTTGATAAGCCCGCGTTGTTCACCAACGGGCGCATCGCCCGTGATACCGTGCCGGAGGGCTGGTACTGCTATGACATTCGCGGCTCTGACGATGATCCCGGTGCGCTGTGCTACATGGAAGAAAATGTTGTGGTCAACCACGCAGGCTCGGTGCTGATGCCGGAAAAGCTGGTCATGCCTAAGTCTGGGCGGCTGGATGTGCGGGATGAGCTCGGTTTTCTCGATGAAGGCAACATGACGCTCCGCGAGTTCTGCGAGGCGCATCAGATCCCGCATCCTACAGAGGAGAAAAAATTTCATATCCGTCCTGCCCGCCCGGAGGAGGCGGGCTTATTTTATACCCCGCACCCCGAAGAAGATAAGCGGCTGGGTACCGTTGGACATGTCCGGATGGACTTCGGACGCAGCGGAAACGAGTTCTGGCATACATGGTGGCCCCGTGGCCCGGAGGAGCTGAACAGCCCCGCATTCAAGCTGGAGCTGCAGGAGGTCGTGGACACGCTGCGGGAGAGTGTGCTGAAAAACCGCTTCGCTATGGAGCGTTTTTGCTATGAACACGGCGGGAAAATCAGCGGCGGCTGGACACAAAACTACGGCTACATCGTGGAAACCAAGCATTACCGCTACTGCCTGCGCTGTAATCCGTCCCCTGGTGACTATAACGGGTATCTGACCTGCTTCGACCTCAATGTCCAGAGGCAGAACATGGCGCGGGACAAGCCTCTGGTGGGCCGCGTCACCTATGCCAATGGCGATGCACAGGAGTTTACCGATGCTGAAGCCTTTCTCGAGTGCGTGCGGGAGGAGCTTCCGTATCGCCCCACCACAGGCTTCCGGTACGAGGTACTGACCGACGATCCCACCGTCCGCAAGCAGGTGGATGACATTATCTTCGACTTCTACGGCGAGGAAGCCCCTTGCCGGCAGGAGGATCACGAGCCTCGGCCCGAGCAGGGCATGACCTTCGGGGGGATGTAATGGACGCTTCAAAAAAGCAGTGAGAGCCGGTCGCTTTCAAAAGCCTTGCCGAGCTGAAGCGGTTCATCCGCCCCGGTGTGGAATTTAAGACCGTCAGCCACGCCAATCACGCGGATATGGTGGGGCTGACCCGTGTGGTGACTGCGGTGCAGACGGTGGGCTTCTATTCCAAGATCAAGGACCAGCCGGAGCATCCCTTCTCCACCTGCAACCACGGCAAGGGCTTCTACACCGATTTTGGGAAAGCCGGCAATTACATCTTTGATGGTACGACGGTCAAGGTGAAGGATACTCGAAAGCAAGATCGCGGCGTGATCTACGAGCTGGAGTTTTACGACAGAGAGCAAAACATGGAGGAAACGATGATGGACAGAAAAATGGTGAATTTTATCAAGGAGCAATATCCCCCCGGCACCCGCATCCGGCTCAATTCGATGGACGATCCCTACGCGCCCATTCTTCCCGGCACCGAGGGTGAGGTAGACTTTGTAGACGATGCGGGGCAACTCCACATGAAGTGGGATAACGGCAGGTCGCTGGCACTTATTCCCGGCGAGGACAGCTTCACGGTGCTGCCGCCCAAGCTGACTACACTCAAACTCTATATGCCCCTGACCGCCGATCTCTACGAGCGGAACGAGTACGGCGACTTCGACGACAGCAGCACATTGCTGGAGGGCCGTGAGCTGCGCGGCTATCAGGATCAGATCACGGCGGCGCTGGTGAAAAACCGGATGCCGGAGGAGACCGAGCGAGGTCTCATGCATTGGTATGATGAAGCCGACAGCGTTGACCGCAAGGTACGCTCCGCCGTCTTCACCGTGGAGAAGCGTGACCGGCAGCTCTGGGGCGTGGCGGAATGCCGTGTCGCCGGGGATTTATCCGACACAGAACTGGAAACCTTAAAGGAATATCTCACTGGACAGGCTTCGGATGGCTGGGGCGAGGGCTTTGAGCAGCGTGAGATTTCCATGGATGACGGCGGTGAATTGTATGTCCACTTTTGGAACTCGGACGAGTGGAGCATCCAAACGGAGCAGGAATTGTTCACCCCCAAGCTGGCGGAGGGGCTGCCGGAGTTGTGCTTCTCCACCCTCCCCGGCACCGGTGAACTCATCTGTATCAAGCGCGGTGAAAGCGGATACTACCCCAGCGACTGGTCTACGGATGATCCCGCCCAGAACCGTGAACTGGCCGATTATAACAATGAACGGCTTGGTGTGACGCAGGCACAGCGGCTGGCCATGGAGTGCGGCAGTATGCATGGCTGGGATGTCCCCGGTGCGGATCCCTCCGCCTACCAGCAGACCGAGCCGCAGATGGGAGGGATGAACCTTGGCTAAAAAGATATTTGGCGTCTATCTGGCAAAGCTGGATGCGCCCAACAGTGAGGCCCACGCAAGGCTGGAACTGCCCGCCTCTCCGTGGGAACTGCACGATGCAATGGACAAGGTGCAGCTTCAGGAGAACGAGGAGCTGTATCTGGAAATCGATGATTACTATGGCTTCGAGTATCTCGCCCCTCACCTGATGGAACTGGACGCCAGTCTCAATGAGCTGAACGATCTTGCCGGTCAGCTGGCTGTACTGGGTGAAACGGAGCAGGAAGTCTTTGACGGCCTGCTTCGTCTGGAAATCCAGAGAAAGGTAGAATCCAACGGCGGTATTCTTACTATGCAGGATTTGAGAAATCTGGCGGTCAGCGCCGGTGCGGATTGTTGCCATGTGGTCGGCGCGACCAGTGACGCAGAATTGGGCCGCTTCTATGCGGAAAACGGCTTCGTGGAGGAACTGGACGGTCTCTCCGACGATGTGTTCGAGATGCTGGATTTTGGAAAAATTGGCAAAGCCCTGCGTGCCGGCGAAAACGGCACATTCACACAGAACGGCTATGTGGTGCAGCACAGTGAACTGGTCACCGCACCGCCCTGCACCAAGGAACTTCCCGAAAAGCCGGAATATCTCTTCCGTCTTATCCTTGGCCTCCACCCCGACCTTGAAGATGACCGCACCATTACGCTGGAATTGCCTGCGTCTGCTGAAGCATTGAGGAATGCGCAGAAGCAGCTCGGAGCAGACGGCTGGGAGGGTGTCGTGGTTCTCGACTATGACGGGATCATCCCGCAGGCGGCGGAGTTTGCTGACCTGCCAATGGAGCTGGATGCCTTCAACGATTTTGCAGAATCTGTGAAGGCTACGCCTTCCCGTGAAAAGCAGCTCCCGAAGCTGAAAGCTCTGCTGGAGCATTTCGGGGTAACGGATCTTGCTGCCGCCGCAGGCCTTGTCGAGCATATTGGGGATTACATCCTCACGCCGGAGATCAGTTCGCCGCAAGAGGCGGCCATCGATGAACTGAACTTCACAATGGATGCCCATTCGGCGGAACTGCTCCTGCCTCATGTAAATCTCTTCGCCTACGGGAACGAGATCATCAAGGATGACAATGCCGCACTTACCTCCTACGGTCTGCTGCATCGGGAGGACTATCAGCCAATGCAGACACCGGTGCAGGAGCGTTTTGAAATGGATATGCAGTAACTGACATGATTCTATCCTGCCAAGCCAGCAGATAGAAAATACAACAAGGGGCCGTTTTCCCGGATGGGGAAAAGCGGCCCCTTCTTTTTTGCGCTCTTTTTGTCTCCTATTCCGGGATAACGGCTCCGGAAAGGAGGAACTGTGGCAATCAACGAAGCCCTTGCGGAATATCTTTCGCTTTACCACAAGGGTGAAGCAAATGCCGTCACCAGCCGGGAGTTGGAGTGCAGCTTCCAAATGCGTGGTTCTGAGCTGCGCCGGGAGATCAACGCCCTGCGCGGTGACGGCATTCCCATTTGCAGCTTTGAGGGCGGCTACTATTACGCCGCCACCGCCGAGGAGCTGGAGCGCACCATCCGGCAGCTCCGCAGTCGGATCAAGAAGATCGCATTTGCAGAGCGTGGTCTGTCCAGCGCTTTGCCGGACTATGTGGATACCGGTCAGCTTTCTCTCCCGTTGGATGGGGGTGACGCCCCTTGAACAGCTTTATTCCCTGGGTGGGCGGCAAGGGCAAGCTGCTGTGGATCATAAACAAGATGGCGCCGGATCACTACACCCGGTTCATCGATGTCTTCGGTGGCAGCGGCACGGTGACCATGAGCCGTCCCATCCAGCCGGGCTGCATGGAAGTCTACAACGATTTCAACAGCAATCTTACGAATCTCTTCTGCTGTGTTAAAAACCGCCCCTTAGCGCTGCTGGCGGAATTGGGCTTCCTGCCTCTGAACACGCGGGATGATTTCAATGTCCTGTACAAGTTTCTCTCCAAGGGCGAGATCACGGATGACTATCTGCAAGAGGAAATGGAACTGACTGAGATCCTGCTCAAGCCGCCCGAGGCCGAAGCTATCTGCACTCTTCTGCTGGAGCGTGCTCCCCGCGGAGATGTCCGCCGTGCTGCAGATTTCTTCAAGCTGGTTCGGTACAGCTTCAGTGGCAGCTCCAAATCATTCGGCGGTAAGCCATGCGACATCCGCCGCTTCTTCCACCTGATTTGGGAGTGCTCTCGCAGACTGGCGAATGTCATTGTGGAGAACAAGGACTTTGAGGATGTCATCCGCCAGTATGACCGGGGCGATGCATGGATCTATTGCGACCCGCCGTATTTTGAGGCCGAATGCTATGAGGTAGCCTTCCCAAAGGAAAATCACCAGCGGCTCCATGATACGCTTCTGAACTGTCAGGGGTATGTCATGGTGTCCTACAACTACTGCCCGTACATTTGCGAGCTGTATCATGAGTTCTATATTTTCCGCGTTGTGCGCCCCAACAGTATGTCCCAGACAGCGGGCAGTGAATATGAGGAAGTCATCATCACCAACTACGACCCCCGCAAAGCCTGCTGGCAGCTCAGTTTGGAGAGCCTGCTGAACTGCGGCAGCGAGGCCCGGTATGAACTGATCCATGAGCCGGAAAGACCGATCAAAACGACAAATTAAAGGAGGGTCCCCCATGAATTTTATGAAATACCCCACGAAGAACGATATCAGCATTTCCAATGCCGTTCTGAAGCTGGCCAAGCTCCAGAATGCGGAAAGGCTGGAGCTCACAGCGGCCACGGGCGCAGTCATTGTGACCAGTGGCAGGATGACAGCGAAGGAGCTCCTCAGCACAGTACAGTCGCTGACTGGGCGAGCTGCCGAGCTTATGACCTTGCTCCGTCTCACCTGTGGCGACTGCACAAATTGCAGCGAAGAATGTGCGTACCGGGATAGGCCAATCACCGAGCTGAGCCGCCCCGCTGTGGTCGTTCCCGATTGGGCGCGGCAGGATGCTGGTTTGGCCGGCGATGCCAAGCTGGACTGCTATGTGGACGAGGACACGCACGAGCTTACCGTAGTGGAAGCGGACTATGCCCACGACCTCTCCGATGTGCCGCCTGAGCTCCTGTTCGCCCTGCATCAGAGTGGCTGCTGCCTGTCTGCGTTGGAGGATGCGCTGATGGAGGACGATGTCATTTACGATAAGTGATACGAAAAAACAGAAGGAAGAAAAGTGAAATGAACGAAACCTATCTCTATCCCTACTCGGCACAGGAGGCCAGAATAAGAAATCAGCTTCCCATGTGGCGCGAGAGTTACCACGCCAATGTTGCCTGCCGGAATGCCATCGAGGAGACGATCCGTCAGAACTTCAATGGGATGAATCTGAAGAAGGACTGTCTTGAACCTGTGCTTGCGGAATATGGCTACAAGCGCACGGAATGGGTACTGGCCACCACGCTGCAGGAACTTTCCTGGGACGGGCGTTTCAGCAGAGCAAACAAGCAGTGGGCGGCGCGACGATATATTCCGCAGGACGAGCGGCACAATGCCGAGATTACCGTCCGAAGTCACCCCGCCATACTGGATGGCTTCGTAGACCTCTATCGGGAAGCGTATCAAAAGCTGGGGCTGTTTGGCCCCGAGCATTGCGTCGGTGACCGTGCCGAGCAGGATTACATCGGTAAGGTGCTGGTACTCAGCCCCGATACGCTGAAAGAGTCCTGCTGGAGTCAGGAAAACCAGCTGTGGTATGCCCACGACGGCTTCGGATGCAGTCCCCACGCTATTGGGCGCTCGGTGCGCTGCACTTGTCTGAGTGACGGTGAAATGACCAGGTGGAACCGGGATGAGTTTGTCGGCGTGCTGGATGAGAAATTCCTGCCCGATTGGGCCAAAGAGAGTTTGTCGCAGTTTCAGCAGGAAGAAGCCGCCGAATCCCCCGGTATGAACAATCAATCTATGTAACAGGAAGGAGAAAAAATCTATGGCAGCAACGCAGAAGAAAAAGCAGCAGGAAGCCCCTGCGCCCCAGGTCGAGGCGAGGATCGACCGTATGGTGGACGACGACTACAAAACCAAAGCCTATGCCAGCGTTACCATCGCCGGCGCATTTGCCGTCCACGGCCTCCGTGTCATTGAGACGGACAAGGGGCGCTTCATCTCCATGCCCCAGGAGTCCTACAAGAAAAACGGCGAGACGGTGTATAACGACACCTTCCATGCCGTCACCGCCGAGGCAAGGACTGCGCTGGTGGATGCGGTCAACGATGCTTACGAGCAGAGGCTGCAGGAACGCATGGAGCAGAGCGAGGACGTACCCGCTCAAGGCATGGAACAGCAGATGTAAGCGCCACGGTGCGAAAGGAGGTGACGGAACTTGGTGCGATTCACCGTGGATAACCGAAATCGGCTCATCTTTTACGGCAATCCTGTGGGCTATGTGAAGGCGGATACCGCCGTGGTGGATGAAATGTTCCGCACGGACGAGCTCAACCAATATCTGAGCCGCATGAATCTGACGCCCCGTTGGGAGGACGGGATCTTTGACCGTCTCGTATCCGGCGAGGTGACCGGCGAAGAACTGGCGCAGTCTCGAAAGGGCTGCCGCATCTGGCAGCTCAAAAAGGATGTAGACGTGGCAATGCGATTCATCGGGTACGAGGATCAGGTACGGAAGTTCGGAGAGCCGGATGCCGAAAATTACACGCTCGTGTTCGATGGCGATCTCGGTACCAGCGATCTGGAGCGGATCTATACCATCTGCCGGGATGCTCCGCCTCCCGGCTATCAGGGCTACCGAATGGCGCTGTCGGATGTGGTGGAGCTGTACGACGATTCCGGCAGCGAATTTTACTACTGTGACCGAGTAGGCTTCCAGCCGATCCGGTTCGAGCAGAAGCAGGACCCATGCATCAATATGACCTTGTGAGCCGGATGGGAGATGACCGCCCGGCATTTTTGCCGTCTGCGCGGGGCCGTGGGCCTCCTCTGACACGCAAATGATCGAACTCACCAACAAAAAACTTTTGAATTTACAGGAGGAATATTTCATGAAGAAGTTTATCAAGAAGATCACCCATACCGCCAAGTCCACTGTCACCCGTGTCAAGACCGCTGCGGCCAATTCCATGTCCGCTGTGCATGCCTTCAACCGCCGTGCCGTCTGCGGCAATGCCGGTGAGGGCTACATCGACACTGCCGTCAAGGTGCTGATCGCCGTTGTGCTGGGTGCACTGGTACTGGCTGGCCTCTATGCCATCCTGAACGACACGGTAATGCCTACGGTAACCCAGAAGATCACGGAAATGTTCAGCTACAATGGCTGATGCACTGGGCGCAGGCGATCCTCTTCTGCGGTTGTCTCATTTATGCCGCAGTGGATGACCTGAGGACCCGGACCGTCAGCAACATCGTCTGCATCGTCATTGCTTTGGCGGGGCTGATCACCATCAGCCCCGCCTCCCTTTTGGGGGCATTGCTGGCAATGCTTCCGTTCTACCTCTGTGCAGGCTTTGGCCTGATGGGCGGCGGGGATTGGCGGTTAGCTGCGGCGGTAGGCTTTGTGTTGGGAGTTGGACGGGTACTCACGGGATTCTTATTTATGTCCGTCGCGCTCCTGCTGGCATTCCTTGTCATGCGTGCATTCCCGGCACTGCGGCAGAGTGCGGCAAAGAAGCAGCCGCTGGTGCCATATTTCGCAGTGGCTTTTATTCCCGCATATTTTCTATAAGGAGGAAAACGATTTGAAGATTTTTCGCAATCGCACCGTCATCGGTGTGCTGTGTATCCTGCTGGCGCTGATCATCTGCTTCGGTGTTACGCCGCTGTTCAGCCGCAGCGCCAGTGAGAAAACGGAGATCGTCCGTGTGACGAAGGACATCAAGGAAGGTGACGAGATCACCGCAGAGATGGTCCAGACAGTAGAGGTCGGTGCCTATAATTTGCCGCAGAACCTTATGACAGACAAGAAAGAGGTCGTCGGCAAGTATGCGACTGCGGGCCTGGCGGCCGGAGATTACATTCTTTCCAGCAAGCTTTCAGCTGTTCCTGCGGCAGAGAATGCCTATCTCTATAATCTGGACGGCACAAAGCAGGCAATCTCTGTTACCATTAAGAGCTTTGCGGTCGGCCTTTCCGGCAAGCTGGAAAGCGGCGATATCGTCACGGTCATCGTGGCGGACTATCAGGGCAAGGGCGAAACAGCCATTCCTCCGGAGCTGCAGTATGTGGAGGTCATCTCGGTGACCGCCTCCTCCGGATACGATGCCAACACCGGTGAAGTGGTGGATGAAAAGGAACTGCCCTCCACCGTGACACTGCTGGTGACCACTGAGCAGGCTAAGGTACTGGCGGAGCTGGAACAGGATAGTGAGCTGCATCTGGCGCTTGTGTATCGAGGAACGCCCGAAAACGCCGCTAAGTTCATTGCGGCGCAGGATGCCCTGATTGAGGAGCTGTACGCAGAACCGGAGCCGGAGAACAGTGGCGAAACCGCAGAGGGTACGGAATCTAAGGAAAGCGAGGGCGCGGAGCCTTCCGCGGAAAGTGAGGCCACCGAATGAATTTCCTGAAAGGCAGCCTCTTTCGCCGCAATACGGAGCCGGAGGAGCTGGAGCCGATGGAGGAGTCCGGAGGCGGCATCCTCGCCGTTTGGGGCAGTCCCGGCTGCGGCAAGACGGTAACAGCAGTCAAAATCGCAAAGCATTTGGCAGCCCAGAAGAAAAATACGGTGCTGCTCCTCTGTGATATGACCGCACCTATGATGCCCTGCATTTGCCCTCCCTCGGAATTGGAGGTCGATAAATCCCTCGGCAGTATCTTTGCCGCTCAGCACATCTCCGTAAATCTCATCAAACACAATCTGACTACCCTAAAACGTCTGCCGCACCTGACGATGCTTGGCCTTCGTAAGAAAGAAAACGAGTACACCTATGCGCCCTGCACCAAGCAGCAGGCGGAGGAGCTCATCCGCGGCCTCCGCGAGATTGTGCCCTATGTGGTCATTGATTGCTCCAGCTACATCGCAAACGACATTCTCTCCGCTGTGGCGCTGATGGAAGCGGACAGCGTTCTGCAGCTTGCAAGCTGCGACCTGAAATCGGTCGGATATCTCTCCAGCCAGCTTCCGCTTCTGGGAGAACTGAAATGGGACAAAGACAAGCAGTACCGGGTAGCATCCAACATCAAGCCCTTTCAGGCGGCAGACCGCATCGGTCAGGTGCTGGGCAGCGTAGTCTTCCGGCTGCCGTATTCGCAGGAGCTGGAGGAGCAGTATTTGGCCGGTGAGCTGCTGGCAGACCTCTCCATGAAGGACAGCCGCGCATTCCGCAAGGAGATCGATCGAATCTGTGAGGAGGTGTTCTGATTGCTTGGTGAAAGACGAAGCAACTCCCTGTTTACCCCGGCCGCCTCCGCAGAACCGGAGAGAAAGCCGGAACAGGCAGAGGTGCATGACATCTCCTTTGAGGAGCGCACCGGAAGGTCACTTTTCGCGGAAACTGCAACTGCACCACGTGCAAGCGAACTCTTCTTTGCCCCGCAGGAGAAAGGCGTCACCTTTGCGGATGCGCTCAGTCAGGTGCAGGGCTATCTCTCGGAAACCTACGCCACCCTCATCACAGAGGATAATTCGGGTGCCAAAGAGCAGATGAAGCGCCGCATGGCACGGTATCTGCAGGAGAACCGCATTGCTGTGGATGGCATGACGGCCTCTGAACTGGTGGACGCTCTGTACACGGAAATGGCAGAGTACGGATTTTTAACCAAGTACATCTTCGCGGACGGAATTGAGGAGATCGATATCAACTCCTGGCGGGACATTGAGATCCAGTATTCGGACGGTCATACCGCCAAGCTGGAGGAGCATTTCGATTCGCCGGAACACGCCGCCAATGTCATCCGCCGTATGCTGCAGAACTCCGGCAAGGTACTGGACAATGCCAGCCCCATCATTACCTCCCGATTGGCAAAGAATATTCGTATCTCGGTCATCAAAACGCCGGTGCTGGATGAGGATGCCGGTGTTGCCGCATCCATCCGTATCGTGAATCCCAGGAATCTTAGCAAGGCGGACTTCGTGCAGAGTGGCACAGCCACAGAGGAAATGCTGGACTTTCTGTCCGCATGCCTGCGCTATGGCGTGTCTATCTGCGTGGCGGGAGCAACTTCCTCCGGCAAGACCACCGTGGCGGGCTGGCTCCTCTCCACCATCCCGGACCGCAAGCGTATCTTTACCATTGAAGATGGCTCTCGAGAACTCCAGCTCATCCGGGAGCGTGACGGGCGGGTGACGAACTCTGTCGTCCACACGCAGACCCGTGACAGCGAGAATGAGCGCCAGCGCATCGATCAGATCGCATTGCTGGATATTGCCCTTCGCTTCAATCCGGACATCATCTGCGTGGGCGAGATGCGCGGCCCAGAGGCCAACGCGGCGCAGGAAGCGGCTCGTGTGGGCATTGCGGTGCTGACCACCATCCACTCCAATTCCAGCGAGGGTACCTACCGCCGCATGGTGTCCCTCTGCAAACGCGCCGTGGATACCCCGGACGATACCCTCATGGGATATGTCACCGAGGCGTATCCCATTGTGGTTTATTGCCGACAGCTTGAGAATAAGCAGCGCCGCATCACCAACATCTCTGAATGTGAGATTCTGCCGGACGGAAGCCGCAGACTTCACAAGCTCTATGAGTATCACATCACGGACAACCATTTGGAGGACAACCGCTTCATCATTGAGGGTGAGCACCGGAAATGTGAGGAGATATCCGAAAGCCTGCGACGCCGCTTTATCGAAAACGGGATGCCGCTTGGAGAGTTGGCGCAATTCGTTCAAGGAAAGGAGGAAGATGAATGACTATGATCCAGCTGATTGCCTGCATCGGCATGATCGCAGGGCTTTTTATGGTACTGCATGTCTCGCCGCGAGAACTGAGCGACAGTCTTTTTTCCCGCTTGACCGCAGCTCCCGGCAGTATCCGTGCCGATATCAACGAAACGACCAGGCGAAAAAAGGCAGGGTTCCTCCGGCGTGAGATCACCGAGGCGCAGACGGTCTTGGCAGCCTCCGGACGGGCAGACAGGTTCCCCATGGTGTGCTTTACATCTCTGCTCTGCTTTGCATTGGGAGCCTGTATCGCCATTGCCGCAGGAAACGCTTTCCTTGTGCCGGTGCTGGCTGTTGGTTTGATGCTGACCCCGTTTTGGTATGTCAAGCTCACGGCAGGCAGCTTCAAAAAGGATGTGGCAGCAGAACTGGAAACTGCGCTGTCCGTCATTACTACGGCCTACCTGCGTACCGAGAACTTTCAGCAGGCCGTGGAGGAGAATGTCCGTTACCTGCACCCTCCGGTGCAGGAGGTGTTCCAGCGCTTTCTGATGCGCATCAAGCACATCGACCCGGATATGGACGCGGCGCTCGTTGACCTGAAAGCCGCCATCGACAATGAGGTCTGGCGGGAATGGTGCGATGCCGTAATGGCTTGTCAGACAGACCGAAGCCTGACAAGCATTCTGACGCCCATCGTCTGCAAGCTGTCGGATATGAGGGTGGTCAATGCGGAACTGGAAAATCTGGTGTTTGGCCCCCGCAAGGAGTTCATCACCATGGCAATCCTCGTGCTGATCAACATTCCGCTGGTGCGCTTCATCAATAAGGACTGGTATCATACGCTGGTAGCCACCATCCCCGGTCAAATGGTCATCGCTGTCTGCCTTGCCGCTGTGTTCGTGTCCTTCGCATTCGTCGTGAAGCTGACGCAGCCCATTGAGCATCGGAGGTGAGAGGGTGAAATTGCTGTTATTCCTGTTCGGCGCCGCCTTGGCTGCTGGACTGTATTTCGTTCTGGCGGACCTGCTGAAGATCCCCAGGCTGGCAACGGAGCGTGCCCTCATCTCCGCAGGACGCAAGGAGCGCAGTCTTGTGAAATCTATGGAGACGCTCATTTTGGGATGGTCGCTGATGCTGGCTCCGCTGATCCGCTTGGATGCCTACAAACGCAGACGGCTGGAAACGAAGCTGACTGCCGCAGGCCTGGATATGACCCCCGAGGTCTATACGGCTTACACCGTTCTGAAGCCCTGTCTCATCCTGCTGGGGATCATCCCGTGCCTCCTGATCTTGCCCATCCTGACACCATTGGTGGTAGTACTGGCGCTGCTCACTTACTTCAAGGAGAGCCGTCGGGCGGATGAACTGTGCAAGGCCAGAATGGAACTGGTGGAGGGTGAACTGCCTCGCTTCGTGGCGACCATCCATCAGGAACTGGCCGCCAGCCGGGATGTCCTGCGTATTCTGGAGAACTACAAGAAGCACGCCGGTCCCGACTTTGCCCGTGAACTGGATGTGCTGACGGCGGATATGCGCTCCTCCTCTTATGAGGCGGCACTGATTCGCTTTGAAGCCCGTATGGGCTCGGCCATCATCTCGGATATCGTCCGCGGTCTCGTCGGTATCCTGCGGGGCGATGACGGACGGATGTACTTCCAAATGCTCTCCCACGATTTGAAAGCATTGGAGCTGCAGCGCCTGAAAGCCAAGGCGGCGAAGATCCCGCCAAAGATCCGGGTGTTCAGCTTCCTCATGCTCATGTGCTTCATGCTGACGTACATCGTCATTATCGTCTACCAGATCATCAACTCGCTGGGTTCGCTGTTTTAAGGAGGAATGCCTATGAAGAAATTACGAAAACGGCACTCCGGCGAGGGCTATATCGATGTGTGCGTGTTGGTGGTCTGTGCCATGCTGGTGCTGGCACTGGCGGTGCGAATCCTGCCGGTATTCGTCGCCAAGCAGCAGCTTGACACCTATGCGGTGGAGCTGGTACGGGAAGCGGAGATCTCTGGCAGAGTCGGAACGGAAACCAGCCGCCGTGCCGCAGCACTCACCGACAGCACCGGACTTGATCCCAACATCCGCTGGTCGAAAACGGGACGCATTCAGCTCAATGAGGAAGTCACCGTAACGCTGACATTGGACATGGACATCGGCCTGTTCGGCGGCTTCGGCTCATTTCCCATCACGCTGCGGTCGGAGGCCACCGGAAAGTCGGAGGTGTATTGGAAATGAGCAAGCACTGTTTCCTTCGCCGCCACCCCGGCGAGGGCACCCCAATGATCCTCGCCATCGTGCTGGTCCTGCTGATGCTTTTTTGCATGGTCGCGGAGTTCAGCCGGGTGTGGATCATCGCCCAAGGTGTCAAGGAGGCTGCCCAACAGGCGGTCATCTCCACCATCAACGACAACTATGATGATGTGTACCACGCTGTGCGGGAGGGCTATGCCGCAGGCTGGTATCCGGACGGCACAGGCCGATGGGATGAGAGCGTGGATACCGGCGATGTGTACGGTCAGCTGGCATCAACGCTTGGACTGGAGAACACCGGCAGCGGATATCAGAAAATCTCAAACGGAAACGTGGAATATACCATCTCTGGCCTGAGCGTGGAGCTGAGCAACAACGCCCTCAGTTCCGGCCAAAGCAAGGGCTATACCGCCGCAGTGGAGATCCGCTTGGAGGTACCGGTGCGATTCCTTGGGAACCTTTTGCCCGCATCTGAAATGATGCTGCACACGGAAGCCAAATATGTGCCGGTATTCTGAAAAAGTTTCGCTTTCCCAATGGACTTACGCCGAAAGGTGTGGTATTGTCCAATCAAGAGATAAATCAGAAAAAGGAGGAAAATCAATGAACGACAAGACGAAACGGATCATTCTCATCACCGCCTGCTGCCTGCTCTGCGGTGTGGCCGTCATCGGGATCGCCGGACGCTTCGGTGGAAATACGGTGACGCCCTCCGGAACGGTATCCGGCAGTCAGCCGGACAGCAACGATCCCAATGTGAACATCAACAATAGCCAGGGAGATGTGAATGTCCCCTCGCTGACGCCGGAGCAGAGTGACCCCGGCCAGGGTGCAAACTCCAGCGGCACGGAGCAGACCATCCAGGCGAACCCTGTTAAACCGGACGCTCCAGAAAAGCCGGAATCGCCCAGCGGCACGGCGACACTTCCGGATGATCACAAAGCGGAGGATGTACCGACCTCGGAACGCAAGACGGAGGATGAACCGCACCCCACATATCCGGAACAGCCCACCTCCAAGCCTGCGGAATCCCAGCCTGCCGCAGGAAGCACGAACTCCTCCGGTCAGGTATATGTGCCGGGCTTCGGCTATGTAGACAGCAGCGGCGATAACACGGTCATCGACGGACAGGACATCTACGAAAACGGAAATAAAATCGGTGAAATGGGCGGCGGGAACTAACAGTACTCCCAATCAGCATGGCGCAGTCAGAAATGGCTGCGCCTTTTCTTTTTCCGAAGCGTTGAAAGGAGGAATCCATGAAGAGACTTCTCGCACTTTTTCTTTCCCTTGTGCTCATGCTGGGTGCGGTTGTTCCGGCTTATGCCACCGGTGACGGCAACTTCGATGGCGGTGGTGGCGGCATGGGCAGTGGCACATCCACCAACTACTGGAATCCGGGTATGGACGGTGTCCGCATTTCCGTGGTGAATGTGGACAGCCGCGCTGTCGTGGGAAATACCGTTGACTGGAGCAATCAGAATCCGAGCACCAACATGATCCACTTCGGAAAGGTATCCAAGCTCTCTTATAACAGTGGGCGGGCGTTGTCACCTGTCGTAGGCGGCTATACCTGTATCCGTCCGGCGCAGAGTCTGCCTCGCATCATTTCGTCCGGCGACTATCCCGCCAGCATTGCGGCGATTCGAAGCTACTTTACAGACGAGCAAGTCATTCGGGCGATTGCCGGATATGTGGGAATAGACTTTGATACGCTTATTGCCGGCGATTACAAAATCGTTGTCGAGCCTATCGCCTACTTCGTCTACGGTGGAGCCTACTATGCCATGACGGCCACGGAAGCGGCGCTCTATGACCAAAAGGTAAACGGAGATCTTCAAAGCAAGATGGGATCGCTGACCCATAAGAATCTACCGCTGGCCATTTTCCTTGAAGAAGCAGATCTGGGCTATCCTGCATGGTCTGGCAGCACCAACAGCAAGGTCAGCAACGATCAGATCATCTCGTCCCTCGGCATCGGTGTCGTCCGCTTCAACGGTGAGCTGGAGCCTCCCGATGTAAACGACTTCGACTATGAATACCGAGTCGATACCGATGTGATCTCCTCGGTGGAGGTGAGCGGCGGGCAGTCCGACCCGGATAATCCTGTGACTGTTCGCTTTGTGATTCAAGGCAGAACTTACACCGTCAGCAATGTCTACTATCCGGACGGCGACAGTCAATTGGTATGGGTGAAGTGGCACACACCGTCAGAGCCATGCGTCATTACGATTGCCGTCAGCGTGTCTGGCGGCGGCACGGCGCAGAGCATGATCACCTGTAACATCGTGGATCTGGACGGCAACAATCCGCCCAACCCGGTGGCGGATGACCGCAATGACCGTTTCCGTCTGGTCTCTATTCCAGAGAAAGAACAGGTAACATCCGCTTCCTGGGGCATTTGGTCACCCTGGTGGCAGGAAAATTGGGAATGGGTAGAGAACTGGGAGAAGTGCTGGCACACGGATCGCTGGGTGGATGATAACAATGTGGTTCACCGTGACCGCTGGTATCACTGGGTAGATAACGGCTGGTGGGAGGATCATGGCTGGTGGGAGTTTGACTACAACAGCTACGCCGCAAGCCTGAGCGCATCCATGCGCATCACGCCGGACAGCCTGTCACCCACTGCGACTGCAGCTACCATGAAAAGCGGGTACGGAATTCAGGAGAAAGTAACGGCCAGAGTAACGACCACGCAGAGCGCGGCTGTCACGGCGGCGCAGAATGCCGTGACCTATTTCCCTGAATTCGGGTACGAAGGCTTCTGGAGACTGCTGAACCGCAGCGTCAGCGGCAAGAGTACCACCTTCGCTTTCAAAAATAATCCCTACAGCACCTATGACCGCCCGACCCACTTCACACCTATCTGGTACCCGGATGGCAGCTACACGCCGTATACCTGGCTTTTGGACTGCTGGACACCCATGGGAATGCTAAGTATGAACCTGACGGATTCCGTGCGCATCGCCGGTGACCTGTGGGAAGAATGGCATATCGCACCCTCAAAATAACAACAAGAATTGGAGGTATCTATGAGCAAAATGAAATGCAAGCGCCTTTGTGTGATGCTGACCCTGTCCCTGCTGTTGGTCTGCATGATGGGAACCACGGCCTTTGCTGCCGGCACCGGCGATGTGGCCGGAGCGGTGGAAAGCACCTGGGCCACGGCATCCACGCAGATCAAGACCGTCGTCAACAACGTGGTGTTTCCCGCCATTGACCTGATCCTTGCGGTGTTTTTCTTCGCCAAACTCGGCACAGCTTATTTTGACTACCGAAAGAGTGGCCAGTTCGAGTGGACGGCTCCCGCCATCCTGTTCGCGTGCCTCGTGTTCACGCTGACGGCACCGCTGTACATCTGGCAGATTATCGGAATCTGAGGTGTAGGCAATGACTTTTTACGAACAGGAACTCCGGAAAATTATCGGAGAGCAATATCCCGATGCCACCTATGTGGGCAGAGTCTGCTATGTGCGTCTGAGCGATATGAATCGGGCAAAGATCCAATTTGTCACTGGAAGCGTTGCCAATCAGTACAACGCCTTGCAGTTGACGATCCTGAACCGCAGCGAAGGACAGGTGGATACCCTGCGCCTTCGCTTTTCGGATCTGCTGGGGACGAAGGTAACTTCCAACCCCAACTTCCGCAATGGTGTTGACCCGCACATTTGGGATGACTATGGAAAAGTAGACTGGTATGTGTATCACCCCACCCGGCAGGACTACGAGAAGCTCTCCAACGCAGTATCGGACTATCTGGAAGTGTTCCAAGACATGAGCCAGTCTGCCGATCAGCAGTGGGCGCAGACAATGTAAACCGAGCATGATTTGAAGGCCGTGCCAACTGTACGGCCTTTGCCATATCCCAAGCAGTTGGTACGGCCTCACCCGGAGGAGGTGAAACCGATCAATGTTTATTTGGGATTTTGTTGCCGATAAGATCCTCGGCCAGATCGTGGATTGGTTCTACGGTCAGGTCGTGGGCTTTCTCGGCAACTTCTTCGCAGAGATGGGAAACATGGGTGTCGAACTCTTCGAAATGTCCTGGGTGCAGAGCATCGTACTGTTCTTCTCCTATCTCGCTTGGGCGTTGTACGGAACCGGGCTGGTCGTGGCCTGCTTTGAATGCGGCATCGAGTATTCCAGCGGGCGGGGCAACATCCGCGAAACCGCGCTCAATGCCATCAAGGGCTTTATGGCCGTGAGCCTGTTTACTGTCGTTCCGGTCCGGCTCTATGAGCTTTCGGTAACGCTGCAGGGGCAACTCACCGCAGGGATCACCGGCTACGGTGCATCCATCGGAGATGTGGCAAGTGATATTATGCAGGAGTTCAGCGCCGTGGAATCGCTGACCGACCTGACATCCGGCCCGTTTCTCGGCTTTGGCAGTATCACCAGCGGGATCATGATCCTGTTCTGCATCATCCTTATGGCGTATGCGATCATCAAGGTCTTCTTCGCCAATCTCAAGCGCGGAGGTATTCTGCTGATCCAGATTGCCGTGGGAAGTCTATATATGTTCTCTGTGCCCCGTGGCTATACGGATGGCTTCATCCAGTGGTGCAAACAAATTATCGGTCTGTGCCTGACCGCATTTTTACAGGCGACTATCCTCATCGCCGGACTCATGGTGTTTAAGGATCACGCACTGTTGGGACTGGGGCTGATGCTCTCTGCCGGTGAGATTCCCCGCATTGCCGGAGCATTTGGCCTGGACACAACGACAAGAGCCAACATCATGAGTGCGGTATATACGGCACAGGCCGCCGTCAATACCACGCGCACGGTCGTACAGGCGGTGGCGAAATGAGCAGACTGACGATGGGCAGCTTGTTCGATGGCATCGGCGGTTTCCCTTTGGCCGCGATCCGCAGTGGCATCACACCGGTGTGGGCTTCGGAGATTGAAGCCTTTCCCATTGAGGTCACGAAGCAGCGCTTTCCAAGCATGATCCATGTGGGTGACATCACAAAGCTCAACGGCGCAGAACTGCCGCCCGTAGATATCATCTGCGGCGGCAGCCCGTGCCAGGATTTATCCGTGGCTGGAGCGAGAGCCGGATTATCCGGCGCCCGCTCCGGTTTGTTTATGGAGCAGGTTCGACTGGTAAAGGAGATGAGAAATGCAGACGAACAAAGAGGCCGAGCAGGTCACGCTGTCCGACCTCGGTATATGCTGTGGGAAAATGTTCCAGGAGCCTTCTCCAGCGGAACTCCCAAAGGCGAGGACTTCCGTATCGTCCTCGAAGAGATCGTCCGAGTTAAGTGCGGTTCCGTTTATGTCCCTGGACCTTACCCCTGGCCATGGCAATCTGCTGGGCGAATCCTACTGGGAACTGATTTCTCCCTGGCTTGGCGGTGCCTGGATGCTCAATACTGGGGTGTCGCCCAACGACGCAAGAGGATCTTCCTTGTCGCAGATTTTGCAGGACGCACCGCCGATAAAATACTATTTATCCCCGAAAGCATGTTTGGGGATCCTACGCCGAGCTTCTGAACGCGGGAAAGCACTGCCGCCGAAGCTGGAACGGGCTTTGAAGATCCAAGCCGGGTTGATGTGCCCGGACGGGCAACCTACGGATTTGAATGCCTTCCATATCAATCAGCGGGACGAGGGTATCGACCTGCACGGTGTGTCCGGTGCCTTGATGGCAACCACCAATATGCAGATGCAGACCTTCGTGACGCAGCCGGATGACACCGTCGAGGGTTTTGACGGTTACAATGGTGACCTGACCGGCGATGTTGCCGCCACGCTCGGCGCGAACTGCGGGATGTCCACCGGCAGAAACGGTGTCATGGCCTTTGCTGCCAACCAAAGGGACGAGGTCCGTGACTTACATGATATTGCGGGCGCATTGAATGCACAGCCGGGAATGAAACAGCAGACCTTCGTGGCGGCCGCATTCTCGGCAGGAGCCGGCGCCTCTGCTGGGAGCATTGGGTATGGCGAGGAACTGGCTCCTACGCTGAAAGGCTCTGCCAGCGGAAACTGTATGCCGTCCGTCCTGTGCCTAAATGACCAGGGCGGAAGCGTTATGGAGTGCTCTGAGGATGTGTCCGGTACCCTGCGGGCGCAGGAGCATGGACACCAACCGCTCGTCTATGAAAACCATGGCATTGATGCCCGCTACACTGGTCCTCATCAGGTGGTGCCTACCATGTCCGCAAGATACGGAACCGGCGGCAACAATGTGCCGCTCGTAGAGCAGGAAGAAACCTTCTGCATCACGGGAAATGCCATTGACCGACAGCCGCAGAACGGCGGCAATGGGATCGGGTATCAGCGGGACATCGCATATACACTGACGGCCACCGATCATCATGCGGTCTACAGTCGCCAACGTGTGGATGATTTCCGTGAGAATGGTGTGGTCAGCACGCAGAGCGCCCGCCAGCACAAGGATGCCACCGATCTCGTCTGCCAAAAAACAGAAACCTATGCCTATCTCATTCGTCGTTTGACTCCGTTGGAGTGTGAGCGCTTGCAGGGCTTTCCGGATAGCTGGACAGATATCCCCAGTGCTTCGGACAGCGCCCGTTATAAAGCGTTGGGCAACAGCGTAGCGATACCCTGCGTAGAGTTTATCATGGGACGGATCGCCGCAGCTCTTCGGGAGGTATAGCTGCCTTGGTGGTTTTGCTTCCGTTTCACATAGCTTCTTCGTTGAGTTTGGTGAATAGCTTTCCATGACTTCTTCCGGTATGCTTTGCTTGCAAAATCGAGGAAAGGAGCAGACCGATGGAGGGCAAAAAGAACCTCTGCGCCATGATCCCGGCAGAACTTCACGCAAGAATCATGGCAGAGAAAGAAGAAATGAAGCTGGGTACACTGGCGGAATATGTGGAGCGCATCTTCGCAGAACACTTTGAAGGAGGAAACGATATGCAGACAGAACGGACCCTTGCGGTGAAGATCTCCGCGGAACTCTTCGACCGCCTGAAAGAGTATCTGGAAAAGAATCACCTGAAGCAGAAGGACTTCATCACACAGCTGATCCAGCAGGCGCTGGATAACGCAGAAGAATAATCAACCCACTGGATGGCCGCAGGGAAACCTGCGGCCATCTCTATTCTCCGGAGGTGAGAGCAATTTATATTTACCCTGATAATTTGACCGCAAAAGCCATGCTGTGGCTTTGGGAGCTGCGGGACATCGGCATCATCGGCGTGGGGCTTCTTATCTCTGTTCTGGCGCTGACCCAGACAGGCATCGCCCTGCCGCTGGTGCTGACGGCTGTTTACGCCTTCCTCAGCATTCGATTCGACGGAACCAGCATATTGGATTTCCTCAAATATGCCGCCGCGTTCCTGATTACAAAGCAGCAATTCTATGATTGGAGGTTGGAGTCGTGAGTAAAAAGCAGAAAAAGGACAAAGCCGCCTGCTCCACACGGCAGCTCATGGGCATTGAGGAGATCAAGGACTACTGCATTGCCACCCGCATGGGCAATCTCGTGTTCTTCATCATCAAGCCCACTAACATCTCCGTCCTGCCGGATTCCAGCATCAGCGCCCGCATCTATGCGCTGCTGAATGTCGTAAAGGGACAGGCGGAGATCGAGATGCTGGCCCTCAATTCCAAGGAATCCTTCGAGCGCAATAAGGACTTTTACCGGGATCGTCTGAGCCAGGAGGAACTGCCAGCGGTCCGCAGACTGCTGGAACAGGACAGCAAGCACCTGGACCGCATTCAAGTGCTCATGGCGTCCAGCCGTGAGTTCTATATTATCATCCGTCTGCGCGGCGAACAGGAGTCCGATGTGTTCTCCTACCTTTCCCGCATCGAGCAGAACATCAACGACAACGGCTTCACGACCCGCCGAGCCACCGAGCAGGATCTCAAAAAGATGCTGGGTGTTTACTTTGAGCAGAACGTGACAACAGAAAAGTTCGAGGACTTCGACGGTGACCGCTGGGTTATTGTCGGTGAGTAAAGGAGGGATTCATTTGGCAAAGAAAACGAAAAAAGCAGCGCCGCAGAGCCGGGAGACTGCAGGCATCAAATCCTTCCTGGATATGATTGCACCTTCCGTGGTCAAGTTCGAACCGGATCACTTCATCTGCGGCAACACCTTTCGCTGCGTGTGGGCGCTGCGGGAGTATCCCACGCAGACCGATGAGCAGGCTATTCTCCGACATCTGGGTGAAAAGGATGGGATCACGCTGCGCATCTACACCCGCCAGGTAACACCTGCCGAGGAAAAGCGCATCATCCAGAATGCCGCAAACAAAAACCGCATGAGCAGCTCCAACACCAACGACCTGCAGCAGACGATCACGGCGGAAAGCAATCTACAGGATGTGGCATCGCTGGTGGCTTCCATGCACCGTAACCGAGAGCCGCTGCTCCATTGCGCCGTCTATATCGAGCTGACCGCTTCGGATTATAACACGCTCAAGCTGCTCCAGACCGATGTGCTGACAGAACTGGTACGGAGTAAGCTCAATGTGGACAGGCTTCTGCTCCGTCAGCAGCAGGGCTTCTGCTGTGCCAGCCCCGTGGGATACAACGCCTTCGGCCAGCAGTTCGAGCGTGTTCTCCCGGCATCCAGTGTGGCGAATTTGTATCCCTTCAACTATTCCGGCAAAACGGACGCAAAGGGCTTCTATGTCGGGCGGGACAAGTACGGCAGCAACATCCTCGTGGACTTCGACCAGCGCGATGAGGACAAGACCTCCGCCAACATCCTCATTCTCGGCAACTCCGGCCAGGGCAAATCCTATCTGATGAAGCTCCTAATCCTCAATCTGCTGGAGTCCGGAAAGTCCGTTATCACGCTGGATGCCGAGCATGAGCAGCAGGAAATGTGCGAGGCCGTGGGCGGCTGCTTTGCCGACCTCATGGCGGGAAAGTACATCATCAATGTACTGGAGCCGAAATGCTGGGATGATGGCGGTGACCCGGACGATACGGCAGCGCCGGAAGCCTTCCGCAAAAGCACTTTGCTGGCACAGCATGTTTCCTTTCTCAAGGACTTCTTCCGAGCCTATAAGGATTTCAGCGATGCCCACATCGACACCATTGAGATTATGGTGTCCAAGCTCTATGCGAAATGGGGAATCACGGAGCGAAGCAACTTCCGCCGCATGCGACCGGAAGACTATCCGATCCTCTCTGACCTCTATGACCTGATCGAAGAAGAATTCAAAAGCTACGATCCAAACGCTCATCTGCTCTATACGGAAAAGCTCCTGCAGGAAGTGCTGTTGGGACTGCATTCCATGTGCAAGGGCGCTGATGCACAGTTCTTCAATGGGCACACCAACATCACCTCCAGCCGCTTCCTTGTTTTCGGCGTCAAAGGAATGCTGAGCGCCGCCAAAAATGTCCGCAATGCCATGCTGTTCAATGTGCTGTCCTTCATGTCGGATAAGCTTCTGACGGTCGGCAATACCGTGGCGGCACTGGACGAGCTGTATATCTGGCTGTCCAATCCCACGGCCATTGAGTACATCCGCAACTGCCTCAAGCGTGTGCGCAAAAAGGAATCCGCCGTGCTGCTGGCCTCGCAGAATCTGGAGGACTTTGATCAGGAACATGTGCGCGAAATGACCAAGCCGCTGTTCAGCATCCCGCCCCACCAGTTCCTGTTCAACGCAGGCTCCATTGACAAACGCAGCTACATGGAAATGCTCCAGTTGGATGAGGCGGAATACAATCTCATCAAGTTCCCTCAGCGCGGCGTTTGCCTGTACAAGTGCGGAAATGAGCGCTACCTGTTGGAGGTACATGCTCCGACATACAAGGAACGGCTGTTTGGCACAGCGGGTGGTCGCTGATGGCAGTATCTGCAGGCATGATCGCAAAAGCCGCGGCGACGGTGCTCTCTAACGAAAAGCTGCGCAAAGGCGTGGGATGGACGCTGGTCGCAATTCTCTCGCCAGTCATTGTACTCATCGCACTTCTGTGTTCTATTGGCTCCGGAGGTGCGGATCACAACAATCAGGCAGTAGCTGCAGCCTTCTATGGCGTGAACTACTCGACAGAAGTACCCGCAGAATTCCGGTATCATATTGAGGAGATGCGTACCGCTTTTTCTCTTCTGGATTCGGCAGTGGCTTCCGTCAATGGGCAAACGGAAAGCGGAAACGGCCTTGACCCGATTCGGATCAAGGCCGTTTTTGATGCCCTCTGCTTTGGCGAGGATGCGCCGTCCGCACGGGCGGCAAGCCGCTTCGTAGAATGCTTCTTCATTTGGGAAACCCGTACCCGCACGGTAGATGTCGAGAACGACGATGGCACGGTCACCAGCATGGAAGAAGAATACACCGTCGCTGTTCCGGTTTCGTTATATCAAGCGTATGCCAATCTGGAAGCAGAGCTGGGCCGGACGATCACAGAGGATGACAAGAGCAATATCAACCACATCTATTCTATGATTGCCGGCGCTGCGGGCGGCGGGAATTACAGCGGTGAGTTCCTTCGCGGAGATGGCAGCAGTATCGACTTGGACATCTCGGCTTTCACCGATTCCAACAGCAAAAATGCCGCTGACCTTGTGACCTACGCTATCCACGCATGGGAATCCGGTTGGGGCTATGTCTGGGGCACCTACGGCGATGTGCTGACCGAAGCGCTCTTTGCCTACAAGCTGGAACAGTACCCTGACGGTGTCGGCAGCTACGAAGATTTTATCCGTGCCAACTGGCTGGGCGGCAGGACTACCGACTGCGTGGGACTTATCAAGGGATACGGATGGTTGTCCCCGGAAACGATGACCATTGACTATGGTACCCACGGGATGCCGGATATCGGTGCCAACCAGATGTACTACAGCGCCACAGAGTCCGGCACCATCGATACCATGCCGGATATTCCCGGCCTTGCCGTTTGGCATGACGGGCACATCGGCGTTTACATTGGCGGCGGTCAGGTCATCGAGGCTATGGGTACCAAGTACGGTGTGGTGAAAACGGAACTGGCGAACCGTGGTTGGACGCACTGGCTGAAAATTCCGTATATCAATTATGACTGAGGAGGTACAGTATGAAGAAAGTAAATATTACACTCACCTTTGACGATGACAAGCTGGATGCACTGGAGTTTTCTCTCCGCAAGGAACACTCCTCCGTGCAGGCCCGCATGGACGATGCGCTCAAGCAGCTCTATGAGCAGACGGTGCCGGAAGCTGTGCGGGAGTATCTGGACAGCAAGGCTGTCCCTGCTCCCAAGCCTAAGCGCACTGCCAAATCTGCCGTACCCAAAACGCCGAGTAGTGAGCCGAAGCCCATGGCAGTCACGGTGAAGGAGGGCAACTGATATGGCACAGCAGGAAGAAATCGTTCTATGGATCGACCAGCGTTGGAAAAATGCTATCGAGAAGCATCTCAGGGACGAAACCTTGCAGGAGCATCTGGAGAATGTACTGGACGAGCTGTGCAATCAGCTTCCGGAGCGGGAGTATGCGCGCATCAGCCGTGCGATCCAATCGGAAGCTGCCGCACAGCGTGCGGAGGAAGAAGCGGCCCGCACTTATGCCGCCTACCATGTAACGGAGCGTGGTCAGGAATGGTACTTCAAGACCTCGCCCGGCGAGGAACTGTTGGCGGTCGGGAAAAAGCTGCGCGGTTATATTACGAAAGACAATGGCGTGGCGCCGGGCAAATTCATCGGAATGTTTTTCGGCGGGCAGCCCATCACAGCAAAAGAGTTTGATGCCCTGACAGCCCTTCGCATGGAGAACACTGGAAAGGTGCGCGGCGTATTCGATGTGAACTTCGACAAGCGTGAGTTCTCCGCTGTTCACATTATGGATGGCTGGCAGACCTGGGCAATGCGTGATGTATCGGTGGCGGTCTATCATGCCACCCGGTCGCAGTTCGCATCGGGCGATGATAAGTGGCGCAAGCTGTTGAATCATCTGAAAGGCAAAGAAATCACCTCGGCAGGTCATCTCTCCGCACAGAACTTTTCCTTCGGTGAGGAGATCATCGAATCAGACGGCAAGCTCAACTTTTATCTGCAGGCGGACTTCGATGTGGATGCCGCCTTCGGGACATTTGTCTGCACCGATCAGAACGATGACTGGCTCAACATCTACGCTAACTATGATGTGGAGCAGGATTGTCTGTGCGACACACTGGAACTGAACCTCTGCAAGGGAGACGGTTCGGAAGAAAGCTGGAGTTACCCGCTCAATGCTGCTGAACAGGAAGTCCTGCTCAGCAAGATGGAGGCGTTCTGTCAGCAGCAAACCGGCATGAGCCTGCACGAATACGCCCAGCAGCTTCGTGAAAGTGAATCGCAGGCTCCTGGGATGCAGATGTAACCGCCGTGTCCGCCCCTGTGGGCCGCTGTGTGCGCTTTTTACAGGCAGCCCGAGCGAGTACCCCACCGTGGGGGCTTGGGCGGGCTTTGAACCGCTTTGTGGGGAGACTGGCATCCGACGAAAGAAAAGCAGGAGAAAGCCCTGACGCTTTTAAGCATCAGGGCACTCACAACATCCCGCAGTGCGGGCTGTTTTCGAGTTTTTTCAGTGACGTCTTTTTCTCCATTGGAATCAAGCGTTGACGCTTTTATTTGAGATTTGCTCAAAAAAGCCAGTGTTTTCAGTGGATTTGAGCGACGTCAAGCAGTATGGAGGGACAAAATGAGCAATAAGAACAAACACACTATTTGGTTGCCAGACAGCACGTGGCAAAAGGTCGAGGATTATTATCGCACAGATAACTGTGCTGCCAAAAATGAGTTTATCAAAAAAGCAATTGAGTTTTATGTTGGATCCTTACACACGAAAAACGCCAATGCGTTTCTGCCTGAAGTACTCTCCAAGACGCTGACCGGAACGCTGGACGGTTTTGCGAGCCGCATCAGTTCTCTGCTTTTCAAGCAGGGCGTGGACATCAACCTGATGGCACAGATCATCGCCTACGATACCGACATCGACGAAGGAACATATGAGCGCCTGCGCGGCAGGGCTATCCGAGATATGAAGCGGACCAATGGCCGCATCTCCTTCAAGGATGCGATGGACTTTCAGAAGTCTGTGTAAGCGATGGCGAAGCTCGTACAGAAAAGCGGCTATATCAAATCTGGGAAAGCCAGCGGGTACATGCGCTACATCGCTACCCGTGAAGGCGTGGAGAAGCTGGCTGGAAACGGTGCGGTCACAAAAGGTCAGCGTGAGCTCATCCAGAAACTGCTCACGGACTTTCCGGATGCGGTGGAGCTATTTGAGTACGAGGACTACTGCAAAACGCCGACGCTTGGTACGGCCTCCGCATTCATCACCATGGCGTTGGATGCCAACCTCCACGGAATTGATTCGGAGAGCGGATATATGCAGTACATCGCTACCCGCCCCCGCGTGCAGAAGCACGGAAGCCATGGCCTGTTCAGCTCAAGCACTTCCGTAGATCTCGCTTCGGCAATGTCAGAGCTGGAATCGCATGAGGGAAATGTGTGGACCATCATCTACTCGCTGCGCCGTGAGGATGCCGCTCGTCTGGAATTCGACAACGCCGATGCGTGGCGCACGCTCCTCATGGAGAACGCACCGACGCTGGCAAAGTCAATGAAGATATCGCTCGATAACTTCCACTGGTATGCCGCCTTCCATGATGAAGGGCATCACCCGCACATTCACATGATGGTCTGGTCGGATGATCCGAAGGAAGGCTTCCTGACTAAGGATGGAATCGCGGCCATGCGATCCAAGCTGACCAATGCCATCTTCCGGGATGAGATGCAGCAAATCTATGAGCGCAAGGATGTGGCCTACTCAGACTTGGTGGAGGTAGCGCAGAATGCCATGCGGGAAATGATCAGCCGGATGCAGCACCAGATCTGCGACAGCCCGATCATCGCGGACAACATGCGTCAGCTTGTGCAGGCACTGGAAACGACTACCGGAAAGAAACAGTATGGCTATCTCAAGAAGCCGCTGAAGCAGCTCGTCGATACCATCGTGGATGCACTGGCGGAGTTGCCGGAAGTTTCTGAGTGCTATAAGGTATGGAATCAGATCCACGAGGAACTGAACGAGTGCTACGGTCACAGTACCCCATGGGAACGACTCCCGTTATCCCAACGCAAGGAGTTTCGCAAAATCAAGAACGACATCATCCAGGAGGCCGAGAACATTCGTCTCGGCCTCCCAACCTTTGAGGATGAAAGGATGCAGGATGAGCCGGAGCCGGAAAGTCAGAAGGCAGAGCATCAGTCCTACCGTGTGTACGAGCAGGCGCAGCGCTATCGCGCCGCCAAGGCTGTTCTGCATGACATCTATGCGCTGGATGCGGAACACGCAGAAGCGGTCAAAGCGCTGGAACAGCTCTGGGAGGAGGGATATACCGTTGCGGCACATCAGCTTGGTAAGTTCTATCGGGATGACCTCTCCACCTTGCGTGACCACGAAAAAGCGGAGGAGTGGTTTCGACGCTCGGCAGAAGCCGGTAATGATTTCTCGGAGTACGCCCTCGGGAATCTGCTCCTCACGCAGAAACGCTGGGAAGAAGCGCTGGGGTGGCTGGGCAAAGCTGCAGACCATGGCAATCAGTTTGCACGGTATCGGCTCGGAAAGATTTATCTCGCCGGCGAGTCCGTGCCGAAGGATGTGGCAAAGGCACTTGCATACCTGACAGCCTCCGCTGATCAGGGAAATCAATTTGCACAGTACACCTTGGGCAAGCTGTATCTCTTGGGGCGGGATGTCCCTCCGGATCGTGAGCAGGCCAGAGAATGGCTGATCCGAGCCGCGGCACAGGGCAATGAGTATGCGCGCTTCTTTCTCGACTGCTTCGACCAGTTCCGGGATCCGTCTGTTATGCTGGCGGCAAGCAAACTGCTCCATCACATGAGCAGGATATTCCAAAACAACTCCATTCCGCCAGTCAACCCGGCGGGGATCCGCATCGATTCCAAACGCCGCAGACGGCTTATGGAGAAGCGCATGGCCATGGGCCACAAGGCAGATGACCATGAGGAGCAGACGCAGTATCAGCAGAGTATGTAAAAAAGGAGGACTCCATGTCAAGCTATATTCATTTCACCGAAGAACAGAAACAGCGCGCCGCCGCAGTGGATCTGGAGGAGTTCCTGCGCTGCCGCGGTGAAAAGCTGCTTTCCTCCGGCAGGGAAAAACGCCTTGCCAGTGACCACAGCGTGACCGTCCGAGGCAACGAATGGTATGACCATGCGGAGGAGCGAGGCGGACACGCCGTCAGTTTTGTGCAGCGGTTCTATGGCCTTAGCTACCCGGACGCAGTGACAATGCTGCTGGGCGGTGAGCTGGGAACAGCGTATCCTTCTGCCGGGGAGCGCACCGAGGAACCCGTGAAACCATTTGCACTGCCACCTGCCAACAAAGATATGCGCAGAGTGTTTGCGTATCTCATCAAGCATCGCGGCATCGCAAGAGATGTGGTGGCGCACTATGCCAAGGCCGGACTCCTGTATGAAGATGCCGAGTATCACAACGCCGTGTTTGTCGGCACGGATGCGGAGTGTGTTCCTCGCCACGCCCATAAGCGCAGCGCCAACAGCTACGGAAAAGCCTTCCGTCTGAATGTGGAGGGCAGCGACCCGCGATACAGCTTCCATCATGTCGGCACAGACAGAAGCCTGTATGTGTTTGAAGCGCCCATTGATATGTTGTCCTATATCACGATTCATCCGGAGGACTGGCAGCGGCATAGCTATGTGGCCTGCTGTGGAACATCCATTCAGCCGGTATTGCAGATGTTGGAGCAAACGCCGCAGCTCGACACCGTTCTACTTTGTCTCGATAATGATGAAGCTGGCCATCAGGCCAGCCGCCGGATGCGAGAGCAGTTGGAAGTGCGCTATTCCGTGGAGCGCCTGATCCCGGAAAACAAAGACTGGAATGACGATCTGACCCTGAGCGACGAAAACGCTCAGGGCTTTGCTATGAATGAAATGAGGTGAAATGTTGAACGCAAGTATCTGGATCCTGATCGCGGCGGGAGCGGCGATGTTCCTTGTCATCGGCGGGCTGTCCATGATGTCCCATCACTATACCCTTGGCAATATCAAATCCCGCACCGTGGGCGACGGACAGCACGGTACAGCCCGATGGGCCACCGACAAGGAAATCAGGCAGGCCTATGCCCATGTGCCATTCAAAGTCAGAGAGTGGCGCAGAGGACAGAATCTCCCCACGGAGCAGGGATTGATCCTCGGCTGCAAGGGGCAACCACAGGAGCTCACCGCACTGGTAGACAGTGATGATATTCACTGCCTTATGATCGGCGCCAGCGGTATTGGCAAGACCGCATTTTTCCTGTACCCCAATCTGGAATATGCCTGCGCCTCCGGCATGAGTTGGCTGGCGCTGGACAGCAAGGGTGACCTGGCCCGAAATTACGGTACGATTGCAAAAAACTGCTATGGCTACAATGTATCTGTTATTGACCTGCGAAATCCCACTCGCTCAGATGGCAACAATCTGCTGACATTGGTCAACCGCTACATGGATATCGCAAGAAAAGATCCCAAGAACCTGGCGGCTCGAGCCAAGGCGGAGAAGTACGCCAAGATTCTTGCCAAAACCATTGTTAACCCCGATGGTGATGACAGCAATCGCGGACAGAACGCCTTTTTCTATGATGCGGCGGAGGGATTGCTCACTTCGGTCATTCTGATGTTGGCGGAGTTTCTGCCGCCGGATCAGGAGCATCCACAGGAACGCCGGCACATCGTCTCTGTCTTCAAGCTGGTGCAGGATCTGCTGGAACCCAGCAAGGTAAAAGGCAAGAGTCACTTCCAGCTCCTGATGAGTAAGCTACCGCCTGACCACAAGGCCAGATGGTTTGCAGGTGCTGCACTCAACAGTGCGGAGCAGGCCATGGCCTCTGTCATGTCCACGGTGCTTTCTCGCCTCAATGCGTTTCTGGACTCGGAGCTGGAGCAGGTGCTCTGCTTCGACAGCGCCATTGATGCAGAGAAATTTGCCTCTGAAAAGTCTGCCATCTTTCTCATTCTTCCGGAGGAGGACACCACCAAAAACTTCATGGCGGGCTTGATGATTCAAAATCTGAGCCGTGAACTGTTTGCTGTGGCGGATGAAAACGGTGGAAAGTTGCAAAGCCGCGTGGTACTGTTTTGCGATGAGTTCGGCACCATGCCGCCCTTTGATGTCCTTCCGCTGTTCTCCGCGGGCCGTTCCCGCCACCTGACGTTGGTGCCGATCATTCAGTCTTTGGCACAGCTTGAAAAGAACTACGGAAAAGAAGGAAGTGAAATTATTCAGGACAACTGCCAGGATACCATCTTCGGTGGCTTCGCACCAAACAGTCAGACAGCGGAAGTGCTATCCAAGGCGCTCGGAAACCGCACTGTCCTATCCGGATCGGTGAGCCGTGGAAAAAACGATCCCAGCCAAAGTCTGCAGATGATGGAACGTCCGCTGCTGACGCCAGATGAGCTGAAGTCTATTCCCAAGGGAAATTTTATTGTCCAAAAGACAGGACAGCATCCCATGCGTACCCGCCTGCGGCTTTTTCTGGAATGGGGCATCACCTTCGAGGAGCCCTATATTGTTCCGGAGCGGGCAGATCGCGCGGTAGCCTATGCAAACCGTGAGGATCTGGAGCGAAATCTTCCACAATCAAGCAAGGCGGAGAATGCAGATATGCGTGGAGCCTATGCCGTTTCCGGACGCGGCGGCATTGCCCATGAGCCTGCCGTAGAGAAGCCCCGGCGCAGGGGCGGCAAGCAGATGAAAACTTACGGTGAGGAGGATCTATGAGTTACTTTGGAACAATTTACGCCGACACCGAACTGCCCTCCAGAGCGAGGGCAGTTTATATGTATCTGCGTGACCGCGCAGACAGCGAGGGCAAATGCTGGCCAGGAATCAAGACGATTGCGTCCGACATGAGCTTGTCCCGTTCCACGGTCAAGCGGGCATTGACGGATCTGGAGCAGCACGGATATTTGCAAAAGATCCCGCGCTATCGTGATAACGGCAGCAGTACATCCAATCTGTATTCCGTGCAGTAGGGCCGCAGAAAGGCGCAGCCCTCCGCCAAGGGAGGACTGCGCCTATTTGCTGGACCCAGGGGAGGTTCATGATGGACCTCCCAGAAGGACTCACTCTATCGGAGATTTAACACAGAGAAAGAACAGTAGTAGAGTTACTTCTCAGAATCCGTAAGATCGTTGATTTGCTCAGAAAAAAGTGATGTGTTGAGAAGATCGGATGGTGTGATCATTAATGCGTCTGCAAGGTTGAATAGTGTCTCCAAGGAAAAGCTTCTGATCATGTTAGGCGCTTCAATGGCGCTTAGATGAGAGCGGCTCATATTAGCCTTCTCTGCCAGTTGATCCTGAGACATACCACGTAATTTGCGCAGAGTTGAAATTGCAATACCAAGCTGGATAAAACGGTCTCTGTTCTTAAAGCTAACGCCTTCCTTGCTCATAAAAATGCCGCCCCTTTCTGGATAAAATTATATCTTGCCCGGCATTTTTTATCCGCTCTATAAAAAGAGCTATTGACTTATTTATAGAGCATTATATAATTAAAAAGAGCAGAACGACGATTTATAAAGCGAGATGAGATAGCGGCGGAAGACATTATTGAATCAGCAGGCTGGAAAAACAAAAGGAGATTTCCGCAATGCGAAAATCTCCTGAGCTACAACAGATTACCAAGTCATTTTCATGGAGTTTGCCACTCCACGGGAAAGCTAAACCCTATTTTTTCTTCCGTATTATAGCATATTGCACATTGAAATGCAATTGCCTCAGCGGCGAAATGGAAGAAAAAAGTGTGATTTTATCAGCGCACGGCAATATTTGTCGAAGAAATACCTTGATTTGAAAGTTTAGCGCAGTCAAACCGGCAGTCTGGATGGATTTAAAATAAGATCCACACCCAATATGATCACTGCACAAGGAGGAATTACGAAATGGCAAAGGGTGAGAATATCTTCAGACGGCGGGATGGTCGCTGGGAAGCTCGCTATAGCAAAGGGCGCGAGCTATCTGGAAAAATCAAGTATGGATACTGCTATGGAAAAACATACCGTGAGGCCAAAGAGAAAGCAGAAAAGTGCAAAGCGGCGTTAGCAAACGGAAATCCGTTGCCAACATCCAGAATTCAAAATCTGTTTTCCGCCTATTGTATAGGGTGGCTTTACGCAAAGAAAAGTAAGGTGAAAGAATCGACATATATCAAATACAGCACAGTAGTCGAGAAGCACATCATTCCAAAGCTGGGCGAGTGCTGCCCGTTGGGATTTACCCCAGAGCTGATGGATGACTTTATCAAAGAGTTACAGTTTGAAGATGAGCTTGCGCCAAAAACCGTACATGATATTTTGGTCGTGCTGCACGGGATCTTAAAGTTCACGGCTTCAAAGGTCACAGGAAGCTTTCCCGTGGTGGAGATCAACTATCCGAAGATAGGAAAAAAGGAAATGCGTGTTTTGTCCAGAGAGGAACAGGAGCGCTTCATTTCATATCTGCAGAAGGATTTGGATCCATGCAGATTCGGTATCTTGTTGGCGTTGTGTACAGGCATCCGAATTGGTGAGCTCTGCGCGTTACGTTGGGAATATGTTTCTACAAGAGATAAAGCAATCAAAATTGTAGAGACGCTGCAAAGGTTGCGTGACACCAGCGTAACGCAGAATGCTCGAACGAGAATCGTAATCGGTTCACCCAAAAGCGATACCTCCGTGCGAACGATCCCTATGACGGAATACGTGGCTGGGCTTTGCAGGCACATGAAGCCGCAAAGTTCAGCCGCATATGTTTTGACTGGAACGGACGCATTCATGGAACCACGGGTATTGCAGTATCGATTGGAGAAGTACACGCAGGCATGCGGCCTGGAGGGGGTGCATTTTCATACACTTCGCCACACATTTGCGACACGTGCCGTTGAGGTCGGCTTTGAGATCAAATCGCTGTCCGAAATCCTGGGCCATGCCTCTGTCACAATCACGCTGGACCGATACGTGCATTCTTCGCTGGAATTGAAAAGGGACAATATGCAAAAGCTGAATGCTGCAGGGATGTAATCTCTGCGCAGTCAAGAATCAGTGTTATCAGATGATATCGAATCAGAAAAAGCCTTGCTGTGCGGGGCTTTTTCTTTGCTTTTGTAGCAGAGTGGCAAACTCCATGAAATTTCCGATTGTGGATCAGCAAATCATTCGCAGTAATAAAAATGATTTGCTTTTTTCTTGGACATAACATAGTGGGCACTCACTCAGTAATAACATCATGTACCATAAATGAGGTAATCGAATGAAGAGGGAACGGAATGCAAAGCAAGCTTTTATTGAGGGGACAGTTCGTGTTGTGGCCAGGGATGGATTAGACAAAACGACAACGAAAGCAATCGCAACAGAAGCTGGCCTGAGCGAGGCATATATCTATCACTGCTTTGAGAGCAAAGAGGCGCTGCTGTGTGCTGCCTTCCACATGGAAGATGTCGCTTTCGCGTATTTTCTCAAGCAAAACCTCGTGGGCATACATATACAGAATACTCCATGGAAGGACAGAGCGTTTCAACTGTGGTCAGCAAGCTGGAGGTTCATTCTTGGAAGGAGGGACGACTGCCTCTTTTACCTTCGATACTACTACTCTGCGAATTGCCGCACTTATGCATACGAGGAGCATCTCCAATGTTTTCAGGAGCTATTTGCAGCGGTGGAACAGACTTTCAAACCGGAAGCCAATGTCAACATGCGACTTCATCAGGTTTTTGACACGATGCTGTCTTTTGCTGCAAGAGTGCTTGGAGGTGAAATGCCGGATGATGATGCGACCACACAGTGGGCATTTGAACAGATATACAGCTTTGTTGTACCTAACGTTCGTGAAGAGCTTTTGATCCCATCTGGCTCAACACCGGCCTGACGGTGCAGCTACTTAGAGATTAAGCGTGTAGGGATGTGGGATATATGGCGTCAACAGCGACCGGCTGTTTGGCAGAGAAAAGCTCTGCCGATGCGATCATTCAGATAGCAAAGCCTGTACTGCGGCAGAAGAAGCTGTTTCTGGTAACGAAGCGTGTTTTTGACATAGTATGCTCTTTTTTGGGCCTGCTGATTTTGGCAATCCCGATGATGATCATTGCACTGATTGTCACCATAGACTCACCAGGCGCTCCGATTTTTAAGCAGGAGCGGCTTGGCATCAATGGAAAGCCGTTTATGATCTATAAATTCAGATCCATGCGCCTTGATGCGGAGGAAAACGGCCCCCAGTGGGCGGATGAACAGGATCCAAGATGCACGCACTTTGGCCAAATCCTTCGGCGCACTCGGCTGGACGAGCTTCCCCAGCTCTATAACATCCTGCGCGGCGACATGAGTTTCGTCGGCCCGCGGCCGGAGCGTGCTTATTTCTACCGAGAATTTGAGAAATATATTCCGGGCTTCTCCAACCGCCTGCTGGTCACGCCGGGGCTGACCGGGTATGCACAGGTAAACGGCGGATACTCACTAAAACCGGAAGAAAAAATCATCTACGATATGGAATACATTGAGCGCCAATCCATCATCCTTGATATCAGGTGCCTCTTAAAGACTGTACATATCGTTTTTTCTCATGAGGGTGCCAGGTGATATTTGCGCGTTAGGGTTCTTAAACCGGAATAAGAAAAAAGTAAGAGAGATCGTGAAAAAATGAAACGTGACATCCTTTTCCTCTGCCAGTTTTTCTATCCAGAATATAACTCCTCCGCAACACTCCCTTTTGATACTGCCAGTTATTTGGCGCAAAACGGATACTCTGTCGGTGCCTTGTGCGGCTACCCAAGGGAATATAACACCAGCGGTGAGGTTCCAGTTAGAGAGACGAAGGATGGCGTTTCCATTCACCGGCTTCACTATATGCAGCTCAACCGACGCAGTAAGCTCGGCAGACTGATCAACTATTTTTCTTTTACACTTTCGGTCTTGCTCCATATTTTTGAACTTAAGGACTACCAAGCGGTCATTGTCTATTCGAATCCACCGGTGCTTCCCATTGCTGCAATTTTGGCCAATAGACTCTTTAAAACGAAAATCATCTTTGTGTCCTACGATGTTTATCCGGAAGTCGCTTATGCCTCGGGTAGTCTGAGAGAAGGCAGCACCGTTTCAAGCGTGATGCAGCGAATCAACAAAAGTCTCTTCCAACGCGCCGAATCCGTTGTTGCATTGACCGATGAGATGCGGGAATACCTTCTTGACCATCGGCCTGAGCTTTCTGCGAATCGCGTTGTCACCATTTCCAATTGGGCGCATGAAGCAACAGCTGGCAGTAAGTCCGCAGCACGGGCTGAACTGGGATATACAGATGAGGACTTTATCGTTGCCTACTTTGGCAATATTGGTATCTGTCAGGATGAAACAGCCTTGATTCATGCAATGAACCAATTGGCGGATCACACGAATATCAAATTTTTAATTGCCGGTCACGGAAACAAGATGCCGTCAGTCCGACAGGCGGCAGAACGGCTTCCTAATGTCAAAATCCACGATTTCCTCACCGGAACTGCTTTTGAGCACGCGGTCGCTGCCAGTTCCTGCGGCGTTGTCAGTCTCGAACAGGGTCTGGCCGGTATGTGTGCCCCCAGTAAATATTATAGCTATCTCCAGGGCGGTTTGCCAATTCTGGCTGTTGCGGAACAGAGTTCCTACTTATCAAAGGATGCTTTGTATTCTGAAATCGGGCTATGTTCAGATGTAGGAAATGGTGTGCAACTCACCCAGAATATCTTGCAATTGTATCAGGACCCGGAACTGTGCAAAAAAATGTCCGGCAATGCAGTGAGACTATACACGGAAAAGTATGCAAAGGGCATCGGCCTGAACAAGTATGCCGCCTTGTTCAAGAACGTATTACGCACGGCCAACTAAGGAATTGTTTTTCATGAAATACCTATTCATTAACTCTGTCTACGGATTTGGAAGTACAGGCAGAATTATCGCAGATAAATGTGAACAGCTCAAAAACGAGGGCCATGAATGTGCTGCTGCATATGGAAGAACATGTGCAGATAACGGTGCGGCACAATTGATTCGAATCGGCACAAAGCCGGATTATCTGTTTCACGCAGGAATTACGCGCTTATTCGATTTGAATGGGTATGGCTCCAGAGCGGCAACACAGCGATTGCTTTCACAAATCGAGCATTTCCGGCCTGATGTGATTTGGCTGCACAATCTGCATGGCTACTATTTAAATATTGAACTGCTCTTCAAATGGTTGAAAAAGCATTCTCAAATCAAAATCCTTTGGACGCTTCATGACTGCTGGGCATTTACCGGACACTGTGCTCAATTTAGCGCAGCAAAATGTGACCGCTGGAAATCCGGCTGCGGAGATTGTCCACAGTTGAAGGCATATCCCAAAACATATGGGGCGGATTATACACAGAGAAATTACCGGCAGAAACAGGCGTGTTTTACTGGCCTTGCGAACTTGACAATCATTGTTCCATCGAAATGGTTAGCCGGGGTAGTGAAGCAAAGCTTCTTAAAAGAATACCCCGTTGAAGTGTTACATAATCAGATTGATAAAAGCCTGTTCAAGCCAACGCCAAGTGGTTTCCGAAAGCAATACGGATTGGACGGGAAAACGGTTATTTTAGGTGCGGCCAGCGTTTGGGATAAGGAGAAGGGGTTGCTCGATTTTTGTCGGCTGCGGGAAAAACTGGACAGCGGATTTGCGATTGTCTTGGTTGGCGTGACGGAAAAGCAAAAAAGGAAGCTCTTGCCGGGGATCCTGGCTCTGCCCCGTACAGCCAGTCCCGGTGAGTTGGCCAAAATATACAGTGCGGCAGATGTGTTTGTTAATCCTACGCATCAGGATACATACCCGACAGTGAACTTGGAGGCCAGAGCCTGTGGGACGCCAGTCATCACCTATGATGTCGGTGGTAGCCCTGAGAGTGCGGGTGGAAAGTACATTGTAAAAGAAAATGATATTGACGGGCTGGCAGAGCAAATTTATAAACTGACGGAACGAGAAGCGGTGGAGCTATCTGTATGATTATTTTGGGACCATTGTTCCCAGAGGAACGGGAACAGGAAATTATATCCGCATCAAAACGAGGCGTCTCCAATGCGGCAAATAACTTTCAATGGAATTTGATCAAGGGAATCCATGCGAATACAGATGAACCGCTGATTGTTATCAATGCCTTGCCGGTTGGAACATGGCCTAAAAATTTCAAAACCTTTCGCCTGAAAGATACAGATTGGTCCTGCGGGAATATAGTCGGCCATGAGGTCGGCTGTTGGAATATCCCGCTCGTAAAACAATTCATACGAATGAGGAAGGTACGAGCGTGGCTGAAGAAGTATCCACGTGAATCAGAACTCCTGATTTTCACAGCATATCTTCCGTTTTTGTGGGCTGTCAATAAACTGAAGCCCGAATACAGGGTAACAGCGGTGATTACGGATATTCCCGAGTTTTATGATATGCACCAGGTTTCTGCATTCAGGAGACTCTTGCGGAGAATCCACTGCAAAATTGTTTATCACTTTATGGTAAGAGTAGATCGTTTCATCCTCCTGACGAAACAAATGGCTGTGCCTTTGCATGTGGGAAATCGCCCATACCTCGTGATGGAGGGAATGTGTGGGGATGTTGCAGATGAACCGCCGGTTTCAAAGCCTCAACCATTTTCAATGCTATATACAGGACGGTTGAACCGGCGCTATGGCCTTGAATTACTCCTTCAAGCGATGAAGGAATTGCATGATCCTGACATTGAATTGTGGCTGTGCGGCTCCGGCGAAATGGAGGAAGAAATTCGTGCATATGCTGCTCAAGATTCCCGTATTCGCTTCTTCGGCTTTTTACCGCATGAGGAAGCGGTGCAGTTGCAGAAGCAAGCAACCGTGCTTGTCAACCCAAGAACCAATCAGGGCGAATACACGAAATACAGCTTTCCTTCCAAGACCATGGAGTATATGGCATCGGGCCGTCCGGTCATGATGTTTCGCCTGGACGGGATACCCGGAGAGTATGATCCATTCTTAACGTATATTCCAAAGGAGAGTGCTGCTTCCATTCGGGACACAGCGGAATCTCTCAGAAAATTAAGTCCGTCAGAGCTGGATGAGATGGGTGCGAGAGGAAGAGAGTTTGTGCTGAAGAATAAAAATCGAAATGTGCAAATGCACCGGGTCCTGGACTTCATTCATAAGGAGCAAAGCGACGCATGACAATTGTACCTCTGTTCCTGCTGACGCTCGGTGCGATCAATTGGGGATATGCGTATCCGTTGGTGTTCCTGTTTGTAGCTCTGCTGCGGCAGCGAATGCTTGGCAGAGAAATCTATTTTAACTTCTTGTATGCGCCAGGCTTTTGGCTGCTGCTGTCTGCAGGCATGACATATGCCTTGATTGGAATGCGGACGATCTCAGGTGTGTACCACCACGGAGTTCTGCCAGTCGTCGCATTCGCAATCGGTTGGCTCATCGCTGAGGGAAGTTCTGATAAACAAATCCGAGATGGCATTTTGGCGCTGACAGCCGGATTTGGAACTTATGCGACCTTGAATATGCTGGTCAACATCGGAAATAACCGATACCGTTTGATTGATTTCTGGACAGGTACATATCGAGCTGCAACGGGATCCGGCGCACTAAATACGTTGCCGATCTCAGTTGCCCCCTATGCGGTGAAGTTTGAGAAAAGGCTCCCGGTAAAGATCATGTTCCTTGCGTTGTTTTTTGCCACAATTCAGTACATGTTCATGCTGGGCACACGAACACAATTTGCAATTCTTCTGCTGATCGTGATTCTTGCCGCACTGCAATTCGCATACAGCGAGCAGGGCATTGCCGGAGTTTTGAAATGTATTGGAATCATGGCTGTTATCAGCCTGATTGCGTTTCTGCTCTACCATTTCAATGTCTTGTCCATAAGGGACTATATCCTGAGTACAAATTTGGCGGCGCGCTATGAGCGGCGGGCATCCTTAGAGAATGCAGATTCTTTCCGCTTTCAAAGCTTTTGGATCGGACTGCGTGAATTGATTCAGTACCCGATGGGCGGCCGAGCCAGTCAGATATATCGCCATAACATGTGGTTGGATGTTGGCAGAGTTTCAGGAATCATTCCATTTTGCTTATTGCTGGTTTACTCCATAAAAAACTTCGCCAATGTGACGGTGATATGGAAGAACACCAAAATCCTTCCGTCACTGCGATACCTTCTTCTGTTCCTGTATATCGGCGCATATGTCAATTGCTTTGTTGAACCAATTTGGGAAGGTGCATTGAACTTCTTCCTTGCTTTGTGCGTAGTGGATGGAATGGTCAGTGCAATGATGAGGAGATTAGAGAATGACCCCACTCCAGAAGAAAGTGTTTCAGATACTTCAAATCTTCACACAGATCTGTGATCAGCTGCAGTTGAAATACTTTTTAGTATGCGGCAGTGCGCTTGGGGCGGTTAAGTATGGTGGCTTTGTCCCTTGGGATGATGATGTCGATGTCGCGTTATTCCGCAATGATTATGAACGCTTCTGCAAGGAAGCTCCGGCTTTGCTTCCGGAACAGCTCTTCCTTCAAAACTTTCAATCAGATCCTGCATTTCCCGCAATCTACAGCAAGCTGAGGAATTCAGAAACGGCCTGCATTGAGGAAAGCGTCGCGGCACTTCCAATCAACCATGGAATCAGCATTGACATTTTTCCTCTGGATGGTTACCCGACAGATAAAAAAGAACAGGAACGACTGGAACGTAAGAAAGCTTGGTTTGTCAGAAAGCTTTCCATTCCCTGCGTTCGTCCTGAGCGATGGAAGGAAGCGGTTGTGAATCCGCTGCGAGCTTTGGGTTTTGGTAAAAATACCGCACAAACTGCTGCGGCCTATACAGCATTGATCTCTGCATGGCCGACAGAATCTTCGAGTGTCATCGCAAACCACGGAAATTGGCAAGGACGCTTGGAATACCACAGAAAAGAAATATATGGCGATGGCAGCTACGGCATATTCGAGGGGCTTCCTGTTCGGCTTCCGGCAGACTGTGATGCGTATCTGAAGCAGAAGTATGGTGACTATTGGCAAGATCCACCGCCAGATAAGCAAAGAAGCCATCACAGATACTTGAAATTAGATACCGAGCATCCATTCACGGAATACTTGTGATTTTAGGGCACACGCCCTGAAGAATATAGCAAAATCAAAAACAAAGGAAGGTTATGGGATGAAAAGAAAGACACCAGTCAAACTGATAGGCTATTTGTTATGCGTTGCACTTTTGTGTGGCCTGTTGGCCGGATGCGGCAATGACAAAGTGCAGGAAGATCAGAATGATAATGTTTCTGCAGATACGATTCCAGAAGATGTAGTCGTTCATACGGACTATGGTGATCTGCATTATCCGGATCGTTGGCAGGAGTATGTTACCATTCGCCAGGAGCAGAACGGCAACACGATTGCGGTTACCTTTGAAACCAAGAGCGGAGAAGAAACCTATGAATTGTTCAAGGTTTTAATTGGTGATGACAGCAGTGAGGTTGTCGGCAGCCTGACGGATGACACGGGAACCCAGCGAAATGTTTATCTGCATGTTGAGGAACTGCCTGCCGATTCTGGCTTGGAAGAGACAGAGCAGACCCGCTTCTACGCAATGCAGGAGGACTTAAATTATCTGATCGATAATTTAAAATAAATGTAAGGAGAAACTGACATGGCGAGAGGAACGATGAAAAGGTATCTGTCAATGTGCCTTGTCGTCGTCATGCTGTTGACAACGTTGCTACCTGTTAGTGCGTATGCGGCAGATGACTCGGCAATTGAGGATACCGCCACGAACTATGAAGAACCTGTTGCTTCTGAACTCGAGGATGTCTCCGTTGAACTGGAAGACCAGGAATCGGAGCAAGTGGATGACACATCTGCCGTCACTGAGATTTCAGACTATGCGACATTCCTTTCCTGTTTCAAGGTTCTGGAAGGCTATGCCCAGACCTATGCGGAAGAAAATGCCGGTGAGAATGTCAATGCGCTGATCATCAACTATATCCGTACAGGCGTGGAGCGGTACACCTCTGGCACTTGGGAAATGGTCTGCGGCAAGGAGAATACCGCCTTTACCGCCTATGTTTCCGAGCAGGATACCGCGAACAATACCTCGGCTTCTGCACTGAAGAACTTGGGCAACTTCACATTGCCCAATGGCAATAAAGTTGACCTTGGCCATGTGTTTGGCGCAATGGATGTGGCCAATTACGCCAAGGTGCAGGGCATGACGGATGCTGTTGTTCAGGCTCGTGCCGACATGGGCAGTTGGGCCGGTGACATTACAGATCTGATGTACTGCGCCGAAAACGTGGATATCGCTGACAAGGTGGATACCACGGAGACTGACGTCGATACGCTTGCCGCCAACATTCGTGCAAGATACCTCGGTGTAGATTACGGTACGCTCAACAGTGTGGATCACTCTTTCACCGATACGGATCTCTATGGCGACATGGATGCGTTCTATCTCACAACGGAGATGAATCGCGGCGGTGTGGCTCTGAGCACGATCATTGAGAACTACTTCACCGCAGGGCTTACAGATGCAAGCCGTGCTTCCTACTTCCTGACCAACCGCCTGGACGGCATGGTCACCAAGGACGGTATCCGGAGCAAGGTTATGAGTACCTATACCGGGAATACCCTGATCGGTGCGCTGGAGAGCTCCTATTCTCTGACCGATCTTTCCAACTATGAAACGCTGCATAAAGCGTGCTGCTACGCTTTTGCAGATTATCTCTTTGACCTTGCGGGTGATCCGAACGGTACCGACCCGGTCGACCCTGATCCGGATCCCGAACCCGACCCGGAGCCGGATGATGCATACTACTCTGTGTTCTCTTCGGATACGACGACGGTCGCTCCCGGCGTGACGCAGACGATCAACTATGCGCTGACCAAGGACGACAAGCAGATCGTTTACTACATTGCGACCGCTGATATTTCCCGCGATGATGTGAGTATCCACGCCAATTATCATGCCAACGATCCGAGCCAGGGCTGGGCCATGTCCCGCGTATCCGACCAGATGACTGCGGCCCAGAAGCGCCACTCCGATCCGGCCGACACGGCGAACTATGTGGAACACTACAATGCCGTGGTCGGCGTGAATGCAGACTTCTACAACATGACGACCGGCGCTCCCAGCGGCGCGCTGGTCATGGAGGGTGTCGAATACCACAGCGGCGCATCGGCGAACTTCTTTGCGATCCTGAAGGATGGAACCGCCATGATCGGCAGCTCCAGCGATTACGCAGCCTATAAAGACCAAATCCAAGAGGCCGTCGGCGGCAGCGTTTATCTGGTCAAGGATGGAAAGTCCGTCGTGACCAGTGCAGCAGACTATTATAACAGCCGTCATTCCCGCACCTGTGTGGGTATCACCGCTGAGGGCAAGGTTGTCTTGATGGTGCTGGACGGTCGTCAGGAACCCTTCTCCGCCGGCGGCAGTGCTGAAGAACTGGCACAGATTATGCTGGACGCAGGCTGTGTGACCGCAATCAATCTGGACGGTGGCGGTTCCACTACCTTCGTAGCGAAGCAGGAAGGCAGCAATACGCTCACGGTCGTGAACCGTCCTTCGGATGGTTATGAGCGTTCCGTTAGTTCATCTCTGATGGTGGTCTCCACAGCCCCTGTCTCTACGGAGTTTGATCATGCCCTGATCACCTCTGCTTATGATTACTTGACGAGCGGCGCCGCAGTCCGCTTGATCGCTTCCGGTGTCAGTGTGTCCGGCAGCGCGGCGGAACTCCCTGCCGATATCACATGGAAGTCCGCGGATGAAACCATCGGTACCGTTTCTGAAGATGGTGTTTTCACCGCCGTCAAGAAGGGCAGCGTGGAAATACAGCTCCTGTCCGGTGACACGGTGATCGGCAGCAAGACGCTTACCGTGGTCGAGCCGAATGGCCTGAAATTCTCCAAAACGAGTATCAACGCCATTTACGGAGACTCGGTGCGCCTTCCTTTGATTGCAACCTATAATGAGAATCCCGTCGCTGTATGCGCGGGCGATATCACATTTGAACTGAGCAACAGCGCAGCAGGTACTGTGGAAGCTGCGAACAATGGCTTTGCCTTTACCGGCAGCGAGGCGTCCGGTCTGCGCAATGTGACCATCACGGCCATGATCACGCGGGACTACTCCATCAGTGCCACGATCAAGGTCGCTATGTACAGTGCCAATCAGGCGATTTTCGACTTTGACAACGCCACAAGCGGCGACAGAACCTTCGCGTGGACAAGAGATGTCTCCAATGCGGAATACCTCCCCGGCGGCGACGGCGAGACAGACCGCTATCATGTGATCGATCCCAGCCAGCCCATGAATGTCACCTATGTCTTTGGACTGGATATGATGACGATCAAGGTGCCTGAAAAGCTGGAGCCGCTTCTGTCCATGGTTGCTGGCGGCGATATTTCCGGCATTACAGCTTGGGATCTGCTGCTCCAGCTGGCAGAGCGTGTCAGCTCGAAGACTGAGGTGACGGTGAAGTTCCAGTTTGACCAGAATGTCGCTGTGGACATCTCCAACCTGACGGTGTCGAATGATTACTTCCGTCTTACATCCGCATCCTTGGACGAGAATAATCTGCTCACTGTGAAGTGCAACTTCATCAAGCAGAGCCAGGCCATCGATCCTGATACGGCCAACCCCATCTGCATCCTCAGCGGCGTGAAGCTGTCTGCCAAGGACGGCGCACAGTGGGATGCGGATCAGTGCCTGAGTATCGAGAACTCCGGTTCGGTCGGCTACGATATCTATCTGGGCGCAAATGCACTCTACAGCATGGCCAAGCAGACCTCCTTCCAGGAGCAGTATGGGATCTATCCCTATGAGGAGCCGGAGAATACCACGCACCCCTGCGGCGGTCATTTCTACTGCGAATCGTATCAGGAATTCACGGATCGTTTCATCCTGGACAACGGCTCTTGGTCCGGCTGGAAAACGGTCAACGGTACATCCTACTACTTCGTCGAGAACAACGCCTTGAAGGGAATCCACAAGGTTCCTGGCCTCAACGATGAGAGCAACGAGTATTTCTACCAGTTCAATGAGACGACCGGTGCTTGCGAGGGCAAGGTCACTGGACTGATTGAAGTCGACGGCGCATGGTACTACGCCATCAACGGCGTGGCCAAGTCCGGCTGGTGGAACCTGACGGATGCAGATGGCAACAACGGTTATTACTACTTTGACCCCGAGACTTTCCAGGGGCTGAATGGTGAAAACAGCAGCTTCTTCCCTAATGTGACCTATCAATTTGAAAATGGCAAACTGGTGAAGGGTGCATGGCTGGCCACGGACCACGGTAAACGCTACTATTATGGCCCTGGCTTTGTTCAGGGCAAGTGGTACACCATTGAAGGCAATCTGTATTTCTTCAATCAGGACGGTTATCGCTATGAGGGCCTCCGGTATGTAAAACTGCGCGACAACCATGATGACCCGATTTATTGGTACGACTTTGGAGCAGATGGTATCTGCCATGGCGTATATCAGCACACAGGGCTCTTCTATCTTAACGGAAATACGTATTATACCATCAACGGCATGGTCTGCAACGGCCTGTATTTGGCAGAAGACGGATACTACTATTATTTCGGAAGCGTAGACTACACGGCAGTGAAGAACACCCGTCATTGGGTTTCCTATCCCAATGATACCGGCTTTGCACCGGCATTCTACAGCTTTGATGAAGATGGCCGCATGATCATTGATACGCCCGATCCCTCGAAGGATGGCATTGTGAATGAAGACGGCGAACTGTATTACTATGTCAACGGCGTTCGCTTCTACGCTGGCCTGATTCAGATCGACGGCGATTATTACTATGTGAACAGCTACTGCAAGGTCATCGTAAATCAGCGTTACTGGGTGTCTAAGACCAATGACCTGTTGCCTGCTGGTTTCTACAACTTCGATGTAGACGGTAAAATGACCGATGCGCCCATTCCGACACCTGACCCCGATCCGGATCCCAATCCTGATCCCGAAGTGAAGAACGGCATCGTCAGCGAGGACGGCGAGCTGTATTACTATGTCAACGGTGTCAAGACCTACGCTGGCCTGATTCAGATCGACGGCGATTATTACTATGTGAACAGCTACTGCAAGGTCATCGTAAATCAGCGTTACTGGGTGTCTAAGACCAATGACCTGTTGCCTGCTGGTTTCTACAACTTCGATGTAGACGGTAAAATGACCGATGCGCCCATTCCGACACCTGACCCCGATCCGGATCCCAATCCTGATCCCGAAGTGAAGAACGGCATCGTCAGCGAGGACGGCGAG
>JAHZGF010000007.1:0-21082 GCA_019420945.1 Clostridiales bacterium | reverse complement strand
GAGGACGGCGAGTTGTATTACTATGTGGACGGCGTCAAGACCTATGCTGGCCTGATTCAGATCGACGGCGATTATTACTATGTGAACAGCTACTGCAAGGTTATCACCAATCAGCGCTACTGGGTGTCTAAGACCAATGATCTGCTCCCCGCTGCATTCTACAACTTTGACGCGGAAGGCAAGATGACGGATACGCCTATTCCGACGCCCGACCCCAATCCGGATCCTGATTCCGAGGTGAAGAACGGCATCGTCAGTGAGGACGGCGAGTTGTATTACTATGTGGACGGCGTCAAGACCTATGCTGGCCTGATCCAGATTGACGGCGATTACTACTATGTGAACAGCTACTGCAAGGTTATCACCAACCAGCGTTACTGGGTATCTAAGACCAACAACCTGCTGCCTGCCACATTCTACACCTTTGGTGCGGACGGCAAGATGGTGAGATGACCGAATAAGCCATGGGGTATGGTGCTAAAAGCGCCATACCCCATGGAAGATACGATTACGAAAAGGAGTACGCTTTGCTTGATCTTGTATTTATCTGGCTGAAAGAGCATTCCCTGATCGTGCTCTTACTGCTGGGAACTATTTTCAATGTATTCTGGCTGTACAGGATGCGGCGGCAACTCCAAATGAAATGGTATGCCGTACTGATCCTTTCAGTATTGCATACTGCTATCGGCGTATGCAGTGTGAAAGTCTTTGCTTTTCTGGAAAGCGGTGACATAGGAAACATGAGCCTGTTTGGCGGTGTGTTTTTTATGCCGGCAGCCTACTGGCTGGGAGCCAAGCTTACCAAGCGGCCTTACTGCAAAGTGTGCGATGTGTTTACTCCGTGTATGCTTTTTACACTGATGTGTGCTCGGGTCAACTGCATCGTCGCTGGATGCTGCTCCGGCTTAGTTATACCGGGAACGCATTTTCACTTTCCAACAAGGGAACTCGAGATTCTCTATTACATTGTGATGCTGATTCTGCTCATTCCCAGAGCAAAAAAGAGCAAGAACCCCGGCAGTATTTACCCACTTTATATGGCATCCTACGGAGCGTTCCGCTTTCTTGATGAATTCTTCCGGACGTCCTCTACGGGGATGCTGTTCCATCTCTCTCATGTCTGGGCAGCCATCGCATTTGCGGCGGGACTCAGCATTTACATAGAAATAAACGCCAGAAATCATCAAAGAAAGAAGGTAATAAAGAAATGAAAAGCACATTAAAGCGATTCCTTTCGCTTGTGCTCTGCATGTGCATGGTTATGGCACTGTTACCCAATGTGACCATGACAGCGTTTGCGGCAACCAGTGGTACAGTGACAGGCTTAGCTGACGAGAACATTGGACTGAGTTTTACAGGCGACGCAGATGATGCTTGGTCGGCCAATGGTACGAGCATTATCGGCGCAGCTACCAGCACGGGTGGAACATGCAGCGAAACATCCTATAAATCCACACTGACAATTACAAATAAGAAGTCGACAACAGCAACCCTTTCCTTTGACTACTCTATTGAGCAGAACAGCGGAAAAATTCAGGTGGATGGTACAGAGGTTTCTTCGGGTGCCAGTTTTACCAAGGAACTGGCGACAAACGAGATCGTTAAAGTATACATCCAGTCTGGCAGCACCAGTGCTGCCACTAAGATCACCCTTACCAACGTGGTTCTGGTAAGCGATGTCAATGCAACTGCGACTTTCGTGCCTGCTGAAAACGGTACTTATACAGTAGACGGAAAACTCATTACCGAGGAGTACAGCAATACTCAGAGTTCTATGACTGCTTATCAGGTAGTGGCGACCCCGGCGGCGGGCTATCAGTTCATGGGCTGGTATGATGTTTCTAACGAGAAATATATCAGCACGTCTGCAAAGGCTGCGTTGAACATTGAAAATGACTGCACTATCACAGCGCGGTTCGCAAGTAAAACGGCGGCCTTGTTTGAAACCGGCGGCCAGCGGTTTGACGATCTGGGCGATGCGGTTTCCTATGCACAGGCAAACAGCCAGTCCAAGATCACCTTGGCTACTGATGGCTCCATTAGCGGTACCTATACCATTCCGGCTGGAATTACACTTCTGATTCCATTTGATGAGGCGGGAACGCTGTATACGGATGCTCCTGCGGCGATTCGGACGACTCCCGCGTCTAAGGCATTCCGGACGCTGACGATGAGCGAAGGCACGTCCATTACCGTCAATGGCGCGATCAGCTTGGGCGGCAGATATTTTGCAGCTGGCGGCGGTCAGCAGGGACGCCCCGTTGGCGATTACGGCTATATCAAAATGGCGGATAACAGCTCCATTACAGTCAAGAACGGCGGCAAGCTCTATGCATGGGGCTTTATCTCCGGCAGCGGTTCTGTTCTGGCGGAATCTGGCGCGACGGTGTACGAATTCTATCAGATTGCAGACTTCCGCGGCGGCAGCGCATCTTCCGGCATGGGCCATGGGGTGTTCCCATTTTCGCAGTACTTCGTACAAAACATCGAAGTTCCCTTGACGTTGAATGCCGGCGCCAATGAACAGGTTTATAGCGGCGTTTATGCAATGAGCACCACATATACTACTGCCATTAATTTCATTGGCGACACCGGTATGTTCAAAGTGGAATCCGGTAGCTTTACTAAGGATTACGATGAAAAGACGGATCGTCTTGTATTCACAGTAAACGGCGAAGCGGCATTGAACACGTTGTCGCTGACGCTTGCAGGCATGGATGTCAACTCTGCAAGCTACGTACTGCCTATCACCAACAACATTACCATCAATATCCAGTCTGGAAATGTGACCATCAATCAGGATGCCGCTCTGCTGGCGGGCGTTCAGGTCAATATTGCCGAGGGCGCTGGCCTGACGGTTGCAAACGGAAAGAACATCTATTTCTACGACAGCGACGAATGGAGCTCCGACAACTTCGTCTGGGGTCCCTGCAAGTTTAAGTCCGTGGCCTATGCGCCTGGTAAGGCATACAACCGCTCCAATAACGACTTGGTTGATGCGAAGATGGATGTGAACGGCAACGTAACGGCTATTGGCGCCATCTACACTACCAAGGGCGGTGCAGATATCTGCTCCAGCAATGGCACCGGCAAGTACATTCAGCAGGGCACACCTGGCACGGCGACCGCAACCTATCAGTATAATGCGGGTAGCAGTGCGGTGACTATCCCCATCACCGCTGCCAAGCTGCACAATGCCGACGGTACCTATACGGAAACCGCGACCGCAAGCGCTGGCAATATCATTAACTATGTCAATGGCGTTTGGGGCGGCGAAGAACCCACGGAGCTGACGGTTACCTTTGAAGCCAACGGAAGTGCGGAATACCCGGTCGAAGGCACGATGGCCCCGCAGAGCGTAACCGCAAAGAAGGATACGGCGCTGAATGCAAACACCTTCACTCGTGAAGGCTACAACTTCCTGAACTGGACTACGGCGGCTGACGGTACTGGCGACTCCTATGCGGATGGTGCGACTGTTAATCTAACCGAGAACACCACTCTTTATGCCCAGTGGGAGGACAATCATTCTCTCACCAAGGTGATCAACAAGAAGGATGCCACCTGCACCGAGGACGGCTACACCGGCGATACGGTCTGCGCCATCTGCGGCAAAGAAATCACCAAGGGCGAGGCCATTGAGGCTAAGGGCCATATCGAGGCCATTGATGCTGCCGTTGAGCCGACCTGCACGGAACCCGGCAAGACTGAGGGTAAGCACTGCTCCGTCTGCAACGAAGTTCTCATTGCGCAGGAAGTGATTCCCGCGACCGGCCACAAGGAAGAAACCATTCCTGGCAAGGAAGCGACCTGCACCGATACCGGCCTGACGGACGGTACCCGCTGCTCTGTCTGCGGAACGGTGATCAAAGCACAGGAAGAGATCCCCGCCAAGGGCCACAGCTGGAATGAGGGCGAGATCACGACCTCTCCTACCTGTGAGAATGCCGGTGTCAAGACCTACACCTGCACAGTTTGCAATGCAACCAAGACCGAAGCGATCGATGCAACCGGGCATACCCCTGTTGAAGTTGCGGAACAGCCCGCTACCTGCACCGAGGCTGGTCATAAAGCCGGTACGAAGTGCTCCGTTTGTGAGGCAATCCTCTCCGGTATGGAAGAGATCCCTGCGACCGGCCACACAGAAGTAATCGATGCAGCAAAGGCTCCGACCTGCACGGAGACTGGTCTGACCGAAGGCAAGCACTGCTCCGTCTGCAATACTGTACTCGTTGCCCAGGAAGAGATCCCGGCCAAGGGCCATACCGAGGTCATTGATCCGGCAGTTGAGCCGACCTGCACCGAACCCGGCAAGACTGAGGGCAAGCACTGCTCCGTCTGCAATGAGATCATCGTTGCACAGACAGAGATTCCAGCCAAGGGTCACACCGAAGTCATTGACGCAGCAAAGGCTCCGACCTGCACCGAGCCTGGCCTGACGGAAGGCAAGCATTGCTCTGTTTGCAACGAAGTCATTGTTAAACAGGAAGTAATCCCGGCTACCGGTCACAAACCGGAGATTCGCAATGCGGTCGAAGCAACGCTTACGACACCCGGTTACACCGGCGACACCTACTGCTCTGTCTGCAATGAACTGCTGAAACAAGGCAAGGAAATTCCTAAGACTGGCGCACACATCACCTGGGTGATCGATGGCGAGGTCGTAGCTGAGGAAGATTATCTGAAGGGCACCATGCCTTCCTTCAAGGACAGTACGGATAAGGCTCCTGACGACAACTACCGCTACACCTTCACCGGCTGGAGTCCGGAGGTTGTGGTTGCTGAAGAGGATGCCACTTATACGGCACAGTACTCTGCATCTGCCCGTGTGTTCTACACCATCACCTTCAATGCCAACGGCGGCGAAGGCAGTATGGAGCCTCAGCGCTTTGAAGTCGGTGTGGACACTGCCTTGAATACCAACGCCTTCACCCGTGAGGGCTACAAGTTCATCGGCTGGAACACCGCCGCCGATGGCAGCGGCGCTACCTATGCCGATGAGGGCGCAATTCTTGAACTGACCGGAGATATGACGCTGTATGCACAGTGGCAGTTCTGGAACGGCTGGCTTAAGGATGCAAACGGCAAGCAGTACTACAAGGACGGCGAACTGCAGAAGACCGGCTGGACGGTCATCGACGGTGAGACCTACTATCTGGATACCGAAACCGGGTACGCGGCTACTGGAATCACGACGCTGATCCCCAATGGAGCAACTGAAACCGCACGCTGCGTCTTTGATGCGGAAGGCGTATTCCAGAGCGACGTTACCGGCGTTTACAGCGTCGGAGAAGACACCTATTGGCTCAACAGCGGCATCATCGAAGAGGAAGCAGGTTTGAAGCGCGTTGTCAAGGAGAACGGCACGGTCAACTATTATTACTTCGCAGTCCAGAAGAATCTGGAGGAGCGTGAGGGCCTGACCCTCTCGGCAGCGGTAAAGAGCACTGTGCTGAACGGTAAGGATTGCTGGCTCCATAAGACCAATGGCCTTGCACTTCCGGAGTGGGGCTACTACTTCGATGAAAACGGCGTCATTCTGCACGACGAGGACACCAGCAAGAACGGAATCCTGAAGGATGGCGAAGACCTCTTCTACTATGTCGACGGCATCAAGGCTCCTGCAGGCATGATCAAGATCGGTGACGATTACTACTATGCCAACAGCAAGGGCCAGCTGATCGTGAACCAGACCTACTACTGCTCCAGAATGAACGGCCTGATGGAGGAAGGAACCTATGCCTTTGACGCAGAGGGCAAACTCATTCAGGGCGCAACGGACAAGAATGGCATCGTAAAGGACGATGACGGCGTACTTCGTTACTATGTCAATGGCAAGGTAACCTATGTCGGCCTGATTGAAATTGACGGTGACTTCTATTATGTCCGCAGCAACGGCGAGGTCGTGACCGATTGCGTGTACTGGATCACCTGGACACATGGCCTGAAGGAAGCCGGTTACTACACGTTCGATGAAAATGGAAAGCTGACCGGCATTCCGAAGAATGGCATCGTCGAGGAAGATGGCGTTCTGCATTACTATGTCAATGGAAAACTGACCTATGCGGGCCTCATCAAAATTGGCGATGATTACTACTATGTGAATTCTAAGTGTGAAGTGGTGCGCGATTGCGATTACTACATTTCCTGGACACATGATCTGCTGCCGCAGGGCAAATATCACTTCGACGCAGATGGCAAGCTGACAGGCAGCGTTGCACCTCTGAAAAACGGAATCTACGAGGAAGATGGAAGCCTGTACTTCTATCGGAACGGCGAACGTGCTTATGCCGGTCTGATCAAGATCGACGGCAACTACTACTATGTGCGTTCCACCTGTGAGGTCGTCCATGACCGCAGCTACTATGTGTACTGGACGCACGGCCTGATGCCGGAGGGATATTACAACTTTGACAGTGCTGGCCGGATGATTCTGGACAGCGAAACCGAGTAAATACACTGGAACCGCCGGGGCGCACCTTGGCGCCTCGGCGGTTCTCTTTTATCACACAACATCGGAGATGAGAAGAGTGAAAGTGCTGTTTGTCAATTTGGTATATGGGACCGGAAGCACTGGGAAAATCATCGCTGATATTATGAACCTGCTGAAAAAGTATGGCAATGATGTAAAGGCTTTATATGGAACGGGAGCATGCACCGACAATGCGGACACAGTGAAGGTGTCTGGAAAGCTGGAGTATTACTTTCACAACGCAGTATCACGATTCACAGACCATGCGGGGTTATATTCCTGGGCAGCGACCAGAAAGATAATCCGGGAGATCAGAGCGTTTCAGCCTGATCTGATCCATCTGCACACGCTGCACGGTTTCTATGTGAATTATGAGATGCTGTTCCGTTTTTTGAAGGAAGCAAATATCCCCGTCGTTTGGACTTTGCATGATTGCTGGACTTTTACCGGACATTGCACACATTTCTCGCAAGTCAAGTGTGTGCAATGGCAGACGGAGTGTCGGGACTGCAAATTGCTGTACCGGTATCCGCAATGCTATTGGAAGGGCGATGTAAGGCGCAACTTCCTTCGCAAAAAGAATGCCTTTACCGGTGTAAAAAATCTGACCATCACAACGCCCTCGCAGTGGCTTGCGGATCAGGTTTCACAGTCGTTCCTACAGAACTATCCGAGAACCGTTATTCCCAACGGAATCGACCGTACGATCTTCCGCCCACAGTCCAGCAGCTTGCGTGAAAAGTATCATCTGGAAGATAAGAAAATCGTCCTCGGGGTAGCAAATGCGTGGAATGCACGCAAGGGATTGCCAGACTTGCTGACGCTTGCTGGCCGACTCGGCTCTGACTATCAGGTGGTTTTGATTGGCCTGATCGAGAAGCAACTGCCGGATATTCCTTCCGATGTGCTGGGGCTTTTACGCACGGTAAATCAAACAGAGCTGGCACAGTGGTACTCTGCCGCAGATGTGTTTGTGAATCCCACTTATGAGGAAACCTTTGGCCTGACTACGGTAGAGGCCCAGGCATGCGGAACGCCAGTGGTGGTATATGAGACGGACGGTTGTCCTGAAACGGTAGCACCGGGAAATGGACGCTTGGTTTCGCAGGGCGATATGCAGGCATTGGAGAATGCCGTGAGAGACGTGGCAGACAGCAACTGGCGTGCGGAACCTAAAAAAATGGAGCGTTTTGACAAAGATACGGTGTATCAGGGCTATGTCGAGCTCTATGAAAATGTTTTGTCTACTTTTGGAAAAGGGCGTGTGATAGCTACATGAGAATTCTTTTTTGCAGTAACTACTTTACGCATCATCAGATCCCCCTATCCGATGCTCTCTATGAATTGACAAATCACAACTATTGCTTCGTGGCGCATAAAGAGATGGATGCGGAGAGAAAGAACCTCGGCTGGGGAAATGATTTGGTGCGTCCGTATACCTGTTCGATGGCAGACCAAGAAGTTCAGAAGCAATTAAATAATCTGGATGTTTTGATAGCTGGTTCCTTTCCAGAGCGTCAGACAAAGGAATACGGCAAAAAGGCCAAATTGTTTTTTCGATATTCCGAGCGAATCTTAAAAACAGGAAATTCACTTCTCAAATATCCAAAACGATTTTTCCACTGGCACGCTTGCAATCCACCGTGGCGAAAGGCATATATGCTCTGTGCCAGCGCCTATACTGCGGGGGATTATGCAAAATTCGGCCTTTTCCGCGGTCGGTGCTATAAATGGGGCTATTTCCCGGAGACGATACGGTATCCCAGCATTGATGACTTGATTGACCGCAAAGCAAAAGCAACCATTTTGTGGTGTGGACGCTTCTTGGACTGGAAGCATCCGGACGATGTGATTGAGGTTGCAAAGAGACTCCGTGATGCAGGATGCTGCTTCAAAATTGAGATGATCGGTACCGGTGAGATGGAGCAGCAGCTCAAGCGGCAGGCTTCAGATGCTGGGCTGCTGGAAACCAATATACGATTCCTTGGAGCCATGTCTCCGGAAGCCGTGCGCCGTCATATGGAAAGCGCAGGCATCTGCTTATTCACGAGTGACCGCCAAGAGGGCTGGGGCGCTGTGTTAAACGAGGCCATGAACAGCGGCTGTGCGGTGGTTGCCAGCGATGCAGCCGGGGCAACACCTTACCTTGTCAATGATGGCGTGAACGGAAGCGTCTATCACTCCGGCAATATTCAGGAGCTTTATGAAAAGGTACGACGGCTTCTTGAAAATACGACGATGCAGTATAGCTTCGGAAAAGCGGCGTACCAGACGATTACAGAATTGTGGAACGCGGAGGTTGCCGCAAAGCGTTTTTTGCAGCTATCGCAGGCCCTTTTGAACGGTACAGACGCTTCCGGCTTGTTTGCGAACGGCCCATGCAGCCCCGCAAAGTCGCTGCGGGAGGACTGGTATCAAAGATGAAGTTGAAGTCTATCAAAAAACGAATTGTAATTTACATGGTCAATCATGTTTTGACCGGAACACGTTTCTTCCCCGCAAAGAGGAATCTTCTTCGTTCCATTGGCTATGAGATCGGAGAAAATACCAAAATCGTCGGGCCGATTCACAATACAGGGACGCTTCGCATTGGCGCAAATTGTTGGATCGGATGCAATCTCGCTGTTCATGGAAATGGGATAGTAACGATTGGAGATAACTGCGATATTGCTCCGGATGTCACTTTCCTGACAGGTGGACACCAGATGGGCGACCACAACAGACGGGCAGGCAAAGGCGAATCCTATCATATTACGGTAGGCAGTGGCGTATGGATCGGCGGCCGATCCACCCTCCTATTGAATACGAGCATCGGAGATGGAAGTATGATCGCAGCCTGTGCCTGTGTTTCCACGGATGTGCCGGCGGATACACTGGTGGCCGGTGTCCCAGCTAAAGTGGTGAAGGAGTTTGAAGATTTTGCTGCAGTCGCTCAGAAAGAATAAAGTTGTTAAAAATGCCGGATGGATCATCGGCGGCAAAGTGGCGAACAAGCTGCTGGCCTTTGTCGTTGGTATTTTTGCGGCGCGCTATCTTGGCCCAAGCAATTACGGACTGATCAATTACGCGGCGGCATATGCGACATTCTTTGCCTCGCTCTGTACGCTTGGCATCAACAGCGTGATCGTCAAGAACTTTGTGGATCATCCGGATCAGCAGGGTGAAACGATTGGAACGACACTGTTGCTGCGGGCTATGTCAAGTCTGCTGTCTGCATTGGCAATCATCGGTATTGTCAGTGTCGTGGATAGAGGAGAACGTCTTACCGTTGTGGTTGTGGCGCTCTACAGCATCGGCCTCATTTTTCAGGTGTTTGATACCCTAAACTACTGGTTTCAGGCCAGGCTTCAGTCCAAGTATTCCGCCATTGCCGAACTCGTTTCGTATGCGGCAATGTCTGTGTACAAAATCATTTTGCTCGCACTTGGGAAAAGCGTGGAATGGTTCGCCGTTGCAAGTGCATTGGATTACATCGTACTCGCAGCGTTTTTGCTGATTGCTTATTTCAAAAATGGCGGTACGAGATTTCATTACTCTCTGAAAAAAGCAAAGGAGCTTCTTCAAAGCAGCAACAGTTTTATCATAGCCGGGCTGATGGTTTCCATCTATGCCTGTACAGATAAGCTGATGCTCAAGCAGATGCTTGGCGCAGATGCCGTTGGACATTATTCCCTTGCTTCGACGGTCAGCGTTTCATGGGCCTTTATTCTCTCTGCAATCATTGACTCCCTTTATCCGGAGATTGTGCAGAGCTTTCAGAAAGATCGCCTGCGCTATGAACGGAAGAACCGGCAGCTCTACGCAATTGTTTTTTATGTATCCCTGTTTGTGTCCGCAATGATCTGCCTTGTTGCAAAGCCATTTATTTTGATTCTCTATGGAAAAATCTATTTACCGGCAGTCGGACCTTTGCGCATCGTGGTCTGGTACACGGCGTTTTCCTATCTCGGTGTTGCCAGAAACGCATGGATGGTGTGTGAAAACAGGCAGAAATACCTGAAATACCTGTATATCAGTGCGGCTGCACTTAATGTTGTGCTGAACTTCGCGCTGATACCGTCGTGGGGAGCGTCCGGGGCTGCTGCGGCCTCGCTGATCACCCAGGCTTCGACAACGATCCTGCTTCCTGCGCTGATTCGTCCGCTGCGTCCAAATACAAAACTAATGCTGGATGCCGTACTTTTGCGCGGCGTGCTGCCTGAAAAGCAAAGAAATCATACAAAGGAGTAAGACCAGATGATATCGTTCAAAGATAAAATACTGCTCATTACCGGTGGGACAGGCTCCTTTGGCAACGCTGTGCTGCGCCGCTTCCTGACCACCGACATTGCAGAAATCCGCATTCTCTCACGGGATGAGAAGAAGCAGGATGATATGCGGCACACCTATCAGGAGCTGTATCCGCAGTATGCGGAAAAGATTAAGTTCTACATAGGCGATGTGCGGGATTACAACTCCATTCTGAATGCGTTCCGTGGTGTGGACTATGTATTTCATGCCGCAGCTTTGAAGCAGGTGCCCTCCTGCGAGTTCTATCCTATGGAAGCGGTCAAAACCAATGTAGCCGGTTCCGACAATGTGATTTCCGCCTGTGTAGCCAACCATGTGAAGAAGGCCATCTTCCTGTCCACGGACAAGGCTGCCTATCCCATCAACGCTATGGGCATGACGAAGGCTGTTATGGAGAAGAATGTGATTGCCCGCTCCAGACAGATGCTGCCTGGGGATCCGGTTCTGTGTTTGACTCGGTACGGCAACGTCATGGCCTCCCGTGGCTCGGTCATTCCGCTGTTCTGCGACCGTATCGACGAGGGAAAGCCTCTGACAATCACGAATCCCAATATGACCCGTTTCATGATGACGCTCAGCGATGCCGTAGATCTTGTGCTTTATGCCTTTGAGCATGGCGAACAGGGCGACCTGTTCGTGCAGAAGGCCCCTGCCGCAACCATCGAGACGCTGGCACAGGCTGTGCTGGAGCTGAAACACTCCGACCTTGGCACGACGATCATCGGAACGCGACATGGCGAAAAGCTCTTTGAGGTGCTGGTCACTGCAGAGGAAATGATGCGGGCGGAAGATCTGCCCGGCTTCTTCCGCATTCCGGCAGATAATCGAGATCTGAACTATGACAACTATTTCAGCAAGGGAAATCCGGAGTTCGGTAAAATCGAGCAGTATACCTCTCACAATACGCACCGGCTGAATGTGGAGGAAATGAAACAGCTTCTTCTAAAGCTGAAGCTGTTCGGAGGAACCTGCTGATGAATGTACTGATCACCGGCGCAAACGGATTTGTCGGGAAGAATCTGACGCAGCGCCTTTCCACCATCAAGGATCGCAGAGACAGGACCCGGCCCGCGCTGCAAATCGAGGAAATTCTTTTGTGTACGCGGGATACTTCGGCTGAAACCCTGGTGGGCTACTGCCAAAAGGCGGATTTCGTGGTTCACCTGGCTGGCGTGAACCGGCCCCAGGATCCGGGAGAATTTGCGGCTGGAAACACGGACTTCACCCGTACCCTGTTGGAGATGCTTCGGGAAAGCGGTAACCGTTGCCCGGTATTGCTCTCCTCCTCCATTCAGGCCAGTCTGGCCGGACGGTATGCCGGAAGTCCCTACGGACAGTCCAAAAAAGCGGCGGAGGAGCTGCTCCTCGCTTACGGCGAGGAAACCGGCGCAGCCGGGATAATCTACCGCCTGCCGAACCTGTTCGGCAAGTGGTGCCGCCCCAACTATAATTCCGCGGTGGCGACCTTCTGCCATCATATCGCACGGGAGGAGCCTATCACTGTTTCAGATCCAACAGTTGAATTGGAACTGGTCTACGTTGACGACCTAATCGACGAGATCCTGAATGCCATGGAGGGCCATCCCTACCGGACGGATGGGGCGTATTGTAGTGTTCCGGTCAGCCGCCGCGTGACGCTGGGTGAGATCGTTCGACTGCTCCATACCTTCCACGACCAGCCGCATACACTGCTGCTCCCGGAGATCCCGGAGGGCAGCTTTGAGAAGAAACTCTACAGCACCTATCTTTCCTATCTGCCGCCGGAGAAAATTGCGTTCCCGCTGAAGATGAATGTGGACGAGCGCGGCAGCTTCACAGAACTGCTGAAAACTGCCTCCTGCGGCCAGGTCTCTGTGAACATTTCAAAGCCCGGCATCACCAAAGGGCAGCACTGGCACAACAGCAAATGGGAATTCTTCATGGTCGTGGCCGGACACGGGCTGATCCAGGAACGCCAAATCGGCTCCAATGAAAAAATCGAATTCGAGGTCAGCGGTGACCGGATCCAGGCTGTCCATATGCTGCCGGGCTATACCCATAACATTATCAATCTGAGTGAGACGGAAAATCTGGTGACAGTCATGTGGGCCAACGAGCAGTTTGACCCCAGCCATCCGGATACCTACTTTGAGGAGGTGTAGCAATGGGAAAGCTGAAGCTGATGACGATCATCGGTACGCGGCCGGAGATCATCCGGCTGTCCGCCACCATAAAGTGCTGCGACCGGTACTTTGAGCAGATTCTGGTCCACACCGGTCAGAACTACGACTACACCCTCAATCAGGTGTTTTTTGACGATCTCGGCCTCCGGGCGCCGGACTATTATTTGAATGCCGTAGGCGACGACCTCGGCGCCACCATCGGGAATATCATCGAGAAGTCCTATAAGCTGATGGTGCAGGTCAGGCCGGACGCAGTGTTGGTTCTGGGCGACACCAATTCCTGCCTTTCCGTGATTGGCGCAAAGCGACTGCACATCCCGATCTTCCATATGGAGGCGGGCAACCGCTGCAAGGATGAGTGCCTGCCGGAGGAGACGAACCGCCGCATCGTGGATATCATCAGCGATGTCAATCTCTGCTATTCAGAGCACGCACGCCGGTATCTGATGGAGTGTGGACTGCCAAAGGAGCGCACCTTCGTGACCGGCAGTCCCATGGCAGAGGTGTTGCACGCCAATTTGGACAAGATCGAAGGAAGTGATATCCACCGGCGTCTGGGTCTGACCAAGGGACAGTACATTCTGCTCTCGGCCCATCGGGAGGAGAACATCGATACGGATCGCAATTTTGTCCAACTGTTCACAGCGGTCAATGCCATGGCGGAAAAGTACGACATGCCAATCCTTTACTCTTGCCATCCAAGGAGCCGGAAGCGGCTCGAAGCGACGGGCTTCCAGCTGGACAGCCGCGTGATTGCCCACGAGCCGCTGGGCTTTCATGATTACAACTGCCTGCAGATGAACGCCTTTGCGGTGGTTTCCGACAGCGGAACGCTGCCGGAGGAGAGCAGTTTCTTCCTGTCTGTCGGTAAGCCGTTCCCGGCAGTCAGCATCCGCACCTCCACTGAGCGCCCCGAGGCGCTGGACGCGGGCTGCTTTGTACTCGCCGGAATCGACGCAGAGCCCCTCCTTCAGGCGGTGGAGATGGCTGTCGGGATGCAGCGGGCGGAATGCTTTGGTACGCCGGTGGCGGATTATACCGCTGAAAATGTGTCCATGAAGGTCGCCAGAATCATTCAGAGCTACACGGGCATCGTGAATAAAATGGTATGGAGGAAGGACGGATAAATGGGGCTTGCAGATATTCACATACATCTTTTGTTTGGAGTGGATGACGGTGCAAAAGACGAAGATGAGATGCATGCCATTTTAGATGCGGCTTATCAAGCTGGCACACGGGTGCTTTGCTGTACACCTCATTTCCACCCAGGATACTTTGGAGACAATTATGATAAGGTAACTGCGGCATTTAAGCGCTTGTCGAGCTATGTGCAGAAAACATATCCAGACATGGCGCTGTATTTGGGAAATGAACTTCGGTATGAACCGGAATGTGTGACTTGGCTGAGGCAAGGTGTTTGCAGAACGGTCAACGGGACCAGATATGTGCTGGTGGACTTTTCGGAAACAGCACCCGAAAAAGCAATTGGAAATGGCCTTCATGCATTGCTCAACGCAGGCTATATCCCCATTCTTGCCCATGTCGAGCGCTATCGATCCCTGCATGGAAGAATTCCTGCGATTCAAGCGTTCTGGCACGATGGCGTGGTGCTCCAAGCAGATACACAGTCCCTGTTCCGCGGGTTTGGCTTACTTGTTCAGCGTCAATGCCGGAAGCTGTTGTCCCTCGGACTGATCGATCTTTTTTCCTCAGATGCACACAACTGTACGTCTCGCCCACCTGAAATGCTGGAATGTTTCAATTACATCAGCAAAAAATACGGTGCCGACTATGCGGCGATGCTATGCTGCAATAATGCAATCCGTTTATTGAGTGGCGAGGCCGTAAGAAAGGACTTTTCTTAAGCATGAATCAGAAAGCAAATTTTAAAACAGTTACACTGAAAGACCTGTGGGGCGTATTTGTCCAACGGCTATGGGCCATCATACTTGCAGCCTGCATTTGCTGTGGCGGTTTTTTGGTATTCAACCGTATGACGTTTGTCCCGCAATATGCCTCTACCGCGACCCTTTACATTCTGCGTCAGGCAGATGGTGCAACTGCCAGTGACACAAGTTCTGATTTCTCCTTAGCCTTAAAGGTTGTCAATGACTGCACCTACCTCTTAAAAAGCCATACCGTTTTGGATGAAGTTATCAGCAGCTTGAATCTGGACATGGAGTACGAGGATCTATATGACTGCGTATCTACTTCTAACCCAGAGGACACCCGTATTCTCGAGGTGACTGCGAAAGCGGATTCCCCCGAACTGGCAAAGCGTATCGTGGATCGAATCTGCACCATCGGTTCAAAGCGCATTGAAGATGCCATGGGATTTCAGCAGGTGAACCTCTATGAGCTGGGAACGACGGATCCTGATCCTTGCAACAGCACGAGGATGCTCACATTCGCTTTTGCTGGCGTTGTTGCTGCCGTTGTAATGTATGTGATCTTCCTGATTATCTTCCTCCTCGATGACCGCATTAAGACCGATGACGAGAATCTGGAGCGATATCTGGGCCTCAGCGTTCTGGGCAACATTCCGAATGCGGATGGCAGAAAGTCGGGAAAATACGGATATTACAAGACATATGCGGCGTATAAGACCTCGGCCAAGCAGGAGGTAGAAGATAAATAAAATGGAGAAAACAATTTTGGAAACCGGATCGTCTGTGAAAACAACTTTAAAGCTTCCAGGAAAGAAAGACTTCTTCACGCAGGAAGCATTTAAGACATTGAGAACTAATTTGCAGTTCTGCGGTCAGGATATCTGCACTGTCGTGATCACAAGCTGCAATGAGAATGAAGGTAAGACAACTATCACCCTGCAGCTTGCAAAGAGCCTTGCAGAATTGGACAAGCATGTGCTGGTCATTGATGCGGATATGCGAAAATCGGTTATGGCAGGGCGTAACACCACAGCGGAAAACCCTGCGGGACTGAGCGAGGTGCTGACAGGGCTGACTTCTGTCAAAGAATGTCTTTATCAGACGCAGTACGATAATTTGTCGATCATGTTTGCAGGCAAGTATCCCCCCAATCCGGTAGAGCTGCTGAGCGGGCAATACTTTGAAGAGCTTTTGAAGGCGGCGAAAGAGTCTTACGACTATGTGCTGATCGATGCCCCTCCGCTTGGCAGCGTCATTGATGCTGCCGTCGTAGCAGCCAAATGCGATGGAACGATCCTGGTCATTTCGGACAATCAAGTCCGCTACCGGCAGGCCATCGAGGTCATAGAACAACTGAGGAAAAGTGGAAGCAAGATTCTCGGAGTAGTTCGCAACAACATTAAGAAGAAGGATGGCGGCTATTATAAGAAGTATTACAAGAACCGCTATCAATAATCGCAAGAGAACATTGGATTCGAGCGATACTTGTTTGAAAAGTTTCTGACTAAGGTGGTAGAAGCTTATGAAAAAGAGAAAAATCGTAGCACTGGTATGTGTAGCAACAGTTCTGCTTCTGGCCGTTTCGGCTTTTTGGTATGTCCAAACAAAGCTGGATAAGATCAACAAGGTACCAGACACAGTAGATGTTATCCCTCCCGACCAGGAAGACTTCGAGACCGATACAAGCAACGAGCCGAAAGGTATCATCGAACTCAAACCGGAAGAAGTCGATTGGAGTGAGATCGAACCATTCCTGGATGATGACCTGCTCAATATTCTTTTAGTCGGTCAGGATCGACGAGAGAGAGAGGGGCGGCAGCGTTCTGACTCCATGATCCTGTGCAGTATCAACCCAGATACAAAGCAAATATCGATGATCTCGTTTTTGCGGGACCTATATGTTCAGATCCCCGGCGGCTATTCTGATAACAGATTGAATGCCGCCTATGTTTTCGGTGGCTTCCCCCTGCTGATGGATACATTACATACTAATTTTGGAGTTTCTATTGACGGGTGCTTTGAGGTTGACTTCTCTGGTTTCCAGAGTGTGATTGACATACTTGGCGGCGTAGACATTGAGATGACGAGCAAGGAAGCCAGGACAATAAATATCGGCACGGAGGCTGGTGTTTACCACCTGGATGGAACAAAGGCGCTTGCTTATTCTCGTATCAGAAAGATTGACAATGACTTTTACAGGACCCAGCGTCAGCGCAATGTGCTGCAGGCAATCTATACCAAGTTCCGCCAGAGCAATGCGGCAGACCTGATGAAGCTGCTGGATGAGGTATTGCCATATCTGTCAACTGACATGACGAACTCTCAAATTATGCTGCTGGCGGCGAAGTGCATCCCAATCATGGGAAGTGCGGAGCTCTCCAGTTATCGTGTCCCAGCAGATGATGCATACCATTATGCTTCTATCCGAGGTATGTCGGTGGTCGTCCCTGATCTGGACAAAATCCATGAGGATCTATTGAACGAGTATCTTCCACTCAATGCGGAGAAAGAGAGCAGTGAATGACCGTTTTACTTACCGGCGGAGCAGGATATATCGGCAGCCATGTGGCAGTTGAACTACTTCAGTCGGGATATGATGTGATCATCGCAGATAACTTCTATAACAGTTCTCAGGAAGTTCCGAAAAGGATAAGGAAAATCACCGAAAAGAGTGTCAGGACCTATAATGTGGACATTCAGAATTCTGCGGCTTTGGAACAAATTTTCAAACAGCATGAGATTAATGCGGTCATGCACTTTGCAGGATATAAGGCTGTGGGGGAAGCTGTTCAGCAGCCGCTCAAGTATTATAGAGGAAACCTTGACAGTACCCTCACACTTTTGGAAACCATGGGCAAATATCAGGTTAAAAACTTGATTTTCAGCTCGTCTGCAACGGTTTATGGCAATCCATCCACGCTGCCGATTACAGAAGCTTGTCCCACTGGCAACATCGCAAGCCCATATGGATGGACGAAGTATATGATCGAGCAGATTATTACAGACTATGCTGCGGCGACTCTGGATTTTTCGGCGGTCATCTTTCGCTATTTCAATCCGGTGGGCGCACATCCCAGCGGCCTTATTGGAGAGGCCCCCAACGGTACGCCCAATAACTTAATGCCGTATATCACGCAGGTAGCTATGGGAAAGCGAAAACAACTATCCGTTTTTGGCGCTGATTATGATACGCCGGATGGTACATGTATCCGGGATTACATCCATATCATGGACATTGCCGCTGGACACACAGCCGCGCTTCCGTTTTGCACTTCGCATCATGGCGTGGAAGTAATCAATCTGGGAACAGGTATGGGACATAGCGTCCTTGAGTTGATCTCTGCATTTGAAAGCGCCACTGGGGTTCATATCCCTTTTCAAATCGTTGGCCGCCGGGCGGGAGATATCCCGGTCTGCTTCGCCTCGGCAGAAAAGGCAAAAGCGTTGCTTGGCTGGCAAGCCACAAGAACTTTGAGTGACATGTGCCGTGACGCATGGAACTGGCAGCAGAAAAATCCCGATGGATTTATATAGCCAAAAAGGATTATGTATTAGCGCAGGAAAGATCGAAAACAGGAGATGATGCATTACGAAAACCGAAGTACGCTATATACGGCAAGCAGACACCTGCGTATGTTGCGGCTGCCCGGTTCCAGAAGGCCGTATGATCTGCTATAATTGCGAGAAAGATACAGAGTCATCATTGTTGGAGAAGAACCACAAGAAGGCCAAATTCAGAAATCGTGTACGAGGGATTTTCTGGCCCCTACGCAACAATTGATTTGCTATCTCATAGCCGTTTTTCCTGCTCTATATTATCTTCACAAGCAAGGAAGTCCTGATTATTTGGATTCCTTGCTTGTTTTTTTGATAAACATCAATGGGATTCCATCCATAAAATCTCAACAACTTTCTCCGTGCCCCTATCTATGGCACCATGGCACCATAACGGGTACATATCATTTGATTACCATATACCATACCGATGATTTCTATGAAGGCAATCAAATGAGGTGTATACTAATAGCATAGTAGGTGGTACCAATGTTCAATGCACAACAGCGAATTCGACAGTTAATGGACGAACGCGGATGGACTATTTATCGATTAGCGCAGGAATCCAAGCTGTCGCAGACAACGATCAGTAATATCTTCAAGCGGAACAACCAACCGTCCATTCCGACGGTAAATGCGATTTGTGACGCTTGTGGAATCACGCTGGCTCAGTTCTTTGCGGAGGACGATCCGGCAAACACTCTGAATGCCCGGAGTGAGTTTGACAACAGTGTTGCGGTGCTCAAGGAGGATCAACGCGAAGCGCTTGCTGCATTCATCAAGACAATGGTATAGTACATAACCGCTCAGCCCTGCTGTGCGGTTCACAGCAGAGGCTGTCCAAGTTACATTGGACAGTCTCTGCGCTTTTTTACAAATCAAAGGAGGCGTATTCATGAGCAACGAAGTCATTCAGGAAACCACCCCGCTTGTTGAATGCAGCGCGTTTCATCGTGGGATGAGCGTGTTGGAGGCCAGCCTGCGGAACACCGAGGATTCGGAAGCCATCATCAATGGCCTTCTGAAAGGTGCGGCTGAGTTTTATGGCGCATCGAGGGCCTCTGTGGTGGAGGCTGACTGGGAGCTTGGGATCGGCGTCATTACCTATGAGTGGTGCAAAGATGGTGTCCCAGCACAGAGAGATATGCTCCAGTGCCTGCCTATGGAGAAGTTTCCGAGATGGAGGAAATCACTTCGAGCCAATAAACCAGTCGTGATTTCTGATTTGCAGAGATTGGAGAAAATCTATCCGGATGAAGCAGCCTTCTTTCAGGCGTATGGGGTGACTACATTATTGGCGGCACCATTCTCCAAGCGAATCAATCAGGGATTTATTGCTGTGGATGATCCGACCCGCTACACGGATGACCCGGTTTTCCTGTTCATCGCTTCCTACGCGGTAGTACTGGAGCTCAACGAGATCAAACAACAGCAGTCCATTTTGGCCGCCACAAAAGCATCCAAATACAATCCGGAGGACATCCATATCAATTTCTTTGGCGGTATGGAGATCATCGGCTCAAAGGGAACGCTGACCGGAGAAGATATCAAGGCGGATCAGTGCTACCTGCTCCTGGCATATCTCATTCTGAATCACAAAAAGAATTTCTCCATTGACACGCTGGCAGAGATCATCTGCCCATACGATGAACTCGATTCGCCGTATAAGGTTGTCAACAATATCGTTTACCGCCTGCGGCGTACCCTTTCTGTTATCGGCCTTGACAAGCTGGTCGTCGGTAAGAACGGTACATTCCAGATCAATCCCGACTATAATATCCATACAGACTTTGACCGCTTTGAGGATGCCTGCATTCAGTTGAAAACAGAAGAAAAACCTGATATGCGCCATTCTCTCTACCACACTGCAATCAATCTGTACAAGGGACAACTGCTTCCGAGGTGTGAACACGAACTGTGGTTGATGCAGTTGTCCATGTACTATCAGTCGCTGTATCTGCAGATCACCAAGGGATACGTCCGCCTTAAGATGGAGTGCAAGGATTATATCCTGGCGCAAAAGACGGCCATTGACGCTCTGCGCTTCGACCCGAAGGACAGCGAACTGAACATGTATGCGATCCTGACCATGGGATTTCAGGGGAATCTCTCTATGGCGCAGACATACTACACGGCAGCAAAGCCCTATCTGGCGTTGGAGCATGCCGAGGTTATTAAGAAGTATTTGAATGTAAAATGAGAGTAACTTGAGGTTGCTCCCGAGGTTGTAGCGGAGGTTGCTGCTGAGGTTGCACAGTAGGTTGCTCCAGAGGTTGCGGAGGAGGTCATATAGGAGGCTGCACAGTAGGTTGCAGCGGAGGTCACAGAAAAGTCATACAGGAGGTTGTCCAGCAGGTCACGGCTGAGGTTACCCGCCCGTTATCATTGGTTATCGGATGCGTCCGATAGATGATGCGGGCGGGTGATTTTTTTGCTGTGCAGGAGACTATATTACGCCGTTGGTCACCACAAGGCCGGTTTGCGACCCTTGTGTACGGATCTGTATGGCCCTCCTGCGCCGCAGACAGCCTATCATTCTAATATTGCGTCCTGCTCCCGGAGCCATTGCGCTCCGGGAGCTTTTTTGCATTTTGGGGCGCTTTTGCCACGCTGCCGTGGCCCTCCATTTTCGAGATTTGCTTCACCACCAAATCTTGAAAAACGGAGGACAGAAAATGTCGTATCACAACGACCCATATCGGGTCGATTATTTG
>JAHZGF010000069.1 GCA_019420945.1 Clostridiales bacterium | reverse complement strand
AAGGTGCTCACTTTTTTGGAGCCCTTTTGCAAGACTTTTTTATTGACAAACACAAATAAATCGACTCTTTTTTAATGTTCTATTGAAAAAATTACGAGTAAGCTTTACCATATTAAGTAATATTCAGCACACAACCGAAGAAAAATCTTTGCTTCTAATTTTGAGCAGGAGGCAGCTCTCATGGATAACAAAAGTGCCATCAACCTCGAACAGGTAGAATTCCTTGACGAGGCAGGCTACACCAATGATTTTACTTCTTTATTTGAACGCACCCCAGAGGTTGCAACTCCCCTTTTCAGAGGTGCCAAAGCGGCGTTTGACCAGATTGAACAGATACTCTATACTGCACCGGCTTTTATCAATGCCATCAAAGCTGCAGTCCCAGAAGAGATATTCCAAGCCATTCTGACGGATGATCAGAAATCTCAGCTTGCCCGTGGTACATTAAAATTGATGACGAAAAAAGACGGATCTCTCTTGGCCAATTTAGTGAACCCAGAAACAAATAAAATTGTTTCCTCCATTCCTCTAAAAAAGGTAAATCTATCTGCTGAACTCTCACAAGCTGTCGCCAGCTATGCAACTCAGATGCAGCTGGCTCAGATTGCCGAACAAATTCAACTGGTTCAAATTGCCATAGAAGAGGTTCGCCAAGGTCAGGAAAATGACCGGCTTGCCGCAGCTTACAGCTGTCAGCAGAAGTTACTTCAGGCGATGGCAATTGTAAACCCCCAGTTGAAAGCTATGGCTCTGTTGCGGCTTGTCTCAGACGCAGAAGACAGCAGGAATCTCCTGATGTTGAGCCAAAAGACCCATGCAGCCTTTCTTCAAAGTCAACCGGAATCTATATGGGGCAAATTGATTTCCGGATCAACTCCTGAAAAAATACACGCCAAATTAAATGAGTTGAGAGATAACCTTGCTGCCGTAAATATGGTTTCTCTGGTCGAGGCTATGGCATACCAGGAGCTGGGAGAAACCGAAGCGGCACAACTGAGTTTACAATACTATGCAGATTATATTCAAAAAACCTATATAGACAGCAAAGGCTTTGTGGAACGCTTGGATATGATCGATCCATCGCCAAAGCTTTACTGGTCGGAAACACTGCCGGAAATTGCAAAGCAAATTCAGGCCCTGCCTCACTGTACTGGTCAACTTGAGATAAAGGAGAGCAATCATGGAACAGCGCATATGTAAAAATAAAAAATGCCAAAAACCACTTCCAAAAGGGTATAAGCATAAATACTGTGAGAGTTGCCGTAACAATCAGGTAAAGCAATTAAAAAACGCTGGGAAATCATTATTTAGTTTAGCCGCAATTGTTGGTACATCTGCTATCACGATTGCCACAAAAGGAAAAATCAATCCCGGAAAGAAATAAACAGTTTTAAGGGGAACGTAAAATGCATTGCCATATACATAAGAGACTGATTTCAGCATTTCTGATTTTGTTAACCTTGTTAACAGTCAGTTCAACATGGTGTTCTGCCATAAATTCTGAGGAAACAAAATACTACCTGGGGCAAGACTCTCTCGTAAACACCGGTGGTGATAATGGGTACACCGGAACGGAGCAGATCAAAGCAAATGATCCTCATTCCGGCTGGGAGCTTGGACAATTCTATGTTACCGGCTTTACCAGAGTACAGGACGACGACGGAACCCCTATGTTTCTGAAAAATGTCGGTGACACTGTGACTCTGTGGTTTCAGTTGGAACAGGACATCAACTGCCTGAACGGAAATGAGGCATTAACAATCTCTGAAGATACAAATGGCTGGGATCCGGCTTTTAAGAACACGGAGGAAAGGCAAAATTTTGGCCGTGGAATGCTGATTGTACGCCACATTGACTATCAAAACCAGACGACAGAAACCACTTATCAGAATTTTCTGGCCGCAAATGCAACCACTACTGCGGCTACCCAAGTTGATCTGTTCGAGGAGGGTGATTACGAGGTTGCTCTTGACTACGAAATCAAAGAAACCAATGTGGACCTGTTGGGTTGGAAACCGTTTTCCTCTTATACCCACTATCGCATCTCATTCACCTTTTCAGTGAGAAATGGAAATGCTATGGTCTTCCCATTTGACGTAAAAACCGGTGAAGAACTGACCAATGCATCTTTCACTGAAAATGGCTTCTATCTGGATCTAGCAAAATCCAGATATCTTGATATCGACATCAAGAAGGAAGTTCTGAATGATAGCGCAGATGGTGTCGTCACAGATGTCCGATTTAATAAACCAGCCCGAGATGGAAACGAGTATACCGAAGAAGGAATTTATACCATCACCGTCAGCAATCGCTATACTGGCAGTGAAACGACAAAAACAATCTATGTGGGCACAAACGATGTCCTCAAGGCCTCTGTTGTAACCGGCCTCTCAGTCTCCGAAATTGAAGCTCAGGTGGCTGCAGGCGCAACAATAGCTGAGGATGGATCCATCCTCTCTCCAGAAATGCCCCCAGAAGATACACAAGCCACAGCATCCGAAACACCTTCGGAACCCGCTCCGGAAGTACCTTCTGTCAGCCCTGAACCAGGGCAAAGTAATACCTCATTCGCTAATGACCTAAGTTCTACGGGCAAGCTGCAGATAAAACAAATAATTCCACCCACGATCATAGGCATTCTAATCCTGTTTGCTTTAATTTGCATAATCGTTGTAATCAAGAAACGAAACGACAAGAAAAGCATTCAAACAACAGAGAGTGGTTCTGACAAGGAGGATGAAGCACAATGAAACGATTGCTTGCAATTCTGCTCTGCTGTGCCATGATCCTGTCAGCATGTACGGCTCCTGCTGCCAAGGACGCCGCATCAGCTGCATCCACCAGTACAGAGACTACATCCGCTTCCACTCCTGACCCAATGATTGAGATTGCCGTTGAAGATCCTAATTTCTCCGAGTTAAGCGATCCTGAGCTGTTGCAGTATATTGAAGATGATGTATTTGCCTCTCTGGAATGTGAGTTAAACAGTGATGACTATATTGTCGAAAATGTAACTAGCACCTATATTTCCAAGGAGTATTTAGAGGAACTGTCTTATAATTCCCAGGAAAATATTTATTTCGGTTTTACGCTCTCTGAAATTGAAGCACAGTTTGATGGAGAACGATATATTTTTACACTCGGTGAGAATGGAGAAACTGTCGTCCAAGCCTTTAAACAGTATGACAGCTCCTTTGACCAGGTTCTAAAAAATGTAGCCATTGGATCCGGCGTAATTCTCATTTGTGTTACGGTATCTGTCATCTCCGGAGGTGTCGGCGCCCCTGCCATCAGCACAGTTTTTGCTGTATCTGCTAAATCAGGGGCCTTAATGGGGCTCGGTTCCGGCGCTTTGGGCGCATTGACTGCAGGTATTGTTACTGGAATTCAGACTGGCGATTTAGAAGAAGCTGTGACAGCTGCCGCTTTGGAAGGCAGCGAAAGCTTCAAATGGGGGGCTATCACAGGTGTCATCACCGATGGTGTTGGAAAAGCACTTGAATTGCGTAAGACGACCGCTGCATCTATACCAACCCCCAGAGAAGCAGAGATTCGTGCATTGGAACACTTGGGAGGCAATGAGCAAAAGTCTTATTTAGATGGAGTTGAAGTCCCCTGGGGTACGCCTGGATCTTCCCGACCGGATATTGTGCGATCTGTAGATGGCCACTTAGAAGCCATTGAAGTAAAAAATTATGATCTTTCTAATCCGTCAGGAAGATCATCCCTCTATATTAAATTAAGGCAGCAAATTTCTTCTCGCGTTGCCAACTTGCCGGAGGGTTCTACGCAGCGGATTGTACTGAACACTCAAGGGAGGAATTATTCTACCGAGTTGGTTGACGATGTAATTTCCAATATCCGGTATACTTTAAAAGATATATACCCAAAGATTCCAATTGACATTATGGGGTGAGGATATGATCATAGTCAGTTCAAACTGCAAGAGACTTGTAGAGGTAGGAGGGCCAGATATTCTCTACTCGCTCTACTCCACCATCTTGGTAAGGTTAGATCAATTTGTGGCAGAAGTACCTTCGGCAATCGGTTTCCTTCAGAATGGTATATGTGCTGGTAAAGATGGTCTAAAGACAGCCAGAGAGTTTAATCTGTTGCGCGACAGGCTTGCGCAGGTACCACCGGATCAAGCAGTATATAACCTTAAAAATTTAAGTCAGCGAGCTCCCTGGACGGGCAAATTGAGCCCGGTAATTACTTCCTGCGCCAATCTCTATACGACCAAAGATGGGCAGGACCTGCTGTTCGAAATTGTGAGCATTTTATGCTACGGATATTATTCCAATACAGACATCCACATAGAATAACCACAATCCAGGTTAACCTACCCTGTCATCTCATATTTATGTTAACTGCCCCCCTGCAAGCTTTACAGCTTGCAGGGGGTATTTTACATAGGGCCTTCCATCCGAAATAAAACATAGAGTGATGAACACAGCTTCTTTTCTAGCCTAGAAAAGAGATGCTTGTCGATGCCTGAAAATCCAGGTATACTGAATTTAGCCACAATTACCAAAAAACGACAAATTATGTGTTTTTCTATGCGGCAAAATACGATGGCTGTAAAAGCAAATTTTGAGAAGACCTTCCCCTCGTTTTATGGCCCCCATTCAATAAATATCCAGTTAATGTCCCAAATATTGGACAACAATTGTGATACACTATCCAACCAAACAAACCTGTTATCCTCTTGCATCAGTTTCCGTCCGAAGCAGCTTATATGAGAGAGGGATTGTTGTGAAACTATTTGAAATTATTCCAAGCGATCTGTTTTCCATCCTGGCATCCCCCAACCGGGTACTATACGCAGACGCACTGGATGTGCTCTATGATGCCTACCTGGAAAATCTCAAAATTCCAGAAGAGACCCTCTACTCCATGCTGCGCAGCAAATTAGAGCAACAGTTAGCTGACGCCACCTTTGAGAGAGAGGACATCGATGAGGAAGAACTCCGGGATATTTCCGGCCGCGCCCGCTTTCTCATCCGCAAACTACACAGCAAGGGCTGGTTTGAAAAGGAGCGGGGCGAGGACTTTGATGAGTATATTACAGTCCCCGGATACAGCAGCCGCCTATTGGAATTATTTCACCAACTGAGAGACAACAGCCCAATTCGTGGCTATTCTCACGTGTTTGGCACATATTCTGCGCTGAAAGTGGCTGACGAAGGCAATAGCGTGTATGATAAAATGGCCGCAATTTACAGCGCTTATGAGAACACCCAGGCGCTGATCAAATTGCTGCAGATGGTCTATCACAATGTCAAACATTTCTTTCAAATCCAGCTCAAAATGCAGCAGGTCAATGACGTACTTGCCTCCCACTTTGACGACTTTGGCCAAACGGTAGTTGAGGCGTACATCCGTCCATTAAAAATCAAAGATTCCGTGCCCAAATACCGGGTTCCCATTCAAACCATCCTCACCAGCTGGATGGAGGATGATGCTATGTTGTCGGCTCTGTCCAATGCCGCGCTGCAAGATCGCCGCGGCGCCACGCTGGCGGCCTGCCGGACAGACCTGTTGCAGAAAATCTTTTGGGTAAAAGACCGCTATGACAGCATAGAGCACGATTACCTGGATGAAATTGACCGCCAGGTGCGCCGCTATACCAGGGCCACCACGCAAAAGCTGGAGAATTTGACAAACCGTGACTACAATGTCCGGGGAAATCTAAATTATCTTCTGCGGGCGTTGGGACAAAACCAGCACGCCTCTGAGCTGGTGGACCAAATCCAGCCGGTTTTTCAGCTGTATGATCAATCGTTTCTTTCTGAAAAGAGCCTTTGGAATCGCAAGCGGCCTGGAAAGCGCGCCAAGGCGGAGCCGGTACTCGTTGAAGATACCGGACCGGATGCCGAGACGGCCGCACAGGCAAGGGAATTACTGCGAACCGAGTACAGCCGCTCTGCCGTCGCCGCATGCGTCGAACAGTGGTTGGGCGATGCCGGTATCTGCTATTCAAAAGATATCCACCTGACAGATGATAAGGCCTACATCATGAGTCTGTTGGCAATGCTGACCGGAAATACCCCATCTGCCCCCTATCAAATTCGTGCGCTCACCGGAACTTTTACTGAAAACAGCTACACCATTCCTCAGCTTCAAATTAAGCGCAAGGAGGGAAAGAAATGAGCTTCGATTGGTTTGACACCGCCACCCAAAAAGAGTTGGAGCAGTTTAAGGCGGTCTGCAATCAGTTACTCAGCCGTACCTACGTGGTAAGGACACTGTACAAGCCGGAGGATGGCCGGGTCAACAACCCGGATTATGTGTTTCTCTCCACCCACTATGAGGCAATCCGGGACTACCTGGCGCTGTTGGACTGGGATCTGCGGAAAGATGATCTCAACGGCTATTTCTATGTCTTGAATACGGACGAAGCCAATCGCTGCAACCTGAACAAGAAGGAAACTGCCATTCTTCTGGCCATCCGCATGATCTATGAGGAAAATATCGAGCGGCTGGGGCTGGAACAGGATGCAATCTGCACGGTGCGGGATGTGCTGGAAAAAGTGGTCACAGATTATGCAATCCTCGCAGCCAAGCCCAATATGGACGAGGTAAAGCGGGCATTGACCCTGTTGGACAACCATTCGGTGATTCAGCGTCTTGAGGGAAAGTACAACCAGGGCAGCTGCAAATTTGCCATACTCCCCACCGTCTTGTCCGTGGTCTCCAGCGAAAAGTTGAACGCCATTGTATCCACGCTGAGGAAGGAGGAGGAACATGAAGAAGCTCAAGAAGATCTTGCTGATTAACTGGCTTTATTTTTCCAAAGAGCTGATTGAAGTGGATGACATCAATTTTCTGACCGGCAAGAATGGCGCCGGAAAATCCACGGTCATCGACGCGCTTCAGATCGTTCTCCTGGGGGAAACCAACGCGCGTAACTTCAATCAGGCAGCCAATGATAAATCCCAGCGGACGCTGGACGGATACCTGCGGGCCGATATGGATGAAAACAATCCCCACTCCAGGCGCGGCAAGGATTTCTCCAGCTTTATTGTCTGTGAATTCTGGGATGATGTGGAAGGCAGGCCCTTTGTGTGCGGCATTATATTTGACTGCCGGAACGACGGAAGTCGCCAGGACCGTTTTTTCCTGTACGACGGTACCATTCCGGAGGACTGCTTCATCCACCAGGGGGAAGCCATTGACATTCCCACCCTCCGGGCCTTTTTAAAGCCCCTCGGCGTCCGGGCCAAACTATACGATACCCACAAGCAGTACCAGGCGGATCTGTTGGCTAAGTGGAATGTCCACAACCAGCAGGTCATGCGGATGATGAAAAAGGCCGTCTCCTTCCGGCCTATCGTAGATATCCAAAGCTTTATCACGGAGAACATCTGCGATATTCCCGAAAAGCCCGATATTGAGGCCATGCAGCAGAACATTCGGGACTACAAGCGCCATGAACAGCTGGCCCTGCGGCAGGAGGAAAAATTGGCCGCCCTGCAAGAGATCGGGCGGCTGTATCGGGATTGGCAGCAGGCCATCGACCGCTGGCGTATCCACTCTTTTCTGTCCCTCTGGGCCCAGAAAGAGGTGCAGCAAGCTCTGATCGACCGTACGGAGCAGGAAAAGAAAAACTGCGAACAGGATCTGAGTGATACGGAGCAGCAAATGGACGCTATGGCCGAGGAGATCACCCAGAAGGAAACCCGGCGGCGGGAGCTGGAGCGGGCCGTGGCCCAGAGCAGTGTCTGTCAGGAGGAAGAGAAGCTGCAACGGGAAAAGGAGACGCTGCTGCAGGAGCAGAAAAAGCTGATGGGCGTGCTGCAGTCCCGGGCACTGGATATCCGGCGGGAATCTGAACGGATCAGCCATCTATGCCATCGAATTGCAACCCTGGAGGATGATGATCGTCTCGCACCGGTACAAGAGGCCGCTGACGCAGCACAAAAAGCCTACGCAGTATTTCAAGATGCCGGATACGAACTGTTTGCCCGCCCCCTTTCCCTGTTTGAGGCGGCTCAGGACGCCATCGCAGACCTTTCCCACGCAATGCGCGTTGCCGCGCATCAAGTGGAAGATCAGCTGAACGGATATAAGGCCGAGGCGGATCAAAAACAGGCAGCCTTGGTGAGCCTGCGCAAAAATATCAAGGATTACCCCCGGGGACTTCTGGCGCTTCAGAAGCGACTTGCCGCAGCACTGGAACAGCAGTTGGGCCATCCCGTGGAGTTGCCCATTCTGGCAGATGTACTGGAAATTACAGAGGAATCCTGGCGTGGCGCGGTGGAGGGCTACCTCAACACCCAGAAATTCTATCTGCTGGTGGACCCCTCCTGCTATCGTGAGGCCTTGGAGATCTTCGATGGCATAAAGCGGGATTTTGGCAACAGCTCCTTTGGCATTGTGGATGTGGGCAAGCTCCGGGAGCAAGAGAAGTTAGAGCCCCAGCGTGGAAGCCTCGCCACAAAAGTGGAGACGGAAAATCCTTTGGCCCGCAGTTATATCGACTATCTGCTGGGGCGGGTAATCTGCTGCCCCCATGTGGAGCAATTGCGGAACTATAAAACAGCCATCACTGCGGACGGAATGCTGTACCAGGGCTATGTGGCCCGCCCTCTGCGCCGGGATCTGATGGAAAACGCCTTCATCGGACGCCGGGCGGTGGAATTGCGCATCCGGCGTCTGGAGTCCGAGCTCCAGCAAGCAGAGGCAATGATTCTGCAGCTGACTCCGATTCTTCAAGTGTTAAATCAGCAGAGTGAGCCGCTGTTCACCCGATATTTTGTCCAGAGCACCGTGCAGGAAAAGCTGGAGGAATATTTGCGGGGGCTGGAGATCACATCAGAGGTCGCCAAAATCGACGAGCAGCTCTCACACCTGGATCTGCTGTGGCTGAGCGAGCAGCGGCTTACAATTCAACAATTGGATAAGCAGCTCAGGGACATCAGAATCCAGAAGGATAAAAAGTCCGTTTTCCTGGGACAGTTAAAAGAACAGATCCGCCAGCTGGAATATGAGCGGCTGCCGGATCAGTATCAGCTACTGACTTCCCTGGAAGACCGCCTGCAGGAAGATTTCTCTCAGGAATACCTGGAGAAGACGGGACTCCCTCGGTATCAGCAGGAGCTTGCTCGGCTGAAACGGCCTGCCACCGTGCATAAGAATTTCAATGATCGGCTGGTCCAAACCGGAAATGAGCGGGATATGCTGCAAAAGAAATTGCAGCAAGCCAGACTGGACTATGCGGACAAATTTAAGCCCTGTTCCTTCCGGGTGGACGCTCCGGACAATACCGAATACGAAGCGGAACAGCGGGTACTGGAAGAGAGTGAGCTTCCCCAGTATCGTGAAAAAATCAAAGCTGCCCGGGAGAGCGCCATGGAGCAGTTCCAGAATGACTTTTTGGCCAAACTGAAATCCAGCATCGATCAGGTACGGGAACAGGTCAGAAGCCTCAACAAGATCCTGAAACAGCCCCGATTTGGCACGGACCAATATCAGTTCCGGGTGGAGCGCAATCCTGATTATGCCGACTACTATGACATGATCATGGCCCCGGAGTTGATGGAGGGCGAAGGCGGTCTGTTTGCCCTTCCCTTCCAGCAGAAATACGGAAAGCTCATTGAGACCCTATTCAGCCAGATCGCCATGTCGGATGATACCCAGCTCAACGCCAGAAAACAGAGTGAACTCCAGCAGAACATCGCTCGCTTCACCGATTTCAGAACCTACCTCAAGTTTGATCTTGAAACCACGGATCAGAATGGCTCAAAACAACTGCTCTCTCAAACCCTCAACTCCAAGTCCGGCGGAGAGACCCAGACTCCTTTCTATGTTGCGGTCCTGTCCTCCTTTGCGCAGATGTATCAGGTCCAGAATCCCTCCAGTGTGGCCAGCAACACCGTCCGGCTGGTTATGTTTGACGAGGCCTTCAATAAGATGGACAGCGATCGTATTGTCGAGAGTATCCGGCTGCTTCGGAAGATGGGACTCCAAGCCATTATCTGCACACCACCGGACAAGCTGCCCGACATCATGCCCCTGGCAGATCGGACCCATCTGGTTATCAAGGAAAAGTATCAGATGCACATCATGGCCTGGGGAAAGGAGATCTTATCTGCATGAAACAGGAACTTCTACTCTCCCGGCTGTTGGATAAATACGAAAAGAGCAAGCACTTGATGCAGCCGGGGACTTCCTCCCGCCGGGTCATGCTGCGGGTGGAAAAGAAAGAACTCCCGGAATACCAATATGAGAATGCCCAAATTCGAGATGAATGGAATGCAGTTGTCAAAGCCTTGGAGGCACAAGGCCTCATTTCCGTCCAATGGGTCAGTGACCGCCCTGTATTTTCCTCCGTTACGCTGAATTTAGAACATCTATCCGAGTGCTACCGGATCACAGGCAGAAAACATCCCAAAGAGCTGGCGCAATCTGTTACAGATTTGGTCACCTCGCAACTTTCCCAGGTGACAACGGATTGGATCATTGCATGGCGAAACTACATCTGCCAACAGGCAAAAACGGCATACCGGGTGCCCACCTATTGCAGAGAAGATCTGTCCCTGCTGCACAAACTCCTGACCGCCTTTGTGACCTACGATGCGCTCCAGGGAGAAGCCATCACCATGCGCGCTTTCAGCAGCAGATGCTATCAGAATACCAAAATCTTTGAGCGGGAAGTCCGGGATCCCTTTCTGCGCACTGCATTACAGTATTCCGCAGGTTTGGCGGAGGCTTGCCAGCAGGAGAACTTGGGGGAGCGGGAGCAACTTGCCTATCTTGGTATTTATGCGCGGCCGGAGCTCTACGAATGCTCCGGTAACTGTATCATAAAAACCGATGTGGGTGAACTCCAAATTGCCGCCCTATCACCCTATGGGCTCGCTCTGCCCAGCACCGCCGTGGACGCCATTGTTTCCCTGGATCTGAGTAAAATCCGAAAAATCGTTTTTATCGAGAATAAAACCAACTACGATGAATTTATCATATCCGAATTACGCCCGGATGAACTTGCCGTATACCACGGCGGCTTCTTAAGCCCACAAAAGCGCAAATTTTTTGAGAAAATTGCGGCGTCTTCCCCCGAAACAATTACAGTTGTTTTTTGGGCGGATATTGATCTGGGCGGCTTTCAAATGTTTGAAGGACTGCAGAGGATTTTCCCACAGCTGTCGCCCATGCGCATGTCGGCAGAAGATGTGGTAACCCACCATGTAAACGGCCTGAAACGGCCGGAACATTACCTGGAACAAGTTCGGGCTGCGGTGGAAAGCGGGAAATACCCGTATTTCCGCAAGGCAATGGAGAAAATTCTGGAATATGGCATCACAATTGAACAGGAGACTTTCTTGACGGATTGACGCAGGAAAATATTTGAATGAGTCATCAATATACAGCTTGATTTCCTACGTCAAACGCAGCGTAAAAGGGGGCACAGAGAAGCTGCTGTATCCCTGTGTTCCCTTTTATCCCACATCTTTTGCTACTCTATTTTGCTATGGGATAGACACCCCTTCATTTTCCATTAGTTTTGCACAAATATAGCTATGCGTGTGTACCCCTGGGGCCGCACAAATATATTTGGTCATCAGATGTAGCAAACGTCATCCTATATGTGGAAAACGGTCCTGTTTTCGCCAAATATTGCGAAGTATTACAACACATCGATGAACCTGATTTGGATGCCGCTAGCTGATTCAATTTTCTAAACGACAAACGCTGGGAACTGTTAGCAGACATTCCACGCAGAAAAGGAGACGTAAACGATGAAACGACAAAGAATCCGGCTGTACTTTGCGGTGTGTGAGTTTCTCTGCCTCCTTTGTTATTCTGCTCTGGCTGTTTCCGTCGGCCATTTTTACCGTATTGGGAACACCATACCTGTCCTGATCTGGGGGATGTGCCTCTACTTTTGTGCAGTATTGCTTCTGGTTTTTCTGGCGGTTTTCTGGCGCTGGAGACACAAACAGATGAAGAATTTTATTGTTGTGCTCACTTTCCTCCTTTCTTTTCAGATCTCGTTCTATCTTCTAAAACAGACCATCTATTGGAACGATATGTTTGAGCTGGGCTTTGTCTCTGATGCAGCCACAGCAGTGAAATATGGGCTCTGGTTTATCATCTGCACTGTTTCCCTCCTAGGCCTGCAAATCTGGGGGGTCTTTCTTCGCCGTACTTCAAAATCTGAGCAGGCATAAACAAATCAGGAACCGACGTAGAGGGAATTTCGCTCCTGATCCCAGGTTTTCAACGAAAAATCTATAGACTGCCGCAAGATATCAACTCTATATTTCAAGTAAGTCCAGCGTGCTTTAAGTGCTCACAATTACATACAAAAATATAAACCCTCTCCTACAACAGCATCAGACAGAGGCACAGTTTCTGTCTTTCCGATGCGCTATAGGAGAGGGTTGCTTTAATCTCTATTCTTTTTTTCTAGTTGTCCACAGGAAGGCGAAAGCAAACTCAGATCTCGCTGGCTGTGGCAAAGGCCTGGCGCATGGCCTGCTGGACGGTGCCAGGCTTGACACAGTCGCCAATCATGTAGACGTGGGGGGCGGTGCCGTAGAAGCCCATGGCCTCTTTCTGCAGGGGAGTCATACCAGCAGAGACCACCACCGTGTCAGCCTCCAGGGCATGCTCCTGATTGTCCTGATCCAGATACCAGACCTTGCCCTGCTCCACCCGGGTGCACCGGGCGTTTACCACGCTGTGGAAATCGGGAATGGCCTCCCAGGCCTCCTGGAACATGGAGCGGTAGTGGACAAAGGTAGAATCCGCCGCCAGTTCCCCCCGCATCTCCAATACCGTGGCCACATGTCCGGTTTTAGCCAGGTGCATGGCAGTCTCTACCCCCACTTCCCCGCCGCCGATGACCACCACATTGTGGCCCACCGGCTTTTCTCCCATCAGGGCCTGGGTGGCGAAGATGACATTTTCTCCGTCCAGACCGGGAATGGGCGGTTTGGACGGATGGGCTCCTGCCGCCACCACCACGGCGTCATAGCCCTGTGCCTCGATCATCTCCGGAGTAGCCAGCGTGTTCAGACGCACATCGATATCCCGCTTGGTTACCTGACGGATCAAATAGTCCTTGAACTGCCGCAGTGTCCACTTGAAATCCACAAAATCGGCGTGTTTGATGGCGCCCCCCAAACTGTCGGTGATCTCATATAGGGTGACCTGATGTCCCCGGTCACAGAGGTCCATGGCCGCCTTCATACCCGCCGGACCGCCGCCGATGACCGCCACCTTTTTGACCTTCTCCGGAGCAGAGCCCAGATAGTGGAGTCGGTGCTCAATGCCAATCTTGGGGTTGACAGAGCAGACGGAAACAAAGGGATCGTGGGGACCCCGGCCATGGCACTTATTGCAGCGCAGGCAGGGCACGATATCCTCCGCCCGACCCTCATAGACCAGCTTGCCATAGTCCGGGTTGGACACCCAGGCCCGGGCCATGGAGACAAGATCAATTTTGCCTTCCGCCAAAGCCCGTTCACAGGTATTTGGATCCTGCCAACCGCCTACTGAGGCAATCAGCATTTTGACTCCATGCTCCTTCATATAGGCCGCCTGCCGCAGGAAAGGGGTTTCTTCCGGGTTAAAGCTGGTGGGGTGATTGGGGTCAGCTTCGCTGGCCCGGATCTGGGCAATGTCCACATAGGGCTCAAAGAGCTTCAGGTATTCCGCCGCATCCTCCAGGGTGTAGCCCCCCACTGCGTCCTCCTCTCCGGAGAAGAGAATTTCCACAATGAAATCCTTGCCCACGCTCTCCCGAATTTTCTTCAGAATCATCAACGGGAACCGGGCCCGGTTTTCCAGGCTTCCGCCATAAGCGTCGGTGCGGTGGTTGGTCAGCGGCGAGAGGAACCGGGTGGGCATCTGGCCCCGATAGCACAGGTGGATGGAAACCATATCGAAGCCCAGGAATTTCAGGATTCCGCACTGTTGGGCATAGCTCTCGGCCACTTTCTCCATGGTGGCCTCGTCCAGTGCCGCCACAGTCTCCCGGACGTGATTATAAAATTCCTCTATCTGCTCCGGAGTAGAGCCCGGGAAGGGACCCATGGGGTTGTCCAGCTGGACAAATTCCAGAGTACCCTCGTCCATGGGATGCTGTTTGCGTAGGATGGGATACTTGTTGCTGGCCACATAAAAGCCCATGCAAGCCTGGGCCCCGTAGTAGTGGATGGCATCGGCCAGCTGCAGCAGATAGTTCTGGCACTGGGGATTATAGAGGTCAAAATCCGGGAAATGGGGGCCGTCCATTTCCATGGGCATATGTTTATCCGCGTTGAAGTCGTTGATGCCCATACAGGTGACAATGGCGGCCCCGGCCTTGGCCCGGTTGGCGTAATGGGTAATAACGGAATCGGCAGGATAGCGCTCAGGTCCCTGGAGGAAATGAGGCAGAGAGTTGGCGGACTCCATACGGTTTTTGATCACCTTGCCCCGGATTACCAGGGGGGACAACAGATGCGGATAGGCGGATTTCATGATCATCAGCTCCTTTGGGAAATGAAGGGATTTAGGTTGAATGCCTCCGCACAAAGGCGGAGGCATTCATCTGAGAAAAGGGAGAAAAGGGGGATTAAGCGTCTTGATTGCGGCCAGTGTGCCGGCGGGTCAGCTCGGCCCGGATCTCGTTGATCTCATCCTTTTTGATGGGATAGAACAGTACAGCCACAAAGGAGATGGCGGCCAGGACGCCGGGCAGGGCGAAGCGGAGCACCGCAACACCGGAGGCCATGGCGGGGGTAACCTCGATCATCACAGGACCCATGCCCTGGAAGCCCACCAGCTGCAGGCCCCAGCCGGCAATGGTGGCGGCCAGGCCAGCGGCCAGCTTCATCAGGAAGGAGACCACGGCGAACACGGTGGCATCGGAGCGCACATGGTTCTGATACTCCAGCTTGTCGCAGACCTCAAAGCAGAGGTTGATGACATTGATCTGCAGCATGCCGGTGAAGACATTCAGCACAATCAGCATCACCAGATACAGGGGTATGGAGTTGTTGCCGGCCACATAGCACAGAGCCAGCATGGCGCAGTAGACGGGCACGCCGATGAGCATGATGGTCTTGCAGCTCTGGACCTTGGTGGCAATGTAGGGATAGAAGAACTGGCCGATGCAGGCGCCCACCGCCACCAGGGCCACACCCACGCCGGTGATCAGCGCCGGGGAGCCCAGGGAGTAGGTCAGGTAGTAGGTGTTCAGCATGTCGCACAGAATGGTGTTGAAGGTGAAGAACAGCTGGGCAATCATAACCACCAGCAGGGCCCAGTTGCCCTTCAGCACATTCAGGAAATCCCGGAAGCCAGAGGCTTTCTTGGCAGAGGGCTCTGCCTCCACCAGCGCTTTTTCCTTGCAGCCGAAGAAGGAGAACATGGAAGCCAGGATGGCGATAATGCCCACCAGGATGGCGGTGACAAAATAGCCCTTCTGGTCCCCCATCTGGACGGTGATGTAGCTCAGCAGCATGGGCACCAGCACTGCGGGGATACGGGAGGCGATACGGCTCCAGGCGGTGACAGAGGCCCGCTCCTGGGGGTTGAAGGACATGGCACCGGCCAGACCAAAGTAGGGGATCTCCAGCACGGTATAGCACATGCCGTAGAAAACATAGACAATGGTGTAATAGACCATCTTGCCCATATTGCTGAAGCTGGGGGTGAAGAACAGCAGGGCAAAGATAATAGCCATGGGGATGGAGGAGAGCAGATAGGGCCGGAACTTACCCCATTTGCTTCGGGTGTGGTCGGCCAGAGAACCCAGGATAGGGTCATTGATGGCGTCCCAGATCCGGGCCACCAGCATCATGGTGCCGATAAAGCCGCCGGGAATCCCCGCCACCATCATCAGGAACATCATCAGATAGCTGTTGGTGATGGTCTGGAAGCAGTCCTTGCCGGCATAGCCGATGGAGTAACACAGCTTACCCGGTATACCGATCCTATCTTCCGGGGCAATTGTAGATACATTTTTTGCCATAATCAGATACCTCTTTCTCTTTCTTGTCTATTTTCGCCCATTTTCCGGGACAATTCAACGGCTTTTTACCCACTTGGCCGCCTCCTGGCCGGCAATCCGGCCGGTGTTGATGGCAAAGCTGGAAGTGTTGCCGGAGAGCACAAAGGGATAGGTGTCGGTATAGATGGAGTTGGCGTCATTGCCGGCGGCGTAGAGGCCGGGGATGGAGTCACAGTCGGTATCCTGGACCTCCGCCCGGTAGTTGATCCGCAAGCCGCCCATCACCCCGTAGGCGTGGCGGCGGAATTTGGCCACATAGTATTTGCCGCCCTCGATGGGGGTCAGATAGCGGTAATCCTTGTGGAAGATGGGATCCCCCCGGTTGGAGCGGATATTGTCGTTGTACTCCGCCACCGTCGCCAGCAGTTGCCGGTCGATGCCCATGCCGTCGCAGAGCTCCTCCAGGGTGTCAAACACCATGATGTCCCGGTTGCCCCACTTCCAGTTCATCTCCAGATACTCGTCCGCCGTCAGATCATCCATGAAGTGGACGTTGCCCATCTCATAGTCCATGCCCTCATTGTCGTACCGGTCCCGCATGGACTGGGTAAAGATCATGAAGGCAGTGGCCTGTTTTTGAATGGCGATGGCGTTGCCCATAAAGGCACCGTTGCGCATCTCCGCCTCATCAATAAACCGCTCTCCATGGAGGTTGACGCAGATGTTCTGGGGCTGCCGGAACCAGGGCAGTTGGGCCGGAACCCCGCCGGGGCCGAAGTTGGGATCTGGGATGGAGGCGAAGGAGTCGATCATCAGCTTGGTGTGCTGGGCCCCCACCTCCCAAGCCAATTCAACGCCCAGTTTCGGCGCCTTGGAGGGATCCTCGTAGAGCATACCCGGGAACATGGTGATGTCCTTACCCAGCATTTGGCCCGTCTCCTGATAGACGAAGTCAGCCCGTTTGCCGGTGCCGCCGGAGGCAATGATCACCGCCCCGGCTTCCACCTGAAACTTGCCCTCCTGGTCCTCCGCCTCAAATCCCACGCAGGCACCATCCCGCATGGTGAGATGGTTGACCCGGGTATTGTAATGGTACACCGCCCCGGCCTGCTCGCTCACCGGCCGCAGCAGATCGGTGATGAAGGGGGATCCGTCCCGGCGGAAGTGCCAGACGTAATAGGCCCCGGGGTAGTAGGCAATCAGGTCGTTGAGCTCCACCCCGTAGCCCATGAGCCAGTCCACCGTGTCGGCGGACCGGTTGATGAACTCACTGACCAGCCGGGCATCCACATTGTTATGGGTGTACTCCATCCAATAGCGCAAAATCTGTTCTTTGGTATAAGTGAACTGCTTCTGCTTCTGCATCCGGGACTCCACGGCAAAGACACCGTTGCCTCCGTTACAGGCCCCGCCGGCGTGGTCGCTGGCCTCGAATACGTCCACCTTGACCCCGGCCTGGGCCGCCTCAATGGCGGCGGGAATACCGGCAGCACCGGCGCCGATGATGGCCACATCTGTTTTCAGTGTTCTCATTTGCTCCTCCTCTCACCCCAGGGCATGTTGGGCGGCGTTGCGGCCGGCAATGCGGCCGGAGTTGATGCCGTAGGACATGGCCCCGCCGAACAGGTACATACCACAGTAGTCATTGGACTGCCAGCCGGAGGTCAGTGACCCGGCGGCGTAGAGGCCGGGGATGGGGTCCCAGTCCGGATTCACCACCTCCAACTTCTCGTTGACCCGCACCGGGCCCACCGTGTCCACGGCGATGGCCCGGTGCCGGATGCCGTAGAACGGGCCCACATGGCAGGGGGCCAGATATTTACGAGGTTTGTTGAAATCTTCATCATAACCCTGGGCGCAATAGCGGTTGTAGCTGTCCAGCTCCGCCCGAAGGGTTTCCGGCTGACAGCCGATCCACTGGGCCAGCTCCTCCACTGTCCCGGCAATCTTTGCCTCGGTGGGCGCCTTAGCGGCAGCCTGTTCAAACTGCTCCTTCAGATCCGGCTGAGGAACGCCCCGGATCTGATCGCCCTTGGAGAGCTCCATACCCAAATCCATCATCCGGTGCATGGTACCTTCATCGAAGATCACATAGGACTCCATGCCGGGCTGGGCCATCATGGCGTTGGTGGCTACCTGGAGGATGGACCCCACCGTCTCATCCACATAGCGACGGCCCTTCCGGTTGACCCAGATCAGATAGGGTTCCCGGCCAAACTCGCTTAAAATCCGGGGGGCCCGGTCCGAGGAGGCGCAGCCCTCCTTGATCAGCATGATATCCCGGTCCAGCAGCGCCCCGGCTTTCCGGGCCAACTCCACCGACTCTCCCATATTGGGAGCTTTGTAGCCGCCGAAGATCTCCGGGTCATAGTCAGGATAATACTGCTGCACCATCTCGGTATTGGCCAGAAATCCACCGGAGGCCAGCACCACGCTGGGGGCGTGAATCCGAAACCGTTTACCCTCATGGACCGCCTGCACACCGGCCACCGCTCCATCTTCCATCAGCAGTTCTTCTACCAGAGTCTCCGTAAAGAAGATAGCGCCCCGGTAGAGCAGCTCCTCCACCAGGTGGGCCATGGGGGTTGCCATGGTGCTGCCCTTGACGCAGTGCCAATTGGGGGCAATATCGTAGGTCATGCGCTGGGTGGTGCCCACTTCAAACTCCACGTCCCGCTTCTGGAGCCAATCGATGGTTTCTCCGGACTGGTTGATCCAGGCCCGGATGAGCCGACCGTTGACTCGAGTATGATGATGCCAGGACATGGCGTTGGTGAAAATTTCGTCCTTGTCAGATTTGATCATGGCCCGGCGGAGCACCGAACTCTCGCAGCCAAAGAGCCCCCGGGCCATGACGGCGTTGCCACCGGCCCGCTTCTGTTTTTCGATAATAACCACCCGCCGGGCCCCCTGCTCAAAAGCGGACACCGCCGCAGAGATACCGGAGCCGCCGCAGCCCACCACCACCACATCGGCCTCCATCACACCACTGGCGGGGATTTCAGCGCAGGTCAAATTTGGGATACCCCGGTACATAAACTCAATGGGAGGAGGGCCCTCCTCCGGGGCTGGCCCGTAGCCGCCGTTTTTCAGCTCATCCATGCAAAAACCTCCTGTCACACCGGGCGGGAACTATGGCCGCCCCGCTTATCTTTGTGATCAGTTTAACAAAATCAGTTTTTCGGCCCCAAGAGCGATTTGCATACTCTTTCCCGGAACCAATGTACATTTTGCACAGCCCCGCCAAACGCCCAGTTTGCTTTTTGAGCAGAAAAACAATATAATGGAGCATAGTTTGAGCGGAGGAGGCCTGTTCACAATGGGAGAGACCGTCAGCAGAATTGCCGTGATGCACAAGTTGTTTCACGCCAAAACCCTGCCAGAAATGATCGGCTATGGCCGGGATCTAGTGGGCAACCCCATTATTCTCACGGATCTGGCCCATCAGGTTCTCTGCATGTCGGAGGAGCCGGACCTGAAAGACCCCAAATGGCTGGAGATTGCGAGAAAACACTGTGTTCCAGTCAATCAGGCGGTGGCCCGGGTTCACCGGCGGGCCCTGGCGGAGCACCGCCCCATCCTGGATACAGACAATCAGAATTTCCCCATTCTCCGCACCGTCATTGCTCAGGGAGATCAGCTCATCGGGTTTCTGGAAATCCCCTGCTATAACGGCATTCCCACCCAGGAAGATTCCGACACCATCGCTTTTCTGGCGGACGTCATCTTTCTGCACCTGAAAAAGGAGCTCCGCTATATGGGAACTCCTCAGGACATGCTGGACTTCTTTATTGCGGATCTGCTGGAGGGGCACCACGCGGAGCCCGCCTACATTCAGGAGCGTTGCAACCATTTTCATTGGTATTTGGACGGTGATTTCCGGGTGATCTCCATCTCCCCCCGGAATGAACATACACCAGAGCCTCAGGACCAGGAGGTCATTCTGCGCCAACTAGAGGCACTGCTTCCCTCCGCAACCTGCTTTTTCTACAGTGACCGGCTTAAGTTGATCCTGCCGGTATATCAGGATACTGCTAAGGATGGAGCGGCCTTTCACTCTCTCATCGAATTTTTAAAAGATCACGGTCTGGAGGCAGGTATCAGTCGAGACACCGATTCCATACTCCGTCTGGCTCAGGCGAATCTAGAATCCGATAAAGCGCTGGATATGGGTCAGCTGTTCCACAGCCAGGAATATCTGTTTTTCTATGATAAATTCTCAATCTACCATGCTTTGGAGGTTTGCAGCAAGCAGCAGAACACCATGGACTTCTGCCATTCTGCCATTTTCATCCTGGCCACCTATGACCGGCTCCACGGTACCAGCCTACTGGATACCCTCCACGCCTTTTTATTCTGCCACCACAGCACGGCGGAGGCCTCCGCAAAGCTGTTCATCCACCGCAACACAATGAATAACCGCATGGAGAAGATCACTGAGCTCACCGGGGTGGATCTGCAGGACGCCGAGGCCACCTTCCATTTGATGTTCTCCTTCCACATTCTCGAATACTACGGGGCCACCGTGGCCCTGGACTATGAGCAAAGGATGCAGCTCAATCCCACCCTGCGGCATCAATGATCTGCATTTTAACGTAAAAGAGGCACCGAGATGCTGCTGCATCTCGGTGTCCTCTTTTTAGCCACCATGTCTTACTGGATATGGAACGCACAGGGCACGGCAGATTTTGATCGGGTAAAACCGGCTGTGTTCTGGAGATTTCACGTTGCAAAATAACACAATAACGCCAAAATTATATTTTATATCATTAAAATGCCGACTTTGTATTGGCATTCGGTAATATCACTTTCCGCTGATTGATACTTGTCGAATATTGGAAATTTCGATATACTGAATTCAACTCATGTTACTGCAAAAGAAACCCAATAGAAAGCGTGACTGATATGTTGGAGACCGGCCTTTATGAACAAGTCATCAACAACGCCTTAAGCAGCGAGCTTTCGGAGATCCCCGATGCCCGCAAATCCGTTGCGCCCATGGACAAGGCGGAAGCCTCAAAGGTACTGGCTCAATATCTGGCGGATGTGGTGCAAAAGGGCCTGGAGAATGTGGCGGACAACGGCGGTGACCTCTCCGGACAAATTGACCTTGCCAACCAGATCGTAGCCCTCATTCAAAATACAACCCGAGAAGCTGACTTTGCTGCGCTGAGTGTCGACCAGCGGGCAGAGCAGCTTCTTGCGCTTTTACGGGAGCAGGATCCCCGGCTGGCGGTAGGCAAAACGGCGGCAGATCTTGACCGCCCTGAAACTTCCATCGCCCAAAGCAGTCTGTTTACCGGAGCCATCCATGAGCCCCAGATGTACACGGAACTGAAAAAGGAGATTGTCTCCGCTGATCGCATTGATATGCTGGTGTCCTTCATCAAATGGAGCGGTCTGCGGCTCTTGATGGATGAACTGCGGGAGTTCACCAAAAACGGCGGCGAACTGCGGATTATCACCACCTCCTACATGGGTGCCACCGATGTGAAAGCAGTGGAGGAGCTGCGCAAGCTGCCCAACACCAAAATCAAAGTCAGCTATGAGACCAAACGCACCCGGCTTCACGCCAAGACCTACGTCTTTTACCGAAATACCGGATTTACCACCGCCTATGTGGGCTCCTCCAACCTGTCCAATGCTGCCATCTCCAGTGGCCTGGAATGGAACGTAAAAGTTACCCGCAGGGATCTTCCTGAAACCATTGATAAAATTGCTGCCACCTTTGAAAGCTACTGGAACTCCAGTGAATTTGAGTACTACTCCGAGGACCAGAAAGAGCGGCTGGCCCGGGCACTGAAGGCAGAAAAATATTTTGATGCCAACAACCCCGAAGTTTATACCCTAGACATTGCCCCCTACTCCTATCAGCAGGAAATTCTGGACAAGCTGGAGGCCGAACGCACGGTCCGGGGCCACACCCGCAATCTGGTGGTGGCCGCCACCGGCACCGGTAAAACCGTGATCTCCGCGCTGGACTACAAGCGCTTCTGCAGGCAAAATCCCGGCAAGCCCTGCCGGCTGCTCTTTGTGGCTCATCGGGAGGAAATCCTGCGGCAGAGCCTGTACACCTTCCGGGCTGTCCTGAAGGATGCCAACTTCGGCGAACTGTTTGTGGGCAGTTATCGGCCTGAAGGCATTGACCATCTATTCCTGTCGATTCAAACCTTCAATTCCCAGGATTTTACCGCCAAAACCGCCCCGGACTTCTATGACTACATTGTTGTGGATGAATTCCACCATGCTGCGGCGCCTACCTATCAGAAGCTTCTCTCCTATTACCAGCCCCAAATTTTGCTGGGCCTGACCGCTACTCCGGAACGTATGGACGGCAAAAGTGTGCTTTCCTATTTCAGCAACCGAATTGCCGCAGAAATTCGCCTGCCGGAGGCCATCGATCGAAAGCTGCTGTGCCCGTTTCAGTATTTTGGTGTCACAGACACAGTGGACCTGGACACCCTGAAATGGAGTGCCGGCGGCTACGATAAGACGGAGCTCTCCAACCTTTACACCCTCAGCGGCGCTGTGGCCCACCGCCGGGCTGATCTGGTGGTGTCCTCCCTTCTGAAGTATGTAACCGATATCGACGAGGTCAAGGGACTGGGCTTCTGCGTATCTGTCGCCCACGCAGAGTTTATGTGCCGCTATTTCAACGACCACGGAATTCCGTCCATCTTCCTGACCGGCTACTCTTCCGATGACGAGAGAAAAGCCGCCAAAGGGCGGCTGGTGGGCGGCGAAATCCGCTTTATCTTTGTAGTTGACATTTATAACGAAGGCGTGGATATTCCGGAGGTCAATACGGTGCTGTTTTTGCGCCCCACGGAATCGCTGACCATCTTTCTCCAACAGCTGGGCCGGGGTCTGCGGCTTGCGGAAGGGAAAGAATGCCTGACGGTGCTGGACTTTATTGGACAGGCCAACAAGCGCTACAATTTTGAAGATAAGTTTGCCGCCCTTCTAAGCAATACCACCCGCAGCGTGTCTCGAGAAATCAAGGACGGATTTACCTCTGTCCCCAAGGGCTGCTACATACAACTGGAAAAGAAGGCTGCCAAGTACATTCTGGACAATATCCAGGCCTCCTACGGCAACACCGCCGGGCTGGTGTCCCGGGTGGCCAGCTTCACCGAGGACTCAGGTCTGGAGCTGACCCTTGCCAATTTCCTGACCTACTACCACTTGGATCCCAGGGCAATATACAAGTTCTCCTCCTTCTCCCGAATCTGTGCCAGGGCCGATGTCATCCAGGATTTCCAGGAACCGCTGGAGGATACACTTACCAAAGCATTTGCCCGCCTGTCGGTAATTGACTCCCGGCGCTGGATTGGCTTTTTGCTGGACCTGCTGCCCCGGCTGGACAATGTGGACTTTGCCGCTCTAGGTGAGCTGGAGCAGAGAATGCTTCAAATGTTCTATGTGACCCTTTGGGGGAAAACAGTCGAGGACTGGACCTCTGATGAGGTTTTAAACAATCTGTATGCCCTCTCTGACAGTACGGTGCTGCTCCATGAACTCTTGGACCTGCTGCGGTATCGGTATGATCAAATTGACTTCATTGACGAACCGGTGGATCTGGGCTTTGCCTGTCCTCTGGATCTCCACTGCACCTATACCCGGGATCAGCTGCTGGTGGCCCTTGACTTTCTGAAGCCAGCGACGGTGCGGGAAGGTGTGAAATGGTTGCCGGAAAAACAACTGGATGTGTTCTTTGTAACCCTGAACAAGGCGGACAAGGACTACTCCCCCACCACCATGTATCACGATTACTCCATCAATGAGCATCTGTTCCACTGGCAGAGCCAGAGCACCACAGCGGCCTCGTCTCCCACCGGGCAGCGGTATATTCATCACCGGGAACGGGGCAGCAAGGTGTTGCTCTTTGTGCGGGAGTTTAAAAAGGATGGGCTGACCGGCGGCGCAGCAGCCTATACCTTCCTGGGTACGGCCAACTATATGAAGCACAACGGAAGCAGGCCCATGAATATTACCTGGAAGCTGGATCGGCCCATTCCGGCGAAGTTTTTGAAAAAGACAAACAAATTGGTGGTGGGGTAATAATGCAAATCCATCACAGACTTGCATGATAGGAGGCATCTAATATGGAGATTGCAAAGCTAATTGAAATCGACGGAGAACAGGTTGTACTGCTGCCAAAGAAATTCCAGCTAAAGGATATGGACGAGGTTGTTGTACAGAAGCTCGGGAGTGCAATACTGTTGGTGCCCAAGTCATCTCTGTGTGAAACCTTTACAAAAGGCCTGAACGGCTTTACCAGCGACATTTTTGAGGATGGAAGGAATCAGGGCAACTAAACGAAGCCCCAAAAACCAACTGCCAAATATTTGATCTGGCCAACAAGCGCTACAATTTTAAAAATAAATTTACTACCCTGCTAAGGCAACACCCCCTATAGCATAACCCAAAAGAATTAGGACGGATTTATCTCCGTCCTCAAGAGCTGCTGGATGTGTTTTTTTGACGCTGAACAAAGCGGATAAGAATTATTTACCCACCACTATGCATCACGATTGCTCCATCAATGTGCACCTGTTCTACAGGCAGCGCTAGAGCACTAGAGCAGCATCGTCCCCCACCGGGCAAAGAAGAAATAACAATGGACAAGCTTGCACTTCAATTTGACAACGAACTGAAGGACAAAATGTTGCATGCGAAAAAAGAATGTAATTTTAATTGGTCATCTTATAAAGCGAAGGGATTCCTCTTCTGAGAAATCCCTTCGCTTTATGTTTGTATTTAGATGGAATCAGATAGCCTGCGTAGATTGGACGGGACAGGAGGGGGAGAAACCGTGACAAAGTCCTGACAGACCTCCAGGAAGATGGGGAGCGCAGGGTTGAGGTTCGCGGGATGCCAGGACAAGACCAAATCGCTGTTGACCGGAACCAGGCCAGGGGCCTCCACCTGGTCCAGATCAATAAAATACAGCTTGGGATCGTCAGCCAGATAGTTATGGCTGTTGATAATGCTAATGCCAAGACCTGCTTGAATCCACAAGGTACAGGTCTCCAAGTTAGGGGCGCTCTTTACATGGAAACCCAGCTGGCGCTGAGCGGAACTGGCCATATGGTGGGTAAAAAGAGAGTCTTCTTGACTGACCTCAATAAATACTTCGTCTCTGAAATCCGCAGCAGTGAGGATCGGTTTCCGGGCCAACGGATTAGTACGCAGCATAGCCAAATAGTCTTTGGTTCGGTTCAGCGGCAAAATCTGAAGTTGTTCCCTTTTCTGCAAAGAAAATTCCAGGGTAATAATCAAATCTGCTGTTTTGTCATAAAGAGCACGGCTCAGATCCCCAAAGCTGCCTCGAAATAGATTGATCAGAATATCCGGATGCTGCCGCTCCATTTGGGCAATGATTTGAGGAAATTGCCCGCTGACGGTATGTCCATCTAATATACCGATATTTAGAGAGGAAGACTGCCCATGCTGTACCTCCTGGGCTCGGGCCACACTATGCAAATACGCATCGTACACTTGGGTCAGTTCCTCCAGCAGCACTTTGCCTGCAGGGGTAAGGCGCACAGAGCGATTGTCCCGGTAAAACAGCTGCAAATTCAGCTCCCGCTCAATGGCGGAGATCTGCCGGGTCAGCGAAGAAGGCGAGATAAAAAACGCATTAGCGGTCTCAGTAAAATTGAGGCAGGTGGCCGCGGCAATAAAAAGCTTCATTTGCATGGTGGTCATTTTAATTCCTCCCAACCTGTTCACACCGGTTGTATCTTGCGTTATGCGCAATCCAGGTTGCATTACTTGCAATTCCCTAACAGAAACCCAGGTGCTAGAATTCAGCTAAGGATGCATCCCCATTCAAAACAAGAGAAGTGATTTGTGACAGGGGGATTTTGTATGAAACAGAATACCAATACCAAAAGCAACTTCGGAAAAAAGGGCTGGGCTTACATCATATTTTCCATGGTGGCTCTGATTCTAATGACAGCACTGACCACAGACAGCCTCAATGTGACCATTCCTAGGATGGCAGCGGAACGGGGCTGGAACCAAGCCACCCTGTTGAGCGTGTTCACCTATGCCGGCTGGATCAGCGTTCTGGGCAGTGTGGCGGTGGGATGGATGTTGGACCGGAAGGGCTCCCGCTTCACCTTTGTAGTCTCCTTCCTGGTGGGTGGCCTGTCCTACATCTGGTGGGGATTCTCCCATACCATCTGGGAATATACCGTGTCTGCTACACTGCTGGCCTGCGCTGCCAACGCTTTCGGCATGATGTGCTGCAGTAATCTGCTGTCCTATTGGTTCCCCACCAAAAAAGGCCTGGCCTTGGGTTGGGCCACCATCGGCAACAACCTCTCGCCCGTAATCATTGTCCCCACCATCGCGGTGTTGCTTCCCAAAATCGGCATCGGAAAGACCTGCCTGATCTTTGGCCTCATTATGCTGATTATGGCCGTAATTAGCTTCGTGGCCGTAAAAAATACCCCGGAAGAGGCCGGTTGCTATCCCGACAACGACCCGGATTTTGCCAAGCATTTCCAGGAGGAGCCCGAGAGCACACTGACGGTCAAGGAAATTCTAATGAACAAGAACACCTGGCTCAGCGGTATTATCTACGGTCTGCTGATGATCGTGACGGTGGGCCTTATGAGCCAGTTTATCCCCCGGCTAATGAGCTTCGGCTTCTCCGAGGGGACCGCCGCCGCTCTCTTCTCCGGCGTAGCGTTGGTGGGTTCAGTAGGCAGTTACTTCTGGGGCTGGCTGGATCAGAAACTGGGTACCAAAAACTGCTCTGTGGTCTTTTCCCTGTGGTTTGGCGCAGCTGTGCTGTTCAATGTGATCCCCTTCCGGGCCTGCCTTTACCTCTCCCTGCTGATGATTGGCTGTGCCATCGGTGGAACTACTAATCTGTCCGCCTCTCTGGTCGGTAGCTTGTTCGGTCGGTATGATTTCGCACGGGCGTGGATGGTGGTCAATCCCATCACCGCGGTGCTGCGCAACTGCGCCTACGCCATTCTGGCCGTGGCCCTGCAGCTCACCGGCTCTCTGGATGGAGCTTACATCGTCTTTGTGGGGATGTGCGTGCTGGCCGCCATTCTGTCCGCAGTGATCAAGGACACAAACGCCATCCGGGCGGTCTCCCAGAGCCAAGAAAAATAACCGTATTTTTATTCATTATACACTATCGTTCTCTTCTTTGTCCAACTCCGGGTTCATCATACCCTGAAAGCCGCCTGAGCAGCAACAGACAAGAGAAAATTTGAGGAGTGATTGCTATGAGTCTTTTGGAAGAACGATATCAGAGACTTTATGACGCAGTACAGATGAAACCAGTGGACAAAATCCCTGTGTCCATCAACGGTCCTGCTTTTGTGGCCACCAGCCAGGGTTTGACACTGAAAGAAGCCATTACGGACTTCGACAAGGCCACCCAGGCGGACATCAGCTTTATGGAGCAGATGGGTACGGCAGACAGCATGCAGACCCCCATTATGTGGCCGGAGTCCCTGGCGGGTCAGTGGCTGTCCAAGGTGGCCTCCCCAGGCTTTGAGCTGGGAGAAAATGAGCTGTGGCAGGTAGAAGAGCGAGAAGTTGTCAAGTATGAGGATTATCAGTATATCCTGGACCATGGCTTTTCGGCCTTCAAACAGGAAATAATGGTGAATCGCCTGAAGGTGGATATGGATCGGTTGAGGCAGTTTATTCAGGCGGTACCGGTGGCTGCCCAGCGGTGCGCCCAGGCTGGATTCCCCATCATCAACGGCGGTGGCAATGTGGGAACCCCCTTTGAGCCCCTGTGCGGCGGCCGCTCCCTCGCGCACTTTTTTATGGATTTGGTGGATGAACCAGAACTGATCGCCCAGGTGATGCAGGAGGTCATGAAAACCACTGTGGAGGAATTCACCGCATCCCTAGAGGCCAATCGCGGCACCTTTGGTGCCTGGATCGGCGGCTGGCGTGCAGCTCCCTCCATGTTCTCCGCTGAGATTTTTGAGGAATTTGTGTGGCCCTATCTAAAGCAGTTGGCCATGCTGGCTATTGAACGGGATATTGTACCGATATTCCATTTGGACTCCTGCTGGGACCGGGCTTTCTCCTATTTTAAGGAACTGCCCCCCCGCAAATGTATTCTGTCACTGGATGGCACCTCCGACATCCGGCTGTGCCGGAACATTTTAGGGGATCATTCCGCCATTATGGGGGATGTTCCCGCGTCTATGCTGGCCTTTGGCAGTGCCCAGGAGGTTTACGACTATACTACCAAGCTCATCGACGATGTGGGCCCCAGAACCGGCCTGATTGTATGCTCCGGCTGCGATATTCCCGTCAACGCCAAGGTGGAAAACGTCAAAGCCATGGTGGATGCCGCGGCGGATTACTTGCATTGACCCCTGGGATATATTCCTCATCAACCTGTCAGATTGTTGAAACCATTTCCTGCCTGATACCAGATTAGGAGCCTAATAGCGCTTTACCTCCCACCCCTTATTCATATACCCTTTGAAAAAAGCATCTCTTTCGAGATGCTTTTTTCATACCGTTTTTGCCCGGCGCCGGGCGTAACAAAGGCGCATCGCAGGGGACGCCATCTCCATTATCAAAGCGCAACAAAGAAAACACTGACACAGTTTCAAACAACGAATGATGCCTTTGCTTCTTCCTCGATGATTCTGAAAATCCCAGACCAAACGCACAAAAAATCGCCGCCGCTGTCTACCTGTATCAGATGGACAACGACGGCGAATGGGGACGTTTGATTTTGAGGTGGGAATAACAGAGATTGTGCGTCTGGCAGAGGGGGATACTACAAAGAGCAACATCTTTGCCCCAAAAAAATTATTGCGTCATTTCCCACATTGTAGCCTTTCTTTCACGCAATCTCCAACAGGTCTATTTCCAACTTCTATACCCGTTAGCTTCTCTTATGGCTCCACTCGCATCATGCGATACCCAACTCCAATATGGGTTTGGATATATTGGGGAGAACCAGGCTCCTTTTCCAATTTCTTACGTAAAGTAGCCATAAATACGCGAAGTGAGGCAACATCGTTTTCCCAGCTTCTTCCCCAGATCTGCTGGGTGATGAACGTGTGGGTCAGTACCTTGCCCACATTTTTACAAAGCAGGCACAGCAGCTTGTATTCACTGGGGGTCAAGTGAAGTTCCTGGCCATCCAAGAAAGCACAGCCGGCAGCGTAATCCACTTTTAACTTGCCATTTGTAAAAACCGCATCTGTATTCATAGAACCAATCTGCAGTGCAGATAGGCGCCGCTGTGTCACTCGCAGCCTTGCAAGCAGTTCTTCCACCGAAAATGGCTTGGTCAAATAATCATCCGCACCAGCATCCAGGGCGTCGATTTTATCCGTATCCTCACTCCGGGCACTGATTACAATAATGGGCATATTGGACCAGGAACGAACTTTATGAATCACTTCCACGCCATCCATATCTGGCAGCCCCAGATCCAACAGAATAATTTCTGGATTGTGGGAGGAAGCCTCCAGAATAGCGGATTCTCCGTTTGCCGCAGTTAAAAAGCGATAATCATGGGCCTTTAATGTTGTAGTAATTAAGTTGCGAACGGGTGTATCATCCTCAACTACTAAGATCAAAGGTTTATTCATGCAATTCTACCTCCCCGGCTGGTACAGAAAATGTAAAGATGGATCCATGAGGCAAATGATCCGTGACCATAATTTCTCCGCCATGGGCATTCACAATGGATTTGCACAAAGCCAAGCCCAGACCCATACTGCGGCGGCTGTCCACAATTTGATTGGACGCACTGTAAAACATATCAAAAATGTTCGGTTTGTCTTTATCCGAGATTCCCGGGCCGTTATCTGCAATGGAAATATAGATGAAGCTTCCTTTTTGTTTCCACCCAATGTCGATTTCGGATCCCGGCGGTGTGTACTTGATGGCATTATCGACAATGTTGATGATAACCTGAACAATGAGCTTTGCGTCAATCTGGGCCAGCAGATATTCCTCGCTGTTCTGCACCTTCAGGTGATATTCCGCGCTCTTCCGGTTAATATGACGCAGGGCCTCCGCAACCACCTCATCCATCAGCTCCGTAGACACACGCAGATTCATCCGTCCTTCTTCCAACCGACTGACAGACAACAGATTTTCCACCAGATTTATGAGCCACATGGAATCATCATAAATATCGGTATACATCTGTTCCTTGGTCTTTGCGTCAAACAAATCTCCATTGGAGAGCAGGTTGCTGGCGTTTCCTGAAATAGAAGTGAGCGGGGTACGCAAATCATGGGAGATGGACCGAAGCAAATTGGCGCGGAGCTGTTCATTTTTGGCCAGAACCGCAGCCGCTTCTTTTTCCTCTGCATTCTTTTGGCTTTCCAGGGCAAGTGCAGATTCTCCCAACACAGAAAGAAGAATACTGGTTTCAAAGGAATCCAGAGGCTTATCCGATGCGGCAATGCCCACGACCCCATAAATTTGGTTGCCCGTCCGTACCGCCAAATAGGTACAGCAGGAATCCGAGAAGTTTTCCGTTCCTGCACCGGCCCGTTTATTGTTGGTGATCACCCACTGCGCTACCTCCCGCTCCTTTTCCGTGGTATAGCGCTCCGGGGAAGCCGTACTGTCCGCCAGAAAGATTTCCGGCATCACAGGTTTTTCTTCCTCAATGCGGTAGGCAATGATGTCACGTTGAAAGATTTTTAACAGCTGCTTTGCGGTTACTGAAATAATTTCTTCCAGCGTTCGGGCCTTCTGCAGATCCTGGTTGGTTTCAAAAAGCAGCTTTGTGCGCCATGCGACCTGAGCAGAGCGTTTGGCATGGGACTTCAGTTTAGATGCCAACGAACCTGTGAGCAGAGAGGCCAGGAACATAATCAGAAATGTGACCGGGTATTCGCTGTCATAGGCGTGCAGGGAAAACCTGGGTTCCGTAAAAAAGAAATTGAATGCAAACACACTGACGATGGAACTGATCAGACTGCAGACAGAACTCTTTGTAAATACGGAAACCAGCATCACGCCTAAGAGGTAAAGCGTAATAATATTGGCCTCCGTCAGGCCAAAATGGTAAAACAAAAATCCTACCAGCGTGGTGAGGACCAGGAGCAGCGCGCTTTTTAACAAATCTAGAATGGACAAGGTCGGCAAACGCATGATTTCTCGATGTTTCGCAGCAAACCGACCATTCAATCCATTATCTGGAATGATGTGAATGTCAAGTTCCGGTGTAAGCTCAATGAGCCGCTCGGTTAAAGATGGCTTTCGGAACAACATGCGATGAGGTATCACGCTGCGGCCAAGCACAATTTTTGTGACCCCTGACAGGCGTGAAAATTCGGCAATCTGATACGCAACATCATCGCCATAAACTGTTTCAATGGACGCCCCCAATTGCTCCGCCAGACGGGTATTGGTCTGGAGGCGTTTTTTATCCGTCTGGGACATCCACTGAAACTCTTTTGTTTCTACAAATAGCGCAGTAAATCCGCAACGGAAAGCACTTGCCATCCGTGCCGCTGTCCGTATGATTTTCTCATTGGAAGGAGCCGCAGAAAGGCACACCAAGATGTGCTCACGAGTGCGGTATTCCATCCTATGCTGGGAACCTTGGGTATATAAAGCTGCTCTATCTGCACAACGGCGCAAACTGATTTCCCGCAGTGCGCTTAATTGTGACAATGTGCAGTTGGAAAGCAACGCTCCCTTCTTCTGCTGAAGCAGACGCCGCTGCAGTCTTTCCGGTTCTATATCAACAAACTCCACCTGGGCCGCCTGATCAAACACACGGTCTGGAATACGCTCTGCAGCAGAAGATCCCAGTATGGAGAAAACCGTATCTTGAATACTCTCAATGTGCTGAACGTTCAGCGTTGTATAAACATCCACACCTGCTTTCAGTAATTCCTCTATATCCTGATGGCGCTTCATATGGCGGGAATCATCCATATTCAGGTGCGATAAATCATCAACCAAAATCAGTTCTGGCGCCCTTTTTAGACAGGCATCCAAATCCATTTCATACTCGGTTCGCCCGTCCCGGATTACCGTTTTACAAGGCAATGCCTCAAACTTTTCAGCCAACAATTTCGTTTGAGGCCACTGCTCACAGGAAAGAAAGCCAATGACTACATCCCGCCCCGCTTGTCTTGCCTGTTCGGCATTCTCCAACATAGAATAGCTTTTGCCGGTACCGGAAAAATAGCTGGCAAAAATGGTGAGCTTTCCTTGTTTCTTTCCCGTATGTTGCTTAGGCAGCGTGACTGTATTCACTACAATCCCTCCTTTCAAGCAAATGTATTATAGCATAATTCTACGACCTCTGCCCGCAGAGGTAATGTATGAAATTTAATACCAAAGATCGGTTATCGCTGCGTTTCCACAGGACCTTCTGATGCTGCGGCTTATGTTCAACCGCTTTCACTTCAACAATTCCATCCGCTATGGTAAAGGGCTGGGGCGTTAGCGTAATACATTTCCCCTGGGTCAGTGTTTCACTCTCTACATCGGAATCCGCGGATATAATTGCCACATCTGCATTTCCGCTGTCCAAGGATGTTATCACTTCCTGTTCATGACCAACAGACAGATGGCAATATACATCAGGCTGCGAATGATGGATATCTTTCAGAATACTCGAAACTGCCGGTATGGCGGTAAAACATGAGGTAGCAACATTCAAACAGGCCGTTGGCTTCTGCTCCTCCTTCTCCTCCCGAATCTTATCTAAGGAATGATCCAATTTTGCCATTATGTAATATCCAAATATTGCAATTGCAATAAAACCACCCAGTAAAACAAGGTCTTTCACTGCCATTGCTATCCCTCCTTCTTGCGTCGTAAGGGTACTGTACTTAAATATGGAAGCATTTCTGGATATCACGCTGTGTGCCCAGAACCAGAATCGTGCTGTTTTCCGGCAAGCAAGTATCCGGGGTGATGACCGTCATTGCAAATTTGCCGCTCTGCTTAATTGCCATGATGTTGACATGGTAGCGTTTCCGCACGTCCAATTGCCCGATTGTCTTTCCAACCCAGTTATCGGGAACTTCAATTTCAAAGATTGCATGGTCATCACCCAGAGCAATATAGTCGTAAATGTGATCGGAGCTATAACGGATCGCAGTCCAAATTGCCATCTGTTTTTCCGGATATACAACTTCGTCGGCACCGTTGCGGAGCAAAAACTTTGCCTGTACATCCCGCGTAGCTCTTGCCACCACTTTTTTCCCTCCTAATTCCTTTAACAGGGATGCAGTTTCTAAAGAACTTTGAAAATCATCTCCAATCGCAACAATACACACATCAAAATTTCGCACACCAATCGCAGAAAGGAACTCTTCACTGGTGCTATCCCCGATCTGGGCATTGGTCACAAAGGGAAGAACTGCATTGACTCGTTCTTCATCTTTATCTATCGCCATGACCTGATGATTCAGTTCGTTTAGCTTCATCGCAATATGGCGTCCAAAACGGCCTAAGCCAATCAACAAAATGTTTTTCATAAATCCTCCGTATTTCTTTACCCTACTGTAATTCGCTCCTGAGGGAGTCGGGCATTGTTGCCCTGTGTATTGGAAAGGGCTGCAAATATCAAAGTAAGTCCCCCAACCCGGCCAAAAAACATCAGCACAATTAGAATGAGATGTGAGATCCACCCCAGCTGCGGCGTGATGCCCAGTGAAAGGCCTACTGTTCCGATGGCGGAAGCTGTCTCAAAAAGGCAGGTCAGAACCGGCAGGTTCTCCAACCTGCTGATGACCAGGCCGCCGGTTAAAAACAGGACCAGATACATCATCATAATCGTGGCTGCCTGCGTCACCATTTCATTTGGCACGCGCCGATTGAAAAAGTGCGGATTCTCTCTCCGGCGGAACACCGCAAAAGCATTCGCCAATAAGACTGCCAACGTGGTGGTTTTCATACCGCCGGCGGTAGATCCCGGAGAGCCGCCGATCAGCATCAGAATCGTAATCATGGACTGTCCGGTTTCGCTCATGGCCGTGAGATCCGCTGTATTGAACCCGGCGGTTCGGGGCGTGATGGCCTGAAAAACAGATAAAAGGATTCTCTCTCCGAGCGGCGCATCAGTAAACTCAAAAAAGAAAAAATAGATTGTTGGAAGCAGGATCAAGATACCGGTCACTGTCAGAATTACTTTGCTCTGCATCCGGTACTTATGGAGATTCAGCCGATTTGTGCGAATATCCTCCCAGGTCAGGAACCCAATTCCGCCCACCACAATCAAAAGCGCAATCACGATAGAAACAACAGGCTGACATGCATAATCAGTTAAAGAAGAAAATGGGGTTTTTATCCCCATCAGATCAAAACCCGCATTACAAAAAGCGGATATGGAGTGGAATAACGCATACCAAGCACCCTTAATAAGTCCAAACTCTTGGTAAAACACAGGAAAAAGAAGCATTGCCCCCAGCAATTCCACTGCCAGCGCGGTCTTTAAGATGAACTCGGTCCGCCGAACAATTCCTCCCACATTGGGGGCTGCAATTGCTTCTTGCATGGTACTTCGCTGCATTAGCCCGATCTTCCGCCCTGAGAGGATGGCAAAGGAGCCTGCTACCGTGACAACCCCAAGCCCTCCTATTTGTATCAGCAAAATGATGACGAACTGGCCAAAACTTGACCAGTAAACAGCGGTATCATGGATCACCAATCCTGTTACGCAGACTGCAGACGTGGAAGTAAACAGGGCATCCAAAAATGGGGTACTGATTCCCTCTTGCGTTGATACCGGAAGCATGAGAAGGAAACTTCCCATTAAAATGACCAGAAGAAATCTCAATATGATAACCCGGAAAGGGGACTTATTGTTCTTGTGCAAAAGCTGCCACATTAGCCTCTACCTCTTAATACACCTTTATAATTTCTTTATACCCCATTATCCATATCTGGTCTAAAGGAGGTGTTAATGTATTAAGGCGCATATTAAGACGGTATTAAGACGCAAGTCATTCCTTCTTGAAACGCAAACCCGGCTTATATCCAGCCAAACAAGAAAGCGATTGGCAAAGCAATGATTGTTGTACATACAAAAACTGCTGCCAATGTGACAAGAGGCATTCCAATAAAGATCATGAAAAGCCCCAAAATCTTGTGATGAAAAATAAACTTTTCCATTGAGGCGTCAATGCGGTTTTCAAAACGAGAGACGCGCTTTATGAACGCAAACATATCTGTCTCCTCCTTATGGCAGTATGATAGCGCACAGAAACTAAAACCGGGGAAAAGATTGCACCTATGGAATTAAGAACAGATAAAAGGTCACCGGCCCGCCTGAAATGCCCAGGCAGGCCGGTGACCTTTTGACTTGAATAAGAAGGTAAAATGAATGATTCCAGTGTGTGCCTCCATTATCGAAAACCAGCGGGAATGACACTTACTTAGACGCTTCCCCCACAAGGCCCATTGCCTTGGCGATGTCCAGGTTTACGCCGAGAACATTGACGGTTTCTTCACCGAAGATACCCAACAACTTACCTTCTGTGTTATCCTCCACGATCTGCTCCAATTGCTCCTCACTCAGGCCAGAAGAGGCCGCCAAAGCAGGAATCTGGATGCGGGCAGACTCGGGTGTAATATGCGGATCCAATCCAGAGCCAGAAGCAGTCATCAGATCGGCAGGAATATCCTCCCGCTTCACATCCGGATTTGCCTCCAGAAATGCCTCGATATCAGCCTCCACCCGCTCTGTCAGAGCAGGATTGGAGGGCGCATAATTGTTGGAGCCGGAACTGAGCCCGGCAAACTCACTGCCATCGTTGTAGTATTGGTTGCCCTGTTCATCTTCATAATAGGTGTTGTAGTTGTAGGCTGAAGGACGCCCCTTCATGAAATAGGGCTCAGTGAAATCCTGTCCTACATTCGCTGCCCCCACAGCCTGGCCATCTGCATAGACCAGGCTGCCATTGGCTTGGCTGGGGAAAATCACTGCGGAAATACCGCTGAGCAATACAGGAAATACAAAACCACAGAGCAGCAACAATATCAATGTTACCACCAAAGACTGACGCAGGCCGTGAAATCGTGTGTTCTTGTTTGTTGTTTCATTCATAGTAAGGGACCTCCTCAGATGCCCATTGCTGTCAGTACAGGAGCAATCACCATGTCAATGAGTTTGATTCCGATGAAGGGCGTGACCACTCCGCCCAGACCATAGATCATCATATTCCGGGCCAACATTTTTCCGGAAGACATGGGGCGGTACTTGACGCCCTTCATCGCCAGCGGAATCAGGCAGGGAATGATGATGGCATTAAAGATCAATGCAGACAGGATTGCGCTGTTCTGAGTGCTCAAGTGCATGATATTCAAAACACCCAGCTGAGGGATGGCCGCCATAAACATAGCGGGAATGATGGCAAAATACTTTGCAATATCGTTTGCAATGGAGAAGGTGGTAAGAGAGCCGCGGGTGATAAGCAGCTGCTTGCCGATCTCCACCACTTCCAGGATCTTGGTGGGGTCGGAATCCAGATCCACCATATTGGCGGCTTCCTTGGCCGCAGTGGTGCCGGAGTTCATGGCAAGGCCCACATTCGCCTGGGCAAGGGCGGGAGCGTCGTTGGTACCGTCACCGGTCATGGCCACGATCTTTCCCTCCCCCTGCTCCTTTTTGATGACGCTGATCTTGTCCTCTGGCTTACACTCGGCAATAAAACCGTCCACACCAGCCTCCTTGGCGATGGTGGCTGCGGTCAAGGGATTATCGCCGGTACACATGATGGTCTTGATGCCGATGGCCCGCAGACGCTCAAAGCGCTCTGCCATGCCGGGCTTTACGGTGTCTTTCAGATAAATAACTCCAAGCACTTGATTGTTTTGGCATACAACCAGAGGGGTCCCCCCCAGGGAGGAAACCTTTTCTACATGGGCATGCAGATCGGCGGGAACCTTTCCCCCCTGAGATGTGACATACTGCTCAATCGCGTCTGAAGCACCTTTGCGAACCTTGGTGCCATCCGGGAGATCCACGCCGCTCATGCGGGTCTGGGCTGTAAATTCCATAAAGGAAGAGCCAGGAATCTCCTCGCTGTTGTCCCCCAGACGGCGTGCCAGTTCCAGCGTGGATTTGCCCTCAGGAGTCTCATCATGAAGGCTGGTCAGAGCTGCACAGCGAATCAGGTCACTGCGGTCTGCGCCCTCCACGGGGAAGAAATCAGCGGCCAGACGGTTGCCAAAGGTAATGGTACCGGTCTTATCCAGAATCATGGTGTCAACATCGCCGCAGGCCTCCACCGCCTTACCGGACATAGCGATCACATTGAAGCGGGTCACACGGTCCATGCCGGCAATGCCGATGGCGGAGAGCAGACCGCCGATGGTGGTGGGGATCAGACAAACCATCAGGGCAATCAGGGTGGACAGCGGCAGCTGAACTCCACAATACATGCCGATGGGATACAGGGTGACAATGACAATCAGGAAAATGATGGTCAGGGAAACCAGGAGCGTACTCAATGCAATTTCGTTGGGCGTTTTTTTCCGAGAGGCACCTTCCACCAGAGCGATCATCCGATCCAGAAAGCTGTTGCCGGGATCCGAGGTGATGCGGATTTTCAGCCAGTCAGACACCACGGTAGTACCACCGGTAACGGAGCAGAAGTCGCCGCCGCTCTCACGGACTACGGGCGCGGACTCGCCGGTGATGGCCGATTCATCCACTGACGCAATGCCCTCAATCACCTCGCCGTCGCCGGGAATCACCTCACCGGCCACTACCATAACAACATCGCCCTTTTTCAGCTGGCTGGAAGGAACAATGGTTTCGTTACCGTCCTGATCCAGCAAATGGGCTTCGGTGTCCTTCTGGGTCTTCTTCAGGCTGGCGGCTTGAGCCTTGCCCCGGCCCTCTGCCACAGACTCTGCAAAGTTGGCAAACAGCACCGTCACCAACAGGATGATGGAAACAATCAAATTGTAAGTACGCAGACCGGTATCGCCCTCGCCAAACAGCCCCGGCACAATGGTCAACAGCAGCGTAACAATAAAGCCAATTTCCACCACGAACATGACCGGATTCTTGATCATATATCGGGGATCCAGCTTTTTGACTGATCCGATGAGGGCCTGTTTCAGAATCTCTGGGGTCAGCAGCTTTTTGTTTTGTCTCTTACTCATAGTACGAAAATCCTCCTTAGCCCCAAAGGGTCAGATGTTCAGCAATGGGGCCCAGCGCCAGCGCCGGGAAGAATGTCAGCGCCGCAAAGATATACACCACGAACACAAGAATCACAGCAAAACTCACGGTGCTGGTCCGCAGCGTGCCGGCAGACTCGTTTATATAGTTCTTCTTCATCAGCGAACCTGCAATGGCCAATTGAATCACGATGGGCAGATACCGCCCCAGGAACATGACAATGCCGGTGGTGATGTTCCAGAAGCAGGTATTATCTGCCAGCCCTTCAAATCCGGATCCGTTATTGGCTGCAGAGGAGGCGTATTCATACAGCACCTGGCTCAGGCCGTGGAAGCCGGGATTGGTTACACCGGCCTGTCCGGCAGCCGTCGCCACCGCCAGGGCGGAGAAAGCCAGAATCAGCAGAGGGTGGATAATGATGGCCAATGCGGTAAGCTTCATCTCGCGCCCCTCGATCTTTTTGCCCAGATATTCAGGGGTGCGCCCAACCATCAACCCACAAATGAACACCGCCAAGATAGCGTACAGAATCATATTCATGAGGCCCACGCCCTTGCCGCCAAAGACGCAGTTGAGCATCATGTGCAGCAGCGGCACCATGCCTCCCAGCGGCGTCAAGGTGTCGTGCATATTATTGACTGTGCCTGTGGTGAAAGAGGTGGTCACCGTGGTAAACAGTGCGGATTGGGCGATACCGAAGCGCACCTCCTTGCCTTCCATGCTGCCTGCGGACTGGTTGAGGCAAATCTCAGCCAGAGCCGGATTGCCCTGCAGTTCCGCCCAGTAGCAAAGGCTCAGGCCCACCAGGAACAAAATGCCCATAGCCAGGAAAATGCTTCGGCCCTCTTTGCCCAGCAGCCGGGCAGTGATTCCCTCCTGCGGAGCAGGCAGCGCATTTTCCGGGTTCTTGCTCTGCTGATGCTGGCGGCGACCGTCTCCCACCATTTTTCCAAAGGTAATAACGCAGGCACCGGGTAACAGCATCATAGAATACAACTCAATCAGGTTGGACAGGATCGTGGGATTCTCCATAGGCGTGGTGGAATTGGCGCCAAAAAATCCGCCGCCATTGGTACCCAGGTGCTTAATGATTTCAAGCGCCGCTACGGGACCCATGGCCAGGACCTGGTATGTACCTTCCAGGGTTTGTACCACCACATTCTGCGAAAAGTTCTGAGGTACCCCCTGCCAAACCAGCAAAAGGCCGCCTACCAGAGAGAAGGGCAGCAGCACCCGGGTGGTGATGCGAACCAGATCGGCAAAAAAGTTTCCCACATTGTCCTTTGTTTTTCCGGCCAGGCCACGGATAAAAGCCACACAGGCGGCATAGCCGCTGGCTGCCGAAACAAACATCATAAAGATGATGACCAGCATCTGAGAAAGATAGCTCAACCCACTTTCACCGGAGTAGTGCTGCAGATTGGTGTTGGTCATAAAACTGATAATGGTATTGAAGGCCAGAGTGGGGGACATTCCCTCAATCCCATTGGGATTCAAAAGCGGGATACTCTGGATCCGGAGAATCATGTAGCCGATGGCGATCATCACTGCATTGGTGCCAATCAGGGCCATGGCATACTGTTTCCAGTTCATACCCTTGTGGGGATCTACCCCACCCAACTTATAAATAACCCCGTCTACCCGGTCAAATACGGGGTCGGCAAAGGTGTGTTTTCCTGCGGCAATATGATAAAGATACCGCCCCACCGGAATGACAAGGATCAGATAAATGATCAATGTCAGAACCAGCTGTAACATATGAAACTCCTCCTATACTGTGTCCTTGACATTAAAATCGCTCCGGATGTACTAAGGCGTATACCAGATATCCGCCCAGCAGCAAAACAATAATTCCGAGCAAAATCATACTGTTCAACTCCTACGCTCAATTATTCCTGAGAATTGACTTGCCGCTGGCACCAATTCACCAGCATCCAGATAAGACCAAACCCCACCAACAGGGTTCCTACCATAATGCAATCCATCATACTTGGATCTCCTTTCGCAATTGACAGGTAAGCAAAACACCCAACATCTGTTTTGCGTTGGTAGCATACCGCAATCTGTAATAAGTGGGGATTAAGGAAGATAACGGGATATTAACAGGAGATAAATATTTCTCCATTCTGTGAACTATCTCGCTTTCTATGGCAAAGCCAAGGGAAGCGTAAATTGGAATGTAGTTCCCAATACGTCAACTTCTCCTCCATGCGCAGCGACATTTGAATCCGTTCCGGACTCATTTTGATAAGTGGCTACCAGCAGATTTTCTATCACGGAAGCGCTGCTTTCTTTCGCTCTTGCTGCAGCCGGATGCGTTCCTGGCTGAGACCGCACTCACTTAATATGGCAATCATAAGGTTTTTTTCAAAGGCGTCTGGGATGGAATAACCTACAATGGGAATTCCTACAATCCCTATTACTCCTTGCGTCCCTCTGACGGAGAGAAAAAGCCATTTCGAATCCGGCAATGTGTTTGTGGTTGCTCCTGCGTGCTTGTTGTTTCTTTGTACCCATTTGGCCACCCCGATTTCTTCGGAACCCAATGCAGTTAAAATATTCTGTTCATTGGACGGCTCTACCCGAAATGCTAATTCCTTTTCTGTTCCACTGAGTGCATAGAGAACAGGACGGTCAAAAAGCCGATTTAATTGTTCCGCAGTCAACTGAAGGCACTCCCATTCGGTCCGCCCTTTTTGCAGTTTTTGACTACTCTCCAAAAGCAGTTCTGTGTAATAGCTCTTTTGTGCCGCTAAACGGGCCTGCGCCTTTACACGGCTGGCCAGGGAACTGGCAATAAGACTGGAGAACAGCATAATAAGAAAGGTGACAGGATAGCTGGGATCGTTGGCTTGAAAGGTAAACCGAGGTTCTGTAAAAAGAAAATTGAACACAGCAACACTAAGGAGAGACTCAATTGCGCCATAATAGTGACCGTTTGTCCAAACTGCAGTCATAAGGACGCCCAAAATGTAAATCGTGATGATATTTGATTCGCTGAGTCCGGCGCAATAAAAGCCAAATCCCACCATTGAGGAAAGCAGTAAAGCGGCCAGCATAATGCCTGTGTCTTTCCATGTAAAGCGGGCTTTGGGAACGCGAAGTTTTCCAAGGCGCTTTTTATATAGCGGTTGGTGATCCGGAATAATGTATATATCCAGATCTGTTAGTTCAATCAGGCGATCAGCCAGACTCTTTTTCCCCGTAATTGGGTTTTGCTTATGATTGATGCGACCCATGACAATTTTTGTTACGCCGCTGACGCGAGCATATTCCGCAATCTGTACGGCGGGGTCAGTTCCATATACCGTAGAAATCTGTGCGCCCAGCTGCTCCGCAAGATGCAGATTACTACGCAGGCGCTTCAGGTTTTCGCCGGATAATTCCTTGGTTTCCGGTGTCTGCACAAACAACGCAGTGAAACCGCTGTGAAAGGCTTCCGCCATTCGTGCAGCGGTTCGGATCACTTTCGCATTGGATGGCGAAGACGAAAGGCAAATTAAAATATGTTCCCCAGCTTTGGCACTCTTTTCCTTTCCCTCCTGCAGCGCCGTGCGGTTCAACTGATCCGCAGTACGCCGCATAGCGATTTCACGCAGGGCGGCCAAATTCTCGGAGGTAAAAAAGTTCTGAAGTGCCTGTGCTGCCTGGGGCGCCCGGTACACTTTTCCCTTCTGAAGGCGTTTTACCAATTCGTCCGGCTCAATATCCACCAATTCAACCTGGTTGGCCCGGTCAAAAACATGATCCGGGATTCGCTCATTGACCGTAATGCCTGTGATAGAGGACACCAAATCGTTCAACGACTCCAAATGCTGCACATTAACCGTGGTATAGACGTTGATTCCGGCCTGGAGCAGTTCTTCTACATCCTGATACCGCTTTGTGTGCCGGCACCCTTTGGCATTATTGTGGGCCAGTTCGTCCACCAGAATCAGTTGTGGTTTTCTCTGCAGCGCTCGGTCCAGATCAAACTCTCTCAGCTTAATGCCGCGATAGTCAATCTCTTTGCAAGGCAAACTCTCCAGCCCCTCCAAGAGCGCCAAGGTATCTGGTCTGGCATGCGGCTCCACATAGCCCACCACAACATCTATCCCCTCTTTTTGAGCCTGGTGGGCGGCCTCCAGCATGGCATAGGTCTTGCCTACACCCGCTGCATAGCCGAAAAAGATTTTTAGCTTTCCGGTAAAGAGCGCACTTTCCGAACCGGTTGCGAACGCTGACCGTGTTTGCTGTAGCTGTTCCATAGGTAACTTCTCCTGTACTAGCGGTCTATGGTATATATGGGTGTTTATATCGTAGCATGTGGAATACTATAAAATGATAAGAGATTCCCCCAGCGCATTAAGGTCAAATTAAGATAGATACCAATAAAGCAAACCGAATGTCCATCTTCAGCAATTGGAAGGACTACCGAGAGGTTCTCTCTGCGGCACAAAACAAGGCCCTGCGGCTTTGATGCCGCAGGGCCTGAGGGGCTTTAAATACAGTTCTATGTTCAACTTCCAATCGGTACTTTACGCTTGGCGAACAGGTAAACCAGCATACCAATCATACCGGCCAGAGAAACACCGGCGATTCCCACGGAGACATACACGAGGGTTTTCAGGTTGGAAATGTCTGTGCTGCCCATAGCTGCAGCCGTTTCCGCCGTCCGAACAACCCCGGCATTTAGTTCGGTGCCGTCGGTGAGGGTGAAAATCAGTTCGCCGTTTTCGTTGATGGAAATGCCGGAGATCCCCACGCCGTCAGCGCCTTGCACATTGCCGAGATTCTTCTCCGTACCGTCGGTGAGGGTGACAATCAGCTCGCCGTTTTCGTTGATCTCGATGTTGGCAATTCCAACGCCATCCGCTCCATCCTGGCCGTCTTTACCGTCTACGCCATTTTTGCCGTTCATGCCATTTTTGCCATCAGCGCCATCCTGACCGGCTGCGCCATTGGTGCCCGCAGCCTTGATGCCGGTGTCGGTGGTTCCAATCCACCAGTTGCCGTTGCTGCCGACATAGGGGGTCTGACCGTCCTCACCGTCTTTCCCATCCTCGCCGTCTTTACCATCTTGTCCGTCCTGACCGTCAGCGCCGTCACTGCCTGTTGCCGGAATACCAGTGTCAACGCCGCCGATCCACCAGTTGCCATTTGCACCTATGGTGGGGGTCTGTCCATCCTGACCGTCGGAGCCTGTGGCATTCACGCCCAGCGAAGACCAAGTGGCGCCGTTATCGTAGGATACCTCCCACTCATTGGTGTCGGGGTTGATGCGGAGCTGAGGGGTAACTCCGTCCTCCCCGTCCTGTCCATCCTGACCGGCTGCGCCGGTGAGGGTGGACAGGTCCAGCAGGTTGGACCAGGTACCGCCCTCATAGCGCCACTGGATATAGCCGTTGGCCACCTGGAGCTCCACCTCCCGGCCGTCGGCACCGTCCTGGCCATCCTGACCATCAGCACCATCCTGGCCATCCTGACCGTCGGCACCGGCTGCGCCAGTGAGGTCAGAAATAGCTGCCAGATCACGCCAGGCATCTTCGTCCTCGTCCACATATTTCCACTGGATATGGGTGCCGTTGTTGCGCAGCTCCACTTCACGGCCATCCTGGCCGTCTTGACCATCCTGACCGTCCTGGCCCGCAGGACCTGTGGCGTTCACGCCCAGCGAAGCCCAGGTTTTGCCGTTATCGTAGGACACCTCCCACTCATTGGTGTCGGGGTTGATGCGGAGCTGAGGGGTAACTCCGTCTTCCCCGTCCTGGCCATCCTGACCGGTTGCGCCGGTGAGGTCGGAAAGGTCCAGCAGGTTGGACCAGGTACCGTCCTCATAGCGCCACTGGATATAGCCCCCGTCCACACGGAGCTCCACCTCTCTGCCGTCGGCACCGGCTGCGCCGGTGAGGTCGGAAAGGGCGGCCAAATTGCGCCAAGCGTTGTCGTCCTCACCCATATATCTCCACTGGATGTAGCCGTCGTAGCTGCGCAGCTCCACTTCACGGCCATCCTGGCCGTCGGCGCCTGTGGCGCTCACACCCAGCGAAGCCCAGGTTTTCCCGTTATCGTAGGACACCTCCCACTCGTTGGTGTCGGGGTTGATGCGGAGCTGGGGGGTAATGCCGTCTTTGCCGTCGTTGCCCTGCAGGGTGGAAAGGTCAAGCAGATTGGACCAGGTGCCGTCCTCATAGCGCCACTGAATATAGCCATCGGCTACCTGCAGCTCCACCTCTCTGCCGTCCTGACCGGCTGCGCCGGTAAGGTCGGAAAGGGCGGCCAGATTGCGCCAGGCGTCATCTCCTTCGTCCACATATTTCCACTGGATGTAGCCGCCGTTGCTGCGCAGCTCCACATTGGTGGCAAGACTGCTCTGGGATACGGCGTAGAGGGTGATGGTTTCCCCGGGGGTCTTTCCCAGTCCGCCGGGAATTGTGGCGCCGCCGGCATATTCCGCTGTGAGGCTTCCCTTATTCAGGGCCCAGCCCATCTCTCCATCGCCGTCCGGCTGCTCCAGGGTGATGTCCTGCCCCAGGGTATAATCGATCTCCTTGGTCTCGTCCTGCTGGACGTAGCGGATGGTGTATGTGCCCGGAACCAGCTCCGCTTCGCCGTCAGAATTCAGCCGGACACCCAGGCTCGAATCGTCGGAGAAGAAATATTTTGACGGGTCCGACACATTCTGCGCATTGTAACCGGAGGTAAAGGCCGTATACTGATTGGTGGTAACGCCAATGTAAGCGCCTGTTTTCAGCGGACCTGTGATTGTTACATAAGGATCATTAAGAAAGAAGCCAATGTTTCTGGTGCCACCTGAGAAAGTATTGTCCTTGATCACAGGCGTACCGCTTATCTCCATGGTACCTCCATTACTTACCAGCACACCGCCGCACTTCGGATCGGATAAAATGGCTGTAGCTGTATTTCCAGTAATACTGCCGCCAGTCATGACGAATTTACCCATTACTCTTACGGCGCCGACATTGCTGGCTTTATTGTTCGCAATGGTGCCACCGCTCATGGTGAAGGTACCATCGCTCACACACACACCGCCGGCGTCGCTGCCAGAAACATTGCCTGTGATGGTTCCGCCGGTCATGGTGAAGGTGCCGTCATACATATACACACCGCCGCCATCGCCATATTCAGTAGTGTTGTTGGAAATTGTACCGCCGGACATGGTGAAGGTGCCACTACCAAGATATACACCACCGCCTCGCTGGCCAGTCTCATTGCCCGTGATGGCGCCGCCGGTCATGGTGAAGGTGCCACTACTAAAAAACACACCGCCGCCAGCGCTATTTGTGCCCATATCTTTGTTGTTCGCAATGGTTCCGCCGCTCATGGTGAAAGTGGTATGGTTTTCCAAATATACGCCGTTGCCACCAGAACCAGCAATATTGTCCGTAATATTGCCGCCGGTCATATAAAAGTGATTGCCAGGCTCCACGCAAACACCGCCGCCGCTGCCGACACTGTAACCGCTATAGCTGAGGCCGACCTGATTGCCCGTGATGTTGCCGCCCTCCAGATTGAATGTGACACCGCCGGAATCATAAGCTTCATCTGAATATGCCACAAGTACACCGCCGCCCGATAGCCTTGCATTTCCGCCGGTGACTTTGCCGGTTTCCCCTTCGGAGCAGTCAGTGAGGGTAAAGGTGCCGCTGTTGACGATGATGACGGAGTCAGTACCCGTACCCGTGAGGGTATAACCGTTGAGGCAGAGGGTGACTGTGCCATCCACGGTGAAATCACCTTGTACATTCTCCCCTAGATAGTAGTTGCCGTCCCCAAGCGCATATTTGCCGTCGGCGGAGACGTAGGTTTGAATGCTTTCAGCCGTCAGCTCTGTCCATCCGGTGTGATCATGGGGATCCGCTGCCAGTGTTGCCGTGGGCAGGGCAGCTGCCAGCAGGCACAGGCAGAGCAATGCGGCAAAGAATCGTTTTTTCATCTTGCTTCCTCCTCTTTTCGGGGGTGCTATGCTGCGGTTGTTTTGCCCGTGGTGGCGGCATCCGGGGCCGGATGCAGGCGCCGCAGTCATTGCTGAATGGGTTCCAGTCTGCCAAATCTGTATACTGTACTATTATTTTACCGTAAGCACAGAGGCATTGCTATTACCCATTTTGACCCCTGAAATGGGGGAGGATCGCTTCTCTCAAGTGGTGTTTTTTATCGGAGCATATACTGTTTCAGGCCCTTCCGATTTGCCACCTGAAGCTTTTTCATGGCCTCGGAAATGTGGGTTTTTACCGTATTTGCTGAAATATTCAGGTGTTCTGCAATCTCCTGGGTCGTCCAGCCCCGGGCCGCCAGCATGGCAATGGCAAACTCGGTGGTGGTCAAATCGTCCGCCACATCATGCCCGGTCACCGGGTTATGAACTCTACGCCAGCCGGAAGAGAAACGATAGGTAATGTCGATAATTCGCTTGAAATCGTCCGGCCAGTTGGGTTTGATGGTGGCCTCCAGCATGGCCCCCAACAGTCCGTGATGCTCCCCGAAGGCTTCAATTAAATCATCCGGGCGGGCAAGCTCCCAGGCTGCGAGAAGATGGGCTCTGGCCTGTTCTGTCTGTTTCATGCCCATATAGTCCATCACCGCCACCAGGTGCAGATAGATGGCAGAGATGGGGTAGGCACCGGCGCCCATGGCCAGGGTGGCTTCCACCACCCCTGCGCTATGGGCATACTCCTCCTTCAGGTACAGGTAGTGGGCCTGCACATACAGGGCAAAGGCCCGCAGGCCGGGGGGTAGCAGCGGCAAAAACGTCTCCGCTGGCGGCACTTCCTCCGGCAGAGGCAGGTGCAGCAGCACGACCGCCGCAAACGCCACAAAAGCATCCATGGCACGGGCCGCCGGATCGGTCTCTCCGCTGGCCTCCAGCGTCTTCCGGATTTCCTGCAAGGCACGGCGGGCATGGTCGATCCGCCCCATGGTCAGGCAGGAATAGGCAAACAGCCAGCAGGCCGAAAGCCGGATGCCCCGATCCTCTGCGGTGAGGTACCATTCTGTTTCCTGCATGGTCTTTTCTGCCTGCCCGGTGAAATAATGGTACTCTGCCAAAGCAATATCCTTTTGGGGGCCGGCTTTCATATTCTGAATCGTCTCCACACAGCGTCCCGGCTGAAATGGGGTGTTCATCAAGGGCATGAGGCTGGAAAACAGTTCCGGCGCTTTGGAGGCAGCAGCAGATGCGGCCTGTTTTTTCTGTTTGCGGGGATCGCCGGGTTTCTCCGCATCTTCCGGAATGGCCCAGGAGCCGCCGAAACGTTTTGCACCGGGGATGCGACCCTCGGAACAGTATTGGTTGATCCGGCGTCCGGATACACCCCATTTTTCCGCCGCCTCCCGAATCGATAAATAACCTTCCATCTCGCACCTCCCAATAGATAAGTCGTTTGTGTCTGTCATCGTAAGGTTGCTTTTATTATATACGAATTTTCGTAGAGTTCCAACGACAAAGATAAAGAATTGTATTCTTTTCCCAATTGCTTGTTTCCATTCCACGCTCCCGGACAGCAAAAAAGTGGGGGCACGAGGGCTGGTTTGAGCGGCTTGTGTTGATGGTATCATTATTTTCATTTATTATTGCTCTTTACCTGCTGTAACTCACGCACTATAAGCAATATACGTATGCCGTAATAAATTTAATGATTATCGTTAAAAATTAGTTGACAAACATCCTGTTCAACTGTATCATACAGATATAACACTAATGAAGGAGGATATTACTTATGGAAAAAATAACTAAAACATCAAACATTATTAAAACAATTCTCAAAATTCTATTCTGGATAAGTGCCGTTGTTAGTGTTGTTTCTTTGGTAGCTATTTTAATTGCTTTATTTGCCAACGGTGATGCTACAAAGGTGGATAACCTTTCTATCACTCTTGGTAGCTATTCATTGCTTTTAAATCAAGAATATTCGTTACAACAGCTTACTCCTTTGTTGTGTATCACATTAGCAAATGTATTTATTTTTGGAATACTTTCTTGCTACACAATTAAAACCCTTCAGTCTGTGTTTGAGCCAATGTCTCAGGGCAAACCCTTCAGCACAACAGTCAGTAGTGCGTTGAAAAAACTCTCCTATGTTGTTTTACTTATGGGTATCATAGGAATCATTCTACAAACAGCAACCAATTATATGTTTTTTGATGCTTTTGATATACCAACGCTATTTAGCAAAGACAGGGTGATATCCTGTTCTATATCAATTGTAAGTAATGGCAATTTTATCATATGGTTCGTTATTCTTCGCCTGATCAGCCATATTTTTAAGTACGGGGAAACATTACAGCAATTATCAGATGAAACATTATAATTTCAGACAAGGAGGAAGTCTATGCCGATTATATTGAGATTGGATAGAGTGATGGCTGACAGGAAAATGTCTCTCAATACCCTGTCTGAAAAAGTCGGGATAGCCAATGTTAATCTATCAAAAATTAAAACAGGAAAAGTTAGTGCTATTCGTTTTTCAACATTAGAAGCAATTTGTGAAGCTTTAAATTGTCAACCGGGTGATATTTTAGAATATTGTCCGCCTACAACCAATGACACTGTTGAAACAAAACAGTAGTTATATGCCGCCGTATATGGGTGCACCATAGCGGCGGTTTTCCCCATCCCACAGAGGAATGATGGTGGGATAGGATTTTTCTATGTAATCACCGCCCCCTCTCCAATCAACTTCCGGAGTATGCGCTCCAACTGTTTTGCGATATACGGTTTCACCTCTGTGGGTATATCCCGATGCCCGTTAAAACAACACGTCTGCTCTCTCATACTCTTTCCCATCAGATTGTCCTTCTTTCTCGCTTTGCACCTATATAAGTGCAAGGAGTGTTGACCATGAATCTAGAGTATGAGCACGCCCTGGGCCAGAACATCCGCAGGCTTCGAATGGAGCGAAACCTATCCCAGGATCAGCTGGCTGCGCAGCTGCAGACCCGGGGCTGTGATGTTACTCGCAGGCCCTGGCCAAAATGGAAGTGGGGCAGCGACACATATACCCGGACGAGCTGAAGCTGCTTCGTGAGCTGCTGGGCGTATCCTATGAGGAACTCTTTGTTTAATCTCTGCTTCTTGTGCAGGATTATTTCTTCACCCCAATGGCCTGGATAGAGGCAGCCAACTATCATAAAGCAAGAACGAGACAATACCCCCTGATGCAGAAAAATAAACATCCTGCATCAAGGGGTATTATTGTCGAAAATGGCTGCTCTTCCACTGTTTTGCCGTTTGCTGTGGCCGCAATTGCTTTCCAGTGGTCTCTGACGCTAGCCATTAACACGCTCCTTCTATTAGCCCGCCAGGGGTCTGCCATAACGGCAGCCCCCTGACTCTGTTATCTTAGTTTTTCGTCTGCGTCATGTGCTGAGATAGGCTCCCACCGCCAAATTTCCCCGGGGTATTTATTTTCCCTTCTCCCCATAAATCTCATGTTGCTTTTTCCCCATCTTCCTCTTTCTGCTCGTCCTCCTGCAGCATCAGTCGGCTCATCCAGTCCTCATGTGTTCTTTCGGATAACTCGACCGCCGCCTGCATCAGCCACTGTTTTGCCGTCTCAGGATTCTCAATGGTCCAAATTAAAAAGCTTCTAAACATATCATTGATTGTAATATTTCGTTCTGCGCAAAAATCATCCAGCGCCTGTTTCTCCTCTTCCGGCATCTCAATGGTGTATACCCACACATTCTCCTTCTCATCATAGACAAACTCCATAATTCTCCTGTGACCTCCTTCATATGTTCTGTGCCCCACTGGTCTTCCCCGTTGCTGTTTCCGCTCAGGATCCGCCGTAGAGGGAGTGCATCGGCAGGGCAAATTTATTTTTGCTGCTGTTATAAAACACGATCAGCGCCTCCGCATAACCCATGGACCCCGGCCGGCGCTCTCGGGCCTTTCGGATGATGTTGAGCACCGGCACCTTGCCAAGGGATCTGATAAAGACATCCTTGTGCAGCCGCAATCCGTAAGTGTGCAGCAGAATGGCAATTCCCATCAGCATACAGCCGGAAAGGGAGTTTCGCTCCTGATCCCAGGTCTTCAGCGCCAGATCAATAGACTGCCGCAGGATATCAAGTCCGTATTTATCATAAATGCGTTCCAGGGTGCATACAGCACAGATTCCTCTCTTTACGCCACTTCTGGAAATGGGCAGCTGAAAGGACTGCACCAGCTCATTGATTTCCTTTTGCTTTATATCGCCCGCCTCAATGTGGGCCTTCCATTTCTCATAGCTGCTCAAAGGCTTGCTGTGTTCATCCTGATCCGCAACAATCTTCGCCTCATCCTGATAGTCCAGGTTGCAGTAAACCTGACACCACACCGGTGTGTCTCTGGATCCGGATTTCTGGGCCACCGTTTCCATGGTGTGCTGACCATCATAGACATAGTTGATCCCGTTGCGCCGGCTCACCTTGACCACGTTCAGAAACCGCACATCAAAATCATTGACGATCTCATCCACATGGCGCTCATTCAGTCTGCGCTGATAGTCCTGCAAGCTGACCAGATCCCGGATCGGAATCAGCTCAAATGTACAGGTAGGAACACACGCTCGCTGCCGCTCCGTCAGCTGATCCAGCAAGCTCTCTCTGTTTTCGTTCATCTCTCAGACACCTCCAACAATTCTGTATTGTTCTGTTTCAACGGGACCGGCACGTTAATCAGTCGCATCCGGTCTCCCCTCTTACCACATCATGCTAGCATATACGCCCTGCCAAATCGAGAGCACGGATGTGCTGTTGCTGCACATGCATGTGCTGTTCTGGATATTTCTTTCTGTTTTTCCCGCAATCCGGCACCAATTTCACCTGTTTCAGTCCAGCAACTACCCTTACAGGCAACAAAAGCGGCCTCTGATCAGTTCATCAGTGGCCGCTTTACGCCGGTATTCAATTATTTCAAATGCTTCATTCAATACGCAATGGACCGTGTTCAAACTGAGCTTGGTCAATGATAGAACAACTGGATCTGGCTGGCCAGCTGACGGAGCGCGTCAAAGTTCACAATTTCGTACTTGTTGCGCTTTTTCTCGATGATCCCCTGTTTACGCCAATGATTCAAGATGTAGCACAGGCTCCGGCGACTGATGCCGATCTCCTCACTGATTTGATCCAATGTGTAGTCAGACAGCCGCTCCGGATGAAGAGTGCAGTACATTGCCGTATTTTCCTCCGCGGTAAATAAGCTCAACCCCAAAAATTTATGGAACATGTAATAGGCACGTTTGCTGGTGCTCCGGTAAAATTCCAACGCAAAGTCAGAATGCTCCATCAGCCGCAGGAATTGCTCATCCGTAAACTCCAGATAGCTGCACCGGGTGTGAGTCACCAGGTTGGAGTCAAAGCAGTGCCCCTGCAGGCGGCTGATATGGCCGCAGAAGGTCATGGCGTGAACTTCATCCAGCAAAACCCGTTTTCCCCGGTTGGACAGGCTCCAGACTTTGATTGTCCCCTCCAATAAATACAGAATGTGATATCCCTCGTTGGCGGCATCGCTGATGCAGGTCCCTGCCGGTACATTGTGTATCGCAATGCTCCCCGGCGCAAATTCCCGCAGGATCAAGGGATAGATAGGGGCAGCAGCCAGCAGATCCTGTCCCTTCTGCAGCTTATCCTCTTTTGCCATGACCAGATCCACCTTCCGCTGTACTTTTTCCGTCTCGTTACCAGGGCCGCAAGCCATGCCGGCTTGCCACCTGGGGCAGTCTCAAACAGCCCCACCGGTTGAGACTGGGGCTATTATACAACAATTTTTCAATGCGTGCAATTTGCACTTACCAAGGTTCTGCTTTCTCTTCATAATAATCTCATCTCAACCTCAAAGAAAGTAGGCGAATCACTTTGGAATCCAACGAAATGAAGTTGCAGGAAATTCTCAAGTCCCGTGGTATCACCGAGGAGCAGCTGAAGGAAGTGCAGGAACAGGAGATCCCTGCCGCCGCTGAGAGTTTCCAGCGGATTATGGACATCTACTATCTGCTGAAGGTCACCGCCGACATGGAAAGCACCTATTGGTATAACCGTGTCTGGTGGGAGAACGACGGCGATCTGCTGGAGGTCCGCCGGGCCAAGGCCGTGGCCGCTTCTCTGGCCCACAGCACCCCCACCATTCTGCCCTACGAAAAACTGGTCATGAACAAGACCAAAAACCTCCGGGGCGCTTTCCCCTTCCCCTGGGTGTGCGCCAGCTTCTTCAACTCCCTGGCCGAGTCTCTGATGGCCGAGGTGGACGCCCCCGCTGAGAATGAGGCCGACTCCGTCTCTGTCGTGGGCGCCGGCGGCGGCAACGTCACCGAGAGCTACGGCGAGATCATCTCCATCGCCAAGAAGTTTGGTATGCGCAAGGAAGATATTCCCGTCCTGGTCAAGGTGTCCAAGTATTGGGACGGCATCTCCGTGGAGGACATCTCCACCAAGTACGCCAAGACTCTGCCCGACTACCAGCAGTTCCAGAACATAATGGACAGCGTGTTGGTCATGTTCGACTCCTTCGCCATTCCCCAGGGCCGGGAGGTCATGAACTACTACATGCCCCTCCAGTACGGCTTTGACGGCATTCTGGAGCTGTGCGACCAGAAGATCGCCGAGACCATGGGCGAGGCCGGCGGCGACGGCGTGCTGGGCATGAGCCGGGGCTATTACTATGTGGCCATGAAGGAGATCGTCAAGGGCCTGAGCCAGTGGTGCGAGAACTACGCCCGCAAGGCCGAGGATCTGGCCTCCCGGGAGCCCGAGGAAAAGTATAAGAAGAATTATCTGGAGATCGCCCAGGTGATGCACAACATCGCCCACAAGCGTCCCTCCACCTTCCGGGAAGCCCTGCAGCTGACCCTGTGTCTGCATCTGGGCGTGGTCAACGAGGACCCCCAGTCCGGCCAGTCCATCGGCCGTCTGGGCCAGGTGCTGCAGCCCTTCTATGAGAAGGACATCGCCGAGGGCGTCACCACCGAGGAAGAGGTCATTGAGCTGCTGGAGCTGTACCGCATCAAGATCACCTGCATCGAGTGCTTCGCCTCCGCCGGCGTATCCGGCGGCGTGCTGTCCGGCAACACCTTCAACAACCTGTCCCTGGGCGGTCAGAACTACAACGGTCTCTCCGCTGTCACCCCCCTGGAGTACCTCATCATTGAGGCCGGTATGCGGGCTCAGACGCCGCAGCCCACCCTGTCCATCCTGTATGACGAAAAGCTGCCCGAGGACTTCCTCATGAAGGCCGCCGCCTGCACCAAGCTGGGCATGGGCTATCCCGCCTGGATGAATAACCAGGTAGGTATGAACTTCATGCTCCGCCAGTACGGACCCGAGGGCATGGACCTCTACGACGCCCGGGCCTGGTGTCTGGGCGGCTGCCTGGAGTCCGCCCCGGGCTGCTTCCTGCCCCTGGAGTACAACGGCAAGGTCACCATGATCCCCGGCGGCGCCTCCCCCACCTGCGGTACCGGCATCCACTTCACCGGCCTGCCCAAGGTGCTGGAGCTGGTGCTGACCAACGGCGTCGACAAGCGCACCGGAAAAGTGGTCTTCCCGCCCCACGACCGCAAGCTGGAGACCTTTGAGGAGCTGCTGGATCAGTGGAAGAAGTATCTGGACATCAGCAACCGCATTGTCAACAAGGTCAACAACATTCAGATGGACGTGTGGCGCAAGTACAATATGCCCGCTGTCAACTCCCTGCTGAAGCCCGACTGCTTCAAGAAGGGCCTGCACATCGGCAACTGCGGCGCCCGCTACAACGCCTGCATCAACTTTGAGTCCTGCGGCACCATCACCTTCATCAACTCCCTGGCCTCCATCAAGAAGAATGTGTACGACACCAAGAAGTACACCCTGGAGCAGATGACCGAGGCCATGCTGCACAACTTCGGCTTCCGCACTGCCTACGACACCGGCGTATTCTCCCCGGACTACCGGGAGAGCACCGACGAGGCCGCCAAGTATGCCGAAATCTTCGCCGACTGCGTCAACGCCGCCAAGTATGCCGAAATCTTCGCCGACTGCGTCAACGCCCCCAAGTACGGCAACGCCGACCCCTACGCCGACAGCCTGCTGCGGGACTACCACATGTATCTGCTGCACTATCTGCCCACCATTGAGTCCTTCTTCGGCAAGCCCGAGTACCTGTGCCAGATCTCCGTGTCCACCCACGGCCCCCAGGGCTTCATCACCCTGGCCACCGCCGATGGCCGTCTGGCCGGCACCACCTACTCCGACGGCTCTGTGTCTGCCGCCGCCGGTACCGACAAGAACGGCGTCTATGCCCTGTTTGAGTCCGCTACCGTCTACGACCACTCCCAGAACCAGAACGCCCAGATGAATCTGAAGCTCCATCCCTCCGCCGTCCAGGGGGTCCAGGGCACCCGGAAGCTGCTGGAACTGGTGCGTACCTACATGCGGAAGGGCGGATTCCACGTCCAGTTCAACGTGGTCAGCTCTGACACCCTCCGGGATGCTCAGAAGAGCCCCGACAAGTACCGGGATCTGATGGTCCGTGTGGCCGGCTTCACCCAGTACTGGTGTGAGATCGGCAAGCCCATTCAGGACGAGGTCATTTTCCGCACCGAATACGACGAAGCTTAATTGGAGGCATAACAACCATGAAACATGTAGCTTGTATCAACTATATCAATCTGGACTGCGAGAAGGGCATGTGCGCCCTCTTCAAGCAGATTGTTCCCATCGACGGCGAGGGCAGCGAGGCCTGTCCCAACTTCAAGGCCGCCCCAGTCTGCGGCAACTGCGCCTGCTTCTCCTGCCAGGACAGCCACGGCATCGGCACCTGCACCGGTTTTGAGAAGGAAAACTGGGCCTATGCCAACTGCGGCGCCTTCAGCTGCGAGCACTACAAGGCCGCCCAGGAATAAGCGTATGGGCAAAACCGGACATATTTTTGACATTCAGTCCTTCTCCGTCCACGATGGGCCCGGGTGCCGCACCACGGTATTTCTCACGGGCTGCCCCCTCCAGTGCCGGTGGTGCGCCAACCCGGAGAGCTGGATCTATGGCAAACACCTCATGTTTGCCCAGAACTCCTGCAAGTGGGAAAAGGGCTGTGATGTGTGTGTCAGCGTCTGCCCCACCGGCGCCATTGCCATGGCGCCGGGGCAGCCGCCCCGGGTGGACTGGGACAAGTGCCGCACCTGCACGGACTTCGCCTGCACCAGGATCTGCCCCAACAAAGCCCTGAAGCAGTGCGTCAAGGAATACACCAGCCAGGAGCTGCTGCAGATCCTCCGCCGGGATTTCAGCAACTGGGGCAGTCAGGGCGGCGTCACCTTCAGCGGCGGCGACCCCATCACCCAGCATGACTTTCTGCTGGAGGTGCTGGAGGGCTGCAAAAAGCTGGGCATCCACACCGCCATTGAGACCAACGCCTGCTTCCCCAGCGACATCTTCCTGGATGTGATGCGGCACATTGATTTTGCCTTCATTGATGTAAAACACATGGACAGCGAGGCCCACAAGGCAGGCACCGGCGTGGGCAATGAGCGGATCCTGGAAAATATCCGGCTGCTGAAGCAGAGCGGATGGCGGGGACGGCTGGTGCTGCGCCAGCCCACCATCCACGGCTACAACGACAGCGTGGACAATGCCCGCGCGCTCATCGCATTCATGCAGGAAAACGACCTGTATGAGATCAATCTGCTGAAATTCCACCGCCTGGGACAGACCAAGTGGGAACAGCTGGGCAAGGTCTACGACTATGCCACCGGCGGAGAGATGACCGACGAGGCCATGAATGAACTTCAGACCCTCTATCTGGATGCAGGGATCGCCTGCTACATCGGCCACCACACCGCCTTCTGAACCAAACACCAAAGCGGCCTCTGATGAATGCATCAGAGGCCGCTTTACATATTGATTGATGAAATGAGCGATGCATGATATAATAAAATCACTTTATTTCGATTATGAGGTATTGGAATGAGAAACAAAAGGCCTCCTTTTGAAATCACAAACCGGATGATTGACTATGTAGCGGAAATCGCTGAACTGCTCGGAAAACTGAATGTGACAGACGCACTTTCTTCAAACCCTACTTTGCGCCGCAGCAACCGAATCCGCACCATACATGGTTCGTTGGCGATTGAGCAGAACACCCTTTCCTTGGAGCAGGTAACTGCTGTGTTGAATGGAAAGCATGTCTTGGCACCCCCAAAGGATATTGCCGAAGTCAAAAACGCCTATGAAATTTATGAGCGGCTGGATGAACTTGATCCTTATTCGGTGGACGACCTGTTGACTGCCCATGGCATTATGACTCGGGGCTTGGTGGAAGAATCCGGCATGTTCCGAACACGACCTGTAGGAGTGGTAGACAGCGAAGGACATGTCCTGCATTTCGGTACGCTTCCACAATATGTTCCTGATCTGGTCATGGAGTTGCTGGACTGGGCAAAGACCAGTGAAGTACACATGCTCATCCGCAGCTGCGTGTTCCACTATGAATTGGAACTGATTCACCCCTTCGCCGATGGAAATGGGCGTGTGGGCCGCCTATGGCATACGCTGCTACTCTCTAAATGGAATCCAGCCTTTGCCTGGCTCCCGGTAGAGTCTATCATCCATGACCGCCAGCAGGAGTATTATGATGCAATCAACGTCTCCAATGATGCCGGAGAGTCCACGGTATTTATCGAGTTCATGCTCTCAGCTATCAAAGCATCACTCATAGAAGCGATTCAAACGAGTGATGAAATGAGCGATGGGAAGATGGATAAGGCTACCCTCCGCTGGAAAAAAATTGAGGAGTATCTCAAAACTCACGACTATATCATGAATGCTGATGTGCGGGAACTGTGTGGGGTATCGGCGGCGACGGCGAATCGAATTCTAGCAAGTCTTGTAGAAGAAGAAAAATTAAGCAAATACCGTGAAGGCGGACATTGGGCATACCAGAAGATATACGGGTTTTAATTTAACGATTAAGAATAATGTCATATCTGATGAAAAGCCGCTTATCTTCCTTTTTTTGCCGTTTACAATAACTGCGGTGCTACCCCAGCCACGCGCGAAGCCCGGAAAGTCTTGTTTTACAAGACTTTCCGGGCTTCGTTTACATTAACGGCGTCGCTATACGTATGTACTCAATATGACAGGCCAAGCGGTGGAATAAGGTGCACAAGGTCACCAGGAACGGTACTGGCCGGGATGCCATTTATGGTCGCAGTTGATACAATCAATCATCATTTAGAGATAATTATTGAAAATCTTCTGAGAAGTGGTGCTGACACACATATAGAGCATAATAGTGCCAAATTTCTAAAGATTATTCTATACGGGGGAAAAAAGGCGCTTATATAATAGACCATGTCTAGTATTAGATTTCATCCTTTATGGGGTGGGATGTTTCGGATTACAGTGGCATCGATCCAACCGGCTTATACCGTACACCAAAAAAGATGGAACTTGTTGCTTCTAAAACACTGGAAGTCAACCTGAACCAATTAAAAATCAACATAGATTGTTTCGTTGCGGATTTTTCTGCAACACGGAAGGAAGAAATTTAGATTTTGAAAGGCTGTAAAGAATATGAAAGTAATGGATATGCAGTTTCAAGAAATTTTAGAAAAGGCAGAAAACGGTCAGCCACTCAGCCGCAAAGACTGTGGTTATCTTCTCCGTTTGGACGAAAAAAGCTTTGAAGCTGGTCTTCTCCGCGCCACAGCGGCATCCATAATCCGCAAGAAGAATGAGAATTCAGCAATTATTTTGGGACAGATTGGCATTGATATAAAGCCTTGCCCTGGCGGATGCAGATTTTGTACATTCGGAGAAAAACACACGCACTTCCATCGAGTCCAGATGTCAGAAGAAGAACTTGCAAAAGAAATTGAAGCATTCTGCCATTATGGTGATTTGTACGGCCTTTATTTGATGACGATGCATGACTATGATATGGACTATTTTCTGAAATGTGTAGAATTGGCCCGCAAGATTGCTCCTTCCACAACGCAGATTTGGGCAAACGTCGGGGATACCAGTCTGGCCGGATTCAAAGAACTGCGTGATGCAGGGGTTACAGGGGTATATCATGTATGCCGACTGCGGGAAGGAATTGACACTGATTTGAAGCCAGAAGACCGCATTCAGTCTATGCGCAATGCTTTAGCAGCAGGATTGGAACTGTATACCTGTTGTGAACCAATCGGCCCGGAGCATTCCGTAGATGAACTGGTGGATAATATTTTCATCGGAATCGAAATGGAGATCTATCAGCATGCGGCCATGCGACGTGTTGCCGTGCCTGGTGCCCCTCTTGCTCATTATGGACAAATCAGCGAACTCCGACTGGCGCAAATCGTGGCGGTGATTGCACTGGCCAGTGCAACAGTTCCGACAATGGCTTATATGGGAGTGCATGAGCCAAACGAGTTATGCTATACATCCGGCGCTAATATTATTACTGCAGAAAGCGGAGGAAATCCCCGCGATACCAGTGCAGACACAGCGAAAAACCGTGGCATGAATATGGCACGCTGCCGCAAAATGCTGTTTGAATGTGGATTCGACTATTTACGCTGCGGAGATGAAAGCAAGATACCGCTTAATTTTGACTATTTAGTAAAAACGAATTCATGGCAATAAGGGGGGGAAACCATCCACTCTTTTCCTCTTCGATCCAGTTCAGCTACGATACAGGCGGAAGTCAGGGAAAAGATCTCCACATAAAAAAGGTGAAATTTATGTGCAAGAAAATGACTCCTGAAACTGCATTAACCATGTTTGGCCAAGGCTTTGACTGTTCTCAGGTCGTACTTTCCCATGTCTGCGATAAGTTGGGCCTATCCCGTGAAGCGGCATTAAAAGCAACTGCAGCTTTTGGCGGTGGTATGCAGCACGGTGATACATGTGGTTGTGTCATCGGTGCACTTATTGCAATCGGATTGAAATATGGCACCGCACTCCCCGGTGACTTAGAGGGCAAAAATAATATGTTGATGAAAAAAGCGGCGTTTGAAGAAAAATTCTGTGCCGCACATAAAGGCTATCTTTGCCGTGAAATTCTGGGATATAACCCGGCTATTCCCGAAAAGATGTCCAAAATACAGGAGAAGAAGTTGTTGGAAACCCTGTGCCCTACGGTAGTTTGCAAGACTTGCGAACTTCTTGAGGAAATGCTTTAAAATTTGCAGAGTGGGGAAGATAATACTGCCATAGGGCTTAATACGACATGAACGGGCGGCCCAGTGGTTCATCTATTGCCCCCGCTGATGCCAAAGCGGCCTCTGATGCAATGCATCAGAGGCCGCTTTTCGCCTGTATCCAATCTCGTCCAAAAGCTCACTTGGTTCCGCCAGGCTCGCCCACTTTGGAATCAATTTTCCGGGTCAGCAGATTGACGGCCCGGCTCACAGTCCGTTTTTCCTCCCCCATCAATGTCTGATCGACAGCCCTGCCCAGATTGCGGAAAACCTCCTCAATTGGCTCATTGCCCGGCTCTTGCTCATCATACACACTCAGCAGAGGAAAAAGCGGAATTTCCAGTACTCGTTCCAGCTCTTGTACAGTCGGCAATGTAGGCACAATTTCGCCCCGTTCAATCCGGGCAATATGTCCGGCACTTAGCCCGGCACACTCGGCAAGCTGTGGCTGAGACAGGTTCAGCTCCTGACGCCGCTCCCGGATCCGCTGGCCCAACTGTTTCATATCATCCATATACTTCATAATCTGCCTCCCAATATTATGTCAAACGCTTGTTCTGCTGTTATTTGCCTACCGCCCGATAGAGATCCAGCACACTCTTCCGCTGCTTGGGCAGATGCACTCCGCTTTTCAGCTCCAGCATCACCTGCTGATACTCCTCCAGCTCATCCGGGAGCAGTGCAAACAGCCTCTGAAGCTCCTCCGCTTCCAGCCCAAGCTTCTGGCTCAGCCGGTCCATCCAGGTGTAGAGATAGCTGGCCTTCACCACCTGCTGGAGCTGCTTGGCATCCCTGGAACAGGCTGGGTGACGCGCCATCAGGATCTGAAAGACCCGGTCGCACTCCAGATCCAGCCAGACTCGCTCCTGCAGTTGTGCAGGCCTCTGGGCCACCTTGTGCCCTGCCGCCTGGGCCGCATTCTGCCTCTTACCGGTCAACTTCATAGCACTGCCCTCCTGTCTGTCCCGGGGCAGTCATGGCCTCCCATTCCCTCCAGGGTACACGCGATGAGCCGGATGGTCTCCCCCAATTCCGGGCTGACCTCCGCCCCGCTGTTCAGGCGCATCAGCTCTGCCTGCACAGCGGCCAGCTGATCCTTCAGCGCCTTGTAAACCCGAGGGCTGCCCACTACGGTGATCTCCTGCTCCGTCAATCGGTGGATGATGTAGTCCTGCTTGGTCAAGCCGGAAAGGGCCACCTTGGTGTTCAGCAGCCTTCCCTCCTCCGGCGAGACCCGGAAGCTGACAATCACCGAGCGGAGCCGGCCCTGCTGATCCAGATTCTTTTTCGACATATCCCTCACTCCCCTCTCGCGTCCTGCAGATCTGCCATCATGTTCTTCTGCACCGAGGGGAAAATGTGGGCGTAGCGGTAAGTGATATCAATGCTCCGGTGGCCCACCCGCTTGGCTATATCCACGGCGCTGTAACCCAACTGGATTAGCAGCGAGACATGGGAGTGCCGTTACGGTATAATAACGACAAACAGAAAAAGCCTTTATTTTCAAGGGGT
>JAHZGF010000068.1 GCA_019420945.1 Clostridiales bacterium | reverse complement strand
GGTAAGGCGTCTATAGTTTAGCCCACCTGCTGTTCCAGCATGAGTACAGCGCCAATTTCCTGTTCACCCTCTGGAAGCGTATGAGAAAGTATCAGGCTTGCGGCACGGGGATCAGCCAGAATATCGAGGACCTGCTCCAGTCCCATACGGCCCGCACCATGCTGGCAAACTCAGAATTTCTCATCATGCTGAATCAGGCGGCCACAGACCGGGAGGAGCTGGCGCGCCTGCTGAACATCTCGGATAATCAGCTCTCCTACATCACCAATGTGGATTCCGGGCGGGGACTCATCAAGTGCGGCAGCGCCATCGTGCCTTTCGTGGACAGCTTTCCCCGCCACACCAGGCTGTATCAGATGATGACGACCCGCCCCTCCGACCTTATTGCGTGATGTGCTATGAAAAAAATCAAAGAAAAACCCACGCTCTCTGAACGCATCAAGGAAAAGGCGGTATCGACACCCAGAGAACTGCTACGCAAAGGCTTAGACGACGGCTCTGAGCGGCTGCGGACGCAGCTGCGGGATACGGCCCAGCACGGGCAGGCAGACGAGTACGGCGGCGACACCATTGAGGATACCGCCGCCCGCGGCCTGCGTCGGGCAGAAAAGGAACTCACCCGGCAGCGGAAGAAGAAACAGCAGGAGCAGCCGCCGGAGGGCGGTGCTCCTGCTGCCGATGCCACAGAGCAAAAGCCTGCTGCTATCAAGGGAAAAGATACCACTTCTGCCGTTTCACAGCCGCAGACCGCTGCGGAGCGTGGACGGCATCAGGCGCGTCAGAACGCCGCGCAAAAAGCTACCAAGATCAAGACCAAAGACGCCTATATCGGCGCACAGACAGAGACACAGGTCACAGTGGCAGCGGAACCGCAGCGGCAGGGGCAGAGAGTATTTATGGAGGAACGCGGGCGCAAAGCCGCCCGACGGCAGGCGGAGCAAAAACGAGCCGTATCGCGGCACCAGGTCAAGACGGCGCAAGCCTTGCATTCAGACAGGGACGGCAGCACCATGCCCGACAGGAAACGTTCAGCACAGACTCCTCGCATTAAAGAGCGGGCGGCAACCAGCTTGCCAAAATCGGCGCGAAAACACAGTCTGCCAATGGAACGGAAAGTATCACCGACTTTGTCTCGTTCACGCAAGACGGGCGACGCGGTGAAAGCCGCAGAGTCCGCACAGAAGCAGGCGGTCATGCTGCAAAGCAGCGCCCATGCCGCACGGGAAGCAGTGGTGCAGACAACGCGGTATCAGCAAGCCGCGAAAGCGGCGCAGGCCGCCGCGCAGAAAGCATCCCAGGCGGCGGGACGGGCGCTGCGGGCGATCCTGTCCGCCGCCAGAAGCCTTGCGGCGGCGATGATGGCTGGCGGCAGCACGGTCCTCTCAATGGTGTTAGTCATCTGCCTGATTGGGCTTCTGATCGCGTCGCCGTTTGGGATTTTCTTCTCCGGCGAGGACAGCGGCACCGGATATACGATGCCGGAGGCTGTGACCATGCTGAACGCGGAGTTCACAGACCGCATCGAGCAGATCAAGGTGGATAACCCTTATGACGAACTGGATATGGACAACGCGGGCAGCGCCGCTATGGTGGCGAACTGGCGGGATGTGTTGGCCATCTATGCTGTGCGGACAACGATGGATGCAGCGTCTCCGGACGAGGTGGCGACGTTGACGGAAGAAAAGCTGGATATTCTGCGGCAGATTTTCTGGGATATGAACGCTATCTCTTATTGGGTGGAAACCATCTCAGGCGACGAGGATGAAAGCGATACCGTCATCCTGCACATCACTGTCACAGTCAAGGATCATCTGCAAATGGCGGACGAGTATCGGTTCAACGCCGAGCAGCACAAGCTGTTGGAAGAACTGATGCAGCCGGAGTATGAAGAACTGTTCATGCGGCTCACCGGTAGCTACCAGGATATTGCACTCGGCGATAAGGAAGCTGCGGAGATCATGAAAAAGCTCCCTGCGGATCTCAGCGAGGAGCGCAAGCAGGTGGTGCTGACGGCGTATCAGCTTCTGGGCAAGGTCAACTATTTCTGGGGCGGAAAGAGCCTTGTGCTTGGATGGGACTCCCGCTGGGGAACGCCAATGGAGGTCACGGCGGCAGGCAGCTCTACGACCGGAACGATGCGCCCATTCGGATTAGACTGTTCCGGCTTTGTCGATTGGGTGTTTTACAACCAGTCTGGCGGCAGTTATGTCATCGGCCATGGCGGTGGAGCGTCCAGTCAGCACAGCTATTGCACCGATATTTCATGGAGCGATGCCCAGCCGGGAGACCTTGTGTTCTATCCGGGAGACAGCCATGTCGGTATTGTCTGTGGATTTGACGGAAACGGCAATGTGCTTATCATCCACTGCGCCAGCGGGTACAACAATGTGGTTGTGACGGGAAAGAGCGGCTTTGCATCCATTGGCCGCCCTACATACTATGCCGATTAAAAATACATCTCATTTCTGAGCAAGCGCACCCATCCAGCCGCCCGCCGCGGAACACAAGCACTGCCTCTGCGGCAAGACACACAAGGACATCGGCGACCACGCGAAGGAGACGCTGGTCACTTTCGACGCGGTAGGGAGCCTGGCCGACCTGCAAGCCGCGGTCGCGAAGGGCGGCAACTATTACTTGAGCGCAGACATCGACACGAAGGATATGCTGAAGATCGAGAAGGATCTGACCCTCTGCCTGAACGGCCACAGCATCAAACTGGAACAGGCAGAGACCAATGCAAATACCCCTGTCATTTGTTGGTCCGAGGACAAAAATGCAACGTTTACCTTGACCGACTGTGAGCCGGCGGGAACGGCGGGAACGATCACACACAAAAGCGGCAAATATGGCGGCGGTGTAAACGCCTACGGCACATTTAATATGTACGGCGGCAGCGTGACCATCAAGGCGCCCACCAACTTGACCTATGACGGCAAGGAAAAGCATGCAACGGTTGTGGGATCGGGAAATTGGAAGTCTGCGTTTTTGGAGGACATCGCCATCTCCTATTATAAACTCGCCGCCGGCGGCAATTATGTAGAAATGGGTGAAGGTCCCACCGCTGTCGGCAAGTACAAGGCGAGCACCACCGTGAAGGGCGCGACCGCTTTTGTGGAGTTTGAGATCACCGGTGGCGGCAATACCGGCGGCAGCTCCGGCGGTAGTTCCGGTGGTAGCTCCGGCGGCAGTTCCTCCTCCGGCGGCGGTGGCGGCAGCGGCAGCAGCAGCTCTAAACCTACCACACATCCCGTCAAGGCGGAAGTGAGCAAGGACCCTGACGGCTCCGTTTCCCTCTCCAAGACCAGCGCGGCCAAGGGCGACAAGGTGACCATCACCGTGAAGCTGGAGCGCCATTACGAGGTGGACGAGGTGATCGTCCGGGATTCTAAGGGCAAGCAGTTGGCCGTCAAGGATAACGGCGATGGCACGTTTACTTTTGAGATGCCCGCCGACAAGGTGACGGTGGAGCCGTCCTTCTCCTGGGTGAATCCCTTTGTGGATGTGAAGGACAGCGCCTACTATGTGGACGCAGTGGAGTGGATGCTCAAGCGCGAGGTTACCCAAGGCACCTCGGACACCACATTCAGTCCCGATCAAAACTGCTCCCGCGCACAGATCGTCACCTTCCTGTGGCGGGCCGCCGGTGCTCCCGAGCCGAAGGGCACGGTCAGTTTTGCGGATATTTCCGCAGACAGCTACTACGCGCAGGCCGTGGCTTGGGCCGTGGAGAACGGCATTACCGCCGGTGTTGGCAATGGTCGGTTCGACCCCAACTCCACCTGCACCCGCGGCCAGATCGCGACCTTCCTGTATCGCTACATGAAGTAAGCGATCCACTTTCCCAGCAGACCCCAGCAGCAAAAAGGCTCCCGCCGAGAAATCGGCGGGAGCCTTTACTTGTGACCGTCAAACCGTAACCACCAAAAAATCGTGACATCATTTCGACCATTTTCCTCTTGACCTCATGACATTATGATGGTAAGCGTCAAGTGTAGCGGCGGATTGAAGGTTACCCGCGAAAATAAGAGAATACCACCGTATAGAACGTAGAGTCCACGCGCTATGCGTGGACTCTACACGAAAAACGGAGGAACACCATGAGCAATGAAAGAAAACAACGGTATCTTTACATAGACGGACAAGCTGTACCGGGGGCAGCGCAAGAGAAAACACTTCATTCGCTCCAAACCTATTGACACGCAAAACGCCGTATCGTAAAATACAGGGGAAGGGAAAATTATGCGCTTTTTTGCGGGAAAAGGGGTTGACAAACTATGCCGTTGAACAATATACTTACGACAGACAGACAGACAGACAGACAGACAGACAGACAGACAGACAGACAGACAGACAGACAGACAGGGTTAAATCTGCCTGTTTTTGTGCTATCCGCATATCGCTATAACAGAGGAAGCAGTTGTCCATTCCAGCCGGATGGATAACCGCTTCCTTTTTGCATTTTTGATAGACCAGCACAGGAACAGGAGGATAACTATGAAATTAAAGAAACGGATCGCTGCTCTGCTGATGGCGGGCGCGATGGTATGCTCCACTTTGCCGGTAAATGTACTGGCGGTGGAAAATTCAAATCAAAATGTAGGCGGTTTATGCGAACACCACGCCGAACATACGGAGGATTGCGGTTACACCGAGGGCAGCGAGGGAAAGCCCTGCACCTTTATTTGTGAAATCTGCAACCCGCACAACGGCGGTGATGCAGGTCAAAAGCCGGACGGCGGCGCACAGGAGCAATGCTCCTGTATTACCCTCTGTACAGAGGGTGCAGTCAACACCGACTGCCCCGTATGCGGGATTGAGGGAGCAAACTTGACCCAGTGCCAGAGCGAAGCGAATGCGATCACCGTAGAGAAGGTGCAAAAGCTGATCGACGCCCTACCCGCAACGGACAAGTTGACGACCATGACAAAAGATGAGCAGAACGCAGTTTACGCCGATTTGCAGGCGGCCTACGAAGCCTACGAAGCCCTGACCGAGGACGAACAGGCACTGCTTACCGGGACAGAGGTTTTCGAGAGCCTGTTCCACTTCTTCAATGGTATGGTCAATTTACTGGCGGAGAACGGCGTTTCCTATTTGGACGAAAACGGCAGTAAACAGACAGCAGATAATGTCACTGTGGTGGAAAGCGGCACAACCGCATGGAATGACGGCTGGTATGTAGTCAACGGCGCTGTGACCATCGGCAGCCGCGTCACCGTCAGCGGCGAGGTTCATCTGATTCTGGCAGACGGCGCAAGCCTGACCGTCATCGGCGGCATCAATGTGACAGAGGGCAACAGTTTTTCCGTTTATGCCCAGTCTGTCGGGGAAAACATGGGAACGCTGACCGCCACAAGCAGTCAATTTGGAAAAGCCGGAATTGGCGGCGAATATTTGGCGTCTGGCGGCACAATCACCATCCACGGCGGCAATGTCACCGCAAGCGGTGGAGATAGTGCAGCCGGAATCGGCGGCGGTAAGGATAGTGGTAGCGGCGGCAATATTATCATCCACGGCGGCACAGTGAAGGCAACCGGCGGGGGTTTAGCAGCCGGCATCGGCGGCGGAAATGGTGGTTCTGGCGGAACAGTCACCATCCACGGCGGCAATGTCACCGCAAGCGGTGGAGAAGATGCAGCCGGAATCGGCGGCGGATGGAAGGGTTCTGGCGGCACTATCACCATCCACGGCGGCAGTGTCACCGCAACCGGCGGAGATGATGCAGCCGGAATCGGCGGCGGATGGAAGGGTTCTGGCGGCACTATCACCATCCACGGCGGCAGTGTCACCGCAACCGGCGGAGGTTCTGCAGCCGGAATCGGCGGCGAATTTGAGGCGGCTGATAGCGGCAGCTTTGCAACCGGAACGGACGGTCATGCCCTGATTGTTGCCAATGGGGGTATCGGCGATAAGAGAAATCAAAAAAGTTGGAGCGGCATGATCTTCGAGGGAAATACTGGCACAGTCTATGGAAATCCAACCATTCAAGAGAATATAGAGATTCCATCGGGCAAAACGCTGACCGTACCGGTAAACACCACCCTGACCGTGAAGGACGGCGTGACCCTCACCAATAACGGAAAAATTATAAACAACGGAAAAATCACCAACAATGGAACAATCACAGGAAACGGCACAGTCGAGGGGAACCAACCGCTTTTACCACCTCCACCTGTTTCTTACCGAACCTGTGATGAAAATGGGCAGAACTGGGAAACCAAGGAATGTAGAAACTACACTGTGGTGGACGGCAGTACGACCGCATGGAGTGACGGCTGGTATGTGGTCAACCGCAATGTAACAATTGATGAACTCGTCACCGTTACCGGGAATGTCCGCTTGATTTTGACGGATGGCACAACTTTGACCGTCAACGGCGGCATCGGCGGCATCAATGTGGCAAAGGGCAACAGTTTTTCCGTTTATGCCCAGTCTGTCGGGGAAAACACGGGAAGGCTGACCGCAAACAGCGGCGGCTGGGGTGCGGGCATCGGCGGCGGAAACGGGAAGGCTGCAGGCACAATCACCATCCACGGCGGCGAAGTGACCGCAAACGGTAGCAACGGCGGCGCGGGCATCGGCGGCGGAAGCGGCGCCGGATTTGATACTTCTGGCGGCACAATCACCATCCACGGCGGCAGTGTCACCGCAACCGGCGGAGATTATGGAGCCGGAATCGGCGGCGGAAATGGTGGTTCTGGCGGCATAATCACCATCCACGGCGGCAGTGTCACCGCAACCGGCGGAGACTCTGCAGCCGGAATCGGCGGCGGATATACTGGTTCTGGCGGCACAATCACCATCCACGGCGGCAATGTCACCGCAACCGGCGGACCTTCTGCAGCCGGAATCGGCGGCGGATTAAATGGTTCTGGCGGCAACATCACCATCCACGGCGGCAGTGTCACCGCAACCTGCGGATCTTTGGCAGCCGGAATCGGCGATGGAGACGGTGGTTCTGGCAGCAGCTTCGCAACCGGAGCGGACGGTCATGCCCTGATTGTTGCCAATGGGGGTATCAGCGATACAAGTAATCAGAATAGTTGGAGCGGCATTATCTTCGATGGAAATACTGGCACAGTCTATGGAGATCAAACCCTGCAAGAGAATTTGAAGATTTCATCGGACAAAACGCTGACCGTACCGAAAAACATCACCCTGACTGTGAAGGACGGCGTGACCCTCACCAATAGCGGAACAATCACAGGAGACGGCACTCTGGACGGCAAAGGGAATCTTGTGGGTTCCGGCACCGTTGCAAATACCATTCGGAACAATCTGCAAAAGGATTCGAATGTAACGGTCAACGTCAGCCCATCACCGGCAACCTACGGCTCCAAGGTGAACATCACTGCCACCATATCCAAAGCGGCCACTATATCCAGAGCGGCCACTATATCCAAAGCGGCAAATGCCATCACTCGTGCAGCAGAAAATCAAGTGGAATTTTTCGTTGGAACAGACAGCAATAAGAAAAGCCTTGGCACAGCAAATGTCAACGGCGATGCTGCCACCCTTTCCGATGTGGAAATTTCACAAGAGAAAGGCTTTGCGGTTGGAGAAAATACTATCACCGCCGAATATGGCGGCAGCATGGGGCTGAAGCCGCAAACCGGCAGCACCCGGCTTACGGTGCATGGAGATTTGAAGGATGCCATTGTGACGGTGAACGGCAAGTATTTTTATACCAATTCTCCCATTATCCCAGAGGTAAGTGTAACATGGAACGGTACGCAGCTTACAAAGGACACCGACTATACGGTTAACTATACGGATAACACCAATGTGGGCAATGCTACCGTAACTGTCACCGGTACAGGCAACTATATCAGCACAAAAACGGGGAGCTTTACCATCGCTCCGGCCCAGCTGAACGACGCGACAGTGAAAGTAAACGGCACCTATACCTACACCGGCCAGGCGCAGACCCCAGCCGCTGGTGATGTGGTTGTCACGTTGGGCGGCAAGACCGTCCCCAGCGATCAGTACACCATCGGCGCCAGCAATAATATCAATGCTGGGCAGGCGACCGTAACTGTGACCGCGAAAGCAGGTGGAAACTACACCGGTTCAGCCAGCGGGAAATTTACCATCGCTCTGGCCTCGCTGAACGACGCCAAGGTGGAGGTCAGCGGCGGGCCTATGACGGAACCTCCAAAGATCCCACTGTGACGGTGACGCTGGACAGTAAGACCCTGAGTGCAAGCACAGACTACACCCTCTCCTATTCCAACAGCAACGGCGGGGACGGAAACCTCACCAATGCCGGAACGGTCACAGTGACCGCCACCGGTAAGGGCAATTACACAGCCACCGGCACAGGGACATTTACCATCAACAAGGCCCAACCGAGCTACACGCCCCCTACCGGTCTGACCGCCACTTATGGCGACACGCTGAAGGATGTACCTCTGACAGACGGCTGGGCTTGGAATGATCTAAATACTTCGGTTGGCAATGTAGGAGAGAACACCTTCCCTGCTACTTACAACAAAGATAGTAGCGGCAACTATAACCCGGTACAGCAAAACCTTACAGTGAAGGTAAGCCCTGCTTCTTATAAGATCACCCTTACCGGGCAAGCGGACAGCCCCACGCAGATCACCTTGGAGGAGGCTCAGGTAGAACCCGGCAACACCGGCGCAGCAGTCAGCTACGGCATGAATACCACCAACACAGCCCCCAGTAAGTGGCAGGCAGAGAAAGTATTCTCCGGCTTGACCGCAGATACCACCTACTACTTCTTTGCAAAGGTGGCGGCCACCACCAACTATGCGGAAACCATCAGCACAGGCGTGGCAATTACCACCCCCGAAAAAGAGGTCAGCAGCATTTCCATCCAAACCCAGCCCGCCAAGCTGGCCTACACCAGCGGCCAGACGCTGGATCTGAACGGCCTGTCGGTGCAGGTAAGCTATAGAGACAACACCAGCAAAACCATTGGCTGGGACGCCAACAAGCTGACCGCCGATCCCGCCCAGGGCACGGTGCTGACCGTTACCGGGCATAGCGGAAAAACTGTCACCATCAGCTATGGCGGAAAAACGGCCAAAACCGATGCACTTACCGTGGGTAAGGCAGAGCAGGCGGCTCTTTCCATCACCGGCAAGCCCACTACCGTCTACAACGGGGACACCTTTACCTTGACGACCACCGGCGGCTCCGGCACCGGAACCGTCACCTGGGAGATCATCAGCGGCCCCGCAACAGTGGATGCCAACGGCAAGGTTACGGTAACTGGCATCGGCGAAATTCAAATCAAAGCGGTCAAGGCCGCAGATACCGAATACGCCCAGTCCGAGACAACCATTGCGCTGACAGCGGTGAAGAAACCCAGCAGCGGCGGGGGCAGTTCCTCTGGCGGTGGCGGCGGCTCCAGCAGCTCCGGCGGTGGCAGCGGCAAGACCGATACGACGACCACCACCAAGCCCGACGGCACCAAGGTTCAGACTGAGACCAAGAAGGACGGCACCAAGATCCAGACCGAGACCAAGAAGGATGGCTCCGTCACTAAGACCACCACCAATCCCAACGGCAGCTCCGTCACCGAGACCAAGGCCGCTGACGGCTCCACCGGCACCGTCAAGACCGACAAGCACGGTCAGACCACGGCGGAGACCGCTCTCAGCAGCAAGGCCATCGAGACCGCCAAGCGCAACGGCGAGCCGGTGAAGGCTCCCGTGGAGGTCAAGGCTTCCCGTGATTCCAACACCGCCCCCACCGTCAAGGTGGATCTGCCCAAGAATTCCGGCGACACCAAGGTGGAGATCCCCGTTTCCAACGTGAAACCCGGCACGGTGGCGGTTCTTGTCCACGCGGACGGCACCGAGGAGATCGTCAAGAACTCCCTGCCCACCGAGGACGGTATCCAGTTGACGGTCAACGGCGGTGCGACGGTCAAAATCGTTGATAATTCTAAGGATTTCATCGACACCCGGAACCACTGGGCCAAGGACGCCATCGACTTCGTCAGTGCCCGTGGGCTGGTGAACGGCATGAGCGCCACGATCTACGCGCCCAACGCCTCCACCACCCGCGCCCAGCTGTGGACGATCCTCGCCCGCCAGAACAATGCGGACCTGACCGGCGGCGCGACCTGGTTCGAGAACGCCCAGAACTGGGCCAAGGAGAAGGGTATCTCTGACGGCACGAACCCCAACGGCACCATCAACCGCGCCCAGATGGTCACCATGCTGTGGCGCGCCATGGGCCAGCCTGCCGCTGCCTCCAGCGCCAGCTTTGCTGACGTTCCCGCTGACAGCTACTACGCGCAGGCTGTGGCCTGGGCCATCGAGAACGGCATTACCGCCGGTGTTGGCGGCGGTCGTTTCGACCCCAACTCCACCTGCACCCGCGCCCAGATCGCGACCTTCCTCTGGAGGGCCATGGCTGAGTAAATCAAGCAACTGCCAGATCATCCATTCGCTGGCATAATTCCACAACAGGCAAAGGACAGCGCGGCGGACGGTCAACAACACCGGCCTCCGCGCTGTTCCCTTTTCGCCACAGGAAACTCTGTACGCCATTCACACGCCGACCATTCAGGCCCAGTCCTCCGGCGGTTCTTCCTCCGGTGGCGGAGGATTTTCCTCAGGCGGCTTCAGCAGCTTCGGCGGCGGTTCATCCTCTGACCGTGACAATTCCGGCAGCACCGGAAAGGTGGAGACCACCACCAAGCCCGACGGCACCAAGGTGGAGACCACTACCGCCAAGGACGGCAGCACTTCCAAGACCACAACCAATCCCAACGGCAGCTCCGTCACCGAGAACAAGGCCGCTGACGGCTCCACCGGCACGGTGAAGATCGTGGACAATTCCAAGGACTTCATCGACACCCGGAACCACTGGGCCAAGGACGAGATCAACTTTGTGGCCTCCCGCGAGCTGTTTAAGGGCGTCACGGAGGAGCACTTCGGCGTTGAGCGGATGATGACCCGGGCCATGGTGAATACCGTACTGGCACGGCTTGCCGGTGTGGACACCACCCCCGCTGCCGGGCAGAACTGGTATGATAAGGGCATTCGCGTGTCCGAGCTGCGGTATATCACCGTGGAGGCGGCACTGGCGGGACGGGCCACCATCACCCTCAACTGTAATTCACCTGTGACGCGGCAAAAAGTGACAAGGCGCTATAAGTAAACACCGAATCGCACAGAGCAGGCATTTTGGTCTGATGCTGTGCGATTTTTTTACCGGGTAGAATGCCAATCTGCACAGGCGCTTACTATGCAGCGCCATTCTTAGCATCTACGCATAGTGCATCGACAGGAACATAGCGCATCGCGTCTCATACTTTGGACGGATTTACATTTTTCAAGGGCTTTGGTATAATAAAACGAAAAAAATTTATAGGGCAGAGGTTTATGACAGCGAGGGTACCCTCGCTGTCCCACGGGGAACCCCGTGGGACAATTCCTCTCTGCCGCAGGGGGGGGGAAGTCCGTGACCGACAAAAGTGCCATCATCGTCAAGCCGTCTACCGCACAGGCGTTTGAGACCCTTTGGAAACGCGGCAGGGTGCTCTTTTTCAGCGCACCCTGCGGCTTCGGAAAGACAGTGCTGGCCGATACGCTGTTGGATGGGCGGCCCGTTCTGCGGCTGAACGCGGCAGATACCGGCTTTGCGCTGCCCTCTCTGGAAGATGCGTGGGACATCCTGCTGATCGACAACATTCAGGATATGCAGGAGGAACGGGACTGGCAGGCTCTGTGCGCGCTGATCCGCGAAAGCACCGACCGACGCTTCGTGCTGCTCTCACGCGGCATACCGCCCGCCTGCCTGATGGCGTTTCAGTACGCGGGCATGATGACCGTTCTCAGCGCGGAGGACCTGCTGTTTGACCGTGAGGACATCCGCCGGCTGCTGCAAGCCTGCGGCGCAGAGGCGACGGACTCCGAGATCGGTTCGATTTTGAAGGAGACCTCCGGCTATCCGCTGTGCGCGGCGATCCTCGCGCGGCACATGGCGGCAGGGCAGCCCTATGGCGCGGAGCTGACCGCACAGGCATACGGCGAGGTATTTCTTTATTTTGAAACGGCGGTCTACCGGCGCTTCGACCTGCCGATCCGCCGCTTTCTGCTGGAGCTGTCGCCCTTTGAGCGCTTTGATCTGGAGTTGGCGCGCATGGTCAGCGGCGACAACAACGCCGCCGCACTGCTGGATACGCTGTGGCGGAGCACGACCCTGCTGCAAAGCCGCGATATGCGAAGCTACCGCTTCTGGCCGCAGTTCCGCCAATTCCTGCTCTGGGAGCTGGACCTGGAATACACGATGGAGAAGCAGCGCGCCCTGTTTATCCGCGGCGGGCTTTACTATGAGTTAAAGGAGGACTTCTCCAGCGCGCTGGACTGCTATACCAGGGGCGGCGACCATGCCAAGGTCTCCGAGCTGCTGATCCGCAATGCGGAGTTGCATCCCGGCATGGGGCACTACGCGGAGATGGAGCAGTACTACCGCGCACTGCCGGAGGCGGAAATACTCGCCTCCCCATCGCTGATGCAGGGCATGAGTATGCTCTGCGCCCTGAGCGCGGACTATGACGGGTCGGAGCGCTGGTACGGACGCCTGAAACAGTTCGTGGAGCGTTGCGGCAAGGAGGACGCCGCAGGCCGGCAGGCACGAGGCCGTCTGGCATGGCTGGACATCTCGCTGCCGCAGCGGGGCGTGAAACGCCTGACGGACACCATCCCTGCGGTGTTCCAACTGCTGACAAATAAGGAGTTGTCGCTGCCGTCCTTCTCCGTCACCAGCGCGCTGCCCAGCATCATGAACGGCGGCAAGGACTTTTCCCCGTGGAGCAAAAAGGACGACCTGCTCTACCGCACCATGCGTATCCCGGTGGAGGCCGTTCTCGGGCGGGACGGCGTGGGTCTTGCGGACTGCGCCATCGCGGAGAGCAAGTTTGAAAAGGGCGAGGACATCTCGCCGCGGATGCTCCCCCTTGTGCAACGCATGAACGACATCCGCCGCGGCGGCACACCGGACATCGAGTTCGCTGCCAACGGGCTGCTGGCGCGAAATTTTCTGGCAAGCGGGCAGAGCGAGGGCGCGCGAAAGACCATCACCGACCTGCGCAGTCAATTTACCGAACGGGAACTGACGCGGTTTCTTCCCAACATGGATGCCATGCTCTGCCGTATCGCGCTGCACACCGGCGATCTGGACGAGGCCGACGTATGGTACCGCGTCAAGGCGCCGCGGGAGCCGATGCACATCAATATTCTCAAGCGCTATCAGTATTTCACACAGGCCATGGTGGAGCTTGCCAACGGCAAGCCGGACAGCGCCCTGCTGACGATTACGCCCATGGAGCCATACTGCACCGCCTGTATGCGCTACATCGACACCATCCACCTGAAGGTGCTGACCGCCATCGCCCTGTATCAGAAAAGGGATGAGGCGTGGCGCGAGCCGCTGACAGCGGCACTGGCGCTGGCGGAGGAATACCGCTTCATCCGCACCGTCAGCGTTTACGGCGCGGCGGTACTGCCGCTGCTGGACGCGCTGGAATGGTCGGGAAACGCGAAATGGCGCAAACGGCTGATGGCGGATGTGCGGGCACAGGCCGCCATATATCCCCGTTTTTTACAGCCAAGGCTTTCCATGAGCGAGGCACTGACGGCAGCGGAGATGCAGGTGCTGCGGCTGATCTGCGCGGACAAGAGCAACGCGGAGATCGGGGAGATCCTGAACATCCGGGTCTCCACGGTCAAGAGCCATGTGAGCAGCGTGCTCAGTAAGCTGGGTGTGAACCGCCGCAGCGAGGCCAGGACAGCCGCGAAAAAGCTGTGGCTCATTTCTGAGGACCAATAAAACAATGCCCGCACAGAGTGGGTTTCATATAGAGGTATACACATATTCCAAAGGAGGCACTTATGAAAAAACGAGTTTTGAGCCTGTTCATGGCTCTGGCGCTCTGCTTCTCCATGCCGCCAACGGCGGCGCTGGCAACAGAGAACACCACCGAGCCGAGCACCCAACTGACCGAACCCACCCCCGTCCCCCAGGAGCCGGAGACCCCGGACCAAGGGGAGAACACGGAACCCTCTGCGGCAGAGAAGGCCGCCCCGGTCGGGGAGGTGTCAGAAACGGCTGATTCGACGCATAAGCACTACCTGTGCGGCGGTGACACCTGCAATAAAGTGGGACATGACGAGAATACAAAAACCACTTTCACTGCATGGACGGATACACTGGCACAAACTCAGTACGGCAACACGAACGTCAAAGCGGACACTTGTCTGCCCCAGTTGGCGGGCAACTACTACCTGACCAAGGATGTGACGCTTACCACAACATGGAAGTGCAACGATGATGTTAAGCTCTGCCTGAACGGGTACAGTATCACGGCTACGGCTAATGAAAACGATGTTGATGTTGAAATCCTCTACGTTGCCGATGGCAAAGCCTTTACCCTGACCGACTGCAACAGCAGCAAGAGTTCCAAGAAGTTCAATAAAAACGACAAAGGCCGGTGGGTACAGGACGACAATGGAACCAACACCGTCAACGGCGGCGCTATCTTCCACCAAAGCGGCAAGAGCGGCCCAGGCGTGAATGTGCCGGAAAACGGCACATTCACGATGTACGGCGGCACCATCTGCGGCAACATCAACAGCTACTACTGCGGCGGCGGCGTGGATGTCAGCGGCACGTTCAACATGTACGGCGGCACCATCTGCGGCAACATCGGAACCTACAGCGGCGGTGTGTATGTCCAACACGGCGGCACGTTCAACATGAGCGGCAACGCGGCCATCACCGGCAACACCGGACCCATCTACGGCGGCGGCGTGGGTGTCGACGGCACGTTCAACATGAGCGGTGACGCGGCTATCACCGGCAACGGCAGCCCCAGAAACGGCGGCGGCGTGTATATGGACGCTAATGCGACGATGAACGTTTCCGGCAATGTACAGATCAAGGATAACTGGAAAGGCGGTACCCTGACTGCCGACAGCGGCAGCGCCAACAACCTTCATCTGTACGCAGATAAAACCGTCACCATCGGCACGGAAGATCTGGTGTCGACCGCCAAGATCGGTGTCACCACGGCTGAAGCACCCACATTTAATTGGGATATCTCAATCGCCACCGGCGCGAAGGATGGTGTGGATTATGAGAAAATCTTCACCCCGGACGTGCAGAATCAGGGCTACGGGATTATTAAGATTGGGAATAACCTATACCTCTCGGGGCACCAGCATAGCTGGGGGTACACGCTGAACGCGGATAAAACGACCATCACCGCCACTTGCCATGCGAACGACTGCCCCTATAAAGACGGCGGCAGCGTGACCATCAACAAGCCGCTGCATGAAGTCTACGGTGATGGTAAGTCTGCGGAAGCGACGCTGACGAAGACTAATTGGACGGCGGGTGATGTCAGCATTGCCTACAAAAAGGGCGAGTCCCCCTTGAGCAGCGCCCCCACCAACGCGGGCACCTACACCGCCAGCATCACCGTGACGGACAAGAGCGGTAAGAACACCACCGCCAGCGTGGAGTATACCATCGCCCAGGCCACCTACACCGGCGCAACGACCGCCAACGGCTCCGCCATATTCGGCACCGAGGGCACGGTGGATCTGTCTGCTCTGATCGTGGAGGGCGGTAAGCTCTCCTTGGGAACCGCGACAGATACCAACAGAATTTTGGATGGCAATCCCACTGTTGAAGGCAAGACGCTGAAATTCAAGTTCAATAACAGCGCCACGGCGGATCAGACCGCGACTGTTCCGGTCAAGGTCACCAATATTCCCAACTACAATGGTTACGATATCACCGTCACGCTGACCGTGACGGATAAGGACGTTCCCACCCTGAACGTGAAGAACATCACCAAGCCCTACGACGGCAAGGAGGTTTCCACCGACGAGGCCCATGGTGCTGCAACGTTCAGCGGTCAGACGGTGGCAGGCACTTGGTCTTGGAAAGAGGACGCTGCCGCCCCCAAGAACGTGGTTGACAGCGGCATCTACACCATCGTGTTTAAGCCTACCGACACCACAAAGTACGCCGAGGCGCAGACGACCATCACCGTCACCATCAACAAGGCCCTCATCACCGTCACTGCCCTTAACAAGCAGATCACCGTGGGTCAGGCTGTTCCCGACCTGGGCGAGCCTAAACCGAACAAGGACTACACCGTCACCGGTCTGGTGGGCAATGACCAGCTGGGCGGCACCCTGAAGATGAAGTATCAGAAGAATGGGCAGGATGTTACCGTTAGCACCAACAACCCTGGCTCCTACGACATTGTGATTACCGGTGTCGCCACGCCTACCAACGGTGACAACTACACGCTCAAACTTGAGAAAGGTACCCTGACCATTCAGGCCCAGTCCTCCGGCGGCTCTACCGGCGGCGGCTCCAGCAGCTCCGGCGGCGGTTCTTCCTCCGGCGGTGGCGGTGGCGGCAGTTCTTCCTCTGACCGGGACAATTCCACCACCACTACCGGCAAGACCGATACCACCACCAAGCCCGACGGCACCAAGGTTCAGACCGAGACCAAGGCCGACGGCACCAAGATCCAGACTGAGACAAAGAAGGACGGCTCTACCGTCAAGACAACCACCAATCCCAACGGCAGCTCCGTCACCGAGACCAAGGCCGCTGACGGCTCCACCGGCACCGTCAAGACCGACAAGCACGGTCAGACCACGGCGGAGACCGCTCTCAGCAGCAAGGCCATCGAGACCGCCAAGCGCAACGGCGAGCCGGTGAAGGCTCCCGTGGAGGTCAAGGCTTCCCGTGATTCCAACACCGCCCCCACCGTCAAGGTGGATCTGCCCAAGAATTCCGGCGACACCAAGGTGGAGATCCCCGTTTCCAACGTGAAACCCGGCACGGTGGCGGTTCTTGTCCACGCGGACGGCACCGAGGAGATCGTCAAGAACTCCCTGCCTACCGAGGACGGCATCCAGCTCACCATCAACGGCGGCGCGACGGTCAAAATCGTTGATAACTCTAAGGATTTCGTCGACACCCGGAGCCATTGGGCCAAGGACGCCATCGACTTCGTCAGCGCCCGTGGGCTGGTGAACGGCATGAACGATTCCATCTACGCCCCCAACGCCTCCACCACCCGCGCCCAGCTGTGGACAATTTTGGCACGGCAGAATGACGCAGATCTGAACGGCGGCAATACTTGGTACGAAAAGGCGCAGTTGTGGTCCAAGGACAAGGGCGTTTCCGACGGCGCGAACCCCAACGGCACCATCGACCGCGCACAGATGGTCACCATGCTGTGGCGGGCCGCAGGCCAGCCCACGGCGGGCGGTACGGCGAACTTCACCGACGTCCCCGCTGACAGCTACTACGCAAACGCCGTGTCCTGGGCCGTGGAAGGCGGCATCACCGCCGGTGTTGGCGGCGGTCGTTTCGACCCCAACTCCACCTGCACCCGCGCTCAGATTGCTACTTTCCTCTATCGTAGCTATCAGAGCAAGTAACCGTATACTGACCCCACAATAAGAACGGCGGCAAAGGATTATCCCTGCGTTCCTTCCGGCAGACTGCTCCGACCAGGAGCTGTATGAGGCGATAAAACCCATCACGAAATGGAGGTGCGAACATGCGAATTGCGCTATGCAGTTATAGCCAGAAAGAAAAAGAAACCGCTTTGCTGATGAAGCTGGGCAAAGTAGACCGCTTTGATAATGGTGTGTTTTGTACCTATGCCATGCAGCGGGATGGGCCTTATGATGCTGTGGTAATCATGGAGGACGGAGCCAGGGGGATGAATTTCTGCATGAGCATACGGGGGTACAGAAAGGATGTCCCGCTCCTGTGGATCAGCGATCAGGCGGAGTTTGAACCCCAAAGCCGCAGGATGCAGGCGGACACCTTTTTGGTAAAGCCTGTGACAGAATATCAGCTGGGGGAGGCAGTCTCCCAGCTGCTTCAGAACACAACGAGAAGGAACGAACCGCGTGAGGAGGATGAATAAAATGATATGGAACTGGAAACGGCCGACCGCATTTTTCCTGGCGGCGGCAATGATTGTTACAATGTCGGGCGTTCCGGCATCTGCGGTGGGACCCGATGGGTCCGCCGCGTCCGGGAGTGCTCCGGCGGAGTGCAGCTGCGAGACCCACTGTGAGCAGGGGGCGGTCGATCCCGACTGCCCCGTATGCGGGATTGAGGGAGCAGACTTGACCCAGTGCCAGGGCGAAGCGAATGCGATCACCGTAGAGAAGGTGCAGGAGCTGATCGACGCCCTACCCACAACGGACAAGTTGACGACCATGACAAAAGATGAGCAGAACGCAGTTTACGCCGATTTGCAGGCGGCCTACGAAGCCTACGAAGCCCTGACCGAGGACGAACAGGCACTGCTTACCGGGACAGAGGTTTTCGAGAGCCTGTTCCACTTCTTCAATGGTATGGTCAATTTACTGGCGGAGAACGGCGTTTCCTATTTGGACGAAAACGGCGATGAACAGACAGCAGATAATGTCACTGTGGTGGAAAGCAGCATGACCGCATGGAATGGCGGCTGGTATGTAGTCAACGGCGCTGTGACCATCGACGACCGCGTCACCGTCAGCGGCGGGGTTCATCTGATTCTGGCAGATAACGCAAGCCTGACCGTCAACGGCGGCATCAATGTGGCAGAGAGCAACAGTTTTTCCGTTTATGCCCAATCTGTCGGGAAAAACATGGGAACGCTGACCGTAACCGGCGGAAGTTATGGAGCCGGAATCGGCGGCAGAAATGGTGACAGAAATGGTAGTTCCTGCGGCAACATCACCATCCATGGCGGCAGTGTTGCCGCAACCGGCGGAGATGAGGCAGCCGGAATCGGCGGCGGAGTGTTCGGTTCCGGCGGCAACATCACCATCAACGGCGGCAATGTCACCGCAAGCGGCGGAGAAAATGCAGCCGGAATCGGCGGCGGACAGGGGGGTTCTGGCGGCAACATCACTATCAACGGCGGCAGTGTTGCCGCAACCGGTAGAGTATTAGCAGCCGGAATCGGCGGCGGAAGCGGCGCCGGATCTGATGCTTCTGGCGGCAACATCACTATCAACGGCGGCAATGTCACCGCAACCAGCGAAGCTTTTGCAGCCGGAATCGGCGGCGGACAAGAAAGTTCTGGCGGCAACATCACCATCAACGGCGGCACTGTCACCGCAACTGGCGGACAAGAGGCAGCCGGAATCGGCAGCGGAAGTCATGGTTCTTACGACACAATCACCATCAACGGCGGCAGTGTTGCCGCAACCGGTGGAGAATTAGCAGCCGGAATCGGCGGCGGATCTGAGGATTCTGGTGGCAACATCACCATCAGCGGCGGCAGTGTCACCGCAACTGGCGGAAATCATGGAGCCGGAATCGGCGATGGAAGTGGTGGTTCTGGCGGCAGCTTCGCAACCGGAACGGACGGTCATGCCCTGATTGTTGCAAGCAGTATCAGTGACAAAAGCCGGCGGGACAGTTGGAGCGGCATTATCTTCGAGGGAAATACTGGCACAGTCTATGGAAATCCAACCATTCAAGAGAATATGGAGATTCCATCGGGCAAAACGCTGACTGTACCGGAAAACACCACCCTGACTGTGAAGGACGGCGTGACCCTCACCAATAACGGAACAATCACAGGAAACGGCACTCTGGATGGCGAAGGAAATCTTGTGGGTTCCGGTACCGTTGCAAATATCATTCGGAACAATCTGCAAAAGGATTCGAATGTAACGGTCGAAGTCAGCTCGTCCCCGGCAACCTACGGTTCCAAGGTGGACATCAGAGCCACCATATCCAAAGCGACAAATGCCATCACTCTTGCAGCAGAAAATCAAAACCAAGTGGAATTTTTCGTTGGAACGGACAGCAATAAGAAAAGCCTTGGCACAGCAAAGGTCCGCGGCGATGCTGCCACCCTTTCCGATGTGGAAATTTCACAAGAGAAAGGCTTTGCGGTTGGAGAAAATACTATCACCGCCGAATATGGCGGCAGCATGGGGCTGAAGCCGCAAACCGGCAGCACCCGGCTTACGGTGCAGGGAGATTTGAAGGATGCCATTGTGACGGTGAACGGCGAGTATTTTTATACCAATTCTCCCATTACCCCAGAGGTAAGTGTAACATGGAACGGTACACGGCTTACCAAAGACGCCGATTATACGCTTGCCTATACGAATCACACCAATGCGGGCAAGGCTACCGTAACTGTCACCGGTACAGGCAACTATACCGGCACAAAAACGGAGAGCTTTACCATTGGCAAGGCGAAGCAGGCGGCTCTTTCCATCACCGGCAAGCCAAGCACCCCTATCATCTACGGGCAGGAATTTACCCTGAGTGCCGATGGTGGCAGCGGGAGGGGCGCTGTCACCTGGGCGGTCACCAGCAACCCCGCCTATGCCACTGTGGACAACACCGGCAAGGTGCAAATCACTGGCGTGGGCGCTGTGGCCATCACGGCCACCAAAGCAGAGGACGCAAATTACAAGGAAACCGCAGCGACATACGATTTTACCACGCAGAAAGCGATCCCATTGGTGGGTACGGTATCCAAGACCAGTCCGGAAACCATCTATCCGACTACGGCGCTGGCTGACATTGCCTTATCCCGGACGAACACAACCGTTGCCGGAACGCTGGCCCTGGACGCTGACCAAACGCTATCTGTAGGCACGAATACATACAACTGGACATTCACGCCCAACGACATGACCAACTATGAGAACGTGACCGGCACCATCCAGCTGGAGGTCAAGGCCGACGAACTCCAGAGCATTAAGACCGAAGGTAATCTTGGGAAGTCCAACTACACATGGGGCGAGGAATTCAGCCTCAAGGGTATCACCGTCAAAGCCGTCTACGAGAGCGGCACAGAGGTGGATGTGACGAAGGATGTCACTTACAGCAAGACCCTGGCAGTCGGCCAGACCACGGTTGAAATCAGCTATGAGGGCCAGAAGTGCAATGTCAACATCACCGTAGACAAGGCCACCTACGGCGACAAGACCGCCAGCGGCCTTGCCAAGAAGGGCGCCAGCGGAACGGTGGATCTGTCCGCCCTGATCGTGGAGGGCGGCGAGGCCTCTATTGAGGGTGAACCTCCTGCGGGCAGCCTTCTGACCGAAAAGCCGACCATCACGAACGGGAAGCTGAAATTCACCTTCAAGAACGATGCCAATATGACCAAGCCCGAGACGGTCACGGTCAAGGTCACCAGCACCAACTACGCGGACTATACCATCACCGTTACGCTGACCGTGACGGATAAGGACGTTCCCACGGTAAAGGCTAATGACATCACCGTAACCTACACCGGCGAACGAGTTCCTGAGAAGGAAATCAAGGGTACTGCAATGTTCGATGGCAAGGCGGTGGAAGGCACTTGGAGATGGAAGGACACCGAGGCGATTACCAATGTGGCGGACAGCGGCCCCAAGACCGTTTTGTTCACGCCTTCCAACAATACTGACTACGCTGAGGCGCAGACGACCATTACCGTCACCATCAAAAAGGCCAAGCCCAACGGCGCGCCCAAGTATGATCTCATCAAGGAAGACGGCAAAAAGCTGGGCGACGCAAATCTGACCATCGGCAACATCACGCCTGCGGGTACGATCGCGTGGAAACTGGGCGTGACCACCAAGGTCGAGGCTGGCGTGAAATACGAGTGGGTATTCACTCCCCAGGATACCACCAACTACGAGACCCTGACCGACAAGGTTATGCTGTACACGAAGTCCGCGCCGGTCACGCCTCCCGGCGGCGGCTCCTCCGGCGGTGGCGGCGGCTCCAGCAGGCCCTCCTCCAGCACCGGCAAGACGGATACGACTACCACCACCAAGCCCGACGGCACCAAGGTTCAGACCGAGACCAAGCCCGACGGCACCAAGATCCAGACTGAGACCAAGAAGGATGGCTCCGTTACTAAGACCACCACCAACCCCAACGGCAGCTCCGTCACCGAGACCAAGGCCGCTGACGGCTCCACCGGCACGGTGAAGACCGACAAGAACGGCCAGACCACGGCGGAGACCGCTCTCAGCAGCAAGGCCATCGAGGACGCGAAGAAGAACGGCGAGGCGGTGAAGGCTCCCGTGGAGGTCAAGGCTTCCCGCAACAGCAATACCGCCCCCACCGTCAAGATCGAGCTGCCCAAGAATTCCGGCGACACCAAGGTCGAGATCCCCGTTTCCAACGTGAAACCCGGCACGGTGGCCGTGCTCGTCCATCCTGACGGCACCGAGGAGATCGTCAAGAACTCCCTGCCCACCGAGGACGGCATCCAGCTGACGGTCAACGGCGGCGCGACCGTGAAGATCGTGGACAATTCCAAGGACTTTATCGACACGCAAGACCACTGGGCCAAGGACGCCATTGACTTCGTCAGCGCCCGCGAGCTGGTGAACGGCATAAGCGCCACGCGCTACGCGCCTGACGCCTCCGCCACCCGCGCGCAGCTGTGGACCATTCTGGCCCGGCAGAACGACGCAGATCTGAACGGCGGCAATACTTGGTACGAAAAGGCGCAGCTGTGGTCCAAGGATAAGGGTATTTCCGACGGCACGAACCCCGACGCCACCATCAACCGCGCCCAGATGGTCACCATGCTGTGGCGGGCCGCCGGGTCCCCTGCGGCCCAGAGCGGCACCGCCTTCCAGGACGTGGCGGCGGGCAGCTACTATGCGCAGGCCGTGGCCTGGGCCGTCGAGGGCGGCATCACCGCCGGTGTGGGCGGCGGTCGTTTCGACCCCAACTCCACCTGCACCCGCGCACAGATCGCAACCTTCCTGCACCGCAGCTATCTGAGCAAATGACATAGCAATGAGAACAGCGGTCGCATAGTGCGGCCGCTGTTCTCTTACTGCTGTAGAGATTGAAATTTGGGGAAAGAGAGTAAAGGAGCCACCGCATGAAGAACGAATCACAGCATGCACTGCTGCTTCTCCGGCAATATCTATATCAGCAGACAGACGAGCAGCATCCGGTCTCGGTTACGGACATTCTCGCATTCTGGCAGCAGCACGGCATTCAGGCCGGACGCAAGAGTGTTTACACTGACATCGAACTGCTGCAGAACGCCGGGATGGATATCGTCTGCGTCAAAAGCAGCCAGAACAAATACTTTGTTGGGCAGCGGCTTTTCGAACTGCCGGAGCTGAAGCTGCTGGTGGATGCGGTGGAATCCTCCCGGTTTATCACGGAGAAAAAGAGCACCGCCCTCATCAAGAAGCTGGGCCATCTCACCAGCACAGCGCAGGCGGAACAGCTGAACCGCCGCATTTACATGGGCGGTACCCCGAAGCCGGAGAATGAGAGCATCTACTACAATGTGGATACTATCCACAACGCCGTCCAGAAGAAACAGCAAATCACCTTCCAATATTTTGAGTACACGCCTAAAAAGGAAAAGGTACTCAAGCATGACGGATACAAGTATCGGTTCAGCCCCTACGCCATGATCTGGAATCGGGACTGCTACTATGCCGTAGGCTGGTCGGAAAAGCACGGAAAGATCGCACAATTTCGGGTGGACCGCATGACGGCAGTCGAACCGCTGGAACAGACGGAAGTCCAGACACTGGACTTTGACCCGGCGGAGTATGTCCGCAAGGTGTTTGGGATGTACCCGGACGACCTCTGTACCGTAGAGCTGCTGTGCGATAATGAGGTCATGCGCAGCGTCATCGACCGCTTCGGTGAAAATGTGCAGACGGAAACTGTAGATGAACAACATTTCCGTGCCACAGTCGAGGTCGCGCCAAGCCCTCCGTTCTTCAGTTGGGTCTTTACCTTTAGCGGTAAGATTCGCATCGTCAGCCCAGCAGCAGTGCTGGAGGAAATGCAGGATATGGCAGCGTGGCTGAAATAACTTCTGGATGGTGTTCCTTGCGGGGAACACCATCTTTTTCATGTCTTGCCAATCGAACGAATGTTTGCTATACTGAGGCTACAGTGTTTCCAGAGAAGAGAACACGGATAGGAGGTGAGTTACTTGGAACAGACATTCGGCAGCTTCGTTCGAGAGAAACGGCAATCTATCGGATTGTCCCTGCGCACACTGGCGGCAAAGCTGGACTTGTCGCCGGTCTATCTGAGCAACATTGAAAACGACCGCAGACCGGCGCCGACGCGCGCATATTTGGAACGGTTGGAGCAGGAACTGCATCTGAGCAAGGTGGAAACCGAGCAGATGCTGGATCTTGCCGCCAAGTCCCAGAATAACCGGGTATCCGCAGACCTGCCGGACTACATCATGGATCGGGAGATCGTCCGGGCCGCGCTCCGCACGGCGAAGGAGGCAGACGCCACAGACCAGGAGTGGCAGGAATTTATCGACCGGATCACCCAGCGCGCAAAGAAATCCAAAGAGGGCGGTGAAATAGACGCATGAAAAAAGCATATTACCGCGAACAGGCGTTGGAGCGGATCGCCCGCGATGTGATCACCGCCTATGATCCCAGACTTTATTACGGTTCCCCCGCAGCCATTCCCATTGAGGACATCATCGAGGCACAGGGGCTGGTGCTGGAGTATCAATATCTGCGGAATAATGGGCGGGTTTTGGGCGAGACCATCTTTGACGACGGTCTCACAGCGATCTATGACTGGGAAAACCACCGCTATGACCTTCTTCCCGTCAAGGGCGGCACCATCCTCATCGACTGCTCTCTGCGAAGAGGAAGCATCTACCGGGCGGCTGCGCTTTACCTGCGCCCATGAGCTGGGGCACTGGCTACTCCATAAGAAACAGTTCAGCGGGACCGGCGAAAACGCGGCGCTCCGTTCCGGCGATGAGAGCGACAACACATTGGAAGTGCAGGCGAACCTGCTGGGCTCTATCCTTCTGCTGCCGCTGCCGCAGGTCAAGCGCTGTTTCTATCAGCTGCGCTCCGGACGGACGAATCAACAGCTGGTGACGGATATGGCAGGTATCTTTCAGGTATCCAAGCAGGCCATGCGCATTCGGTTGGAGAACCATAACCTGCTGTAAAAAATTTTCATGTGCTGTTCTCAAAAAAGAGAACAGAGAAAGAGAGGCGCTATGTCAAAAACCAATTCCCTGCGCTGTCCGCTGTGCGGCAAGGGCCGTATCGCGGATATCCCCAGTGGTGCGGAGCAGTCTCAGTACAGGCTGTTTGCTCTGCACAGAGCGGAACCCCCTGACCTGATCGCCAAATGCCCCAAGTGCGGCGAACAAATCGGCATCACGGTACTGACACCGGATGCTCACCCCCTGATCCACACGCCCATCCCCTTTATGGGATATGTTCAGGCATAAATTAAAAATCCAATTGATATGACTTCGTCAAGCGCACCAGCCACCCATCATCGAATATGGGAACATTGAGTTAGGAGCCTTACAAGTAGCTTTTCAGCTATGCGTAAGGCTCTTTTTTTGCGCCTTTCTTTGGCTGAAAAGCGGAAAGGCACACAATGCGCAGACGCTGGCAGCCCTACATCGCTAAATATCCGTGACCCCATCTCAGACATTTCAAAAAAATCTGAGATTGGAGTCATGAATCATGAAAAAATGGCAGGAAGAACGCAACTATCGGCGCGTTCGAAACGAAGGTGGCGAAGTCATCGCCAATATCATCACTGTAGACGGTATGGACGTAGAGGTGCCGGAGGATGTCTACCTCGCCTATGCGCAGGCAGACCGCAGGGAGCGCTATATCACGGAGGAACAGTCCTCCGGAAAACTGCTCTCTCTGGAGCAGATGGAGGAAGATGCGCTTTTGCCGGACTATGTCGGAGCAGAAACGGCCCCCAGTGCTGAAACGGAGGCACTGGAGCGTGAGGAACTTCGGAATCTGGCAGAACAGAAGCAGATCCTTTTGCTGGCGCTGCTGTCACTAAAGGATACCGACCGGGAACTCATCAACGCCCTGTTCTTCGACGGCGCGTCTACACGGGAATACGCCCAAAGAATGGGCGTCAGCCAGCGGGCGGTCATCAAGCGGAGAGACCGCATCCTGCGGGATCTCAAAAAGTTTTTTGAAAATTCCTCGAAATAAGGGTATTCACCGAACGCAATTTTCGGGAGGACAGTGAGGGGCTCCGAATCGCCCCTCGCTGTTCCTTGAAAATTGCATACCAGCAATACGGATAACCACCCGGACAGAAGAGCGATCCGCGCAGTGTGCGCCACGACCCGTGGGAAGCCTTGCAGCTTCCCGCGGCGAGCGATTTTACCTGCGCAGGGGCGGCGTTGGCAGCGCCGCCCGCAGAGACGCTGTCCGGGCAGATAATGAGACACAATGCACTGGCCAGCATGAAGAGGCTGGGCTGCTCCGGGATTGAAAGCAGTAGAGATCCCGGAAATACGCCCGTGAAGGTCTTGCCGGACCTTGTCCGTATTGTTCCCTTTTCCCACCGGGGCGCGCGCTGCAAATACGGTGGAAACGAAAACAAAGCATGACAGGAAAAGAGGTAATTATCGGATGAATACCAATGACAACAGGCTGAAAGCCCATAAACTGATCGACCATATTTTTCAGGACCTTCTTCCCGCCCACGGTATGGCGCAGCGCCCGGAGCAGATCCAATTGAGTCACTGGATGCTGGACGCCATGCAGGACGGGAGGATCGCCCTGTGCGATGCCGGGACGGGCATCGGCAAGACCTACGCTTATCTGGCGGCTGCCACGGCAGCGTCTGCTTTCCCGACAGGGCAGATCGCCCGCCCCATCATCATTTCCACTTCCAGTATCGCGCTGCAAAACGCGGTGCTGACGGAGTATCTGCCGCTGCTGTCCTGCGTCCTAATGGCGGACGGGATTCTTACCAAGCCACTGAAAGCGGTCATCCGCAAAGGCAAAAGCCATTATGTCTGCGACGAGCGGCTGGACAGGCGGCTGCGTCAGGTAAATCTTGGAAAGAAAAATCCGGAAGCGTTGGCAGCGCTCCGGACTCTTAAGGAAACGCTGGACATGGACAGAGTTTCTCATCTCAGCGGCTATGACCGGGAGCGTGTCTGCGTACCGCAGGTCTGCGACTGCAAGCAGAGGGACTGCCGCTATCAGCGGTTCCTCAAGACCTGCGACAAAAATCAATTTTTGTTTCAAATCTGCAATCATAACCTGCTGGTGGCAGATGCCATCCACCGCAGCGAGGGAAAACGCCCCATCTTCCCGGAGCACAGCATCATCATCGTGGATGAAGCCCATAAGCTCCCGGAGACCGCACAGCAGATGCTGGGTGTGACGTTGGCGGCCGAAGAGATACGAAACCTTATCCTTCAGCTAAAAGAGGAACGGTACTTACTGGCGGCAGAGATGCTGGAGGACAGCACAGGTCCTTTGCTGCGCAAGCTGGCACAGCCCAGAGAGGAAGCGGAGCCGGTGGAAGCCTGTTTGCGATTGCTGACCGCGCCATCCTGCACACTGCCCATCATCCAGCGGCAGATCGGCAGCCTGCTCTCCCCGCTGGGAAGCCGCCAGCTGAATACGGTGCTGGACGCGGTCAAGCTGTTCACCAGTTCCCAGACAGATATGATTTTTTACACTGCCGAAGATGTCAGCACAGGCGGCGCCATGCTGTGCGCCGCAGCCGGCGATATCACGCAGCGAATAAAAAAGATCCTGTGGCAGCCGGATCAGGCGTTTGTTCTGACCTCCGGCACCATGGCGGTGGGCAGCGATTTCCGCCGTTTCAAAACGCAGGCAGGATTGGAGAAGGGACACCGCGTCATGGAATCCGTTTCTCCATCCCCCTTTGACTACCGGAACAACTGCCTGCTCTACCTTCCGCAAATCCCGCCCCGCCAGAGAGTGGAGGATACGGATGTGTACTTTAATGAGCTGACTGCCAAGCTCGTCGGACTCATCAAAGCAGCCACCGGTCACGCGCTGGTGCTCTTTACCTCCTACGCAGCCATGTCGGCTGTGAAGGAGCGGCTGTGGGAGGAATCTCTCCCATTCCCACTGCTGACGCTGGGCCGCAACGCGCCCCACATCATCGAACAGTTCCGGCACACGCCGGGAGCGGTGCTGCTGGCCACCGGCGCGGCATGGGAGGGCTTTGATTTCCCCGGCGACTGTGTATCTCTGCTGATCATCCCACGCCTGCCTTTCGCCTACCCAGACGCACGAAAGGAACGGGAATTGGAGAAGTATTCTTCCCTTCACGCATTCATCCGTGAGGTAGCTGTACCGGAGATGCAGATCAAGCTGCGCCAGGGCTTTGGACGGGCCATCCGCACGGAGAGCGATACCTGCGTCATCGCCATTCTGGATGAACGGGCCTGCCGTGGCCGCAGATACGCCCAGGCTGTGAGTGAGGCATTGCCGGAAATGCGGAGGACCGGCAGCCTGCGGGAAGTGACAAGGTTTCTGCGGGAGAAAAAGCCGGAGAGCTATTTTGAGGTGGGAAGATGATCGACGCAAAGAAAGAATTGCAGTATCGGCTGGCAGTCCGGATGCTGGAGCATCTGGCGGAAATCGGCCTGCTGAGCGCGGAAGAGCTGGTCTATGCCAAAAGGCTGGCCGGAGAGAAATATTCCCCGCAGACTGTTTGGGAATAGTTCTGGATATTCTGCGGATCGTGTGGTAGCTTGTGTGTTGACAAAAAAGATACAGGGAAGTGAAAACCATGGCACAGGTAAAAATCATCGCGCCGCAGACGCGGGAAGCGGAACATCTGCGGGTGGCAGCCTACTGCCGGGTCAGTTCGGACTCCAAGGATCAGCTGCATTCCTACGCCGCCCAGATCCGCAGCTACACGGAGGAGATCGCCCAGCATGACGGCTGGGAGTTGGTAGACGTGTATGCCGACGAAGGGCTCACCGGCACCCGGATGGATAGGCGGGAGGACTTCAACCGGATGATGGCAGACTGTCGAAAGGGCAAGATCGACCGAATTCTGGTGAAGTCCGTATCCCGCTTCGCCCGGAATACCAGAGACTGCCTGTCCGCCCTGCGGGAGTTATCCACCATGGGCGTCAGCGTCCGGTTTGAAAAAGAAAATATCGACACGAAAACGCTCACCACCGAACTGATGGTGAGCGTTTCCGGTTCTCTTGCCCAGCAAGAATCCATCTCCATCTCCGCCAATCAGAAGATGAGCTATCAGCGGCGGATGGAGCGTGGGGAATTTATCACCTGCACCGCCCCTTACGGATACCGAATCGTAAATAAGAAAGATCTTGAGATCGTCCCAGAGGAAGCCGCCACGGTGCGCTGGATCTTCGACGCATACCTCAAGGGGCGCAGCTCCGGATGGATCGCGGAGCAGCTGACGGCGAAAGGCATCCCCTCCCAGTCCGGCGCGGAATGCTGGAGAGAAACGGGGATTCGATACCTGCTGACCAATGAAAAGTACATTGGAGACGCTCTGAGCCAGAAATCCTACAGCTGCGGCTTCCCCTTCGTGCAGAAACGAAATCACGGGGAACGCCTGCAATACTACACGGAGAACTCCCATCCAGCTATCATCGACCGGGATACCTTTGAGCGGGTGCAGGCACTGCTGCAAAAGAAAGCGCAGAAAGAGAAAAAGCGCAGAGAAAAAAGCCCTCTTGCCTTAAAAATCGTTTGCGGAAACTGCGGGACGGTGTTTCAGCGCCGAAGCAGCCAGAACGGATATGTGACCTGGGTCTGTCGAACCCACGACCGCCACGCCGCGGACTGCCCTGTAGGACGCATCCCGGAAGCGGAGATCCATGCCGCCTTCCTGCGGATGTACCACAGGCTCAAAAGCAACGCGGACATCATTCTGGCCCCGGCCCTCCGGCAGCTGAACACGCTGGACACGATCCTGCGGCAGAATCATCCGCAGGTGCTGGCCATCAACCGGGCCATCGCGGAAGCAACAGAAGAAAGCCATAAGATCAGCACTCTGCGGGCCAATGGCTTGCTGGACGCGGATATCTGCGCCGCCCGCATGAATGCCATCAGCGCCAGACTGGCGCAGCTTCGCGGAGAACGGCGCAGGCTGACAGAGAACGAAGCGATAGACGAAACGATAGATGCGCTCCGCAAGGTGGAGCAGACGCTTCTCAACGGACCGGAACGGCTGGACGGCTTCGATGAAGAGCTGTTCGAACGTCTGGTGGAGAAGATCATTGCAGAGTCTCAAAACCGTATCCGCTTCCGGCTTTACGGAGGCTTGGAGCTGACAGAACAATGGGAGGTGGCGGCAAGATGATCAACCGCAAGGTGTTATACGGGTATCAGATCCGAAACGGTGCGTTGGAGATCGTGCCGGAGGAGCAGCGGACCGTCAGTATGGTCTTTACGCTCTACAACGCCGGGGCTTCCTATCAGGCCATCTCGGACGCCTTGAACCGGCAGAGTATTCCGTATTGCCGGGAAGTGCCGCTCTGGAACAAGCATAAGGTAAAGCGCCTTTTGGAAAATCCCCGTTACACCGGTAAGGAGGGATACCCCATACTGGTGGAAGCGGATATTTTCCAAGCGGCGCAGGAAAAGACGGCGGAAAAGAATGCCAGGAAGCAGTCCCACGGAGAGAAGCCTGTCATTGCGCGGTTGACTCCATACTTCCGCTGCACCTGCGGTGGGAAGATGACCCGGCTGGGCGGCGGCTGGCAGAACAGCGGCAAGCTGTATCTGAGATGCGAAGGCTGCGGGAATACCGCGGTCATGGACATGGATGCGACGGTAAACGGGATCGTCCGTCAGTTCCGGGACCATGAACAGCCCAGCTGCACCGCCTACACGCCCTCTGCGGAGGTCATGCGGCTGGACAATGCCATCAACCGGGGGCTGGAGCAGCCAGACTCGCCGGAAGCGGTGATGGCGCTGATCCTGCAGGGTGCGGCAGCACGGTATGCCTGCTGTCCAGAGCCGTCTGCCGAATCTGAGCCGTCAGATAGTCTGACAGAGGCGGATTGGAGACGCTTCCAACGAGCGGTTTCCCATATCACCATCTCACAGGATACCGAAGTAACTCTTATATTTACGGATAAAAAAGCGACAGGAAAGGACGAATGATCCATGGAAGCGACAGCAGCCACCTTAGAGCGGCGGGTGCGGGTGATCCCCGCAACCAGAAAACCGGAAGAACTGCACAGAGACCATGACGGGAAAATGCGCGTAGCGGCCTACTGCCGCGTCTCCACCGACAGTGAAGAGCAGCTCAACAGCTATGAGGCGCAAAAGACCTACTACACCCAGAAGATCCAGGACAGCCCGGACTGGGAGATGGCAGGGATCTATGCCGATGAGGGCATCTCCGGCACCAGCCTGAAAAAACGGACGCAGTTCAACAAGATGATCACCGCCTGCAAGCGGGGACACATCGACCTCATCATCACCAAGTCCCTCTCCCGCTTTGCCAGAAACACGGTGGATTGCCTGGATACGGTGCGGCTCCTGAAAGCAAACGGCATTGGGGTGTACTTCGAGAAGGAAAACATCAACACCCTCACGGAATCCAGCGAATTTCTCATCACCCTGTTCAGCGGCTTCGCCCAGGCGGAATCCGAGTCTCTCAGCAAGAATGTCGCGTGGGGAAAGCAGAAGAGCGCGGAGGCGGGAAAGGTCACCTTCCAGTACAAGAAGATGCTGGGATACCGGAAGGGGGCGGACGGACAGCCGGAGATCGTACCGGAGGAAGCGGAGATCATCCGCCGCATTTACCATAGGTATCTGAACGGCTGCACCCTGGGAAAGATCAAGCGGGAGCTGGAGGAGGACGGTGTTCCCACCGCACAGGGTGTAGAGCGCTGGTCTCCCTCCATCATCCACAATATCCTGACCAATGAAAAGTACATTGGAGACGCCCTGCTGCAGAAAACCTATGTGACGGACTGCATCAACAAAAAGGTCAAAAAGAACCGTGGTGAACGCACGATGTACTATGTGGAGAACAGCCATCCGGCCATTGTCTCAAGGGACCTGTTCAATCAGGTGCAGCAGGAGATGACGCGCCGGTCCAGCAAACGGAAGGTGCTGCAAAAGAGCGGAAAAACGGAACTTGGGAAATACTCCGGTAAATACGCGCTGACAGAACTGTTGGTGTGCGGCGAGTGCGGCTCCCCCTACAAGCGGGTAACGTGGGCCAGAAACGGGGAAAAGCGCATCGTGTGGCGCTGCGTCTCCCGGCTGGAGTTCGGCACAAAATACTGCCAGCACTCCCCAACACTGGATGAAGGCAGGCTGCACAGCGCCATCCTCGCGGCCATGAATGAGTACGCCGCCATCCGGCAGGAGGTCTGCCCCGATGTGCTGGCCATGGCGGAGGAAGCAAAACAGGCGTTATCTCAGGCTGGTGCACGGCTGCTGCAGCTGAAGAAGCGTATGGATGCGGTGAGCCGGGAGCAAAGCGATGTGCTGGATCGGCTGCTCGTCAACATGGCCGATACCGAGCTGAATGCCAGAATGAAAGCGCTGACGGATGAGAAGGAATCCCTTAAGGCGCAGATCGCAGACGCGCAGCAGGCAGAGGTCAATCTGGAGGAACAGGCTGCCAGACGCCGGCAGATGTGGGACAGTATCATGGAATGCGCCGCGGGCTACACGGAATTTGACAATGAGCTCGTCCGGCAGGTCATCCAAAAGATCACGGTGGAGGATGCGGAAACCATCCACATCCACTTCTGAGACTCGGATGTGGTGCTGGAACAGGAAGTAGAATGAATAGAAAAGGGAGAAAGGAAATGGCCATTTTTATAACCGGTGATACGCACGGTGATTTCAGCAGGCTCCTGCCTGCAGCATTCCATGAGCAACGTGACCTGACCAAAGAGGATTACCTCATCATCTGTGGAGACTTCGGCGGTGTCTGGGATGGCGGCGATGCGGAGCAGCAGTGGCTGGACTGGCTGGAGACCAGGTCCTTTACCACGCTGTTCGTCAGCGGAAACCATGAAAACTATGATCTGCTCCGCAACTATCCAATCAGCCAATGGCACGGCGGCTTGGTACAGGCCATACGCCCCAGCGTCCTGCATCTGATGCGGGGCCAGCTTTATAACATCTGCGGAAAGCGGATATTTACCATGGGCGGCGCCAGCAGCCACGATATCCGGGACGGCATTCTGGAACCGGATAATCCGGACTATGAGCGAAAGCTGCGGCAGCTCAACGCCGCAGGCGCGCTGTTCCGCGTCAACCACAGGTCTTGGTGGAAAGAGGAACTGCCCAGCGAGGATGAATACGAAACCGCAAGGAAAACGCTGAATCAGGCAGGGTGTGATGTAGATTACATCATTACCCATTGCTGCCCCAGCAGTGTCCAGGACACCTTCAGTAGAGGATTGTACCAGCGAGATGCGCTGACAGACTTCTTCGATGAGATTCGGGAACGCTGCAGATTCCAGTACTGGTTCTTCGGGCATTACCATGAGAACATGGTGGTGGAGAAAGAGTTCGTAATGCTCTATAATCAGATTATCCGACTGAAATGATGAGTGGAGGCGCACTGGCGATTGGCTAATGTGTCTCCACTTTCTATTTAAGTAAGTTTTTCACAAGCTCAGGCATAAATCTTTGTCCGGGTTCACGAATAGCTTTCCCGACTACGTTATGCCATTGTGTTGACGCAGGCTACGCCCAAGACAAAAAACAGGAGGAAACAAACATGACGATTGATAGCGCAAAGGATCTTCAAATGAAAGGCTCGTAAAATTGGTCTATTGGAATTGACGTTTTATGTATTTTCACGTATACTTAATTTACAGATTCACGCGCACATTTACAGATCATTCATCCGTCATCACAAGATGCTGGGTGAACGATCCTACCCAATTCGAACAAGTTGATGAGACTTGCGGATCGGGTAGGGTCGTTTTGCACCTCAAAAGCCTTGGTATGACAGTGTTTTTTGAAGACATTATACCAAAGCGAATATGAGACGCTCAAATTCAAACCTCTTCAAATCGAAGCAGAAAACGTAAAAACCAGGCGATTCGAACACAGATGTCTCATTTGTCGTTCTTGCTGAAGTTTTCTTCCATCTGGCATGGTGTTAGATTTTTCAATGTTCGATGCGGTCGTTTGGTATTGTAAAACTCAATATAGGAGGCAACACTGGCTTGAAATGCTCTATCGGAAGGATGTTCTCTTCGATAGAGTTCTTCTTTTTTCAGCGATGCGAAGAATGATTCTGCGACCGCATTGTCATGTGGCTTGCCGGGTTGCGAAAAAGACTGCTCCGTATTGTGTTCATGCAGGAGCTGTTGGAAACGATGTGAGGTGTATTGCGCTCCTCGGTCGCTATGAAAAATAAGACCAGACGGTGGTTGGCGTTCCTCATATGCCATTTTGAATGTTGCGGTGATAAGTTGCGTACTATTCCTTTTTGAAATCTTATATGCGATTACTTTACGGGAGAAGAGATCAATGATCACGCAGACATAAAAATAGTGATCTCCGAGTTTAAAACAGCTAACATCGCTGACCCACCTCTGATTTGGCTGAGTGGCAGTAAATTGCTGTTGTAGGAGGTTCTTCTTTCGCTCCGGCTCACGCAATTTCAGATATTCCTTTTTCGCTGTTGTCCGAACACTGCTCAAGCCCATCTCACGCATGAGCCGTGAGACATATTCCGCACTGATTTGATGCCCACGCTGAATGAGAATCGTCCGAATTTTCTCCCCGCCCAACACCTGATGATATTCATCAAACACATCTCGAATCACTTGGCAATACTCTTGTCGGCGCTTCTCAAACCAGGCATTTTCACGCTTGTTTCGTAACATATGGTTGTAAAATGTACCACGGTCGACATCCAGAGCTTCGCATATTGTATGGATCTCATATTTTCCATAAAACGGCTCCAAAGCATGAAGCCGTTCCCTCAATGGTGCGGATACCAAACAATCAGCAGACTTTAGAATCGTGATGATATTTTGTAATTTTTCAACTTTACGCTGGAGTAATGTATATTCTTGATAGGAAAATTTCAATGGCTTTCCAGCACTGTCCGTAGGAAAAGATTTGAGCCACCGATATAAGGTGCTGCGCGGGATAGCGAGTTCATTGGAAAGAGTGGCAATGCTTTCCCCTTGCTGGCAGCGTGCGACAATGGATAACTTTTCTTTGTTTGAATATTTCATAGCAATATCCTCCTTTGTTATTAGGTCAGGATACCACGGAAAATAAGGCGAGGAAACTCGCAAGACTTCGCTGCTAATGTGATGCGCGAGATTAGCACCGATGTAAAAAGGTCGCTATAAGCAAGGACATAGCTTCGGCAAGAAGTTTCTCCGATGCGTCGACGGTTGAAGCCTCTAAACGGATACTATCACCGGACAATTCAAAATTGCAGAAGGTAAAAATGCTGTGGATACGATAAGCCGGTAGCAACATAATTTACTGGATTGACTACTGGTACAAATAGAGTGTCTATGCTGGTTGAGAGACTGAACATCGCCTCCCCTGTTTGTCAATAGGAATCACGAAAACTAACACTGGTTCTTCGGGCGCTAGCGCGAGAACATGATCGTGGCGAAAAAGTCCACCTTGCTATACACGCAGATTACCCGACTGAAGTGGCAAATCGAGACACACTGGCTGAGTGTTGGGCGTGCCTCCATTTCTTATTTACTGGATACAGTGGACAAATTATGGAAACAGCAGTACAATAAAAGGCATTAATAAGGTGAATGTATGGCACAAATCCAGCTTTGATATACGCAAATACTGGTTATCTTAATGCCTAATGCACTAAAGGAAGTGAGGAAATACCATGCCGAAATTTTTGAAGAACAATACAATTGTGTTGTTAGATGGTGGTGTTGAGTCTTATTTAATGGCACTTTATGGTATGGCTATGCCAACACTTAGAAACCTTCGTAAACCTGAAACTAAACAGGCTCCAATAGTCGGCCTTTATGGTGCTGCTGCAGAACTTCTGGTAAAAGCGTGTTTAGTTCAGGCAAAAGGTGTAGAGGCAATGTATAAGGATGGAAATATAGCATCTGGCGTATATCGATTTGGCAGTGAGGTCATTGAAGATATGCGCCGCTACATAAAAAACGAAGATAGTTGCATTTCCTATATTTGGGGAAATCCTGATGACCACGCGGAGCAAAGAACGAAGATTCTCCATTGCCTTGGGAAATTTAAACTACACCAAGAATTACGTGCTAATGGTCTGCATGCAGGACTCGGTTGTTCACGTGATATAGCAATTGCCGTGGCCTCGGATATATTTGATTTTATTCAATTGCTATCTCAGAGCAAAAAATTAAAGCCATACCTAAAAAATCTTCCAGCGCCTGAAGCGGCAATTCGGGATAGAGAGGTAATTATAGAAGATCTTACCCGAAGGTTTCGTTCTGCAAAAGACAATGCAGCAAAAGTAAATTTGTTGCGCGGAATGTATATTGTCCTACCGTATATCCCAGAAATAAAGCCAGATTGGGTTGATTCATTTGATCGAATTGCTGTCTCACCACCAACAGAAGGGGATCTGTCATATTTAGCAAAAACATTGACAGATGCGCATAGCATATATTTACTTAAAAACCGCGGTGGCAAAGACGGGGTACCTGTTCGGATTGAGCCTCATAACCCAGAAGCACTGCCAATAGCCATACAAAATATTAAGCGCACGCTAAGCACGACCCCGGATAAATTTAATAATGACATTTTGACAGCCAATACTCGTCTTGATGAAAATAGATTGGATTTACCAATTGACGAATTTTTAGTAGATTTGTACGCTTTAGGACTAGATTCTGCAGGTGTCTTAACCGCTGAAAATCGGAAATTGACCGCCCAACAAGCGTGGCCATTTGTTGCCGCCGCATATAGCACAAACGGTACTCCTCGCCCCTGCTGGTTTATTATCAGTCAGTGTGATGAAATTGATCAATTGATTGCATACATGCAAAGAGCAGCGATATGTGGGAACGGATTTTTAAAAAGAAGAATTCCAGAGTTAATTGCTTCATTGCAGGCATACAAGAATCATACAACAGTATGTTTCACTACCGCAAAAGATACTGCATTTAAAGATTTACCAGTAAGCAAAACAAAAATTGAAAATATGTCAGGGGAACAGAAAAAACCATTTACTCCAGTATTTTTAAGGAAGTATTTACCCAGTGATTGTGTAAGCGCTATGATTCAGGACTTTGTAACGGGCGCAAAAAATGCTGGAAATACATTGTCTGCACTTCTAGAGTTAGAGACACTAAGTGAGAACGATAGAAAGATTGCGTTAACTCTTCTTCCTCTTTGCTTTGACGGAAACAATAAAAATGGTCTGATTTCCGTACTTCGAACGAAACATTTAAAAAACTATATTTCTACTGCCAGAAAGATGATGTTTGTTGCAGATTTTATTGAATATGGCCCGGATTTTTGAGCATTTCAAGTATACTTATAAAAAAGTCTCGCATTAACAATAGTTTTAAATCCTGTTCCATGCTTCACTTTTAGTAATGCTGACAAAGCCCATATTTCTCCATTTTGGGTGTCCATTTTAGTGATGATTAACCCGACTTCTACAGATATGCATATGTTAACATCAGGAACTGATGAATACGTCAAGAAAAAATTCATCGAAATTACAAATTATAGTAAAATGATGGCACTTATTTTAATTGGGAGCCTGCTGCTCATTTGATATACTCGATGCAAATAAATCTCCACTGCGCCAAGGTTTTCGCTGTAAAGTAAAACACCCATACAACATATAAACGGCAACGCTCATATAAGGTGCATCTTTTTCGTCAACACGCTCCAAACAATGATAATCCGAACTACATTATCCAAGTGGGTAATGTGTTCGGATTTATCATTTCTATTGAATATGTGCTTTGATGGACGGTCAGGTAGAATAAGTTTCGCAAAAAGACAAAGAGACATGGTTTGCAGATGTC
>JAHZGF010000067.1 GCA_019420945.1 Clostridiales bacterium | reverse complement strand
TTTTAGTTTGCATGGTGAATTTTGCAAATTGAATCTACAGGAGGTTAATAATGGGCCTCAAAGCCGCCCGTCGCGCTCCCCAGTTCTCCAAGCGCTGATTGGACGAACAGTTTCGATCAAAGTTATCCTGCAAAAGATCCCGAAAACTGCGGTTTTTCGGGATCTTTTTTTGTAGTAGAATAGAAATGCCGGCGCTTATGCAGAGATTGGGGGTGTTGCGGTTGAAAGCAGAACAAGCTCAGATGTCCCAGTACAGCATCGTTCATATTAAGGGTTATCAGTACTACCGAACCAGTCTCAAAAATGAAACAGGGAAGCGGATCTATCTCTACGGGAAGACTTGGCAAGAGCTATATGAAAAGGAACAGGCGGCGCTGGAACGGATCGAACATGCCCTGTTTTGCAAACAGTCCCCCACTGTGACGGAGTATTGCGAAAAGTGGCTGTTGATGCAATCAGCCCATGTTCGGGCCACCACCTTGACGGATTATACCTCCAAGGTGAGACGGCATATCGTCAAAGAGCTGGGGCAGATGCACATGGCTGAGGTGACGCCGGAGGATATCCGGCGAATGCTCGTTCCCGTTTCGCAAAAATCAGCGTCAGTTTATAAGTCTGTGGTGCTGCTCTGTCGATCCATTTTCGGGGCGGCAAAAACCAGCCGGGTAATCACCGAGGATCCCACAAAATACCTCAGAGCCAAGGGCGGAGGCCGCCCCCGGGAGGACAAGCCGGCGCTGACGGATGAACAGGTGGAGCGGCTGCTGACTGCCATTGAGGGGTTACCCCCTTATGTATTTGTCATGCTGGGTCTGTATGCGGGATTGCGGCGGGAAGAGATCCTGGCATTGCAATGGGACTGCGTACACCTAGATGGGGAAGCTCCCTATCTGGCGGTAAAGCGGGCGTGGCACACCGAACACAACAGGCCGGTGATTCTAACGGAGTTGAAATCCAGGGCGGCGGAGCGGGACATCCCGCTGCCGGATCGGCTGGCAGTGTGCTTGCGGCAAGCCAAAGCAACTTCGACCTCGGCGTATGTGGTGGCCAATCGGGAGGGCGGCCCGCTGTCTTACAGCCAATTCAAGGGACTGTGGCGCTACATTGTGACGCGAACCGCCAAACCCAGAACGGCCCGCAAGCTGGTGAATGGGAAGTATGTGAAATATATGCTTGATCCACAGCTGGGGGAGAAGGCGCGGCATAACGGCCACTGTGTTTACAGCCTGGACTTTGAGGTGACGCCCCACACCCTGCGACGCACATACATTACCAATCTGATCCATGCGTCGGTGGATCCAAAGGTGGTGCAATATCTGGCGGGTCATGCCAACTATAAGGTCACCATGGACATTTATGCAAAAGTAAAGTACAGCCGGCCGGAGGACGTGGCCAAGTCCATGGAAGGGGCCTTCGCCCAGTGGGATTCTCAGGTGGAACGCTATGCGCTTGTTCAGTCTGAAGCTGAAATAGAGGAGATGGAAACAACGTGAATCGCTATTATCATTTTTATAAACCTGCCGGCTGCGTCAGCGCCTGCCGGGATGCGGAGCATCGGACGGTGCTGGACTATTTTCCCCCAGAGGAGCGGCCCGGCCTCTTTCCCCTGGGCCGGCTGGACCGGAACACCGAAGGACTGCTGATCATCACCGACGACGGAAAGCTCAACCACCGGCTGCTGGACCCGGAAAACCATGTGGAAAAGCAGTATCTGTTCTGGGCGGCGGGGGAGTTGGGCCCCGGGGAGCTGGAGCAGCTGGAGCTGGGGGTGCATCTCAAGGGCTTGCCTGAACCCACCCGGCCCGCCCGGGTAGAGGTGTTGCGCCGGGGAAAGCTGGAGGATATCCAAGAGCCTCTGTTTCCCAATCGGCGTCATCTGCTGCTGGAGGCCCCGCATACTCCGGCGGTCTGTGGATATCTGTGGCTCACCGAGGGCAAACGTCATCAGGTGAAGCGGATGCTGGAGGCAGTGGGCTGCACGGTGGTCTTTCTGCGGAGAGTGGCCTTTGGAGGACTTGCACTGGATGAATCTCTGGAGCCTGGGGCATATCGTCCGCTGACGGAATCAGAGCGGAAACGCTTGGAAGAAAATTGAAAAACAGCATTGCGTTTGCGGCGCGGAAGGGACTTGCTCCGACGTTTCGATTTTTTGCGTGTATATTTTATAGAGCCGGTGTCTAAACTAGGCTCAAAAGGCGAAAGGTCGGAACATGAAATGAGACATTTAAATCCTGTGCGCCGGTTTCTGCTCCTGGCATTGACCGCCGCAATGGTGCTTACCTTGATCGCGATTCCTGCCAGTGCCGCCACCTATCGGGAGGGCGACCGGGGCAGCGCGGTCACTACCATTCAAACCAAATTGAAGAACTGGGGTTATTATACCGGCAGTGTGGACGGTATATTCGGCAGCCAGACCACCTCGGCAGTGCGTTTCTTTCAGAGCAAAAACGGCTTGACGGTGGACGGCGTGGTGGGCAGCGCTACCCAGAAGGCTCTGGGCATGTCCTCGGCCACTTCCGTCAGCGACAGTGACTACTATCTGTTGGCCAAGGTGATTTCGGCGGAAGCCCGGGGCGAACCCTACACAGGACAGGTGGCGGTGGGCGCCGTCATTTTGAATCGGGTGGAGCACCCCTCGTTCCCCAACTCCATCTCCGGCGTGGTCTATGAGCAGGGTGCCTTCAGCTGCATGTACGATGGACAGATCGACCAGCCTATTGCGGACTCCGCCTACCAGGCGGCCCGGGAGGCCTTGAACGGGGCGGACCCCACCGGCGGCGCCATCTATTACTTTAACCCGGCCACCGCCACCAGTGCCTGGATCTGGTCCCGGCCTCTGATTACCGTCATCGGTAACCATCGCTTTTGTGCCTGAGGCTGGCCCCGGAAATCAAAAAACACCATCCGATGAAAATCGGATGGTGTTTTCTTTGCAAAAATTTTAGGCTTGGGCCAGTTCCAGCAGCTCATCATACACTGCCGGGGCGGCCACCAGGATATCGGCATTTTGGGTGGGGCAGGGGGCATTGCCGGTCCAGTCGGAGGCCCGACCTCCAGCCTCGGTCACCAGCAGGATGCCGGCGGCGAAGTCCCAGGGTTTCAAATTGCGCTCCAAATAGCCCTCCACGCGTCCTGCAGCCACATAGGCCAGATCCAGGGCGGCGGAGCCGGTGCGGCGGATGTCCTCACAGTGGTCAAAAACCTCCTGAAACAGGGCAAAGTTGACCTTGGACAGCTGGTGATCGTAGGGGGAGGTGCCTACGGCAATCACACTGCGGGCGAGACTGGGGGCGGTGCTGGTATGGATGGGCTTTCCATTGCAGAAGGCGCCGCCGCCCCGCTGGGCAGTGAACATCTCATCCCGGAAGGGGTCGTAGATCAGGGCCAATACCGGTTCGCCGTTGTCCACCAGGGCCAGGGAGATGGCACTGTGGCCGAAGTGGTGCATCAGGTTGGCAGTGCCGTCCACCGGGTCCAGCACAAAGACCTGGCCGGCGGGATCCAGGGAGGCGATGCCGCCCTCCTCGCCGAGAAATTGGATTTCCGGCCAGCGCCGGCCCAATTCCTCCTGTAAAAAGCTCTGAACGCCGGTGTCACAGCGGGTGACAAAGTTGGCCCGCCCCTTGACGGTCACATCCGCCAGCGCTTGCTCATCCAGAATAATCTTCCGGGCCTGCCGCAGCAGCCCCTCCAACTCACCGCACATATTCCCGTTCATGGTTTGTCTGTCCTTTCCTAATGGTGTGCGCAACAGTTTTGTGTGGTACAAAAAAACTGGTTGACAAGATCTTGTCAACCAGTTTTTGGCGGAGAAGGAGGGATTTGAACCCTCGCGACGGTCACCCGCCCTACGCCCTTAGCAGGGGCGCCTCTTCGGCCACTTGAGTACTTCTCCAAGCCGAGGTCCTGTCAAGGTGATTCAGTTACAATGGAATAAGATGTGGCGGAGAGAGTGGGATTCGAACCCACGGCTCCTTTGACAGAGTCACTGGTTTTCAAGACCAGCTCCATAAACCGCTCGGACATCTCTCCAGACCGGTGCATCTCACAGATACGAATGGTATTCTAATATAAAAAACTCAGTTTGTCAATGATAATTTTTCGACAGGACGCCAAAAAAAGAAAACCCTTGAAAAAAACCGAAAGAAAAGAAGGGTTTTTCAAATGAAAAACGTATTTCATTTATACCAGAACCGAAAGGGGAGATGGGCTGTGCTGCATCGGGAGCGAACAGAGGAGAACGAACGTCGTATTTTGTCCCCTCGCGCCTGCCTTTCTGCCGAGTCCCGGGGACGGGCCCGGCCGGAGGAACAGGAGGAGCTGCGCACCTGCTTTCAGCGGGACGTGGATCGGATCATCCACTCCAAGGCCTTCCGACGCCTCAAGCACAAGACCCAGGTGTTTCTGCGGCCGGAGGGAGACCACTACCGGACCCGGATGACCCACACCCTGGAGGTGGACCGGATCGCCCGGACCATTGCCCGGGGTCTGGGCCTCAACGAGGATCTGACGGAAGCTGCCGCCCTGGGCCATGACCTGGGCCACACCCCCTTCGGCCATGCCGGAGAGCGGATCCTGAACCAGGTGCTCCCGGGAGGCTTTCACCACAATGTCCAGTCCCTGCGGGTGGTGGACCTGCTGGAGAAGGACGGGGACGGCCTGAACCTGACCTATGAGGTGCGCCGGGGCATCCTGTGCCACACCGGAGAGGACCGGGCGGAAACCCTGGAGGGCCAGATCCTGCGGTTTGCCGACCGCATCGCCTACATCAACGCCGATATCGATGACGCCATCCGGGGCGAAATCATCTTTCCCATTGACATACCGGTTTACCTGAAACAGGCCCTGGGCTATACCTATTCCCAGCGCATCAATACCCTGACCTGCGATGTGATTACCGCCAGTGAGGGGCAGGACCAGATTTGCCAGACTCCGGAGATCGCCGAAGCCATGGAGGATCTGAGGGAATTCATGTTTGAGTACGTCTACCGAAATCCCCGGGCCAAGGGGGAGGAGGGCAAAGCCCAGGATGTGCTGCTGCGGCTGTTTGAATACTATGACAACAACGCCGATGAGCTGCCCTCCGAGTTCCAGTATATCCGGGAGCGGGAGGGCAAGAGCCGGGCGGTGGCGGACTATATTGCCGGCATGACCGACTCCTATGCCATGGCCAAATATGGCGAGCTCTTTCTTCCTGCCGCCTGGACGGTAAAATAGGGCAAAAACGGCATGTTTTTCCGAAGAAAGGGATAAACTAGACAAATGAGGTGAAAGGATGCCCATTCCCGAGACATTCCTGGAAGAACTCAACAGTCGGACGGACATCCTGGATCTGGTGTCCAGCTATGTGAGTTTGACCAAGAAGGGCAGTAAATATTGGGGCCTGTGCCCCTTTCACAGTGAAAAGACCCCCTCGTTCTCCGTCTCCCCAGACCGGCAGATGTACTATTGTTTCGGCTGCCACAAGGGGGGCGGCGCCATCAACTTCGTCATGGAGCTGGAGGGTCTGGGCTTTGTGGACGCGGTGGACCTGCTGGCCCGCCGGGCCGGGCTCCAGATGCCGGAGACCGCCGCCGGGGACGGCAGCACCCGTAAAAAACGGGAACGGCTGCTGGGACTCAATAAGGAAGCCGCCCGCTGGTTCCACACCAACCTGACCCTGCCCGCTGCCCGGGACGGGGTGGCTTACTTCCGCAAGCGGGGGCTGTCCAACAAGACCATCACCCGCTTTGGCCTGGGCTATGCCCCGGAGGGCTGGGATAACCTGATCCGGGCCATGGCGGAAAAAGGCTACGAGAAGGCGGAGCTGATGGAAGCGGGACTGGCAGTGAAAAACAGCAACGGCCGGATCTATGACCGGTTCCGCCACCGGGTCATGTTTCCCATCATCGACGTCCGGGGCAATGTGATCGGCTTTGGAGGCCGGGTGCTGGACGACAGCGTGCCAAAATACCTGAACTCCCCAGATACTATCGTGTTCAATAAGAGCCGCAACCTCTTCGCCCTGAACATCGCCAAAAAATCCAAGCAAGGCCGCATTATCCTGACTGAGGGCTATATGGACACCATCGCCCTCCACCAGGCGGGCTTTGACTGTGCGGTGGCCTCCCTGGGTACCGCCTTGACGGAAGATCACGTCAAGCTGTTGGGCAACTACACCAAAGAGGTGGTGATCTCCTATGACGGAGACCAGGCCGGTATCAATGCCGCCCAGCGGGCCATTCGACTGCTGGAGAAAACCGGCATGACGGTTCGGGTGCTCCGGGTCACCGGAGCCAAGGATCCGGATGAATTTATCAAAACCTTTGGCCCGGCTGCCTTTGCCTCGCTGCTGGACGGCTCCGCCAACCACATCGAGTACCAGCTGAACCAGGTCCGGGCCCGGTACAATCTGGAGCAGGACGAGCAGCGGTTGGCCTACCTGAAGGAGGCGGCCAAGCTGATCGCCCGATTGGACAGTCCCCTGGAGCGGGAGATCTATGGGAAGCGGGCTGCGGAGGCGGCCAAATTCTCCCCGGAGGCCATGGAGGAAGAGGTCAAACAGCTCCGGGGACGCAGTCGGTGGAAGGCCCGGCGGGAGGAGCAGCGCAAGACTATGTCTCCTGCCCTGGTGGCCCAACCGCCGGAACGGTCCATGCGGTACCAGAATGTGGCCTCTGCCCGGGCGGAGGAGGGAGTAATTGGGCTGCTGCTGTTGGACAGCGACCTGATGAAATTTGCCTCCGATCTGCAGCCCGAGCAGTTCAGTGCCCCGGTGCTGGGCAAGGTGTTCGCCTTGCTCCGCCAGCGCTGGGAAAATGGACAGGCCTGCAGCCTGTCTGCCCTGGCGGGGGACCTTACTCCGGAGGAAATGTCCCTGCTGGCCGGCATTCAGGAGCGGCCTATCCCTGTAGCCCAGGGCGAGCAGGCCATGGCAGACTACATCAATGTAATCCGACGACAGCGCTCTGCCGAAGATGACAGCGCACTGATGAAGTTTAGAAACAGCAAATTGAGCAATGGAGGAACATCGGAATGACTGAAAAGAAAGAAACCAGCAAAGCGAAGACCAGCAAGGAGGGACTGACCCGCATTCCCGAGGGGATGCCCCACAGCGACCGCCTCAATGAGATCCTGGAAAAGGCCAAGAAGAAAAAGGCGCTGACCTCCGCTGAGATGATGGAGCTGGACGCGCTGGATCTGGATAACGAGCAGGCCGACCTGTTCTATGATATTGTGGCCAATCTGGGCATTGATCTGCTGACGGATGAGGATATGGCCATTGGGGTGGAGCCCACCGACGAGGCGGTGGAGGAGATTCCCGAAGAGGAGATCGTGGACCCCAACACCCTGGTGGATTCCTTTGGCATCGATGACCCGGTGCGTATGTACCTGAAGGAGATCGGCAAGGTCAACCTGCTGACTCCGGATGAGGAGGTCTCCTTGGCCAAGGGGATTGCCGCCGGCAACGAGGCCCGGAACCAGCTGGAGGAGATGGAAGCCGCCGAGGAGGAGATTCCTCAGGAGGTCCGTGCCGAGCTGGAAAAGGTCATCGCCAAGGGCGAGCGCTGCAAGCAGCGGCTGGCGGAGGCCAACCTGCGGCTGGTGGTCTCCATCGCCAAGCGCTATGTGGGCCGTGGCATGCTGTTCCTGGATCTGATTCAGGAGGGCAACCTGGGCCTCATCAAGGCGGTGGAGAAGTTCGACTTCACCAAGGGCTATAAGTTCTCCACCTACGCCACCTGGTGGATTCGTCAGGCCATCACCCGGGCCATCGCCGACCAGGCCCGTACCATCCGTATTCCCGTCCATATGGTGGAGACCATCAACAAGGTCATCCGGGTGTCCCGGCAGCTGCTCCAGGAGCTGGGCCATGATCCCTCTCCGGAGGAGATTGCCGAGGAAATGGGGATGCCCGTGGACAAGGTCCGGGAGATTCTGAAAATTGCCCAGGAGCCCGTCAGCCTGGAAACCCCCATCGGTGAGGAGGAGGACTCCCATCTGGGCGATTTCATCCCTGATGAGGATGCCTCCGAGCCCAGTGAGGCCGCTTCCTTCACCCTGCTGAAGGAGCAGCTGGTGGAGGTGCTCTCCACCTTGACCCCCAGAGAGGAGAAGGTGCTGAAGCTCCGCTTCGGCATTGAGGACGGCCGCACCCGCACCCTGGAAGAGGTGGGCAAGGAATTCCACGTCACCCGGGAGCGTATCCGTCAGATCGAGGCCAAGGCCCTGCGGAAGCTCCGCCATCCCAGCCGCTCCAAGAAGCTGAAGGATTTCCTGAACTGAGATTGTATCAAAACGAAAACCCCGGTCCGCTTTTCAAAAGCGAACCGGGGGTTTCTGCTTTTTTATTCCGGGTCAGCGGCCTGGGCTGCAGCGTCCAGGGCCTCAAAACAATGGCTCAGATAAATGACATGGGTCACCGCCACCAGCACGGAACGCAGGATTCTGGTCTCCTCCCGGGCGTCGGAGGGAGGATTTTCTGTGATGTTATCCAGCCCAAAGGTGGTGCGCAGCATGGCCTCCAGCTTGCGGCAAAAGTAGTCATAGGCCTCCTGAGCTTCATAGTGCTGCCGCTGCAGGGCCAGCAGCTTGGAGATATTCTCCATACTCAGCACCTGTTTGGCGATGACAATAAAAATCAAATTGGCGATCTGGGTGGCGTCATACTGCTTTTTGACGGGAGAGGATACATAGCCCTTCTTGACATAGTTGCTGATCATGGATGAGGTTACCTCAATACACCCCAATGGCCGCAGACATTCATTGATGTATTTGACGGTCTGTTCCAGATAGAGCCCCACATTTGGAATTTCTTTATAAAGAGGCAGATGAAAATTGTTAATATCAGCCGGCATTGGAAAACCCTCCTTCATTATTGAGTATATTATATCAATATTTTCGAAAACTTCAATAAAGCTTTTGAAAAACTCTTGACAAGGAGCGAGAATGGTGTATTATAAACTCAACAACGGTTTTTGAAAAACCGATAAAGAGTTAACGAAGTTCTGACAAGGAGGGAATCTCATGTCGATTAAAATTGTAACAGACTCTTCCGCCAATTTGTTTGAGCTGGAGGGCGTGGATTTTGCCGCAGTGCCCCTGAAGGTTACAGTGGGAGATCGGGAGTTTACCGATGACGCCACGGTGAATATGGAGGAATTTTATTCTCTCCTGGATCAGCGGCCGGAGCATTCCTGCACCTCCTGCCCCAGCGTGGGAGATTGGCTGGCTGCGTTTGGAGATGCCAGGGATGTCATTTGCATTACCTTGGCCAGCACCATGTCCGGCAGCTGCTCCACCGCCCGGATTGCCAAGCGGGAGTATGAAGCTCAGCACCACGGACGGCATGTCTATCTGATTGACAGCCTATCCATTGGTCCGGAGATGGCGCTGCTGGCGGAGCGGGCCCGCAGCCTGGTACTCAGCGGCATGAGCTCTGCCTATATCTATCGGGCGCTGCTGCGGTATAAGGCCAAAACCCGCCTGGTATTTGCCTTATCCGATCTGAAAAACTGCGCAGACAACGGCCGGGTGGGCCGCACTGAGGCCCGAGGCATCGGAGTCATGGGCGTGGGTGTTGTGGGCCACGCCAGCGAACAGGGTAGCCTGGAGATCCAGGAGAAGTGCCGGGGCAAAAAGCAGATCGGCGCCGGCATTCTGCGTCAGATGAAGCAGATGGGTTATGCCGGAGGCCGAATCCTCATTTCCCATTCCGGGGATGAGTCCGGAGCTTTGGAACTGATGCGCCGGATCCGTGAGGCCTTTGGGACTGTGGATGTCCGCATTAGCAGAAGTGGAGCCCTCTGCGGGTTCTACGCAGAGCAGGGCTCCCTGCTGGTGGGCATGGAGTGCTGAAGCAAAAAAGAAAAGGAGGCATCCCGGGGGATGCCTCCTTTTTATTCAGTTTGATGCTTGGGGTTTGCCCAGCTTGGTCAAGTCATAGGGGGTAGTCTGGTAGACATAATAGTTCAACCAGTTGTTGTAGATGAGTTGACCTGTGGAACGCCAGGTTACCAGCGGCGTCTGGTTGGGGTCGTCATGAGGGAAATAGTTTTCCGGAATGGCGATGTCCAGCCCCTTGTTCTTGTCCCGCCAATACTCGTTGGCCAGGGTGTCCCGATCATATTCCGGGTGTCCCGTCAGGAAGAACCGCCGGTTGTCCCGGCTCTTGACGGCAAACACGCCCGCCTGAGGAGAGACCGCCATGAGTTCCAGATCGGATACCTTTAAAATATCCTCCTGAGATACCTCCATGTTGCGGGAGTGAGGGGCGTAAAATACATCGTCCAGTCCCCGGAACAGAGGAGACTGCTTCTTGATGGCGGTATGAGGATAGACTCCGAAGAGTTTGGAGGAGCGCAAAATCTTCGGCACTCCATAGTGATAGTAGAGGCCGGCATAGGCGCCCCAGCAGACGTGCATGGTGGAGTGGACGTGGGTGGCGGTCCAATCCATGATGGTGCACAGCTCTTCCCAGTAGTCCACTTCCTCCCAAGGCACATACTCCAGCGGGGCCCCGGTAATGATCATACCGTCGTAGGTCTTGTCTTTAATCTGATCAAAGGTGGTGTAGAAGGAGTCCAGATGACTGGGGTCCGTGTGGGTGGACTGATAGCTGGCGGTCTGAAGCAGCTCCACCCGGATCTGCAACGGAGTATTGGACAGCTTCCGCAAAAACTGGGTCTCTGTCACAATCTTGGTGGGCATCAGATTCAGAATCAGCAAATTCAAGGGACGGATATCCTGGTGCAGTGCCCGATATTCCGTCATGACAAATATATTCTCACTCTCCAGTGTGGCCCGGGCAGGTAGAGAGTCAGGGATACGAATGGGCATAGATGCGCCTCCTTGCGTCAATTGTACTATATTATATAGGATAGGGGGGGTAAAAGCAAGGCTATGCAAAGGAGCGGCGTGACCGCAGAAAACCAATTCGAAAAAAGTGAAAAAAGGTATTGACCTTTTTCGGATGTTGCAGTATAATAATCAAACCGCTTGAGAGTACTACAATTCGATTCGGTTCGGGCCCGGAAGGTTGCGCCGACTGCTTGGAAAAAAGTGCTTGACAAGAGCGGCACGATATGGTAACATATCAAAGCTGTCCGCGAGAGCGGGAGCGAGCGTGTACCTTGTAAATTAAACAACGTGAA
>JAHZGF010000066.1 GCA_019420945.1 Clostridiales bacterium | reverse complement strand
AGATGCTGGAGCGGCTGAACAACGCCTTTGCCGCCCAGCGGCAGTTCACCGGCAACGCCGCCCACGAGCTGCGCACGCCGCTGGCACTGATGCAGGCGCAGCTGGAGCTGTTTTCCGCGGAGCATCCCGATGTGCGGCCGGAGACGGCGGAATTCCTCACGCTTTTGCGCGAGCAGACGGAGCGGCTGACGCAGATGACCAAGACGCTGCTGGAGATGAGCAATTTGCAGCAGGTGGCGCGCAACGAGCAACTCCAGCTCGCCCCCATGGTCGAGGAGATCTTCGCAGATCTCGCACCGCTGGCGGAGAAGCGAAGCATCACGCTGGAAGCGGAGGGCGACGGCGTCATGACCGGCAGCGACGCGCTGATCTACCGGCTGCTCTTCAACCTGACGGAAAATGCTGTCAAGTACAACCGGCCGGGCGGCTCGGTACGGGTTTCTGTCACTCAGGAGTTGGAAAAGCTCCTGCTCCGCGTCTCCGACACCGGCTGCGGCATTCCGGAGGAATATCAGCGGAGCATCTTCCAGCCCTTCTTCCGGGTAGACAAGTCCCGCAGCCGCGAGTACGGCGGCGCGGGACTGGGGCTTTCTCTGGTGTGGGAGATCGCCGATCTCCACGGCGGCTCCGTTTGGGTGGAGGAAAGCTCGGACAAGGGCACGACCATCGCGGTAGAGCTGCCAGCAGGAGCGGAAAACGATTCCTCCAGCGCGGATATCCCATAGCGGCCCTTGGCGGTTTCATGATGATCGTTTTTTAACCTCCACAATGTTATCGCAGCAGCTCTCGATCAGCTCCCTGTCGTGGGTGATCACGAGAATGGTCCTGCCGTTCCGCGCTTCGCTTTTCAGCCTTTCTGCAATCAGGCGCATATTCTGCCCGTCAAGGCCGCTGGTGGGCTCATCGAGTATCAATATCCTGCGGCCGGAAAAGATGGCGCAGGCTATGGCAAGCCGCTGCTTCTGTCCACCGGACAGGGCAGACGGGTGCGCGTCCCTGTACTCGTAAAGTCCAAACTCCTTCAGTAAATGTCTGGCACGGTCTTTGTTTTCTTCTGTCAATTCGGTATTCAGCAGCAGCTCCTCCGCCACGCTTGCCGTAAAAAACTGCGTTGACGTGTCGTTGCCGCAGTAATAGATATCCCTGCGCCGGACTGCCGCTCTTGCTTTTTTTCCATCTATCAGGATATGCCCCCTTGTCTGCCTTGCCAGCCCGCAGAGGATCTGCGCAAGGGTGGTTTTCCCTGCACCGTTTTGCCCTGTTATGGCGGTCACGCCGCCCTCTGGAACAGACAGCGAAATATCCTCAAAAATAACTTCCTTGCGTATTCTTTTCGAGAGCCCTGCTGTCTTCAAGACGGCAGGGCTTTCGTCTAATACGGAGGGAGAGGGAGGGCACTTTCCCTCGTGCGGAGAGCGCAGGCCCATACCTAAGATGTCTGCTTCCGGCAGGCGGAGCAAATCCTCCGGTGTATACTCGACCTCTATTCTGCCGTCCCGCAGATATAAAAACCGGTCTGCGATCCCCATCAGCCAGTCGATCCGATGCTCCGCGATGAGCAGGGTAAAGCCCTGTTCCTTGAGCTGCCGGAGGGTCTGCGCAAGCTGCCTCGTCCCGGCGGCATCCAGGTTAGCCGTCGGCTCATCACACACAAAGGCCTTTGGCTTCATGGCATATACGGACGCAATGGCCGCCCGCTGCTTTTCTCCGCTTGAGAGGATGTCAACTGCCCTGTCTTTCAAATGGGACAGCTTCAACGCCTCTATGGCGGCGTCCGTCCTCTCCCGTATCTCCCGGGCGGACAGGCCGTAATTCTCGCAGGGAAAGGCGACCTCTCCGGCAAGCTCAGAGGAAAAGAACTGGCTTTTGGGGTCCTGAAAAACGCTTCCCACCAAACGCCCGATCTCCCATGTGGAAAGCCTTGATATGTCCTTGCCGTCTATCCTCACGCTTCCGCTGAAGGCTCCGGGGTAATAGGACGGCGCAAGCCCGTTGACAAGCCTTGTCACGGTGGTCTTGCCGCAGCCGGAGAGCCCCGTCAGCACGACGCATTCGCCGCCTTTTACCGAAAGGGAGATGTCCCGCACGCCTCTGTCTGAGTTTTCGTATTGAAAAGAAGCGCGTATAAGCTCGATCATGCCATGCTCCTTTCCAAAACCAAATAGGAAGCCGTGACTATCGCACATACGGCTGCCGCGATGTGATCCCGCGTCCCAGCCCTTTTCTCATAATAGCTGCCGCGCACGCCCGGACGCTCCGCACCCCTTGCAACGGCGGAAACGGAAAGCTGATCGGCGAGCTGCAATACCCGAAGAAGAAACGGAACCAGCACATACTCCATGCTCTGTACGGGATGTGCGAGCAGCTGCCCCGCTGCGGTCCGCCCTCGGTTTTTCATGGACCTGCCTACCCCCTTTAGCTCCGTCCGCATGGTGGGGAAGAAGCGAAAGACCACAAGAAGCCCGAGAATGAACGGGGTAGGCATACGGAGGCGGGATAAGAACGCGGAGAGCATCCCCGGCGGCGTGGTGATCAGATCCCATGACACCAGAAAGATCGGTGACAGATTCCAGAACATCAGAACATAAAATTCCGAAAAGACCGGCATGCGCAGCCCGTGGAAGCGGATGCCGTACAGCAGCAGCGCCAGCAGCAGATAAAAGCAGCCATAGGACGCGGCAAGGCGGAAGTTCCGCTGCAGGACGAGATAAAGAAGCGCCCCGCCGGTCAGGATGCAGGTGAGCAGCACATTCCCGCCGATCGTCACTCCGGCAAAGACGCACAGCAGCGCCCACAGCTTGACCGGCACCGCAAAGGATGCGTCCGCTCTCATAGAACGCCGGCCTTCTGAAAATGCCTGCGGATCAGCCGACTGCCCACCATGCAGCCTAAAAAGCCCATCAGCGTCGTGAACAGCAGAATAAAGGCCAGCCAGCCGGGAGAGGTGTAGTAACGCACATAGGAATCGATGTAGCTCTGCTCCATACCGCTTGCCAGCGCAAAATCGTAGTAGGTATCCCAGAAGAACCAGATGGGCAGCAGATTGACCCCGTTGTACAGCAGGCTCGCCGCCGTCCAGGCGGCGGTCAGCCGTTTCGGCTTTTGGCAGGAGCCTTCCTTCCAGAGAATCAACTCGCAGAGGATCCCCACGAGAACATAATAAGGAAGCAAAAACCAGTTGCCCATCAGCAGGAAAATCACACCGAGGATCGTCATATAGATCAGCGTCACAAACCGTTTGCCGATCCGGCTGACCATGAGCATATAGACCGGCGCGCAGAGGAACATGGTGATCCCCACCGACAGCACCATGCTGACAAAGTCGTTGGCCATGCAGACCATATTGACGACGAGCTGGATCACGATCAGCACCGCCGAAAGCAGCACCATGGTGATCACATCCCTGACAGACCATTTATTTGTTTCTTTCATAAACTCCTCCTTGTTTTCGACACTTTGTTTTCCAATATTGTACTCAGGATCCTGTTTCCCTCGGGGTTTTCTACGCCGTCCACTCCATGCTCTCGCTCTGGAGCTGTGCCATGTGGCGGAACAGGCCGTTCTTTTTCAGCAGCTCGGCCGGAGAACCCATCTCAACCACGCGGCCGCCGGAGAGCAGGACGATCTGATCGGCGTTCATGACGGTACGCATGCGGTGCGCAATGATGAGCACTGTCTTATCCTTGATAAGCCCGGACAGCGCCGCCTGCACCGCCGTTTCGTTTTCCACGTCCAGCGAGGCCGTTGCCTCATCCAGCAAAATCACCGGCGCGTCCTTCAAGATGGCGCGGGCAATGGAGATGCGCTGCCGCTCACCGCCGGAGAGCCGGGAGCCGTTTTCCCCGATCAGGGTATGGTAGCCCTCCGGCAGCCTGGATACAAAGGCGTCGCACTGCGCCGCCTTCGCCGCCGCCAGCACCTCCTCGTCGGTGGCGTCCCGCTTGCCGAGGCGGATGTTTTCCATCACGGAGTCGGCAAACAGCACCACATCCTGAAATACGATGGCGTAGTTTTTCAGCAGTGCCTCGCCGTCCACCGTGGACACATCCACGCCGCCCAGCCGCACCGTTCCCTCCGCCGGATCCCAGAAGCGGGCTGCCAGCTTGGCTGCCGTGGATTTGCCGCCGCCGGAGGGGCCCACCAGCGCCGTCACCTGCCCCTGCTTCGCCGTAAAGGAGACGTCCCTTAGCACATCCTCTTTTTCCCGGTAGGCAAAGGTCACGTGCTCAAAGCGGATGTCGTAGCCGTCTGGATCATATTCAGTCATGCCGGTCATGCGCTTTTCGTTCTCGATCTCCTGCATACGCTCGATGCGCACCTCGCAGGCGAAAACCGCGGCCATGTTGGCAAACATGGAGCCGATGGGATCATATACCCGGGTGGCGGCGATAAGGAACATCAGAAACGGGATCAGCGACAGGTCGCCGCGGCTCATGAGTGTCACCCCCGTGAGGACGGTGGTGGCGATGCCCAGCTTTAGGAAGGACTGTGCCGCCGTGACCACGGAGCCTGTGAACAGCTCGCCCCGGATGGTGTCCTGCTCCGCCTCGTCCAGCCTGCGGTTCAGGTCAGCGATATACCGCGCCTTCTGGTTGCACGCCTTGATCTCCGGCGCGCACTCCAGTGCCTCCTGCATGGCGTCAGTGGCCGCGCGGCGGGTGACGAGACCCTTCTTTATATGCCGCTTTTCCATGCGCCGGGAGAGATAGACCATCAGCAGCGATGCGGGCACCACCCACAAAAGAGCCATCGCCATCCGCCAGTCGTAAAGCAGCATGCCTGCGGAAATCAGCGCCGTGGAGATGAGCGCGCCGTGCATGGCGGGGTAAAAGTGGGAGAAGGCCTTTTCCAGCGTCTCCGTATCCCCCATGATGGTGGTGGTCAGGTCAGTCAGGTCACGGTTTCCGAAGAAGGACAGCGGAAGCTGGCGCAGCACCTCCGCCAGCCGGATACGGCGGTTGGCACTCTCCCGGTAGGTGGCTTCGTATAGGGCTTTGTACTGGATCAGAAAGGTCACAAAGAGCGCGGCGAGGGCAAGGACGCCCGCGACCAGAAAGCGCGTAAGCCCCGCCCTTGGGTCGGTGCCGTTTGTCAGTGCCTCTACGATGCCGGAGAGTGCCGTGGCCAGCACGCCCACCGGCAGCATTTTGCTGATGTTGACCAGTACGGACCAGAACACGGCGGCCACATAGTCTTTTGCGCCCTTCTCCGTCATGGCGTATTTTTTGCGGATGCGTTCGATCATGCGGCACCTCCTACCTTCCACTGCGCGGCCTTTTGGTATTCCTCCCACATGGCGGCGTATACGCCGCCCTTTTCAAGAAGCTCGTCGTGCTTTCCTTCCTCGGCGATCTCGCCGTCCCGGATGACGAGGATGCGATCCATGTTCCGCACCGTGGACAGGCGGTGGGCGATCATTAACACAGTTTTGCCCTTCATCAGCGCCTCGAAGGCCTTTTGTATCTTCGCCTCGTTCTCGGGGTCTGCAAAGGAGCTTGCCTCATCCAGCACCACGATAGGTGCGTCCTTTAAGATTGCCCTCGCCAGCGCGATGCGCTGCATCTCACCGCCGGAGAGGTACACGCCCTTGGCGCCGATCACAGCGTCCAGCCCGCCCGGCGTCTTTTCCAGAATATCGCCGCACTGAGCAAGCTGCGCCGCTTGTAATATCTCCGCCTCGGTGGCGTCTGGCCGAGCGGCGCGGATGTTGTCGCGGATGCTTTTCTTAAACAGGCGCACCTCCTGAAAGACAAAGGAGATCTGCTCCATCAGCTCCGCGGTGGGGATGCTTCGCACATCCCGTCCGCCCAGGAGCACTGCCCCTGCCTGCACATCGAAAAAGCGCGGGATCAGCCGGGCGATGGTGGTTTTGCCGCCGCCGGAGGGGCCCACCAACGCCCACGCCTCCCCCTGCGGCAGATGGAAGCTCACATTCGTCAGCGCGGGCCTGTCCGCGCCGTCATAGGAAAAGGTGACGTTTTCAAAGGAAATGCTGCTGTCCGCGGGCTTGCTTCCGCTGTCCGCCGCAGGCTCGGGAAAGGGCGACTCCTTCAATATCGCCTCCAGCTTGTTCACTGCCTCGGCGGCCTCCATCTGTGCGTTGACCGCGTACATCAGCCGCTCCATCATAAAGGCAAGCTGGGGCGCGAAGAAGATGTAAAACACCAGATCGGCCAGCACCGCCCAACCGTCTGCCGCGCCGCCGATGAGAACCATTCCCAAGGGCATGAGAAACAGGAACATGGCGTTCAGCACCACCGTAAGCAGCGTGTAGGGCATACGGCACATCATGGCGTAGCCGCTGGCAAGGTCGCGGTAGCTGAGGATGGCGGCATGAAAGCTCTTGAAGGAGTAAACCGTCTGCTGGAACACCTTCACCACCGGGATGCCCCGGACATACTCTGTGGCCTCGGCGGAAATACGCTCTCCGGCGCGCTGGTATTCCTCAAAGAACTTCATGCCTGTCCCGGTCATCATGGTCATCAGGCAGACAAGCCCGATAATCATGGGGATCAGGCAGGCAAGCCCCATGCGCCAGTCAAAAACGAAGAGCAGTCCCACCGCCAGTATCGGCGTTACGATCCCGCCCACCGCGTCGGGGATGGTGTGGGCAAGGAGCGTTTCTGTCAGCGCTGCGTTGTCGTCGATCTGCTTGCGAAGCCGCCCCGTGAGATTAGCGTTAAAGTACCCCAGAGGCAGGTCAATGAGATGGGCGACCGCCGCCTTTCGCATATTCGTCGCCACCCGGAAGGCCGCAAGGTGCGTACACATGAGCCCGGCGAAATAGATCGCCGCGCTCAGAAGCGCCGCCGCCAGCGCATACCAGCCGTAGCGGGCAAGCCCTGCCGAAACGCCGCCTCCCGGCGTTAAAATGCCACGGGCCGCGTACCAGACAAAGACGAATGGGAAAATGCCGGCTGCCGCCGAAACGCCGGACAGCCCGCAGCCCAAGACGGACAGCCACTTATGCCCTCCGGCGTATTCCAGCAGCCTGCCCAGCACCGGCGGCTGCTTTGTTTTTTTCTGTTTGCTCATATTCCGTGTTCCTTTCTTAAAATATATGGATTTGTTGGAGGATGCGCCGCATCGGTTAGAGGCAACTAACCGGCAGTTATTTTTTTAAGGCTCATTCGAGCCTTAAAAGTCCGCTCCAGCCGGAGTGGAAAAAGATAGCCAGTTCATCGACGTATTTCATGGCTTCCTCTCTCGGCATATCGTGGACGATGGTTTCACACACCGCCGTAAAGTAAGCTCTTGTGATCATGTGATGAAGCTGACGAGTCATGCTCCCGGAGAGCATACCGTTTTTTCTGAGGAGGGCGTAGTATTCTTCGGATCGATCGACCTCCAGCTCTACCAGCACCTCGATGAAATCCGCATAGCCCGTTCCCTCCGCCCGGCAGAGGATTAGCTTGAATTCGTCGAAATGGTCGTACATGAACGCGACAAGCTCGTGCAGGTGTTGGGTGGAAAGCTCCAGACTGTCTTTTGCTCTCCCTTCCGGGATGAGGTCAAAATAATCATCCTGTGCCGCCTTGAAGCGGGTAAGCAGCTCGCTTGCGGTCTCGCCCACAAGGTCTTCAAACAGAGCGGTCTTATCCGGGTAGTAGCCGTAGAAGGCCCCCTTCGTGAAGCCCGCCTCCGCGACGATTTTATTCAGAGATGCGTCCTTAAAACCTTTTTCCAGAAATTCTTTTTTCCCAACTTCGAGGATTCTCCTCTGGGTTTCCGTTCGTTCCATTTCCTACGCCTCCCGATATACCAGCAGTACATACCACTGGTATATTATAACCGCGTAGATTTGGTTTGTCAATGGGAGTGACACATTTTATACTAAACACATACACCCTTGCTTGGAGGATTCGCGATATTCTTTTGTGCATGGAAGGGAGTTCATACAGCCATATATGGAATCTCCAGCGAAATGCCTGCGGCACTTCGCTGGAAAAGCACTTAAAACAGCAGCTATGGCTGATTTTTTGACTTGCCCTTCATCTCACCCATTCTATCGCCGCAAAATATCCTTTACAACGCAAATGGTTCATCGGAGTGCCGCCTGCGCGAGGCAATCTCTGACCGCTTCACGAATGGCATCGCTGGTAAATGTTGCAGATGAAACGGCATCCACATCCCAGGTCTGCGCCTCCACGATCCGGGAAGGGAGTTCATCTATTGCGCGGTCTGAGATATTTACTGTTTCGCTGTGAGATAGGACATGTACAGACAATATGCTGCTCCCGTCAAACTCTACCTCTACGGTAACCGGACCGGAATAACCTTCAGCGGAAGCCGTATAAACGCCCGCCGTGTAGATGTCTCCCGATTTGCCGCATCCGGCGCACAGCAGCAGCGCACCCACCAGCACGGAGAACAGCACTGATTGCACCCCTTTTTTCATGTCTTCGAACCTCCTGTTTTTTTGTTCTGCTCCGTTATCCTGAAGGGAAGGCATACCGGAACATTTAATACCGGATGTGTAATGACCTCCGCTTCTACATCAAAGATTTCCCGCAACGCCTGCTGGGTAATAACCTCTTGCGGCGTACCTGCGCTGTGCAGTGTCCCGTCTTTGATCGCCACCAAATAGTCGGAAAACATGATGGCATGATTTAAATCATGAAGAACCATTACGATGGTAACACCATTTTCCCGGTTGAGGCGGCGCAGAAGGTACAATATATCCAGTTGGTGCGAGATGTCCAAATAGGTCGTGGGTTCATCCAGAAACAGCAATCCTGTTTTCTGCGCCAACGCCATGGCGATCCATGCCCGCTGTTGTTGACCTCCCGAAAGCCTCTCCATTTCTCTATGTTCAAGGGAACTCATGCCTGTACTGGCAAGAGCCCACTGAATGATCTCCCGATCCTTTTCACCGAGACCGCTTAGCGCCGACCTGTAAGGAAAACGCCCGTATTCCACAAGGTCGCCGACTGTGATGCCGGCAGGGGCTTGCGCTCCCTGCGGCAGCAGCGCAAGTCTCTGGGCAACACACTTTGTCGGCATTCTGTGGATCGCTTCGCCATCAAGGTATACTGCGCCGGAATCCGGGGAAATGATCCGGCACAGTGTCTTCAGTATGGTGGATTTTCCAGAGCCGTTGGAGCCTATCAAGGTGGTTATGCTGCCTTCAGGGATTTTTAAGTCAAGCCCCTTGAAGACGGCCTCCCCATTATATCCGGCAGACAAACCCTTTGCCTGCATATGTGAAAGCATAGACATCCTCCCTTAAAAATACCTGCGGAGCAGGAACAGAAAATACGGAGCCGAAAGCACGGAGATCACGATACCAACCGGGATCTCCCTCGGCTGAAAGGCAGACCGTCCCAACGTGTCTGCCAAAAGCAACAGCAGCGCCCCCAGCAGCATGGAGGCAGGCATAAGGGCGTGGTGTCTGCCTCCAATCAACCTTCGTGCCATATGCGGCGCTACCAGTCCCACAAAACCGATCCCTCCGCTGACGGCAACGCAGGCAGAGGTAAGAGCCACCGATGCAATCAGGAGCAGTCTTATCTCCCTCTCTACGGCTATCCCCAGAGAAATGGCCGTATTCTCTCCTAAGAGCAGAATATCCAGTATGTTCGACTTTGTAAGAAGAAAAGGAACCAGTATGAGCATATATGGCAACAGGGCAAGAATCTGATGCCAGCTCGTCCCCCAAATATTTCCTGCAAGCCATCTTGCCACGAGCTGATAGCTGCTGTTGTCCATGTTCGCGGCCATGATCAGCATAAAAGAAGAAAATAGGGACGCAAGACCGATGCCGCCCAACAGAAAATATATTGGGAGAAGTTTTCCGTTCCTCTTTGCAAAAAGATACAGCAGTCCCGTTGTGCAAAGCCCGCCCGCTATGGCAAATATCGGCTGGTATGCCATGGTACGTATATGCAGTGCAGGGAAAAATGTCAGGAACAGCATAACGGCAAATCCCGCCCCTGCGTTTATGCCCAATATCCCCGGATCGGCCAGCGGATTCCCCGTGACAGTCTGCATGATGCATCCGGCAAGTGCCAGACCCATCCCACATAGAACGGCGAGGACGATTCTCGGAACGCGAAACTGCGCTACGACTACGGAGGTTCCCTCCATATGCGGTTGGAATATGCTGCGAACCGCAGCCGAGAAGGGAATTCTTGCGTAACCACTGTTAACGGATAAGATAGCCGCAGCCACAATCAGGATAAGAAGACCGTTGAGGATAAGGAGCTGCCTGGTTTTCTTTTTCATAAGACCATGCCCCCCTTCCTGAAAGTAAGCGCAAAAAAGACGGGCACGCCGAGGATGGATACCAGTGCGCCGACAGGCGTATCAAAAGGGGCGTTTATCATGCGCGCCGCAATATCCGACAGCACCAGCACAACGCCGCCCATGAGAGCAGACACGGGAACCAGCCTGCGGTAATCACCGCCCACAAGAAGTCGGGATATATGCGGTACGATAAGACCGATAAATGCGATGCCTCCCACGAGCGATACACTGGCTCCCGCAAGCAGCAACACCACAAGCATACCGAAAAGCCTGACCGTGCGAACATTTACACCCAAGCTGGCGGCGCTATCTTCTCCCAGTGCCAAAGCTGATAGCCGGCTCGATAAAAGCAAACCAAGCGCACCGGCTGAGAGGATCACCGGGGATAGCATTTTCAAGCTTTGCCATGTCACACCGGACAAACTGCCCGCGCTCCAGAAAGAAAGGGATTTCACGATCCCAAACGCCAGAGAAACCGCCTGACTCAACGCGGTAAGCAGGGCTGATACAGCAGCGCCTGCCAGAATGAACCGGAAAGATTCGGATCTATGTTTGCCGGCACCGAAACCATAGACCATGAATACCGCAAGAGCGGCTCCGGCAAAGGCGGCGCATGTTTTCACGATGTCTGATGCGGCGGGAAACAGAATTGCGGACAGCGCGACAAAGAAACCAGCTCCCGCATTGATCCCCAGAAGGCCGGCGTCCGACAGGGGGTTTCTGGTAATTCCCTGCATCACAGCGCCGGAGAGAGCGAAGGCCATTCCTGTCAGCCCGGCAGCCAGCGCCCTGGGCATACGCATTTCCAACATAATCATTCCAACACCAGAAGCTTTAGCGGGGGACATAACCGTTTCCGCAAAGACCTTGAAGCTACCGCCGGCAATGCCGGTGCAGACGGAGAGAACCATTGAGAACCCAAGCAGCAGCACCAATGCAGCAAGAATAATCAGAAAATCCGGCGCGGAGCGTTTGTATCTCTCTTGTCTCTGCGATATTCCCGCAACCGCGCCTGTTCCCTTACTCAACGTCCCCATGGTTCAGAATCGCGTTTGCGAGTTTTTCCAAATAGAGTTCCTTCCCCATCGCCGTAAAAGCCATATTATACTGATCCTCATTGATACCAAAGTAAACATTGCCGGCTTTGACAGCTTTCATATTCTTCCACACGGCAAGGTTCCCCGTGTCTCCAGCTCTGCCGTCGTCGCTAAAGAAGAAGATGTGATCTGCATCGATCAGGGAAAAGTATTCCGCATCGACCACTTCACCCCAGACCTTCTCCGGTACTCCGGCTGATGGTGTGAGTTTCAACTCATCGTAGACAAGCGCACCCGGCCCGCCGCTGCGATAGATGTAATAGGAACCAAAATGAACAGAATTGGCCTCCAAAACAGCAAAGGTTTCGTCCCCAATCATATCCCTGATTCTCGCCGCAAGCTCCGCAGCTTTGGCATCGTAGTCGGCAAGCCATTTTTCTACGGCTGCCTCTTTATCAAACCACTGTCCCAGTTGCTTAAATCTTCCACGCCAGTTAACATAGCTTATGTCATCGTCGATCATGACCGTGGGAGCAATAGCCGCGAGTTGTTCATAAACCTTCTCATGGCGAATATTCATAATGATCAGATCAGGCTTTAACTCCGCGATCTTTTCGAGGTTCAGGTCTCCGGTAGAAGAAGACCCGGAGTAATTGCCGACAACCTCAATACCTCTTTCGGCAAAAAGCGTTGTCAGATGTTTGGGGACAGACACCCCATCGAACATGCTGGTATTAGCCGAGGCAATTACCTTCATATCCAGAATAAGAAGTTCCTCTGTCAAGCCAGCTACATCAACGATGCGCTGTGGATTTGCCGGGATGGCAACCTCGCCCTTCATATCCGTTACCGTGACGGTATCCGAGACCGATCCCTGCGGCGTGGTATCCGTTCCAGCACAGGCTGCAAGAGCAAACACAAGCACAAGGCACAACATGAGCATTGCGGATTTTTTCATTCTGATGACCTCCTGAGTAATAAATCTTTAGTTAGAGTAAGCTAACCAACGGGCGCGCATAGCGAAATAACAGAACAGCTGAGTCTTTTAACCGTGTGGGGTCAACCTTTTCTAACCGCCTACCATTATACAGTCGGCGAAAGGAAAAATCCCCCCGAAAACGCCATGTCTTTCCCCTAAAGCGCCATGATGCTCAGTGCAGTAATAGAATAATTCATAAAGCTATGCTATAATCAGAATCATTGCTCAATAGACAAACCGGAATTTATGGAGGTGTTTTTTTGCGAGTATACAAAAGCAAAGAAGAACTCAAAGCTGAAATCAATAAAACTTTTGAAAAATATATTTCGGAGTTTGATAGCATACCAGAAGCCTTAAAAGATAAGAGGGTTGATGAGGTTGACCGGACCCCGGCAGAAAACCTTGCCTATCAGGTGGGTTGGACAACATTGGTTCTTAAATGGGAGGAAGATGAAAGGAAGGGGCTTCAAGTAAAGACGCCGTCGGACGAATTCAAATGGAACCAACTTGGCGAGCTGTATCGGTGGTTCACGGATACCTACGCTCATTTGTCTCTTCAAGAGTTGAAAGCCGAACTGAACGAAAATGTCAAGTCTATCTGCGCAATGATTGATTCGCTCAGTGCGGATGAATTATTTAAGCCGCATATGAGAAAATGGGCTGATGATGCTACAAAAGCAGCTGTATGGGAAGTTTACAGGTTCATTCACGTTAATACTGTTGCTCCTTTCGGAACTTTTAGAACTAAGATCAGAAAATGGAAAAAGGCGGCGCTGTAACTTCCGGTTCATCAAGCCAATATGCCCTTAAAACACGAGCGG
>JAHZGF010000065.1 GCA_019420945.1 Clostridiales bacterium | reverse complement strand
CCTTGCCCTATTACTTGCTCAAGGTAAGATTATTACAGCCCCTTACGGGCGCACCGTCATAGAGTTGGAAACCGGTGTGCCGGTGGCAAAGATAACACCCCGGCTGCCGGTGATCTCGTCCATGTAGCGGCACTTGGCGAACATATCGCTGGATTTCTGCGCGTCAGTGGTGGAGAGGCCCGCCACATTGCGCATTTTTGTGTACAGAAACAGATTTTTATAATTGTGCGCTTCATCGACAAAGAGCCGATCCACGCCCAGTTGCTCAAAAGTTACTACATCATCTTTGCGGCCTTCAGCTTGCAGTTTTTCTAGGCGGGCCTCCAGAGATTTTCGGGTTCGTTCCAGCTGCTTGACGGTAAACCGTTCTCCGCCGCTGGATTCCACCTCGGCAATACCATCGGTGATTTCCTGAATCTGCTCCCGAAGAAGCCGCTCCTGCCGCTCCCGGCTGATGGGGATGCGCTCAAACTGCGAGTGTCCCATGATGATAGCGTCGTAGTCGCCGGTGGCAATCCGGGCGCAGAACTTCTTGCGCCGGTGGGTCTCAAAGTCCTTTTTGGTTGTCACCAAAATGTTCGCAGATGGATAAAGCCTTAGAAACTCCGACGCCCATTGCTCAGTCAGGTGATTCGGCACCACAAAGAGGGATTTCTGACAAAGTCCAAGGCGCTTGCTCTCCATAGCAGCTGCCACCATCTCAAAGGTTTTGCCTGCGCCCACCTCATGGGCCAACAAGGTGTTGCCGCCATAAAGGACATGGGCAATGGCACCCAGCTGATGCTCCCGCAAGGTGATGGAGGGGTTCATGCCGCCGAAGGTGATGTGACTGCCATCATATTCGCGGGGACGGGTAGAGTTCATTTCCTCGTTGTACTGACGCACCAGAGCCTGGCGGCGCTCCGGGTCTTTCCAAATCCAGTCCTTAAATGCCTCCCGGATGGCCTGCTGCTTTTGTGCGGCCAGGGTGGTCGCTTTGGCGTTCAGAACGCGCCGCTCTTTGCCGTCCGGGTCCTCCACAGTGTCATAGATACGCACATCCCGCAGGTTCAGGCTGTCCTCCAAAATGCGATAGGCATTGGCCCGGTCCGTGCCGTAGGTGGTATAGGCCGCCACGTCGTTGTAGGAAACAGCGTTCTTGCCGGAGACCTGCCACTCGGCGGTGAAAGGCGAATAGTGGACCTCAATGCTGCGCTGGAGATAAAAGGGCGTGTCGAAGGTCTCATACATAAACTGCTGGATGTACTCTTTGTCAATCCAGGTGGCACCCAACCGCACCTCGATTTCAGAAGCGTCCAGGTCTTTGGGCTGGGCCGCCAGCAAAGCCTCCACGTTGATGGCAAAGGAAGGGTCCTGCTCAGCCGCCCGCTGGGCCTGGCGCAGCTTCCGGCGCACGTTGCCGGAGAGGTACTCATCGGCGGTGACATAGTGGGGCCGCCCGTCCGGTTCGTTCTGACCGGGGACACGGAAGATGACCCCTCGCAGTTCAGCGGCCAGTTCTTCGCCAGGTTTGCCGGTCAGCTGCTCCATGTAGGCCATATCCACACGGGCTTTTTCCGAGATGGAAACCGCCAGAGCTTCGGCGGCGGTGTCCACGGCGGCGACGGCCTCATGGGGCTTGATGGTCCGTTTCGTGAACATATCCGCCTTTCGTTCCAGTTTTCCTTCCTCGTCCAGCACCTCCAGGGCGCAGAGCAGGTAGTAGCTGGAATCGTCGGCAAAAGCCAGCCGGTTGCCCCGATCATTGATAAGGCCATATTTTTCAGAAAAGCTGTCATAGAGCCGGTTCAGCTCCGTCATCTGCGCCTGAATGTTGGCATCGGATGCACCGGCGTCCATTTCCAGGTCAATGAGTTGCTGCACACAGTCCCGCAGCTCCACCAGTCCCTTGACGCGGGCCTCGGCGGTGGCGTTCAGGTCAGGCCGCACCATGCGGCTGTTTTCCCGGAAGTACACCGTGCCGTCCACCACCGTGAAGGAGTAGTTTTTCACGTTGGGGTCAGCGGGAATGGAAGTGTCGATGTCCTCGCCCTCGCTCAGTTCCGGCAGTTCAGCCTCCTGGTAGGTCCCTCGGATGTACTTGACGGCATCGTGGAGCTGATCGGAAAGCAGCAGTCCCTCAATGGGAGCCACCGTGTAGTCCTGCCTGCCGTACTGAGTGCTTTCAGCAGTGGGCCGCCCCAGCACCATCTCCGGGTGGTCGATGAAATACTGGTTGATGATAAAGCCGTCCTCGGTCTGGCTGGTCTGGGTCCAGTCCGGCGCGATGTCAATGGGCCGGTCCCGCTTTTGCAGGAAGAGGATGTCGGAGACCACTTCGGTTCCGGCATTGGCCTTGAAGGCATTGTTGGGCAGCCGGATGGCCCCCAGCAACTCGGCCCGCTGGGCCAGATACCGGCGCACGGTGGAATCCTTGGCATCCATTGTGTAGCGGGAGGTTACAAAAGCCACCACGCCGCCAGGACGCACCTGGTCCAGCGCCTTGGCAAAGAAATAGTTGTGGATGTTGAAGCCCAGCTTGTTGTAGGCTTTATCGTTGACCTGATACTGGCCGAATGGCACGTTGCCGATGGCAAGGTCGTAAAAATCCCGCTGGTCGGTAGTCTCAAAGCCCGCCACCGTGATGTCGGCCTTGGGGTAGAGCTGCCGGGCAATGCGTCCAGAAATGCTGTCCAGCTCCACGCCGTACAGCCTGCTTTCTGCCATGCTCTCCGGGAGCATCCCGAAGAAGTTGCCCACACCCATAGACGGCTCCAAAATGTTGCCGGTACGGAAGCCCATGCGCTCTACGGCCTCATAGATGGCGCGGATCACGGTGGGGCTGGTGTAGTGGGCGTTGAGGGTGGAGGCCCTGGCCGCAGCGTATTCCTCCGGGGTCAGCAGCTCCTTCAGTTCGGAATACTCCGCACTCCATGCAGGTTTATCCGCGTCAAAGGCATCCGCCAGACCGCCCCAGCCAACATACTGTGAGAGCAAATGCTGTTCTTCCGGGGTAGCATAACGGTTCTCCTGCTCAATCTGCTTCAGCGTGGCAATCGCCTTGATGTTGCGCCAGAACTTTTCTTTCGGTCCGCCGATTCCCAGATCGTCGTCCAGGATGCGGAAGTTTTCAGGCGGATGCGACTGGGGCGGCGTGGGTTCCGGTTCATCCACGCGCAGCCGCTCCACCACCACATCATAGGGCAGGCCGTTCTTGTCGCCGGGATAGACCGTCACTGGCTCGGAGGTGATTTTCGGCGCAGAGGTTTCTCTTGTGTCCGGCGTGAACAGTCCGGCATTGCGCTCATCCTGGCGCAGCCAGATTTCAAACTGTTCCCGGCTGACCACATCGTAACTCCAGGCATAAGGCCCGGTGTAAATGCGGACGGAGTTATCTTCAATGGCATCAATCGTGCCGGTGATAGGGTGGTCAGGTGCGGGGAGCGTCACCTGATCGCCCACCTGGTAAGACAGAGTTCCTTCTAAGGGCGGGGTGTGCCGGTCCGCGAAGCCTTCCGGGGCCTGAAAGAAGCCGTCCTGCTCCTTTACATACAGTCCCCGCAGAAGCGGTGTGAGTTCACCCCAGCGATATGCCAGGGTTGCCAGCTTTCTTTCGTCATGGTCCAGAACCTCAATCTCAATGCTGGTAGTGAAAGTGCGGTAGTCCGCTATATCGCCGGTTGCAAGATCCATCGTCTCCACACGACCGGAATACAATTCGGAAAGACGCTGGGCGATTCTGGTGTTGCCCTCGCCATCCCGCAGCCAGCGGGAAATATACTCTTTGTCCTGCCAGGTAAACAGGCCGGAGGTCAGCACTTCCCGCAGGTCCTGGTCCACCTTTTCCGGGTCATCGGAAAGGAACTCGGTAATGGCCCCGTTTCGCAGGTCGTTTTTCAAAAGCTGCTCAAACCGTTCCCGGCTTTCGGCCCGGAAGATGGGATAAGTCATGCCGGAGGGCAGAAGCTGTACCGTATCCTCCCGCAGCTCCGTGATCTGGTATTCCTGATTGTCCAGATAGACCGTATCGCCTTCATGGTAGACCGGCGCTATGGGGTCGTAGACCTTTTCCTCCGGGATAGCCTTCTGGATGGCCTCGTATTCTTCATCCGACACGGCAATGTCGATCTCATGGGTCGGTTCTCCGTTCCCGATGGTGATGGTGTCTCCCTCACGGGTGATGGGCTGGCCGGATAAATCGGGCGGCGTGGGCTGTACAGACGGTGCCTCTGCGGCAATCTGTTCCACATCCCGCATTACCTGCTGGATGAACGGGTCACTGTCCAGCTTTTCCGGCTCTGCAACCTGACCGTTCACGATCCCGCGCTCGGCCAGAGCCTCCCGGATGACGATGGGGTCGATGTTGTCAAAGCGGTCCTGTTCCTCCTGGGTGTAGAAGCGGTCCTCTTTGATAAGCTGCGCAATCCGGCGCTGCACCTTGGGCCAGGACACATCACCCGCCGCACCGTCCGCCGTCACAGGGAAGGCAGGCAGATCATCGCCAAACTCCTGCCGCAGCCAGGCAGCGGTATCCTTTTCACGAGCATGATCCTTCATGTAGCGCACGACCGCGCGCTTGCTCTCAATATTGCCGTTCCATTCCTGGATAGCCGTGTCGATCTCGTCTTGGGTCAATGTCCGGCGCTGGGGCGCTGCCGGGCGCTCCGGTGCGGTATGGTGTTCCGGCATAGAAAAAGGACCGGGCGTTTGTACGCTCGATCCTTCGTCGATGGCTTTTATTTGTTCCGCTTCGGAGAGGAACAGGTTTAAGGTCAGCTGTTGATAAGTTCTGCCAGCAGGATTTCCTCCGCCTGGGCCTTGCAGGTATTCATCAGGCCCACCCACTGCATCGGGTCGCGGGCTTTCAGCTGCTCCGTCGCGCCCGCTGCCTCGGCCAGCTGCGGCATCATCTGCTCCAGCCGCCGGTTCGCCGTTTCGTCGATCTCCGCGAGGTGCGGGTACAGCTTCTCGGTCATCAGTAGCTGGTTGTACAGGATGGGCCGATGCTCCTTCAGGTAGGTTTTCCGCATCCTGCCGTATTTGCCCAGGGGCTTCGGCGGCTGCTCGGTCAGCTTCAGGTCGGGAATCAGGTAGTCCCCGTTCTGGATGTAGGTCAGTTTGTTCTCCATGTGTGACGCTCCTTTCCGCGATCTGTGCGCGTTCATAGTTTTGGATGGTGACGCCGATCTGCCGCAGCACCTGCTGACTTGCCTGGCTGACGGCTGTTCCCAGTGCCCTGACAGTGGCCGGGGTGTTGAAGTCAAAGATCGGCATGAAATCTTCGTAATCAAAGTGCCGTTCCGGCTCCAGCCCGCAGCGGGACATCAGGGCATAGGCGATGCTGACAGTGGCGGCTGATTGGAACTGTACTCCGATGTCAATTTCATCATATTCCTCCAGAAACGAACCGTCAACGATGTGGCGAATGTCCTGCTGATACTCCGTCCAGTATTCCTCCGCCAGTTTTCCGGCCACACGGGTCAGCTGTTCGGCCAGGTCGCTCCCGGTCACTTCATAACGGTTTTCCAGCATGGCTGTGACCGGAGCGGTATGGGCTTCTTCCAGCGTCCACAGCCAGGGGGTGCGGGAATGTTCCCTTGTGCCGGTATCGGAAATATCGAACACATAGCGCAATCGGGGCCGGTCCCCGGAATCGTCCACCAGGGCGATGCCCTTGGAGCCGCGCCGGACGTAGCGGTCCATGCGGTTATTCCACAGGTCGTACTCGGCGCAGGCAGTGGCGTCTGGGCGCTGGGCGTAGATCATCAGCTGCTCATGAAACGGATACTTGTAGAGGCGGGCGGCGGTAGTGAGAAATCCCGCCCACTCCTGCCAGCTGCCGGTGAGCTGGACCGCTACCTTCTCCGCCATCTGCGCATATTGTTCAGCTTTGGTTGGCATGGTTGTCTGTCCTCCCTTCTGTTTTGGATAGGAAAACAGGGCGGCACAGCAGCCGCCCCGCCGTTTACGGGATATAGTTACTCATCAAAATCCGGGTACAGCTCCAACGCATCAAAGTCGGTGTCGGTCATGGCCCGGAGCTTGGCGAGGGTGCTGTCCGTCAGGGCCAGCAGCTCGGTCTCGTCCGGCTCCAAATAGCCGCGCATCTCGGACAGTGCCTCAATGGCGCCCTCACGGGTGCCGGGGTTGTAGATGCACAGCAGGTTTATTTCCTCAAAGGTGAAGTTTCCCATATCAAATCTCCCTTTCCGCGCTCTTTTTGGGCGCTGTCTTTTTATGTTCGGTTTTCGGTTGGCTTCTCAGCTGTTCCACGACAGATTTTCTTTTTTCCCGTTCCTCCCGATGGGCGGCGGCTGCCAAATCCATGAGGGAGATGGGCTGGCCGCTTCTGGCCTGCTGTTCCAGCTGGGCCACGGTCGGCTCCTTGGAGCCGTTGTTGATCACGCCGTCAATCATGCCGTAATCATCCTCCACGGTCATCTCCGCATTTTTCAGGTGATTTTCCGGGAGGAATCCGGGAATCTGCTGAAAACCAACACTGTCAACATAGTGGCAGGATACCACGCCGTTTTGCTTGAGGGCAACAATGTCGCTGACGCTCATAGAAGGACTATGGAAGTCCACCGGTTTTTCCAGATTGAACTGCTGGAAGATCTGTTCCAGCTTTGCGTCAGTGCTGCCGGTAGCGGTCAGAGGCGCGGTATAGACCAGATCATAGCTGCCGCGCTCCACAGAAATGTCATGGCTTTGCAGCCAGTCCATATTCATGAAGCGGATATTCTGCGGGTCATCCCGGCTCACCTGGTAGATAGCGAAACAGTCTCCCTCATGGGAGAGAAACGCCTGCTCCCGTTCCAGCTGCCGGTCCTGCCGCTCCAGCACTTTCTCATGGAACTGGGAGCTTTCCTCCCATTCGTCGCGGGCCACGGCAAAGATACCATCATGGGCGTCCAGATCGGAGCTGTCAAAAGCCATCTCCGGGTTTTCGCCCTCCTGGATGATGTACACGGTCAGATCGCGCTCCATCAATTCATAGGCCCGCTCTTTGGAGAGGGGCAGAAGGTCGCTGTCCATGTAACCGCACTTTTCCAGATCGTCCTGGGTCAGCGCCGGGTCCGGCATGGGGTATTCGTCCAGCGCTTGCTCTGGTGTATCGGGCAGCTGGGTGGGAACAGCGGCAGTTTCCTCTGCCTGCTGGCTGACCTGCTCCTGCATCTGTTGATAGGCGGTCTCCTGCAAGGTCTCGATCATGGAGAGGGGCGCATACTTAATGGACGCATTTCCCATGTTCAGGTCCTCGCAGATACGGAGAGCAGCTTCGGAACGGCGCAGGTCGGGGGCATCCAACTGGCCGCCGTCCAACTCCCGCATGGTTTCTTTGTCGTAGAGCGTGTAGTCCCACCCGGTATCACAGGGCTGGATGTGCAGATACGCGGCATCGTCCAGCACCAAAAGCGCCTCACGGAACTCGGCGCTGGGCTGCGAGCTTTCCTGAACTGTACTGTCATCAGAGAATGACAGCGGAAATTCCTCGCCTGAGTTCCATGCGGTATCTATGCCCATCGCCATTGCTTCATCCGCCATCTTCACAAGATTCGGGTCCGGCTCATCCGCCAGGATAGCCTCTTTTTCCGGCACCAGCTGATCCAGACGGTCCAGAAGTGCGGCTGCCTCGGCAGTCCATTCTCCCGGCTCATCCTCGGCAATATCCTGAAGCCATTTTCTCACGTCCTGTGCGTCACCGTTCTGCAGGGAAGCTGTCAGTTCCCGGAGTGCGGTCTCACGGTCATCCACCGTATCCCGATATTCATACGGGTCATAGTCAAAAGCAAACTGGTCGATGTCAGCGGCCAGTTGTTCAATGGGACCTGGTTTCTGTTCCGGTTCCCGTCTGGCAGCGGGGTCAATGCCGCGCTCCTTACAGATTTCCTTGTAGTGCCGGTCAATGTCGGTAATCAGCTCACCGGCGGTCTTATTGATAACCTCCAAGCTGGCCCGCAGTTCCTTCAGTTCCTTGCCCTGGCTCCAGCTGGCGATATAACCAAAGCTGTTGTCACCAGTTTCGATACCGTAATACTGGCAGACCGCATAGGAAATGCTCTCGGCCTGCACTTCTTCGGTGCGCCGGTCCTTGGCCGCCTGAATCTCGGCGGAGTGATCTTCCTCCACCTCCAACCGCCACTCGAACTGATTCTCGTCCACATAGCGCCAGTCTGCATCAGCGGCGAATTGTTCCGCCTCTACTTCGGTGGCAAAGCCCTGGGAGTAGTTCTTCCTGGTCCCCCCATCGCTGACCATGACCACCTTCCAGGCGGGTTCGGGTTCCGCCCGCTTCGGGTCATGGAGCTTGCTGTGGGCGATCTCATGGATCGCAGCAGAGACCGTCTGGACCTCACTCATGCCAGGGCGAAGCGCAATCCGCTGCTGGTCGGAGGAAAAGTAGCCGTCCATGTTAGCCGCCATCGGCTCAAACTCAATGGGAACCGGTGCGGACCGGCGCAGCGCCTCCATGAAAACCTCATAGTTCTGGACATTCCCAGAAAGAGAGGATGCCAGTTCCGGCAAGGGCTTTCCATCCGTCTGGCTTACATCGAACACCTTCACCGGGCGGAACAAGGGAATCTCAATTTCCTTTTCCTCCATGATGACCTTGCCATCCTTATCCAGCATGGGGGCTTTGGTGTCCGGGTCCAGCTTCTGTTCCTCGATCTTCTTTTTATAAGGCGTGGGCGCGATGATGGTAATGCCGTGTTCGCCCCGCTTTACATGGCGCTCAAACTGATTTTTCCACTTGTTGTATCCGGCTACCAGAGTGGCGTCCGGTCGCTGCATATAGATGAGCATGGTGTTGTTGACGGAGTAGCGGTGGAACCGGGACATCACGGAGAGGTAGCGCATATACTTTTCACTCTCGAACAGTTCCTTGATGCCTTGCTCAATGCCCTCGGTAATTTCCCGCAATCGCTCCCGGTTGGTGGGTTTCTCAGCCATGATTTTCACTCTCCCTTCTATGGCTGCAATCTCTGCGGAGTGTTCCGCAAACCACTTGTCTTGTTCCTCGGTGCTGCTGTCGATCAGAAAGTCCAGGAGGTAGCCCGTATAGTCCTTTTTCTGGATAGCCTCCATAAAACGGGGATGCGGGTCCTCGTCCGGCGTTTTGGGGGAATAATCGGTTTCCCATTTGCGGAGCAGATGATAGTAGTCGGTCAGAACACGCCAGCCATGTTCCCGCTTTTCCTTTAACTTCTGCGCTTCGGATTTCTGCCGGACATAGTTCCGCCGGGGCGGGGCCTGGCTGTCATAGGCCAGGCCAAAATCCTGGGCCAGCTTTTCAGCGGCTTCTTTTGGGGTCAGGTTATAAAGCCGGGCAGTGAAGTCGATCACGTCACCGTCTGCGCCGCAGCCAAAGCAGTGAAAGCGGCGGTCTACCTTCATGCTGGGGTGCCGGTCATCGTGGAAGGGACAGCAGGCCATACCGCCGCGCTTTACCTCGATGCCGTACATTTCCGCCGCTTCTCTGGTGGTGACGGATTCTTTCACAACCTCAAAAACATTCTCTGCCATGCTCACTCCACACCCGCCTTTTTGACAGGCGGCCTGTATCCCGCAGCTTTGGCACGCTCACTGGCGGCCTTGCGGCGCTCGGCGCTGTACGGCTCCCGGACCGACACGCAGCGTTTGGGCACCGTGAAGGTCTGCCGGTCCTTTTTCACGATCTGGTCCGGGTATTTTTCCGCCAGCCGCCGCAGCTTTTCCAGTAGGCGTGGGTCATGAGTGTAGACCTCGGCGGTAGCCTCGGCCTGGTTATAGAGGATAATGGTTTCCTGCTCATACAAACTCAGTTTCATTTGCCGCCGCCTTTCTGCCGGTCGAATTCCAGCTTGAAGTTGACGTACTGGCCGGTATCCTCCAGGACAACGGTGGCGTCGTAGGTCTTGCCGCTTTTCTCGGAATACAGCCCGGTCACGCGGGTGCGGCCATTATTTAGTAACGCCGCCACAATGGCCTTTGTGGGCTGTTTTTTCTTCATCGACCACCACTTGTTGTTTTTCCAGATTGCAAAATTGCAAGATTCGTCCTGGCAGAAGAAGCCTTTTTGCAGTTCTGCAACCTCGCCGCCGCAGCGGGGGCATTTTCCCACCACCTCACGGGGCGGGGAAAACAGGTACTCGGTCCCCTTGATGACCTGATAAGTCTCCACCAGCTCCTTCAGCATGGCGGCGATCCCATCCATAAAGTCCTCCGGGTTCAGCTCGCCGCGCTCGATCTCGCCCAGGCGATACTCCCATTCGGCGGTCAGAAGCGGTGATTGCAGCTGCTCCGGCAGCACCGTGATGAGGGACACGGCATCCTTGGAGGGCATGAGCTGCACAGTTTTCTTGCTCTTTTTCCGTTCCAGAAAGCCGGTGGATACCAGCTTTTCCAAAATCCCGGCGCGGGTGGCGGGCGTCCCCAGGCCCTTGCGTTCAGCATCTTCCGGCATATCCTCTTTCCCGGCTGTCTCCATCGCAGAGAGCAGGGTGTCCTCGGTGAAATGCTTGGGCGGAGTGGTCTTGCCCTCCTTGACGGCAGCACCGGCGACCGGCAGCTTCTGACCCTCGGCCAGCTCCGGCAGGGCCTTGTCCTCGGAATTGTCGTCCGACTCCACATTTTTCATGCTGGCGCAGTAGGCGGCGTCCAGCGACCGCCAGCCGGACTGCTTCACTGTGCGGCCTTTGGCGGTGAACTCTGCGCCCGCACACTCCACGGCGATAGACATTTCCGCGTAGGTGTGGGGTGGGGCTACGGCGCACAGCAGGCGCAGGGCCACCAGTTCCAAAACAGCCCGTTCCCCGGCAGGCAGAGCAGATAAGTCCGCATCCCGGATGTTTCGGGTGGGAATCACCGCATGGTGGTCGGTCACTTTCTTGTCGTTGATGACCGCCGCCGCATCGCAGGAAATGGCTATCCCCTTACGGAATGGCATGGCATTGGCAACCAGGTTCACCAGCATCGGCAGTCCCTCGGCCATGTCGGAAGTCAGGTAGCGGCTGTCGGTCCGGGGATAGGTACAGAGTTTCTTTTCATAGAGGTTTTGCAGATAGTCCAGGGTCTGCTGGGCCGTATACCCCAGCAGGCGGTTGGCGTCCCGCTGGAGGGTGGTCAGGTCATAGAGGGCGGGCGGCTTCTCGGATTTGTCTTTGCGTTCCACCCGCTTGATTGTGGCCGTGCCGCCCTGGCAAGCACTTTTCAGCTGTTCGGCGGCAGCTTTTTCTTTCATGCGCTCGCCGGAAACGGAAAAGCCGGGCAGCTCCAACTGTACCGTATAAAACGGCACCGGCTTGAAAGCGTCGATCTCGGCCTCCCGCTGGACGATGAGCGCCAGCGTCGGGGACATGACCCGGCCAATGTTCAGCGTTCGGTGGTACAGCACCGAAAAGAGCCGGGTAGCGTTGATGCCCACCAGCCAGTCGGCCTTGGCCCGGCAGAGGGCCGCTTGGTACAGCCCGTCATAGTCTGCACCGGAGCGAAGATGCTCAAAGCCCTCCCGGATGGCGGAATCCTCCATGCTGGAAATCCAAAGCCGCTTCATGGGTTTCTGGCAGCCCGCCAGATCATAGACGCTGCGGAAAATCAGTTCTCCCTCGCGCCCGGCATCGCAGGCGTTCACCACCTCGGTCACATCCGGGGCGTTCATGAGCTTTTTCAGGATGTCGAACTGTTTTTTCTTATCCGCACCCACCACCATCTGCCAATGTTCCGGCAGGATGGGCAGGTCATCGTAACGCCACTTGGCATAGTCGGGGTTGTAGGCGTCGGCATCCGCCAGACCGGCCAGATGGCCCACGCACCAGCTGACCCGCCAGCCGTTTCCTTCCAGATAACCGTCTTTGCGGGTCGTAGCTCCCAGCACGGCAGAGAGCGACTGGGCGACTGAAGGCTTCTCAGCAATCACTAAGCGCATCTTCATCCACCTCCCAATCTGAATCGCCAAACGCCGTTTTGGACAGCTTCTTGGAAACCGGCTCATACAAAAGGAAATCCAGCTCCACGTTGTAGTAGCCGTGATACAGCTCTGCCAGGATGTCGTTTACAATCACACGGCACACATCAATGATCCTGGCCTTGTTCTGACAGGCCAGCTTGTATTTCTGGTAGCGGCAGAAATACTCCGGCTTCGGGTCCTGCTTTTTGCCGTTCTCCTGCATAAGAATGTCCACTGCGTCAGGCTCATCCTCACCCGTGCAGTATTCCAGCACATCCAGAAGCGTCGGAAAGCTCCGCTCATCATAAGGGGCTTCTTCCACCAACAGGCCGATGCAGGAGGCCAGCAGAAGTTTTGTCATTTCCTGTTCTGTCTCCGTCAGCGCCTGAAAGACCGCCTTTTCCTTCGGAACAATCCGTTCCTCGATAAAATCCATCACATCGCCCCGGTGCAGCAGGCGCAGGGAATCCATGCACAGGGCCGGGGTCAGATAGTAATCGGTATCTTCTTCCTCATCGTCCAAAAAGTGGGGTTCGGGTTCTGTCTTGTTTTTCTTTTTCATGCGGCTGCGAATCCGGGAGCATACATCTTCCGCACAGACAAAGCACAGATAGGCCGCATCAAACACCAGAATCGCCTTAACGGCTGTCTTAAAAATCTTCATTTCGATTTTCTCCTTTCATTGAGCCAGCGTGTCATTTCCCGATGGCAGAAGCCTACACAGGGCTGCCCATAGTTCCCGCAGCCATAACAGGGGTGGCTTTTGGGTAAAGAGGGAGGACGGGAAGTAGTCTTCCCGCCCTCCGGCCTGCGTGTCATCATGGATTCATAGGGGCTGTCTGTAAACCGGGTCATTTCACCGGGGTCTCGCTTTCCTCGTCGCCGCCCCCACCGGCGTCCGGGTCATCTTCATCGGGGTCCCCATCTTCGGTCTCCCAGATTTCATCCTCCCCGGTATCATCTGCATCCTCGCTGTCCTCACCATAGTCGTAATCGTCCAGATCGTCATTGCCCTTAGTTTTCGGCTTATTCTTCACCAGCTTGAAATAGGCAAAGGCTCCGCCGCCGCCCACCAGGACAAGGACCAGCAGAAGGACTGCCGGGTTCAGGCCGGAGGATTCCTCTGCCTCCGGTTCGGTTTCCTCCTGTTCGGGTGTTTCCGTTTCCTCCGGCTCCAGTTCCGGGCCGACACACGCGGTCATGTCCTGGTCGCACAGTTCACAGTCCATGTTGACCGCCCCGGCCTGGCACCGCTCCGTGCAGGAGCAGGCCGCAGGCTGGGTCTCGCCGTCCTCCGTCAGCGCCATCAGATCAGCCTCGTCCACCTGGTTCAAAAAGTGGACTGTTTCCTCGCCGTCATCATCCCGGTCGATAATCAAGTAAAACACGTTGCCGTTTTTGCTTTCCACTGTGATGAACTGTTTGCCCGCCTGGCTGCTGCTCCCAATGTCGTCGATCAGCGTCAGGTTGCCGTCCGGGGTCAGGGCATCGCTGCCCGAAAAGCCGCCGAACAGTTCCAGCAAGGCAGAGGTTTCTTCTTCTGTAAGAGAAAGAGAGAAGCTGCCGTCCCCACCTGCAGTTTCGCTGACGGTCAGGTAATCGCCGCAGACGTAGCCCTCGCGCTCCGGGAGCCGGATTTTGTACCAGCCGCCCTCCGTGCCGATCACCTCAACCTGTGTGCCGTTGGGCAGCTGGGTAATGGCCGGGTTCTCGGTCCCAGCGCCGGTACGGACATTTAAGTTGCTGCCGCCGGTCGTTACCGTGCCGGTCTGGCTGGCCGCACTGCCGTCAGCATCGCCGGAAGTGATCTGGACGCCGTTTTCAGTGGCGGTGATATTCAGCTTGCCCAGCAGCTCCGAGAGGATGGCGGCGGTGTCCGCGCTGGCCTCGGTTTCCTCCGTATCTTCTTTGGAAGCACCGTCCTCGGTATCTGCGGTATCTTCGGGAGACAGGCTGCTGTCCGTCTCCGGCGTGTCAAACTCAATGCCGCCGGTGGTGGGGATACTCTCCGTCGCCTCCGGGTCCGTGCCAGCCGCCAGCGCAGACATAGAAAAAGCCGGGATGGCAAGCATCACGGCCAGCAGGCAGCTGAAAATGCGGGTTTTAATCGTTCTCATGGGAATCTTCCTCCTTTCCGGTCAGGGCAGACGCATCGGTTTTGGACGCCTGGATGAAAGCGGCCAGCTGTTCCGGCGTCATGCCCATGCTGCGGACTATGCCCACAATATCCAGGTTCTCCAGTTCGGTGATCTGCTTGTCGATTTCATTGTTGCGGGCGCGCAGGACAGCGATCTTCTCATCGTTTTTGCCGCGCTCGGCCCGCAGCCGGTTGATTTTGCTGCTCATAGGTAAACACTCCTTTCTGTCAGGGCAGTCTGCCAAAGGTATAGAAATGGCTCTGCCAGTAGCTTGTGTTGATGTTTGCGTAAGAGATGGGGTCTCCGCAGTGGATCATCATCCCGTCACCCACATAGATGCCGACATGGGAGGCCCCTGCGGTGTCGTAGGTCCCCTGGAAGAAAATCAGGTCTCCGGGCCTTGCGTTGGCGGAAGACACCGGGGTACAGATGTTCAGAAGCCCGTTGGCGGTCAGCCGCCCCACATCCCAGCCGGAATGATTGATGACCCAGCTGACAAAGCCGGAACAGTCAAAGCTGGTGGAAGGGCTGGAACCGCCCCACACATAGGGGAATCCCAGATACTTTTCCGCCTCTGCCAGCATAGCGGCAAACTGTTCATCTTCCAGGGCTTCAGGTGGTACATCATAGTCCAGGTAATCCTCACGTCCCACGGCATTGGGATATTCGCTCTGGGGGAACAGGTCCGGCCGGTTGCCCTGGGTGGCGATATACACAGCGTACATGGACACCTTATCTTCATCCATGATGTAGACCGGCAGGTGGGACAGGTCGAAGTTTTCCAGGGTCACATAGCAGATATAGTAGTCATAGGGGACTTCCACCTCGTAGTCATATTCTTCGGTCGTGGTCTCCCCGGTCTCCGGGTCAGTAACTTCGCGGGTGCCGATCCGGTTCTCGGTGCGGTAGCGGGTCTCCACCACCACTTCCTCGGTGAGAATGTATTGGCGCTCAAAGAGCATATCCAGGGTTCCCTGGACCTCGGAAAGCGTCCATTCCCCCTCATGGTAGGCGGTCAGGATGGAGATCAGCACATAGGGGTCATGCCCGATCTCGTCCAGGTCAAAGTGGTACTCGTCATAATCGTGGGTGCTTTCATAGCTGTCCAGATAGCCTTGCAGCTCCGCCTCCTTTGCGGCGTAGGCGGCTTCTGCGCCCAGCATATCCTCATCTCTGGACGGAAACGTGGAGCCGGTCACACCGGAGCCGATGCTCTGGGCCATCATGGAACAGGAAGAAATGGTATTCATCAGCAGGCAGACCATAAAAAAGAGAACCAGCACGATACCGGCCCCCTTTTTGTGGCGCATCACATACGCGCCCGTCTGTTTCGCTTTGTCCTTCACAGTCTGGGCTGCCCGCCCGGCTTTTTGCGCCGCACCGGCGGCAGTCCCGGCTGTCTGGCCGGCGTGTTTGGCGGCGGCGTACTGTTTCTTGATGGCTCGCTTTTGCTGCCAGCGGGAAAAAGGATTGCTGGCAAGCTGGGGATTTTCCCGCAGCGATTTGTGGTACAGGGCATTCACATTTGCCTTTTCCAGCTTGCGCTCGGCCTGAGCGGCCTTGCGGTAGGGCTTCAGCTTGTGGGAGCGATAGCCCTCCCGGACCAGACGCGCCCCGGTCTCCACCACTTCCTCGGACTTGTGGGCGCTCTCCACGCCCACGTTATCGTCCTCGGACTCCCGAATCTCCTGATGGAGTTTGCCCGCCACCGTATTGGCAGGGGCATCCCGCAGGGTATGGGAGAGCTTGGAGGGTGGTTTTTTCTTATCCTCCAGCACCAGCTTGGTAGTCACTTTTCCGGTCTTGGGGTCAATCTCAGCCCGCTTGACCTTCTTTTTCGGAATTTTGGCCTGCGCCTGATCTGCTTTGGCGGCGGCCTTGTCCGCCTTGCGGATGGGCTTTTCCAGTGCCGGATCAGCCCGTTCTTCCTCGGTGAAGCGCAGGCGCGGCTCCTTATTCAAACCATTCCCCCAGCATGAGGGAGGCCATCATGCTGCCCAGCTCTGCATAAACAGCCAATCCGACCGGGTCCGCAAACCGGCACTCCGTCAGGTAGGCATAGAACTGGGCGGTCACATCCGCCAGGATCTGCACCTCAGTACCTTCCAGCACCAATCCGCCTCCCTGGCCGCGCTGGGTTCTGACTGCACACAAAAGTTCCACCAGACGGAGCAAGCCGATTTGGCCGGTCTCGCTCAACTCCGCCGCCTGGTCCGCCGCCGTGCGGCACTCACTGACGGCATCCGCCATCACCGTGAGCAGCTGGCTGCGCTGGGCCTCCATCGTCCGGTCAAAAAACATCATGCGGTCATTATTCATAATTGCGGGTTTCATGGTAAATCATCCTCCTTTTTTGCGTTGATGTGGGTGTGTTCCTCGCGCCATGCAGCCAGACGCTGCTGGGCGGTCTGCCAGTAAGCAGGGAAAATCTCTGCGCCCAGGAAGGTCCGGCCAGTCCCCAAAGCCGCCAGCGCGGTGCTTCCGGTTCCCATGAAGCCATCGAAAATCAAATCTCCGGGGGCGCTGGAAATCTGGATCAGCCAGGCCAGACACTCTATATTTTTGATGGTGGGATGGAAAATCCCGTTCTGCTTCTGCCATGCCGAGTTATAGGTGGCCTTGGGATACTCCGGCCCGAACCAGCAGGCAGGGAAACGGGTTTTATACCGTGCGCTGGGATTTCGTCCTTTGTGAAAGTGCATCCCTTCCGGTTTTCGATTGCGCAGCAGCGTCGTGTGATTGAATGTCCTGCGGCCCTTCTGGCAGAAAATCACCCATTCGCTGTTGTTGGCAAAGCTCCCATGCAGGTCCCCAATGCCGCCCAGAGTACCTTTTTCGATGACAAGGCAATTCTTTATTGCAAATCCGGCGTCCTTGAGGCACTGATAGTGGTAGGGATAACAGTCAAACCGGGTGAAAAAGTAGGCGTGGCTGTCGGGTGCCAAGATGCGGTAGCTCTCCTTGGCGAACCGTCCGTAGTCGATCCCCCTATCGCCCTCCAGCATGGGGTGGGGCGCGGCGGCAAACTGGTTCTGATACCGGATGCCATAGGGCGGGTCGGTCAAGATCAGGGCAACAGCCCCATCCGGGAGTTCTCCCATCAGGTCCAAGCAGTCACCCTGAAAAATCTGATTGATGTAGTCTTTCGGAAAGGTGCGACCCATACCGCCGCCCCCATTCCTTCCGGTACGCTTATCCCTCCTTCGATTCTTGCGCCAAGTCCTGGGGCTTGGTTGTCATGATCCGATAGAGTTCCGTATTCTTCGGGAAGTGGTCCACGAAGGGAAGAATGACGCTGCCATAGAACAGCAGGCCCTCGCCCTCACTGGAATGGGTCACATAGGACAGCTGATGTGGGGAGATGCCCAGCTGCTTGGCAAGAATCTGCCGGTCGCCGCCCGCCTGGTTGAGCATATACACGAAGTCGGAGTTCTCGAAGATGTTCTCCACCTCACGGCTGGAAAGCAGGTCTTTGACATTTTGCGTGATCCCCGTGGGGATGCCGCCCCACTTTCTGAACCGTTTCCAAATCTCGACCGTATAAGCGGCGGTCTGTTCCTCTTTTAAGAGCAGGTGCATCTCGTCGATGTAGTAGCGGGTGGACTTGTGGGCCGCCCGGTTGATGGTGACCCGGTTCCACACCTGATCCTGCACCACCAGCATCCCGATTTTTTTCAGTTGTTTTCCCAATTCGCGGATGTCGTAGCAGACGATGCGGTTGGTGATGTCCACATTGCTGCGGTGATTGAAAACATTCAGCGAGCCAGTGACGTAGATTTCCAGCGCCGTGGCGATGTACTGGGCTTCCTTCTCATCCTGCGCCCGCAGGAGGTTATACAGGTCCTCCAAGATCGGCATATTTTCCGGGCACGGGTCATTCAGATAATTGTTGTAGACCAGCCGCACACAGCGGTCGATGATGGTTTTCTGGACCGGCTGCAAACCCTCCTTGCCGCCCACGATTAACTCGCACAGCGACAAAATGAAATCAGATTTCAGCGACAGCGGGCTTTCATCATCCGAATAGTCCAGGTTCAGGTCCATCGGATTGATATAGTGCGGGCTGGTAGGGCTGATGCGAATGACCTGTCCGTGCAGCCGCTCCACCAGCGGGGCATAGTCGACTAGGTCGGGGCGATTACTCGCCCCTTCCCGTCTAAGAACCGTACG
>JAHZGF010000064.1:59537-60710 GCA_019420945.1 Clostridiales bacterium | reverse complement strand
GTGCTCTCACAGTTCAGGAGAACCATGGGGGCATCCGGGACAATCCACTTGTTACTGTCGTGGTACAGCGCGATGGTCATGGTGGAGCCGCGCACACAGGCATGCTCCTCCTCAGAATAGGCGTCATACGCCGCCACATAGGGGGCGGTGTCGAGCTGGATGTAGTAGTAATCACCCTGGACGCCCAGACCGTCGCCCGTTACCGTGTAGCTGCCGTCCAGCAGGCCGGTGGTGATGGGCTCATGGCCCTCGGTGTAGCAGTCCACCTGGAGGTTCCTCAAGAGACTCTTCAGCTGGCCATCCGTGGGGGCGATTCTGCGGACCTTGACGGTGGCAATGCCGTTATCAATGTTCACATCGCCCTGCTCGGCCACCTCGTACCCGCTGGGAATCTGCTCGGGGGGGATTTTGCTGGTGTTGATCTGGTTCGCGTCAGCAGGGACTTCCATGGTGTAAGTGTCGCCCACCTGCTTACCGGTTACCACATCCACAAACTTGACGGTGATGGAGACGGAGACCGGCTCATAGACGGCGGTCAGCTCCACATCGCCTTCGGAGATACCAAAGAGCTGCACAGCCTCGGCATAGGTGAGGCCATTCAGGGCCTCAGGGGCCAGCTGCACACCATCATCAGTCACCCAGTAAGAGAGCTTCTCATTCTCCGGGGCAGTGACTTCGGGGATAGCCCCGATGACCTCGTCGCCGCTGGTGTAGGTAACATCTCTCGTCTGCGAATCATCGAAGCCATCAGACCAGGTACCGTCACCGTTGTCGAACTTCAGGGTGATGGCCTTTGCGGCCTCTTCGTAGACGGCCTCAATCATCAAGGTACTCTCGTTATCTGACGTCCAGTTACCGCCTACGATACCCGCCAGGGTCTCATAGCCGAAGCTGGTAACCATATTGCCATTGGGGGCTCTCCATCCGACGAATACCATGCCATTGCTTTGAGCGTCCTGCTGGGCTTTTTCCGTCGGAGGAGTCAGCGGAGCAGTGGCGTTGCTGGTCAGATCAGCTTTTTCAAACGAAGTCCAAGTGGTACCATTCTCCGCGTACTTGCCGAAATCAACATGAATGGTGTAGATTTCCTCGTAGTCGGGTGTTTTGTCTCCGTCCTTATCCTCCGCCCACACGGCGTACAGGGTGGTGTTTTTCGTAATGGTAAATGTACCC
>JAHZGF010000064.1:17972-59437 GCA_019420945.1 Clostridiales bacterium | reverse complement strand
GTCACGAAGGTCACCGCATCTTCGGCGGCCTCAGTCGTAATCAGGTCGGTCTGAGTCTCGCTCCAACCCAGGAACATTGCTTGTTCCTTTGTCAGACTGCTGCCGTCCTGAACTGTAACAGTGCTGCCGTTCAGATACTCATTCGTATCCTCCACGGACCCGCTTCCACCATTTGCATTATAAGTAACGGTAAACTTTTCATCCTCGTAGTCGGGCGTCTTGTTTCCGTCCTTATCTTCCGCCCACACGGCGTACAGGGTGGTGTTTTTCGTAATGGTAAATGTACCCGTCACGAAGGTCACCGCATCTTCGGCGGCCTCAGTCGTAATCAGGTCGGTCTGAGCCTCGCTCCAGCCAAGGAAAGTAGCGTCATCCTTTGTGAGACTGATGCCATCCTGGACAGGAACCTTTGCATTCTTACGATAGGAGTTGCTGTCTGTTACAACACCTTTGCCGCCATTCGCATCGTAAGTGACCTGATAACCGGGAATGTTAACAACAGCGCTGTCTACATCTCTCGTATCGGTTGTGCCATCGGGTTTTGTATAGGTCAAGGTTGCGCTCTGATTGGTTGAAACCTTGTCGCCGGTCGTTGTGTTCTTCGGTTTCACGATGAAGGATACGCTTTTTCCTTCCTCCGTAATATCACCGACTGTCCATTTAACCGTTTGACCTTCAAAAGTCAGGCCAGAAATGTTCTGCCCCTCCACGATGGTGAACTGGTCCGAAACGATATCTGTGAAGGTAGCTTCTGTTCCCGCATACTTTTGACTTTCTGTGATTTCAGTAGCGATTTCCCGCACCAGTGCAGGAAGTTCCTCCTGAATACTCGCAATATCGGTGAAATTGTGGTGATATTTCAGAGCAGTAGCCAAGCGGCTCATATACTCGCTTTCATCCAGTCCCAAACCGATAGTGTAGATTTCCACTCCCTGCTCTTTCAGCTGTGCAGCCTGATTGACTCCATTCCAATTTACGTTTTCCGTTTGATTGGAACTTTCATTTAAGCCAGGTGTTCCATCAGAGATAAAAATTACATACTTGTCATTCTGGCTATTTTGGAGATAGCTTGCCGCACGATCTAGCCCTGCGGTGTAGTTGGTGCCTCCGTTTGCGGTCATGTTGTCGATCGCCTGATTGATGGCATCACGCGCAACAGTCAAAGCACTCAACTGGATACAGGCATCGTTGTTGAATTCATTATGTTTGGTTCCACCCGAAGAGCCCGCAAAGGAAACGATACCCACTCGATTATTGGTATTCGCTTCTGCCAGTTGATCTACCAATGTACGAGCAGCTTCCTGGGCGGCACTCATTTTGGAAATATGCCCCCCACATTCCTCCGGATGCCCGAACAAAGAATACCATTTGCCACAAACATCACAAATATATCCATACCACTTTTCTGTGAAGGATGTGGATGTGCAGTCTTGCTGTCCGTCACTCATGCTACCAGAGTTATCTACCACTAAAACAACATCCACTGGGGTTGCGGTGGTGCTGGTTTCAGTGATATTTTTCCCCTGAACATTGAGTGTAATGGTGACGTTCCCAGTGTTCTCATCGTATTGAGCTGTTTTAGTAGCTGATACTTCACCAGGCTTCAGGGTTGCTGTCGGCGCGGCGAACGCCGAAACAGGCAGCAATGTCAGCACCATGCACAGCACCATGAGCGCCGACAATACTCGCTTTTTCATTTTGCCATTTTCCTCCTTACTGTTTGAAGTAGCTGCCCCCTAATCGCGGGGGCGGGGGAGAGCACATCACACGTCACTCACCCCCTTACCTATATCCCAGCCGACGGCGAGCTGTTCCGTCTCCATCAGCCGGTCATAGGCCTGCTCCACCAGCAGGTCGATCTGGGCGCGAATGCCGTCCTGAGTGCTCTGCCACAGCCGCTTCAAACAGCGGGGGTTGGCCTTCTCCTCAGGGACTCTGGCGTCCCGGCACAGCTGTTTCAAGCTGTCCGTGACGGCCGTGCGGCTCAGCGGCTTTCCGCTCTTGGTGCGGAACAGAGGACCGGACGCGATCCCCTCTCGCCGTGCATAAGCCTGCAATTCCTTCCGCAGAAAGTCGGGAAGGTGGAGCAGCTGGACAGTTCCGCTGCTGCGGACGGTGATGCAGCGCTCAGAGAGCGCGGCCACCGTGACCCGGGGCAGCTCCTGCACAGGAATGCCAGTGCAGCCGAAGAGCTTTACCAGCAGGTACAGGCGCTCCTTGTCCAGGGCCCGGGCGGTGGTGAGCAGGCGCAGATACTCGGTCCGCGTCAGCTCGGGCTGCACATCGTCTGTCTCCAGGAACCCCACGTACTGCAGGTCCCTGCGGCCTAAGAAGTCCACCAGTCCGTTGGCAATGGACATGCGGGTATTCACCGTGCGGGAGGAATACTCCTTGGACAGCAGCTGCTGCTGCCACTTTGCCAGCGTGCCCGGCCAGACTGTCTTATCCGGCGGCAGGTCCTGATACAGGAACTCCAGGTTCCTTCGGTAGGTCTGCAATGTGCCCTCTACCCGGCCCTTGCGCTTCAGGCTGTCCACATATGCCTCCAGGTCCTCCTGAGTCAGCCTCAGGCCCGGAGGTCCCGCCCGAGGCGGGGCAGTCCGGCGGTTCCTCACCACCGGGTCCAACAACGCCTCCAAGGTCCTCATCCCCCTTTCGCGCTGTAGGCAAAATTAGTGTTCTGCATACGGCACCAGGGGATCTCCTGTTCTGTTGGGGCGGTTTGCCCGCCGGGACGCCGCCGGAAAACGGCTCCGGACGGCAAAAAGGGCGCAAAAACCGGCCGGCATGAAAAATCACGTTCATGCGGCTGTTTTTTCGTGCCCAAAATTAGGGAATTTCTCTTGAAAAATGGAACCGGGCATGCTACAATAGCCTCGGTTATATGTAAATGAGAGGTGTTCTGACCCGATGATATGTCGGAACACTAATTTTGTCTCATAGGATCAAGCGCATTTTCCGCAGGATCTGGATGTGCTCCGCTCCGGTGGAGATCAGATAAATTCTGGTGGTCTCCACACTGCTGTGTCCCAGCACGTCGGCCAGCTTCACCACGTCCCGGCACACCCGGTAAAATGTCCGGGCGAACAGGTGCCGCAGGTTGTGGGGAAAGACCTTGCTGGGGGCCACCCCGGCCGTTTTGCACAGCCGCTTCATCTCCGCCCAGATTTGCCGTCTGGACAGGCTCTTTCCGCTTCTGGTGAGGAAGATCTCACCGGAGGCGGTTTTTTGCGCCCTGGCGTACTTTTTCAGCTTCCGGCACAGTTTTCCGGGCAGCAGAATGGTGCGCAGCTTGCCCTTCAGGGCGATTTCCGCCTTTCCGGCCCGGGCCGCTTCCACGGTGATATACTTCACCTCGCTCACCCGGATGCCCGTGGAGCAGATAGTCTCCAGCAGCAGAGCCAACCGCTCCCGGCCCAGAGAGTGGGCAGCGGTTAAGAGGCGCTCATACTCCTCCCGGGTCAGCTCCCGCCGGTCGTCCCGGAACAGCTTCCGCTGGAGCCTCAGGGCCTTGATTTTACAATCCTCCCAGCCCTGAAAGGCGAAAAACTGATTGGCCGCCGCCACCATGGAGTTGACAGTTGCCGGGGCGTATCCCCGCCCCAGCAGATCGTCCCGCCAGGCAGCTGCCCGCTCCCGGGTCACCTCCGCCCCGCCCAGCCAGACAGTAAACGCCCTTACGTCCCGGAAATACTTCTCAATGGTACCCGAGCTGCGCTCCTGCTCCAACAGCGCCCGGGCAAACGCCTCCAGTGCCTCTCTGGTCATAATCCGATGTTCCATTTCTCGCTCTCCTTTGGATAAAATCCTTCTTATTTTACCCAATCGGGGGGATTTTACGAAGAACTCCTAAACAAAATCAGCTGTATGAATACTCTTTTTCATTGACCCAAAATCTGACCCAGAACCGGAAAAACAGGGTTGGAGCAGAGAGCACACAACCTTCGGGTTTTGGGCCTAAAAATACCCGGAAAGCCTCGAAACGCAGCGGACGGACAAACAGACGACAGCTCATAACCCGGAGGTCGGAGGTTCAAGTCCTCCTCCCGCAACCACATTGTGCGACCAAAAAAGATATCGCACCGAAAAAGCCCGGAACCATGCGGTTTCCGGGCTTTTTTCGTGTCCAAATTTTACTGCACAAGAAAAAGATATCATCCGGCCTTTCCCCTATGGGGTGAGGACTTGAACTAAATCCCGGCGCTTTTCAGCCCGCTTTCGAGGTGAAAATACGGAAATAATTCGTGTTCTCCAAAAAATATTTTGTTAATTTTTTGTGAACGAAGTGGATTGTACCAAAATGTAGTACAATCCACTTCGTTCTGAAGTTCTGTGGCCGTCACCTATATTCAGGTGGCGGCTTTTTTTATTTGCGCGGGCGTATAAATTGAAATGACTGGAGGTCTTTCTGATGGAGCATCACAACAAGATGGATAGAGAACAATTTTACCGAGAACTTTGCACGGTGCTTGGCCGGGAAGGCTTCACCACGCAGCCGGAGCAGGATGATCTTCTCCCGGTGGAATGGGATGGTCTCCCCCTCTGCCGGATCACAGAGGGCGGAGGGGTTCGCTACTGGCAGGAGGATGTGGCAACGGCGGAACGGGAACGAGCCTGTGAGCGAGTCACTGATCTGGCCTGCACAGTGCGGGAGTACATGACGCTGCTGGAACAGGCTCCGCCCCTGCAGGCCCAAAGCCTGACCGGCGACTACCGCCTGCTGGCCGACTTCAACGGCACAGTGCTGGCTGCCCACCCCACCCGGCTTGGCGTCCATTTCGTCACATGGGACTGGAGCTGTGACCGCACAGGTCTCAACCAAGGCCATTACTTTCAGGATAACTATACGGGAGCCAAGCAGGACTTCGCCATCCGTGCCGGTCTCGTCTCCAAACAGCTGATTTTTAACGAAGCACAGCTCACCGAAATCTATCGATGCTGCACCGACACACTGGATGCCGGAGTTGATTTGACTGTCGACCAGGAACAATGCATTAAAAGTGTTCAGGAACAGATCCTACGTGGAATGCCCAACATCCTGGAGCGCATGCGAGAGCAGGAGCAGCACTCCTTGGATTCTCAAAGCCAGGAACTGACCATGTAATACACCGAGCGCCGGAGTTTTAGAAATAAGACTCCGGCGCTTTTTTATTTCACCGAAAGGAGCACACCACCCATGACGCGCTACTTCATGAGAGATACCCCCTTATACCAGATGGAGCAGATGATGATGACCCCGCCCCATTTCAAGCCCAGAGGTCACGGCCTACGCCGACCTACATTTCACTATCAGTCTGAAGATGTCGATTGCCAGTACTGCACAAACTACTCAAAGGAAAATCCCTGCCCGCTGTGTGAATGCACTTGCCTGGGGGAACGAATCGAGACCGGGTCGCTCAGCCTTGCGAAAGTAATTGAGGACTGCCTCCGTGGCAAGCTGAGAATGAGGCTTTGGAAACGGTTGGCACAGGAGATCTACCCATATCCTCTGCAAGCCTTCCATTCTGACGAACACCGTAGCCGTTGGATGCACTGGCGAACACGTTGCCGCCGATTGTCGCAGCGCAACCAGGCCGCACTGTTTCTCCTGACAGCCTACGACGATATCTGGCGCAGGATGATCTGGAAGTTTGATGCCTGCGGATTTGATTTCCAGTCCCTCCGGCTGGCCGGCATCCAGCCGGAGCTTTACAGCGTTTATCAGGCGGCCAAAGCCATTTCCACCGGCAGCCAAAACATTACCATTGCCGATCTCGCATCCCCCGAATTGGTCACAGATGAGGCGTTCCACCTGATTATCTGCGCTCTGCTTCTGGCCAAGTACGGTGATGCGATTTTGAATTTTGAGAAAAAGAAAGGTGATGCAAATTGATCATGAAAGCAGTTCTGAGCAACGCCGACCACCCGGAATATGGTGTTGCGACGATCCCCCTGCCCATTCCCAGAAATCAATACGACCACTGCGTTGCGCTGTTGGAGTCACTGGAAATCGGCCATGTATCGGATGCCGACTGCCATGTGGACGCACTCGACAGCGCCTGGCCTGTGCTGTATCGGCTGGAAGGTGCCAGGGTCAATCTGGACGAGCTGGACTATCTGGCTAAGCGGCTGGACAGCTTTGATGTGGGCGAGTTTTCGCAATTTCAGGCCATGGCCGAAAAACTGCAGCTCACCAGCATGAAGGATCTCATCAACCTGACCTTTTGCTGCCAGCAGGCAACGGTGATCACGGACTTCACAAATTTGAAAGAGGTTGGCCGTGATCACTACATGAACATCCATGGCGGGTGTGCCAGCATGGAGGAACTGGAGCAGTTGGACGGAGAGGAAACCGCCATCTTGCTGATTGAGGGCAACGAGGGAACCATCACCCGCTACGGTGTGGTCTATGACAACGGTATGCAGCTCTCGCAGCTCTACGATGGAAAGCACCTGCCCTGCTATCACTATGAGGCCGATCTGACCGCTATCGGAATATCTTCCCGACAGGAACCGGAGAACACCCAAAATGTCACCTGGATATACCTCCCTGCCTCCAAAGGCCAGATTGAACGCGCCATGCAGCGCAGCGGCATTGCGCCTGAGAATAGGTGTCTTTGGATGAGTGAAAGCTCATTTCCCGAGGAAGTGGATGTGGTACTGGACTTCCGGTGCGAAAACATACACGAGCTCAATGAGCTGGCGCTGGTCATGGACAAGCTTTCATATGACGCCCGTGAGAAGCTGGGGGCCGCAGTCAGCATGGCCAAGCCGGAGTGCGCCGGTCAGATCCGGCATCTGGCGGAAAACCTGGATCTCTTTGCATTTGCCCCCGGCGCACATACCCCTGCGGAATACGGAAAATACATGATCCAGAAATCCGGTCATTTTGAGTATGACCCCAATCTGGACGAGTTCTATGACTACGAGCGGTATGGCCTGCAGCACATGGATCAGGAGTCCGGCGTGTTTACTGACCGCGGCTATATCGCCTACCAGGGTGCGCTGAGTCTGGAGGAACTGATGGCGGATGACCCGGCAGAAGCCTATCAGCGGGAACAGGACTTTCAGATAGGGGGAATGGCATGATCCAACTCTTCATGAAACGAAGCGGCAGTCCGGCCATTGTCCCGCTCCATTTTCCCGCATCGCATGACGCTATGACAGAAGCGGTCAGCCGGCTTGATGAGGCCAGCAGAACGGGCAAAACAGAGATCGTCGAGATCAAAAGCGTGATCGCTAATCTGCCGTCGTACCTCAGCGGGCTTGACCCCGATTCCAGAACGCAGCTTGCACAGCTGAATCAGCTTTCCAGCATCATTGCCAAAATGGACTCCCGTGAACGGAACATCTATGCCGGCGCATTGGATGGCAGCAGCATCAATGACCTGAGTGATATGATTCGTGTGGCGGAACAGGTGCCGGACTACATCCTCATTCCCAATGTCAATTCAGATGTGACACTTGGCCGTTATGTCGCTGTTGCAGGCCAGATTCAGGGCGATCCCAGATTCCCTGAAGCCGCCTGGCCCTACCTGGACTTTGCGAAGATCGGCGCAGAATACTATGCCGACCATGGCGGCGCCTATACCCATGCAGGCTATGTGCTCCGCAAGCAGGATGATGCGCTTGTCAGAGAGAAAAAGTCGAAGGTCCAGCTCGACCTCTCCTCCGCTAAGGCGCAAGCGATCGTCTGCCTTCCGGCAACGAAAGAGGAATTGGAGCGAGTAAAAAGAACACTGGGCATCGATTGTTTTGCCGAGGCAGCAATCACCAGAGTGTCGTTTTCTGTTCCCTATATGGACGAGCATATTCCCACTACAGGGGTCTGCGTGGAAGACGCAAACGAATTGGCCTGGGCCATTGAGGGGATGCAGTGTGACGATGGTGAGCTGCTGAAATATCTGTCGGTTCTTTCTGTGGAACAGCCAGGGACCATGCAGGAGGCGCTCCGCTATGCCATGAATCTGGACGACTACGAGCGCATCCCGGAGGACGCCTATGAATACGGGCAAACGGTCCTTCGGCGCATCGGTGCCGATGATGAACTGATCGATACCATCGACGGGTATATGGATTTCGAGAAGCTGGGCGAGGACGCCATGGTGGAGGACGGAGTCCGGCGCACGGAATTTGGCCTGATTCGCCGGTGCAGCAGCCCCTTTGCTGAGGAAACGCAGGCGATGGAGATGGAAGGGCTTTCCTGATGCCCCACGAAACCGAACTGCTCTGCGTAAAGCTGGCGGCGTATTCTCTCCTCGATATGCAGGTGACCTGAACAACACGATCCAATGATTGGGAGGAATGTGAATGAAGAAGAAAATAATGATCACAATAGCATCTATGGCGGCACTGGGAGCCGCTGTCGCCGGGTATCTCCACTTTTCCGGCAAGATGCCTTTTGGCCATAGCCATTTCCGCTGAGCTGTGGTATGTTGTGTAGCTATACCAAGGGGAAAGAGGTGAAATAATGAGCGTCAATGCGATGACTGAGGAGTATGAGCATATCGAGCTGTTTGGGAAGCCTGCCCTGTTCACCAATGCGCGAGTAGACACCCACACTGTGCCGGACGGTTGGCATGTATATGATCTGCGAGGCAGTGACAATGATCCGGGCTCACCCTGTACGCTGGAAATTCTGGTTGTGGTTAATCACGCTGGTTCTATCGTTGTGCCGGAACCGATTTCCTTTCCGGATAATCAGGACTACCGTGAGATTGGTGATGCGCTGGATTTTCTCGGCGATGAGATCACACTCACGGAATTTTGCAAACAGTATGGGTTGAAGACTCCACCCAAATATAAACTCAGGCCCGCTTCCCGTGAGGAGGCGGGCCTGTTCTATTCTCAGGTGGAAGAAGAACGGGACCTTCAGGCCGGTACAGTGGGCCATGTGCGGATGGATTTCGGTTCTTCCGGAAAAGGATTTCACCATTCCTGGTGGCCCCATAACGAAGACCAATTCAACACCGGGGAATTTAAGGATGACCTTCAGGAAGTGGTGGACACCCTTCGTGCCGATGGCCCGTTGAAGGACCTGGCATCGATGAGAGCCTACTGCTATCGGAACGGCGGGGCCATCACCGAGGACGGCCGGAGTTATGGCTACATCGCAGAAACGGAGCATTACCGCTACTGCCTGCGCTGCACCCCGTTTCCCGGCGACTACCAGGGGTATCTCTACTGCTATGACCTGCGTCAGCAGCAGATGGCCCAGCAGAACAGGGCCGTGGGGCGTGCGACCTTTGCCAATGGGGAACAGCGGGAGTATCACGATCCCCAAACCTATCTGGCTGCCATCCGGCAGGAACTGCCGTATCGGGATGTGACGGGTTTCCGGTATGAGACTCTGACGGATGACCCGGCTGTCCGCAAACAGGTGGATGACATCCTCTTCGACCTTTATGGCGAAGAAAATCCCCATTCTCTTGCGGACTATGAAAACAATCCCGGCCAAAATATGAATATGGGAGGAATGTAAATGTCAGCACCAAAAGAATGGCTGGACTTCCTGCGGGAACAGTTCCCCGCAGGTTCGAGGATCAAGCTCAGAGAGATGAAAGACCCGTATGCCCCGCTGGAGCCGGGCAGCACAGGGACTCTGGACTACATCGACGATGCTGGGCAGTTCCACATGAAGTGGGACAACGGCAGAACCCTGGCGCTGATCATCGGTGAGGACAGCTTCACCGTTCTGCCGCCCGAGCCCACCACCCTGAAGCTGTATATGCCCCTGACCGCCGATCTCTACACCCGCAACGAGTATGGGGAGATGGAGGACGACAGCACCCCGCTGGACGGAAGGCTGCTGCGGTGCTATGAGGGCGAGATCCTCAGAGCCCTGATCAACAACCGGATGCCGGAAGAAGCCGAGAGCGGCATCATGCACTGGTATGGCAAGGATGACAGCGTCAACCAGAAGGTCAAATCCGCCGTGTTCACCGTCGAGGAGCGGAACGGCCGGCTATGGGGCGTGGCTGAGTGCCGGGTGGTCGGCGCCCTCACCCCGGAAGATCTGACCACCCTGAAGGAGTACGTCTCCGGCCAGGCCTCGGATGGCTGGGGCGAGGGTTTCGAACAGCGGGAGATCTGCGTCGGCGACGACGAGCTGTATGTCCACCTGTGGAGCATGGAGGACAATTGGGACATCCGAACCGAGGCGGAGCAGTTCGCGCCCAGAGTGGCAGACGGCCTGCCGGAGATGTGCTTCTCCACCCTCAGGTCCACCGGCGATCTCATCTGCATCCGCCGGGGCGAGACCGGCTACTACCCCTCCGATTGGGACACCGGCGACAAGGAGAAAAATGTGGAGCTGGCGGACGAGCTGAACGAAAAACTGGGAGTCAGCCCCATTCAGCGGCAGGCCATGGAGGTGGGCAGTATGTGCGGCTGGGATGCCCCCGGCGCTGACCCCGCCAAGTACCAGGAAGACTATGTACAAACCGGGGCCCCCGCCGAAGCCCGGCACAGCGGGTTCGGTGGGGAGAGGAGTTCCGGCAAAATGAGTGAGCCTTGTCCCCCGGACGAGGCGAATGATATGGAGCATGGAACGACGATGGGAGGGATGACCCTTGGATAAAGTGTTTCGTGTGGAGCTGTTCGGGGAGAAGACGAACCGGTGGTGCGAGCTGGAGCTTCCGGCTACCTACTACGGCCTTCTGGATGCGCTGGACAAGCTTCAGATGACGCTGGGCGAAAAGCCGAGATGGGAATTCCTCGAACACCATGGCTTTGTCTTCCTGCAAGACCATTTGGCCCATGAATGCGATCTCTATCAGCTTAACGCTTTGGCAACCTGTCTGGGACAGATGAACGGCAGAGAAAAGACTGCCTTTGAAGGGCTGTTCAACATGGAGGTGGCCAAAAAGTACGGCCCCATCAGTGTTGCCACCATGATCGATCTGGCCTACAGCACAGACTGCTGCCACGTGGTCAACGCCTCAACGGATGAGCAGCTGGGCAGATTCTACGCCGAGAATGATTTCATCCCCGCACTTGACAAAGTCCCCGACCCCATCTTCGAGTACCTGGACTTTGAGAAGCTCGGCAGAAACGCCCGATTTGAGGAGGGCGGCGTCTTTGCAAACGGTGGTTATGTCACGCAGCACAACGAGCTGAAGCAGGTATATGACAGCCTGGCCTTGATCCCCGAAGCGCCGGAATATGGCATCCGCCTGACGGTCGGCAAGTGTCCCTCCCACTCCGATGAGCAGCCGGACAACAGGATGTGCCTGGATCTGCCCGCTACGCAGGAACGGCTGGACGCTGTTCTGGAGGCTTACGGAGGCGCCTCATGGTCGGAAATGTCTGTCCAGGTGGAGGACAGCGCGATGCCCGCGCTTCTGGAAAGCATGGACTGCAATGATGTTCACGAACTGAACGAGTTGGCCAAATGCTTCAAGGAGATGGTCGCGCAAGGAGACCTCTCCACATACAAGGCGGTTATCCTTGCGGCGGATTGTCACGATATCGCTGCCGCTGTCCGAATTGCGGAAAATCTGGATGACTACCTGATCGAGCCGGATCAGCGGACCCCCGAGGAGGTGGCCGTAGAGGAGCTTCGCTTCATTGTGGATGAGCATTCCCGGTCTATTTTGCAAAAGCACATTGTCCTCTACAGCTACGGCAAGGATGTCATGGCGTCAAACAACGCACTGCTGACCCCCTATGGGCTGGTCCAGCGCAGGGATGGCGAGCCGATCCGCAGCGAAGAAATGCAGGCAGAGAAGGCCGGAATGGAGATGATGTGATGGCAAATCGGCAAACCAGGCGGCTCCTTGATCTCCTGGACGGCTTTGAAATGACCAAGTCCCAGCACGACTGGCTGGAGCGGCGGTTCGAGAACATGACGGTCAAAGAAAGTCTCCTGTTCCGAGGGGCCATGCAGATCGAGCAGCCGAGGATGACCTGCGATGTGATGCTGATTGCCAGTCAATTGGATCACTACGACCTGTTCTACGGCGCCGGGGACGATGCCCGACTTGGCAAATTTATCATGGAACAGATCCAGCGCCCTGCCTCCCAGGCACGTGCATTTCTTGACCCGGAGAAAGTGGGGGCAGCTTACCGCCAGAAAGGTGGGAACACCTTCTGCGACGGGCACTTCATCAGGGTCACCTCCCTGATCGATCCGTTTCTGGATGGCGCCCCGACGCTGAATCCCGACAAAGGCGACTACGGTATCCGAGTCAGGCTGGCAAGCCGCTTCAATACGGACGGCGTGTGGGTGGGATTCCCGGACACCGGCGAGTATATGGATGCCGCACACCCGGACGAGCTTCTCCTGGCGCTGGACGCACTGGAGGTGGAGTCTTTGAGCGAGTGCATTGCTGTGGATGTGGGCTGCTGCCTCCCGCAGCTGAAGGACATCCTCTCTCAGTACGGCTCCGCAGCGGAACTCGTCCGTCACGCCATCGACTTCGGCTATGTCTGGGCGGAACAGGGGCAGGGAGGACCCCAGTGGCTGGATAAATGGCAGGCTGTGATGGAGCTGGAGGATTGCCACCGTCTGGATTACGCCCTGGATCTGGCACAGAACCTCCACTGCTATCACTTCATGCCCCGTGACATGGAACTCGCCGATTTCGGAAAAGAGCTGGCGAAACGGGACGGCGTATACCCCAGGGACGAGCTGCTTGCCTCCTGCTTTGATGCGGAGGGGTATGCCAACCAGAGGATGAAGAACATGGGTCTGTCCGCCGCTGCGCATGGCTTCGTATCCTGGAACGGCACAGAGCTGGTCTATGAGTACAGTCAGCCGGATATGGAGCCGACCATGTCCATGTGAAAAGCCACCCACAGACCAGCCGCCGCAACGGAGGTGATGAAATAAGAAATGAAATAGCCTGAACACCACAGGGGCCGTTACCCGAAAGGGACAAACGGCCCCTGATTTTTTGCGCTCTTTTCGGGTGACAGCCCCGGAAAGGAGCCCGCATGACCACGACAAACCCCATCGCTGCGTACCTGAAGACCTATCACAAGGGAGCGGAAAGGGTCGTATCCAGCCGGGAGCTGGAGGCAGCTTTCCAGATCCGCGGCCCCGACCTGCGCCGGTTGATCAACAGCCTGCGTGGGGATGGCGTCCCCATCTGCAGCTCGGCTTCCGGCTATTATTACGCCGGTACTGAGGAAGAACTGCGCAGAACGATCCGGCAGCTCCGGAGCCGGATCAAGAAGATCGCCCACGCGGAACGCGGTCTCACCAAGGCGCTGGAGCAATCCATCGACAGCGGACAGATATCCCTTCCGCTGGAGGGCGGTGATACCGCTTGAAAAGCTTCATCCCCTGGGTGGGCGGTAAAAGCAAGCTGCTGTGGCTGATCCGAAAGCTGTCTCCCTCGCGGTATTCCCGGTTTATTGATGTGTTCGGCGGCAGCGGCACAGTGACCCTGAGCCGCCCCATCCAGCCGGGATGTATGGAGGTCTACAACGACTTCAACAGTGACCTGACCAACCTGTTCTGCTGTGTCAAAAACAGGACCATGGCGCTTCTGCTGGAGTTGGGTTTTCTGCCGCTGAATACACGCGACGATTTCAATGTGCTGTATAAGTTCTTCTCCAAAGAGGAATTCACCGATGACTATCTGGACGAGGAGATGGAGCTGACGGAGCGGTATCTGGAGCCGCCGGATGCCGAGACCATCCGAAGGATGATGCTGGAACGGGCGCCTCGCGGCGATGTGCGGCGGGCCGCCGACTTTTTCAAGCTGATCCGATACAGCTTCAGCGGCGGTGCCAAGTCCTTTGCCGGAAAATCCTGCGACATCCGCCGTTTCTTCTACCTGATTTGGGAGTGCTCCCGCAGGCTGGCAAATGTCGTCATCGAAAACAAGGACTGTGTGGAGGTCGCCCGTCAGTACGACCGGCCAGACGCATTTCTGTATTTTGATCCGCCCTATTACGATGCGGAGGACTGTTATGCGGCGGTGTTTCCCAAGGAAGATCATCAGCGCCTCCACGACGCCCTTCTGGAGTGCCAGGGGTATGTGATGGTGTCCTACAACTACTGCCCCTTCATCGTGGAGCTGTACAAGGAGTTTTACATCTTCCACACCACTCGCCCCAACAGCATGTCGCAGAAGGCCGGAAGCGAGTATGAGGAGATCGTCATCACCAATTACGACCCCCGCCGCCACAATTCCGCAAGGCATTGGCAGCTCAACCTTTTCAACCTGTCTGCCGCGGATGAGGAGGAGGGAAAATACACCCTGATCCATGAACCCACAAAAGAACTCAAACAGGAGGAATGAACATGACATTTATCAAGTACACAAGCGACGGCAAGGCCGTCATCCAGCCCGCCGCCCTGACCTTAAGCGGGCTGGACAGGGAGGAAACGCTGGAGCTGCACACCCTGGAAAACGCCATCGTCCTGCTCAAGCAGGAGATGGAGCCTGCGGAGAAGGCTGCCGCCACGACAACTCTGCTGCGACTGGCCCACAGCCTGATGGAGGATATGCTGGCCGACTGGGAGGCCCAGGAGGACGATGGGGATATGTGCGACGGCTGCCACGGCTGCGATGAAGATATGCTCCCCATCCCCGCCGAAGCCTTTGCGGATGCCGGCATCCTGTACGATAACCTCTGTGTGTTCAGCGTGGACGGCGCTGTTCTGGTGGTATCCGATGACCACAAGACCACATGGAGCGATGCGCTGACCAAGGCGATCCTTGAAAGTGGGAAAGCCAATGACTAAAGACCACGCCTACCTCTATCTCAGTTCCTTCGCCGAGGCCAAACGGCAAAACGAGGTGGCCCTCTGGCGGGCAAGCCACTTGGAGAACATCGCCTGTAAGCAGGCCATCGAGGAATCCATCCGCCGGGGCTTTGATGGGATGCACCTGGACCGTGACTGCGCCAGAAGTGTCATCGATAATTTCGGATTCAAACGTGTGGGGTGGGTGCTGTCCGCCACGCTTCAGCAAAAGCAGTACGACGGACGATTCAGCCCGCAAAACAAAGCGTGGGCCGCCTCCACCTTCATCCCGCCCAGCGACCGCAATTATGAGTTTACCGTGGAGAGCCACCCCGCCGTGCTGGACGGCTTCGTCAACGACTTCCGCAAGGCACAGGCAGAGCTGAAGCTGTTCACCGGCTCCCAGTGCGACGATATGACCGGCCAAAATCTGGAGGGCAAGGTGCTGGTCATGAGTCCGTTCACACTGAAGGAGTCCTGCTGGGCGCCGGAAAATCAGCTCTGGCTGGCCACCGGCGGCTTTGGCTGCGTCCCCACCGCCGCAGGCAGAGCGGTATACGCCACCTGTCTTGGCGATGGAGAGCAGACACGCTGGAACCGCAGCGACTTTATCGGCATTCTCCGGGAGGAGCATCTGCCCGACTGGGCCAGAGAGCGGCTGGAGCAACTCCGGCAGGAATCGCCCGCCGGTCTCGAAATGAGTCATCCATCCATGTAAAGAAAGAAAGGAGATTTGTCACATGGCAACACAGAAGAAAAAGCAGCAGGAAACCCCCACGCCCCAGGTGGAGGCGCGAATCGACCGTATGGTGGATGGGGACTTCAAGACCAAAGCCTATGCCAGCGCCACCATCGGCGGCGCCTTTGCCGTCCACGGCATCCGGGTCATTGAGTCCGACAAGGGGCGCTTCATCTCCATGCCCCAGGAGTCCTACAAGAAAAATGGCGAAACCAAATACAACGACACCTTCCACGCCATTACCGCCGAGGCACGGACCGCGCTGGTGGAGGCGGTCAACGACGCTTACGAGCAGAAGCTCCAGGAGCAGCAGGAGCAGAAAAGCGACGCTCCCGAGCAGGCTATGAGTCAGCAGATGTAAACCGGTTGTCCGGAAGGAGGTGATGCACCCTGATTCGTTTCACAGTAGACAACCAAAACCGCCTGATCTTCTATGGCAATATGGTGGGCTATGTAAAGGACAGCACCGCCGTTGTGGACGAAATGTTCCAGACCGATGAGCTGTCCCGTTATCTGGCCAGAATGAACCTGGCTCCCCAGTGGGAGGAGGGCGTATTCGACCGCCTGACTGCCGGTGAGGTACCCGGTGAGGAGCTGGGTCAGCCGCAGAAGGGCTGCCGCATCTGGCAGCTCCGAAAAGATGTGGATGTCACCATGCGTTTCATCGGATATGAGGATCTGGTCAAAAAGTTCGGAGAACCGGATGCCGGCAACTATACCCAGGTATTCGAAGGGAATCTGGGAACCAATGATCTGGAGCGGATCTATGCCATCTGCAGGGATAGCCCTCCTCCCGGATACCGGGGATACCGAATGGCACTGTCCGATGTGGTGGAGCTTTACGACGCTTCCGGCAGCGAGTTTTATTACTGCGACCGGGTGGGCTTTCGTCCCATCCAGTTCAGCCAGAGTCAGGAGCAAGCAGAATGTATTGAAATGACCATGTAGGCCGGACGTTTGCCCATCGTCCGGCCTTTACCTTGTCAGGGCGTAGCCGCAGCCCTCCCGCATCAGGAAGACTGTGACCGAACCTACATCATCAAGCCATCCACAAACAATCAAAATTGATTTACTTACAGGAGGTATTTTTCATGAAGAAGCTGTTTAAGAACATCGCCAACACCGCCAAGACCACCGCCGCCAGCTACAAGTCTTCCATCGCCGCCTTCCACAGCCGGGCTGTCAGCGGCAACGCCGGCGAGGGCTACATCGATACCGCCGTCAAGGTGCTGATCGCCGTCGTTCTGGGCGCCCTGGTGCTGGCCGGTCTGTACGCTGTGCTGGACGACACCGTCATGCCCACCGTCACCCAGCGGATTCAGGAGATGTTCAACTACGCGGGCTGATGCTCTGGGTACAGGCACTGGTCTTCTGCGGCGGTCTCATCTATGCCGCCGTGGATGACCTGAAAACCAGAACGGTCTGCGACATCGTCTGTATCATCATTGCTGCGGCGGGGCTGATCACCATCAGCCCCGCCTCCCTTTTGGGGGCGCTGCTGGCAATGGCCCCATTTTACCTCTGTGCAGGTCTCGGCCTGATGGGGGGCGGCGATTGGCGGTTAGCCGCCGCCGTTGGATTTGTTCTGGGAGTTGACCGGGTAATCACCGGCTTGTGTCTTATGGCCGCTGCGCTCCTTTTCGTTTCCTTTGCCATGCGGGTGATCCCGGCACTGCGGGAGGGCGCATCGGCAAAGCAGCCGCTGGTTCCGTATTTCGCGGTGGCTTTCATCCCCGCATATTTCTTATAAGGAGGCTCATATGAAAATCTTTCGCAACCGCACCGTGGTCGGTGTGCTGTGTATCCTTCTTGCGCTCCTCATCTGCTTTGGGGTGACGCCCCTGTTCAGCCGCAGCGCCAGCGAGAAGACTGAAATCGTCCGCGTCACCGCCGACATCAAGGAGGGCGACGAGATCACCGCCGAGATGGTGCAGACCGTGGAGGTGGGCGCTTATAACCTGCCCTCCGGCATTATGACAGACAAGGATGACGTCATTGGCAAGTATGCCACCGCCGACCTGAAGATGGGCGACTACATTCTGGACAGCAAGCTCTCCTATGAGCCCGCCGCTGAGAACGCCTATCTGTACAGTCTGGACGGGAACAAACAGGCCATCTCGGTCACTATCAAGAGCTTTGCCACCGGCCTTTCCGGCAAGCTGGAGAGCGGAGACATCGTCTCCGTCCTTGTGGCCGACTACAAGGGTATGGGCGAAACCGTGATCCCGCCTGAGCTGCAGTATGTAGAGGTCATCTCCGTCACCGCTTCCTCCGGTTACGACGCCAACACCGGCGAGGCTGTTGAGGATGAAAAAGAGCTTCCCTCTACCGTAACGCTTCTGGTGACCACCGAGCAGGCCAAGGTGCTGGCCGGACTGGAACAGGAAAGCGAGCTGCATCTGGCCCTGGTCTACCGCGGCGCACCTGAGAATGCCGATGAATTTATCGCGGCGCAGGACGCTCTGATCGAGGAACTGTACGCCGAGCCGGAGGCTGAGGCGGCGGAGGGCGCTGAAAATGCGGAAAGCGCTGAAACCGAGGAAAGCGAGGGCGCTGATCCTGCCGCAGAGAGCGAGGCGGCTGGAGAATGAACTTCATCAAAGGAAGCCTGTTTCGTCGAAACACGGAGCCGGAGGAACTGGAACCTGTTGTGGAGTCCGGCGGTGGCGTTCTCGCCGTGTGGGGAAGCCCCGGCTGCGGTAAAACGGTTACCGCGGTGAAGATCGCAAAGCATCTGGCCTCCCAGAAGAAAAATGTGGCGCTGCTGCTCTGTGACATGACCGCCCCCATGATGCCCTGCATCTGCCCGCCCTCCGAGCTGGAGTGCGATAAATCCCTGGGCAGCATCTTTGCGGCCCAGCGCATCTCCGTCAACCTCATCAAGCACAACCTGACCACCCACAAAAAGCTGTCCTATCTGACCATACTGGGGCTGCGAAAGGGCGAGAACGAGTATACCTACGCGGCCTGCACCAAGCAGCAGGCCGAGGAACTCATCCGCGGTCTGCGTGAGATCGCCCCCTATGTGGTCATCGACTGCTCCAGCTATATCGCCAATGACATCCTCTCCGCCGTGGCGCTCATGGAGGCCGACAGCGTCCTCCGGCTGGCCAACTGCGATCTGAAGTCCATCGGGTACCTGTCCAGCCAGCTCCCGCTCCTCCGGGAACTGCACTGGGACGAGGACAAGCAGTATAAAGCTGCGTCCAATATCAAGCCTCTGCAGGCTGCCGACCGTATCGGTCAAGTGCTGGGCAGCGTTGCTTTCAAGCTGCCGTACTCTCAGGAACTGGAGGAGCAGTATCTGGAGGGGACGCTCCTGAATGACCTCTCCATGAAGGACAGCAAGGCGTTTCGCCGGGAGATCGAGAAAATCTGCAAGGAGGTGTTCTGATGCTTGGCGACAAGAGAAGCAATTCCATATTTGCTGCGCACCCGGTCGCCGCCCCGGTGGAAGCCAGGCCAGAACCGGCCGAGGTGCATGATATCGCCTTTGAGGAGGATACCGGACGGTCCATCTTTGCGGAAGCCAAGGTCGCCCCCAAGGCAAGCGAAGTCTTCTTCGCTCCCCAGGCCGAGGGGATGCCCTTCGGGGAGGTACTCAGTCAGGTGCAGTCCTACCTCTCCGGCGCCTATGCCACCCTGATTACCGACAGCGGGGATGAGGCCAAGGAGCAGATGAAGCGCCGCATCGCCCGGTATCTGCAGGACAACCGAATGGCTGTGGACGGCATGACGCAGGGCGAGCTGGTGGACGCTCTGTACACGGAAATGGCCGAATACGGTTTCCTCACCAAGTACATCTTTGCAGACGGCATCGAGGAGATCGACATCAATTCCTGGCGGGACATCGAGATCCAATATTCCGACGGCCGCACCGTCAAGCTGGAGGAACACTTTGACTCGCCGGACCATGCGGCCAATGTCATCCGCCGTATGCTGCAGAACTCCGGCAAGGTGCTGGACAACGCCAGTCCCATCATCACCTCCCGTCTGGCCAAAAACATCCGTGTTTCGGTCATTAAGACCCCCGTGCTGGACGAGGACGCAGGTGTTGCGGCCTCCATCCGAATCGTCAATCCCAAGAATCTGACCAAGGAGGACTTTGTGGGCAGCGGAACCGCTACGGAGGAAATGCTGGACTTTCTGTCCGCCTGCCTGCGCTATGGCGTGTCCATCTGTGTGGCTGGCGCCACCAGCTCCGGCAAAACCACCGTGGCGGGCTGGCTCATGTCCACCATTCCCGACCGCAAGCGGATCTTCACCATTGAGGACGGCTCCCGTGAGCTTCAGCTCATCCGGGAGCAGAACGGCAGGGTGGTCAATTCCGTCGTCCATACCCAGACCCGTGACAGCGAGAATGAGCGGCAGCGCATCGACCAGATCGCACTGCTGGACATTGCCCTTCGTTTCAACCCCGACATCATCGCAGTTGGTGAGATGCGCGGCCCGGAGGCCAATGCTGCCCAGGAAGCCGCCCGTGTGGGTGTGGCCGTTCTCACCACCATCCACTCCAGCTCCAGTGAGGGTACCTATCGGCGCATGGTGTCCCTGTGCAAGCGGGCCGTGGACACCCCCGACGATACGCTCATGGGCTATGTCACCGAGGCTTATCCCATCGTGGTCTATTGCCGCCAGCTGGAGAACAAGCAGCGCCGCATCACCAACATCTCCGAGTGCGAGATCCTGCCAGACGGAAGCCGCAGGCTTCATAAGCTCTATGAGTACAACATCACGGAAAACCGTCTGGAGGGCGACCGTTTTATCATCGAGGGACATCACCAGAAGTGTGAGGAGATGTCCGGGAGCCTGCAGCGCCGGTTCATCGAAAACGGCATGCCCCACGGTGAGCTGGAGCAGTTTATCCAGAGGAAGGAGGAAACTGCATGACAACGATCCAACTGATCGCCTGCGTGGGCATGATCGCCGGGCTTTTTATGGTGCTGGGGATCTCCCCCGCAGAAATGAGCGACAGCATCTTTTCCCGGCTGACTGCCGCCCCCGGCAGCATCCGGGCGGACATCAATGAGACGACCAAGCGCAAAAAGGCCGGTTTCTTTCGCCGGGAGATCACAGAAGCCCAGGCGGTATTGGCCGCATCCGGGCGGGAGGGAAAATTCCCCATGGTGTGCATGGCATCTCTGGTGCTGTTTGCCCTGGGCGCCTGCATCGCCATTCTTGCCGGGAACGCCTTCCTCGTCCCCGTACTGGCCGTCGGCTTTATGCTGATGCCGTTCTGGTATGTCAAGCTGACGGCCGGAGGCTTCAAAAAGGATGTGGCCGCCGAGCTGGAAACGGCGCTGTCGGTCATCACCACCGCCTATCTGCGCACGGAAAACTTCCAGCAGGCGGTGGAGGAAAATGTCCGGTACCTGCACCACCCGGTGCAGGAGGTGTTCCAGCGGTTTCTCACCCGCATCAAGCACATTGACCCGGACATGGACGCCGCGCTTCATGACCTGAAATATGCCATCGACAACGAGGTATGGCAGGAGTGGTGCGAGGCGGTATCCGCCTGCCAGACAGACCGCAGCCTGAAAAGCACCCTGACTCCCATCGTCAGCAAGCTGTCGGATATGCGGGTAGTCAACGGAGAACTGGAAAATCTGGTCTTCGGCCCCCGCAAGGAATTCGTCACCATGGCGATCCTGGTGCTGATCAATATCCCGCTGGTGCGGTTTATCAACACGGACTGGTATCACACTCTGGTGGACACCATCCCCGGCCAGATGGTCATCGCCGTCTGCATCGCAGCTGTATTCGTGTCCTTTGCCTTTGTGGTGAAGCTGACGCAGCCCATCGAGTATCGGAGGTGAGGAAATGGGCGCACTTTTATTTCTGTTCGGCGCCGCACTGGCCGCCGGACTGTATTTTGTCCTTGCCGACCTGCTGAAAATTCCCCGGCTGGCTGCGGAACGGGCGCTCATCTCTGCTGGGCGGCGGGAACGCAGTCTGGTCAAATCTCTGGAGGCGCTGATCCTCGGCTGGGCATTGAAGCTGGCTCCGCTGATCCGAATGGACGAATACAAATACCGCCGTCTGGAGAGCAAGCTCACGGCGGCAGGGTTGGATATGACGCCCCAGGTCTACTCGGCTTATTCAATTCTGAAGCCCTGCCTCATCCTGCTCGGCATCATCCCGTGCCTGCTGATCCTGCCCATCCTGAGCCCCCTCATCGTGGTGCTGGCCGTTCTGACCTGGTTCAAGGAGAGCCGCCGTGCTGACGAGCTGGTCAAGGCCAGAATGGAACTGATCGAAGGCGAGCTGCCCCGGTTCGTCGCCACCATCCATCAGGAGCTGGCTGCCAGCCGGGATGTGCTGCGGATTCTGGAAAACTACAAGAAACACGCCGGGCCTGACTTTGGTCGTGAGCTGGATGTGCTGACTGCGGATATGCGGTCCTCCTCTTACGAGGCGGCGCTCATCCGCTTTGAGGCCAGAATGGGCTCAGCCATCATTTCAGACATCGTCCGCGGCCTCATCGGCATCCTCCGGGGCGACGATGGCAGGATGTATTTTCAGATGCTCTCCCATGATCTGAAAGCACAGGAGCTGCAGCGGCTCAAAGCCAAGGCCGCCAAGATCCCGCCCAAGATCCGGGTATTCAGCTTTATCATGCTCCTGTGCTTTATGATGACCTATATCGTCATCATCGTGTACCAGATCGTCAACTCCCTGGGGAGCCTGTTCTAAAGGAGGTCGCCATGAGAAAATTACTGAAACGGCGCTCCGGCGAAGGCTATATCGATGTTTGCGTCCTGGTGGTATGCGCCATGCTGGTGCTGGCGCTGGTGGTCCGTGTGCTGCCGGTCTATATCACCAAACAGCAGCTGGACACCTATGCCGTGGAGCTGGTGCGTGAGGCGGAAATTGCCGGCCGGGTCGGTACGGAAACCACTCGCCGTGCGGCGGCGCTTACCGACAGCACCGGGCTTGACCCTGACATCCGGTGGTCCGCCACCGGACGCATCCAACTCAACGATGAGGTCACTGTGACCCTGACGCTGGAAACGGATATCGGCCTCTTCGGGGGGCTGGGCTCATTCCCTATTACGCTGACTGCGGAGGCCACAGGAAAGTCGGAGGTGTACTGGAAGTGAGAAAGGCTATTTTTCGCCGTCGCTCCGGCGAGGGCGCCCCCATGATCCTGGCCATTGTGCTGGTCTTGCTGATGCTGTTCTGTGCCGTGGCGGAATTCTGCCGGTTATGGATCATCGCCCAGGGCGTGAAGGAAGCCGCACAGCAGGCAGTGATCTCCACCGTCAATGACAACTATGACGATGTGTACCACGCCGTGCGGGAGGGCTATGCCGCCGGATGGTATCCGGACGGCACAGGCCGCTGGGATGAGAGCATCGACACCGGCGATGTATACGGTCAGCTTTCCGAAACCCTGGGCCTGGAAAATACGGCACAGGGGTACCAGAAGCGTTCAGGCGGAGAGATCGAGTACATAATCTCCGGTTTGTCTGTGGAGTTGGAGAACAACGGCCTCAGTTCCGGTCAGAGCGAGGGTTACACCGCTGTGGTGGAGATTCACTTGGAGGTTCCGGTACGCTTTCTCGGAAACCTTCTGCCCTCTGCCAACATGACTTTGCACACGGAAGCGAAGTATATCCCGCTCTTCTAAAAAGGTTTCTCCTTTGCAATAGACTTCCGCGAAAAGATGTGGTATTGTCCACTTAACAAGAAAAATGTTCAAGGGAGGTATGCGCTATGACAGAAAAGACGAAGAAAATGATCCTCATCTCCATCGGCTGCCTGCTCTGTGCGGCCGTTGCGATTGGAATCGCCGCCCGGTTTGGCGGCAAAGCCGAGATTCCTTCCGGTGTGGTATCCGATGAGCCGGCGCAAAGTGGCGACCCGGATGTGAGTATCAACAGCGACGGGCAGACGGATGTGGACATCCAGGTGGAGGTGCCGGACGCATCCGAAACCGATCCCGCCCAGGGCGCCGACTCCAGCGGTTTGGAGCAGACCATCCAGGCCGACCCGGTCAAACCGGAGCAGCCTGAAAAGCCGGAAGCCCCAGATGGAACCTCGACACTGCCGGAGAACCACGACGCAGAAGATGTGCCGGAGGAGGAACGCAGGACCGAGGACGAGGAGCCGCCCACCTATGAGGAGCCGCCCACAGTCACCCCCACCGAAACAGAGCCTGCTGCCGGAAGCACCAACAGCGCCGGTCAGGTCTATGTGCCCGGCTTCGGTTATGTGGAGAACAGCGGCGAGAACACCGTCATCGAAGGAAATGATATATACGAAAACGGTAATAAAATCGGCACAATGGGTGGCGGAAACTAACCAATTATTGTAAAGAAGGCGCAGTCAATCCCGACTGCGCCTTCTCTTTTGCCCAAAAATCCGAAAGGAGGTCCTCTATGAAGCGAATTCTTGCGCTTATTCTTTCCGTCGTCCTGATGCTGGGAATCGCTGTGCCTGCTTACGCCATTGGCGATGAGAATATTGATAGCGGCGGAGGCAATCTGGGCAACGGAACATCCACCAGCTATTGGAACCCCGGCATGGACGGCGTCCGCATTTCTGTTGTTGAAACAAGTAGCCATGCGGTCATAGGAAACACGATAGATTGGAGCAACAAAATGCCGGGTACCAATGTGATCCACTTTGGAAAGATAAGCAAGCTATCTTATAACAGCGGTGCATCTCTACGGCCAATTGTAGGCGGATATACTTGCATACGTCCAGCCCAAAGCCTTCCCCGCATTATCTCCTCCGGCAGCTATCCGGCCAGCATTGATGCCATCCGCAGTTATTTTACGGATGAACAGGTCATTCGGGCCATTGCCGGGTATGTTGGGATGGATTTTGACACCCTGATTTGCGGTGATTATAAAATCGTCATTGAGCCGATTGCATACCTGGTTTACGGCGGCGCCAACTACGCTATGACCGCAACCGAAGCTGCCCTTTATGATAAGACAGTTGACGGTGATCTTCGATACTGGATGGGCTCGCTGACCCATCAGAACCTGCCGCTGGCCATCTTTCTGGAGGAAGCAGACCTGGGGTATCCCGCCTGGTCGGGCAGCACCACCAGCAAGGTGAGCAACGACCAGATCATCTCCTCTCTGGGCATTGGCATTGTCCGGTTCAACGACGAGCTGGAGCCGCCGGAGATCGACGAGTTTGACTACGAATACCGGGTGGACACAGATGTGATCACCTCCGTGGAGGTGTCCGGCGGTCAGTCTGACCCGGACAACCCGGTCACCGTGCAGTTTGTGATCGAAGGCAGCACCTATACGGTCAGCAATGTCTATTACCCGGAGGGAGACAGCCAGCTGGTCTGGGTGAAATGGCATACGCCGGAGGAACCCTGTGTCTGCACCATCCGGGTCCGAGTCCAGGGCGGCGGCACGGCCCAAAGCACCATCACTGCCAATATCGTTGATCTGGACGGGAACGATCCCCCCAATCCCGTGGCCGATGACCGAAACGATGACTTTACCCTGGTGAGCATCCCGGAGAAAGAGGAAGTGACCTCTGCCTCCTGGGGCATCTGGTCTCCCTGGTGGCAGGAGAATTGGGTGTGGGTTGAAAACTGGGAGAAGTGCTGGCACACGGACCGGTGGACGGACAGCGAGGGCAAATCCCACACGGACCGCTGGTACCACTGGGTGGACAACGGCTGGTGGGAGGATCAAGGCTGGTGGGAGTTTGATTATAGCGGCTACTCCGCCAGCCTGTCGGCTTCCATGGCCATTACGCCGGATAGCATGTCCCCCACAGCAAGCGCCACGACCGCCAAAAGCGGTTACGGCATCCAGCAGACTGTGACTGCCAATGTCAGCACGACCCAGAGCTCTGCCGTGACTGCGGCGCAAAATGCCGTGACCTATTTCCCGGAGTTCAACTACGAAGGATTCTGGCGGCTTCTGGATCGAAGCGTCAGCGGCAAACGCTCCGCCTTCGCCTTCAAGAATAATCCCTACAGCACATATAACAGGCCGACCCATTTCACCCCCATCTGGTATCCCGATGGAAGCTATACGCCGTACACCTGGCTCCTGGACTGCTGGACGCCGGCAGGCATGCTGTCCATGAACCTAACGGATTCCATTCGGATTTCGGGCGACCTATGGGAAGACTGGCATATCGCCCCCGCAAATTAACAAACTCACAATGGAGGTTCATCTATGCGTAAATATAACTGCAAACGCCTGATTGTTATGATGATCGTGGTGCTGGCTATGGTCTGCCTGACGGCAACCACGGCCTTTGCCGCAGGGACCGGGGATGTGGCCGGCGCCGTGGAGAGTACCTGGACCACCGCATCCGCTCAGATCAAGACTGTGGTCAACAACGTGGTGTTTCCCGCCATTGACCTGATCCTGGCGGTGTTCTTCTTTGCCAAGCTGGGTACCGCTTATTTCGAGTATCGGAAGTCCGGTCAGTTTGAGTGGGCGGCTCCGGCCATCCTCTTTGCCTGCCTGGTGTTTACTCTGACGGCTCCCATGTATCTCTGGGACATCGTGGGCATCTGAGGAGGGCATATGAACTTTTTTGAGCAAGAGCTTCACAGGATCGTTGCCCCGAAGTACCCTGATGCCACTTATGTAGGCCGGGCCTGCTATGTGCGTCTGAATGAGCTGAACCGGGCAAAGATCCAGTTCGTCACTGGAATTGTGGCAAATCAATACCATGCCCTTCGCATCTCCATTCTGAACCGGAACGAAGGCCAGGTGGATGCGCTGCTCCTGAACCTTTCCGACATCCTCGGGAAAAAGCAGACCAACAACCCGAACTTCAAAAACGGGATCACCCCCTACATCTGGGATGACTACGGGAAAGCGGACTGGTATGTCTACCATCCCAACAGCCGGGACTACCGGCAGCTCACGGAGGCGGTTTCCGACTACCTGGAGGTATTTCAGGAGCAGACCCAGACGGCTGACCCTCAGTGGCAGCAGACCATGTAAGTAAGTGACCCAGGGGCCGTACCAGCTGTGCGGCCCCCGGCCCTTTATCCCAGGCAGTTGGTGCGGCCTCGCCCCGAAAAGAGGTGAGCGAACCATTGTTTATTTGGGATTTTGTTGCCGACACCATCCTCGGACAGATCGTTGACTGGATCTATGGCCAGGTCATGGGCTTCCTCGGGAACTTCTTTGCCGAGATGGGGAACATGGGCGTTGAGCTGTTCGAGATGAGCTGGGTGCAGAGCGTGGTACTGTTTTTCTCCTATCTGGCCTGGGCGCTCTACGGCACCGGCCTGGTGGTGGCCTGCTTTGAATGCGGCATTGAATACTCCTCCGGCAGAGGAAATGTCAAGGAGATCGCCCTCAACGCCATCAAGGGCTTTATGGCGGTAAGCCTGTTTACCGTGGTGCCGGTTCGGCTCTATGAACTCTCTGTCACGCTGCAGGCCAGCCTCACCGCCGGAATTACCGGATATGGGACCTCCATTGGCGAGGTGGCGACCGAGATTGTCGATACGCTCAGCGGAGTGGATTCCCTGACAGGCATGACATCCGGCTCATACTTTGGGTTTGCATCCATCACCAGCCCGATCATGCTGCTGTTCTGTATTATCCTGATGGCCTATGCGGTGATCAAGGTATTCTTTGCAAACCTGAAGCGCGGCGGTATCCTTCTGATTCAAATTGCGGTAGGCAGTCTCTATATGTTCAGCGTGCCCCGCGGCTATACCGACGGCTTCATCCAGTGGTGCAAGCAGATCATCGGCCTGTGCCTGACCGCTTTCCTGCAATCCACCATATTGATAGCCGGATTGATGGTGTTTAAAGATAATGCGCTTCTGGGCCTTGGCCTGATGCTGTCCGCCGGTGAGATCCCCCGTATCGCCGGAGCCTTTGGCCTGGATACCACCACAAGAGCCAACATCATGTCTGCGGTCTACACCGCCCAGGCCGCAGTCTCCACCACAAGAACCATCGTTCAGGCGGTAGCCAAATGAGAACAAACAGCATGGGGCCCCCGCACAAGCCCGATACCGCGGCTTGTGTGGGGAGAGGAGGCGCAGCGGAGCGAGTGAATTTTCGTGTCCGCACGGAAATGAACGATGCGAAACTTGCGCCGACGATGGGCAGCCTGTTTGACGGGATCGGGGGATTCCCGCTGGCCGCCATTCACAACGGCATCGTTCCTGTGTGGGCCAGCGAGATCGAAGCATTCCCGATAGAGGTGACCCGGCTTCGATTTCCCGATATGGTCCATGTAGGCGATATCACAAAGCTTGACGGTGCGGAGCTGCCGCCGGTGGACATCATCTGCGGCGGCTCTCCCTGTCAGGACTTGTCTGTGGCCGGAAACCGCGCCGGTCTCTCCGGCGCGCGCTCCGGCTTGTTCATGGAACAGGTCAGACTTGTAAAGGAGATGAGAAATGCAGAACGATTACGAAACAGAACAGCTCTCTATATACGACCTCGATTTATGGTGTGGGAGAATGTTCCCGGAGCCTTCTCCAGCGGAACTCCCAAAGGAGAGGACTTCCGGATCGTCCTCGAGGAGATCGTCCGAATTAAAGTCGGTGGTGTTTCAGTCCCTCGACCTGACACCGGGCGCTGGGAATCTGCTGGGCGAATCGTATTGGGAACTGATTTCTCCCTGGCGTGGCGATGCCTTGACGCTCAATACTGGGGTGTCCCCCAGAGAAGAAAAAGAATCTTCCTTGTCGCAGATTTTGCAGGACGATCCGCCGGACAAATACTATTTGACCCCGAAAGCCTGCCTGGGTATCCTGCGCCGGGCCCTTGAGCGAGGAAAAGAGCTCCCCAAGAAGCTCAAACGGGCGCTGGAAATCCAATCTGGAGTCGCTCCACCGGACGGCGACGCCACCAAGTTGGAAGCGTACCATATCAACCAGAGGGATGAAGGTATCAACCTGCACGGAGTGTCCGGCGCCCTAATGGCCACTAACAATATGCAAATGCAGACCTTTGTCACACAGCCAGACAAGGATGATGTGGAAGGCTTTGATGGGTACAATGGCGATTTGACCGGCGATGTTGCGGCAACGCTTGGCGTAAACTGCGGGATGTCCACAGGCCGAAACGGTCTGCTCCAGCCGATTGCCTTTGCGGCAAATCAGAGAGATGAAGTCCGGGATCTGCACGATGTGGCCGGAGCCTTGGGCGCCCAACCGGGAATGAAGCAGCAAACCTTCATTGCGGAAGGTGTAGTGGCCAAGGGCAACGGCGATTGTTTCCTGACGCCGGAGCGCCATACATCCCTGAGTGCAGGGGGCGGTCAGGCCGGACAGGGCTACCCTTGCGTCCTGACTGCCGGTTTCTCTGCCGGTGCAGGAGCATCCGCCGGAGGCATCGGCTATGGCGAAGAACTCGCCCCCACGCTGAAGGGCAGCGCTGGCGGGAACTGCATGCCATCGGTTTTGTGCCTCAACGACCAGGGCGGCAGCGTCATGGAATGCAGTGAAAATGTGACAGGGACTCTCCGAGCCCAGGAACACGGACACCAGCCGCTGGTCTATGAGAACCACGGCATCGACTCCCGCTACACCGGTCCGCATCGGGTCGCTCCCACCATGTCCGCACGGTACGGTACCGGCGGCAACAATGTGCCGTTGGTAGAGCAGGAACCGGTATTCTGCATCACCGGCAACGCCATCGACAGGCAACCCAAAAACGGTGGGAACGGCATCGGCTATCAGCAGGACATCGCCTATACCTTGACCGCAACCGACCACCATGCGGTATTCAGCAGGCAGCGGGTGGATGTGTTCAAGGACGGCGAGGTGGTCAGCACCCAGAGTGCCCGTCAGCATAAGGATGCCACAGATCTTGTGCTGCAAGGGACAGGCCGGCCAAAGCTGATTCGCAGGCTGACCCCACTGGAGTGTGAGCGCCTTCAGGGCTTCCCGGACAATTGGACAGCCATCCCCGGCGCCTCGGACTCAGCCCGCTACAAAGCACTGGGCAATTCCGTTGCCATTCCGTGCGTGGACTATGTTCTCCATGGCATTTCGCTGGTGCTTCTGGCAAGCTGAATGTGCCTTGTTGCTTCTGCTTCGTTTACGCTTGCTTCTTTGTTGGGTTGTGTGAATAGCTATTTGTCCTTGGGTGCAGTATGCTTTGCCTGCAAAATACAGAAAGGAGAACGCTCCATGAATGCGAAAAAGAATCTCTGTGCAATGATTCCCGCAGACCTCCACGCCAAGGTCATTGCGGAGAAAGAGCAGCTGGCGCTGAGCACCTTGGGAGAATATGTGGAACTGGTACTCAAAGAACACTTCGAAGGAGGAAAAACGATCATGGCAGCAACCAAAACCTTGGCATTCCAAATCTCTGAGGAACTGGATCAGCGGCTGAAGAACTTCATCGCCGCCGAAAAGAAGCGCGGCCGGAAGATCAGCCAGAAGGAGTTCGTCATCGGACTCATCGAACAGGCGCTGGCCGAATATGAGGCGCAGAACCAGACCGAGGAAACGACCAACGAATGAGATACCGCATGGACGCCGGGGAATGAACCCCGGCGGCTTTTTTCTTGGAGGTGAACTATCCTGTACATCTATCCCGATAACCTGACCGCCAAAGCAATGCTGTGGCTTTGGGAACTCAAGGATGTGGGCGTCATCGGCGTAGGGCTTTTGCTCTCCGTCCTGGCGCTGACCCAGACCGGAATTTTTATTCCGCTGGTGCTGACGGCGGTCTACGCCTTCCTCAGCATCCGGTTTGACGGCACCAGCATTCTGGACTTTATCCGGTATGCGGTGGCCTTCCTGATCACCAGACAGCAATTTTATGAATGGAGAATGTGATATGAGCTATGACGAAACCATGTTCGGTACGGCGCCTCCTTTCTCTTTTGAGGAAACCGAAGGATACGAAGAAAAAGATCTGTCTGCTTCGCTGACCCTTCGGTGGAGCCGGAAACGCAGACGCTGGGAGTGTGACAATGCGTATTTCTGGCACGAGTCCCAAAACAAGTGGTGCTGCCGCAGTGAGGACGGCAGATATTATCACGGCTTCCGCAGTCTGCGGGCCCTTCTGAAAAGCTATGTGGGCGGACGCCTGTGTGAAAGCTCCCGCTGCGATGGTGCGAGAAATGTCCGGGCAAAATACTGGTTCCGCCAGCACCCCAAGACGGTGACCTGCCGCGTCACCATCCGCTGCACCGGCCTGTTTCCGGCGCTCTTTTCCAAAGGAGGGATCACAGTATGAGCAGAAAGAAAAAAGATAAGTCGGCCCAGTCTACCCGGCAGCTCATGGGGATCGACAGCGTCAAAGACTACTGCATCGCCACCCGCATGGGCGACCTGGTATTCTTCATCATCAAGCCCACCAACATCAGCGTCCTGCCGGACTCCAGCATCAGCGCCAGAATCTACGCTCTGCTGAATGTGGTCAAGGGACAGGCCGAGATCGAGATGCTGGCGCTCAACTCCAAGGAGTCCTTTGAACGGAACAAGACCTTCTATCAGGAACGGCAGACCTGCGAGGAGCTCCCTGCCATACGCAGGCTTCTGGAGCAGGACAGCACACACCTGGACCGCATTCAGGTGCTGATGGCCTCCAGCCGGGAGTTTTATATCATCATCCGGCTGCGGAAGGAAAAGGATACGGATGTGTTTCCGTACCTCAGCCGCATCGAGCAGAGCATCAATGACAACGGATTCACCACCCGCCGGGCCGCCGAGCAGGATCTCAAACGGATGCTGGGCGTCTACTTCGAGCAGAATGTGACCACCGAGCAGTACGAGGACTACGACGGTGACCGCTGGGTCATTGTGGGCGAATAAAGGGAGGAATTCCATGGCAAAGAAACGAGTAAACCCCGCACCTCAGGGCCGTGAGGAGGCGAACATCAAGTCCTTCCTGGACATGATCGCTCCCTCAGTGGTCAGCTTCATGCCGGACCACTTCATCTGCGGCAACACCTACCGCTGCGTCTGGGCCCTTCGGGAATACCCCACCAGCACGGACGAGCAGGCCATCCTCCGCCACCTGGGAGAAAAGGACGGCATCACCCTGCGGATCTACACCCGGCAGGTCACGCCCGCAGAGGAAAAGCGAATCATCCAGAACGCAGCCAACAAAAACCGCATGAACAGTTCCAACACCAATGACCTGCAGCAGACGGTCACCGCCGAGAGCAACCTGCAGGATGTGGCGACCCTGGTGGCCGCCATGCACCGCAACCGTGAGCCGCTGCTCCACTGTGCGGTCTATATCGAGCTGACCGCCTCGGACTACAACACCCTCAAGCTGCTCCAGACCGATGTGCTGACGGAGCTGGTACGGAGCAAGCTGAATGTCGACAAGCTCCTGCTCCGCCAGCAGCAGGGCTTCCGCTGTGTCAATCCCAGCGGTCACAATGCCTTCGGCGTCCAGTTTGAACGGGTGCTGCCCGCCTCCAGCGTGGCAAATCTCTATCCCTTCAACTACTCCGGCAAACTGGACCCCAAGGGCTTCTACATTGGCAAAGACAAATACGGCAGCAACATTCTGGTGGACTTCGACCAGCGGGACGAGGATAAGACCTCCGCCAACATCCTGATCCTGGGCAACTCCGGTCAGGGCAAATCCTCCCTCATGCAGCTGCTTATCCTGAACCTGTTGGAGTCCGGCAAGTCCATCATTTCCCTGGACGCCGAACACGAACAGCAGGAGATGTGCGAGGCGGTGGGCGGCTGCTTCGCCGACCTCATGGCCGGACAGTACATCATCAATGTGCTGGAACCCAAGTGCTGGGATGACGGCGGCGATCCCAATGCCACCGACGCGCCGGAGGCCTTTCGCAAAAGCACCCTGCTGGCCCAGCACATCTCCTTCCTGAAGGACTTCTTCCGGGCCTATAAGGATTTCAGCGACGCGCATATCGATACCATTGAGATCATGCTGTCCAAGCTGTATCAGAAGTTTGGCATCACCGAGCGCACCAACTTCAGCCGGATGCGTCCGGAGGACTATCCCATTCTCTCCGATCTGTACGACCTCATCGAGCAGGAATTCAAAAACTACGATGCCGGTCAGCACCAGCTCTATACTGAAAAGCTCCTGCAGGAGGTGCTGCTTGGCCTGCACTCCATGTGCAAGGGGGCCGACGCCCAGTTCTTCAACGGACACACCAACATCACCTCCAGCCGCTTTCTGGTGTTCGGCGTGAAAAGGATGCTCAGTGCCGCCAAGAATGTCCGCAACGCCATGCTCTTCAATGTGCTGTCCTTCATGTCCGACAAGCTTCTGACCGTGGGCAATACCGTGGCGGCTCTGGACGAGCTGTATATCTGGCTGTCCAACCCCACTGCTATCGAGTACATCCGCAACTGCCTGAAGCGTGTGCGAAAGAAAGAATCCGCCATGCTTCTGGCCAGTCAGAATCTGGAGGACTTTGACCAGGAAGGCGTCCGTGAGATGACAAAGCCCCTGTTCAGCATCCCGCCCCACCAGTTCCTGTTCAACGCCGGCTCCATCGACAAGCGATCCTACATGGATATGCTTCAGCTGGAGGAGTCGGAATACAACCTCATCAAGTTTCCTCAGAGGGGCGTCTGCCTGTATAAGTGCGGCAATGAGCGATACCTGCTGGAGGTTCATGCTCCGTCCTACAAGGAGAAACTCTTCGGATCGGCAGGTGGTCGCTGATGGCTGTGCCTGCGGCAATCGCAAAAGCCGCCGCCATGCTCCTCACCAATGAAAAGACCCGAAAAGGTGTGGGCTGGATTCTGGTGGCAGTCTTTTCACCGGTCATTCTTTTGATCGCCCTGCTCTGCGCCATTGGTTCCGGCGGTTCAGAACACAACAACTATTCGGTGGAGGCGTGCTTCTATGGAGGCGAGTTCTCCGCCGAAGTCCCTGCGGAGTTCCGGTATCACATTGAGGAGATGCGCTCGGCCTTTTCTCTTCTGGACTCGGCGGTGTCCTCTGCCAATGGGCAGATGGACAGCGGCAACAGCCTTGACCCCATCCGTGTCAAGGCTGTTTTTTATGCCCTCTGCTTTGGGGAGGACGCCCCGTCCACACGGGCGGCGAACAGCTTCGTGGGGTGCTTCTACACCACCGAAACCCGAACCCGAACCGTGGAAGTGACTCTGGAGGACGGGACTACCAGTACAGAGGAAGAAGAATATACCGTCGCGGTGCCGATCTCGCTGTACCAGGCATACGCCAATCTGGAAGCCCATCTGGGCAGAGCAATCACGGAGGATGACAAAAGCAACATCGACCACATCTATACCATGATAGCCGGTGCCGTGGGTGGCGGCAGCTACAGCGGCGAGTATCTCCGAGGGGATGGGAGCAGCATTGTGCTGGACATCTCCACCTTCACCGATCCCACCACCAAGAATGCCGCTGACCTTGTGACCTACGCCATCCATGCCTGGGAGTCCGGCTGGGGTTATGTCTGGGGAACCTACGGCAGTGTCCTCACCGATTCGCTCTTCGCCTATAAGTTGGAGCAGTATCCGGATGGCGTTGGTACCTACGCAGACTTCATCCGGGCCAACTGGCTGGGAGGACGGACAACGGACTGCGTCGGTCTCATCAAAGGCTATGGCTGGCTGAATCCCGAAACCCTCACCATTGACTATGCCACCAACGGCATGCCCGACCTGGGAGCAAACCAGATGTACTACTCCGCATCGGTGTCCGGTCCCATTGATACCATGCCGGATACTCCCGGCCTTGCCGTCTGGCACGACGGACACATCGGCGTCTACATCGGAAACGGCGAGGTCATCGAGGCCATGGGCACCAAGTACGGTGTGGTCAAGACCAAGCTGGAAGGCCGCGGCTGGACCCACTGGCTGGAGATCGAATACATCAACTACAACTGAGAAAGGAAGTGCCAATGAAACAAGTGAACCTGACCATCACCTTCGATGAGGAGAAGCTCTCGGCGCTCAAACGCTACATGGGCAAGAAGGAGCTTGACCTGGACCGTGAGATGACGGATGCGCTGGTGAAACTCTATGAAAAATATGTGCCCGCTCCGGTGCGTGAATACATCGACGAGAGCGATGTAAACGCCGCTGCTCCGAACAAGTCCCGCCGCAGCCCGAAGCCTGTCACGCCCAAACCCGCAGAAGAAGTGGAGGCGTCGCAGTGAACAGCAAAGACATCACCCTCTGGATTGACGAGCGTTGGTACGACGCCCTCAGCAAGCATCTGAAAGATGAAACGCTGGAGGAGCATCTGGAGAATGTCCTTGATGAAATGTGCAACCAGCTTCCTCAGCGGGAGTACGAGCGCATCAGCCACGAGCTCTGGGCAGAGCAGCAGGCGGAGAAGGAGGCTCGGGAGGCCACACGGCGCTTCGCCGTTTTCCATGTCACGGAGGGCGGCAGTGCCGACTACTTCCTGACGGAAGAACATATGGAGTTCCTGCAAACTGCCCGACGCCTTCGCAGCTATATCCGCAAGGCAGACGGCGACGCCCCCGCACACTTCACTGAAATGTTTCCCCGTGGAGAGAAACTGTCCCGTGAGCAGTTCGAAACATATGTGTCGGAGCGGCTGGATAACACCGGCAGAGTGGTCGGTGCATTCGACATTGACCTGGACAGCGGCTACCTCGATGCCCTCAACATCATGGACGGCTGGAAGCGATTCCGCATTCAGGATGTCAGCACCGCCGTCTACTTCGCCACGAAGAAAAGCGCCGCGTCACCGGACGAACAGTGGCGCACCTTCCTGGATCGTCTGCAGGGAAAAGAGATCACATACGAAACGGAGCCCCAGTATCTCACCGGTATCCGGACGCTCCACGCAGAGGACATCTCCTTTGCGGAGGATATTATTCAGAACGACAACCTGCTGGAGTTCTACATGGAAGTATCGTTCCATGCGGACGAGGTGTTCGGAACCAACGTCTGTACCACCGAGAACGATGACTGGCTGAACATCTATGCCAACTACGATCTGGATGCCCGCCGTGTCTGTGACACGCTGGAGGTGTATCTGCAGCGGGGCAACGGCGATGAGGAGGCGTTCAAGTATCGCCTCAGCGCCGAGGAACAGGCCCTGCTCCTCCCCAGGATGAACACCTACTGTCAGGAGTACTGGGGCCAAAGTCTGGAGGAGTGCAGTGCGAACTATCTGTCGGAGCAGAGTCCGGCATCCCCGGAGATGCAGATGTAGCGCCGTGTTGCCCCCTGTGGGCCGCTGTGTGCGGCTTTCAGCGGCTGACCGACCGAGTACCCCGCCCTGGGGAAACAGGCGGGGTTTGTGCCGCTTTTCGAGGGAGGTGGAGGCCGACGAAAGGCAAGCAGGAGAAAGGCCCGACGCTCCTTGTGCGCCGAGCCATTCACAACTGCCCGCAGTGCGGGCAGTTTCAGGCTTTTGGATAGGCCGTTCCTTTTGAGCCTAAACAGCAGCAGGAACGCTCCATTTTACGAGAACGCCGCTGTACCAAGGGTTTTACAGCGGTTCCAACAAACAAGGAGGTACTATGGTAAAAGGAAAACAGAAGGTAACTGTATGGATGACCCCATCTGTGAAGGAGCAGATTGAGGACACCTATCGGTCAGATAACTGTAGAACCCAAAGTGAGTTCATCGAAAAAGCAGTGGAATTCTATCTTGGCTATCTGCATACCAAGAACGCCGGCGCCTTTCTGCCCGAAGCACTCTCTGCCATGATGACCGGCACACTGGATTACTATACCGGGCGCATGGGCTCGCTCCTGTTCAAGCAGGGCGTGGATCTCCATGTGCTGGGACAGATCATCGCTTACGACACCGACATCGACGAAGGCGAATACCAGCGCCTGCGCGGAAAAGCCATCCGGGATATGAAGCGCACCAACGGGCGCATCTCCTTCAAGGACGCACTGGACTTCCAGAAGTCGGTGTAACCCATGGCAAAGCTCGTACAGAAAAGCGGCTATATCCAATCGGACAAGGCCGGCGGGTACATGAAGTACATCGCCACCCGTGAAGGCGTGGAGAAGCTGTCCGGAAACGGTCCGGTTACCAAAGGCCAGCGGGAGCTGATCCAAAAGCTGCTCCATGACTTTCCCGATGCTGCGGAGCTGTTCGAGTACGAGGACTACTGCAAGACCCCAACGCTTGGAACTGCCTCCGCATTCATCACCATGGCGCTGGATGCAAACCTTCATGAGATGAACTCAGAGAGCGGATACATGTCCTACATTGCCACCCGTCCTCGTGTGGAGCGTCACGGCGCACACGGCCTGTTCAGCTCCGCTCCGGCAGTTGACCTGAATGCAGCCATGTCCGAGCTGGAGGCCCATGAAGGAAATGTGTGGACCATCATCTACTCCCTGCGCCGGGAAGATGCCGCCCGCCTGGAATACGACAACGCGGATGCGTGGCGCACTCTGCTCATGATGCACACACAGGATCTGGCCAGGGCTATGCGGATACCGGTGGATCACTTCCGCTGGTACGCAGCCTTCCACAATGAGGGACATCACCCCCATATCCACATGATGGTCTGGTCGGACAATCCCAAGGAGGGCTTCCTGACCAGAGAAGGCATTGCGGCCATGCGCTCCAAGCTGACCAACACTATCTTCCGGGATGAGATGAATCAGATCTACGAGCGGAAGGATGTAGCCTACAAAGATCTGGTCGAGACAGCCCAGGACACCATGCGGGAGCTGATCCACAGGATGAATCACCAGCTCTGCGACAACCCCGTCATCGAGGAGCAGATGCGCCAGCTGGTGCAGGCTCTGGAAACCACCACCGGGAAAAAGCAGTATGGCTATTTGAAAAAGCCACTGAAAGCGTTGGTGGACACCATCGTGGATGAGCTGTCCCGACAGCCGGAAGTAGCGCAGTGCTACGAAATCTGGAATCAGATCCGGGACGAGCTGAACGAGTGCTACGGCAGCCGCACACCACGGGAGCATCTCCCGCTCTCCCAGCAGAGGGAGTTTCGCAGAATCAAGAACGACATCATCCGGGAGGCCGAGAACATCCGTCTCGGCCTCCCAACTTTTGAAGATGAAGCACTGCAGGACGAGCCTGAGCCGGAGGAAGCACAGGAGGAACATCGATCCACCAGCGTATACGATCAGGCACAGCGCTACCGTGCCGCCAAATCCGTGCTGCAGGATGTCTATGCGCTGGATGAGGAACACGCGGAAGCGGTTCGGGAGCTGGAGCAGCTCTGGGCAGAGGGATATACGGTGGCAGCCCACCAGCTGGGTAAGTTCTACCGGGACGACCTCTCCACCATGCGGGATCATGAAAAAGCCGAGCGGTGGTTTCGATTGTCCGCAGAGGCCGGAAATGACTTCTCGGAATACGCCCTTGGGAAACTGCTCCTTTCTCAGAAACGCACAGCGGAGGCATTGCGCTGGCTGGATAAGGCTGCCGGGCATGGAAACCAGTTTGCCCAATATCGTTTGGGAAAGCTCTACCTCGCCGGCGAGTCTGTAAAGAAGGATGTGAGAAAAGCTCTGGAGTACCTGACCGCTGCCGCCGAACAGGGAAATTCCTTTGCCCAATATACCCTGGGCAAGCTGTATCTCCTGGGCCGGGATGTGGAGCAGGATCGGGAGCAGGCCAGGGAGTGGTTCACACGCTCAGCCGCCCAGGGCAACCAGTACGCTCAATTCTTCCTCGACCGCTTCGACCAGTTCCGTGATCCGTCCGTGATGCTGGCGGCAACCAAGCTGCTCCATCACATGAGCCGGATCTTCCGGGATAATTCTGTACCGCCTCATAACCCGGCCGGAATCCGCATTGACTCCAAACGGCGCACACGCCTGATGGAGAAACGTATGGCCATAGGCCACAAGGCAGACGATCACGAGGAGCAGGTGTCGTATCAGCAGACCATGTAACAGGAGGGAACCATGTCAACCTATATTCACTTTACAGAAGAGCAAAGGCAGCGTGCCGCCGCTGTGGACTTGGAGGAGTTCCTCCGGTTCCGTGGCGAGAAGCTGATTCCGTCCGGCAGAGAGAAACGGCTGGCCAAGGACCACAGCGTCACCGTCCGCGGAAACGAGTGGTACGACCATGCCGAGGAGAGGGGCGGTCACGCCGTCAGCTTTGTGCAGCGCTTCTACAACCTCAGCTATCCCGAAGCGGTGACCATGCTGCTGGGCGGAGAAGTGGGTACCATCTACCCCTCTGCCGCAGAGCGGGTGGTGGAGCCGCCAAAGCCCTTTGTCCTGCCGCCGGTCCACTCCGATATGCGCAGGGTCTATGCCTATCTGGTGAAGCATCGGAACATTGACCGAAGTGTGGTAGCCCACTTCGCCAGGGAAAGGCTCCTGTACGAAGATGCGAAATACCACAATGCAGTATTTGTGGGCACAGATGAGGAAGGCGTCCCGCGTCACGCCCACAAACGGAGTACCAACAGCTACGGAAAAGCCTTCCGGCTCAATGTGGAGGGCTGCAATCCCCGCTACAGTTTTCACCATATGGGAACAGACGAAAGCCTCTATGTGTTCGAGGCGCCCATCGATATGCTCTCCTACATCACGCTCCATCCGGAGGACTGGCAGCGCCACAGCTATGTGGCCTGCTGCGGCACCTCCATCCAGCCGGTGGCGAAGATGCTGGAGCGGATGCCCCAGATTCACACCGTGCTGCTTTGTCTGGACAACGACGAGGCTGGCCACCTGGCCAACCAGCGCATGATGGCCCAGCTGGAAGCGGACTACACCGTGGAACGGCTCGTTCCGGAGAACAAGGACTGGAACGATGACTTGACTACAGTCAGAGAACAGAAATGCGAGGTGAACACATTATGCCAGAGTTTTGGATAACTCTGTTGGAGCAGCTCAAGGAGTCAAAGGTGGCTCTCCTGATTCTGGCCGGCGCCGGAATGTTTCTTGTCATCGGAGGACTTGCTGCGCTGTCCCACTGCTACACCCTGAGCGGCATCAAGTCCAGGACGGTGGGCGACGGACAGCACGGTACCGCGAGGTGGGCCACCGCAAAGGAGATCAAAAAGATCTATGCCCATGTCCCGTTCCGGGTCAGGGACTGGCGCAGCGGCCACAACCGCCCCGCGGAGCAGGGGCTGGTGCTGGGGTGCAAGGGCAAGAAGGGCGAGCTTACCGCTCTGGTGGACAGCGACGATATCCACTGCCTCATGATCGGCGCTTCCGGCATCGGCAAGACAGCCTATTTCCTCTATCCCAATCTGGAATATGCCTGTGCCAGCGGCATGAGCTGGCTGGCGCTGGACAGCAAGGGCGACCTTGCCCGGAATTACGGAACCATCGCCAAGGAGTGCTATGGGTACAATATCTCTGTTATCGACCTGCGTAATCCCACCCGCTCGGATGGCAACAATCTGCTGACGCTGGTCAACCGGTACATGGATATCGCCCGAAAGGAGCCGGGGAATCTGGCGGCCCGCGCAAAAGCAGAAAAATACGCCAAGATCCTGTCCAAGACCATTGTCAACCCGGACGGCGATGACAGCAACCGTGGGCAAAACGCCTTCTTCTACGATGCCGCCGAAGGTCTGCTCACCTCTGTCATCCTGATGCTGGCTGAGTTCCTGCCGCCCGACGAAGACCATCCCCAGGAGCGCCGACACATCGTCTCCGTGTTCAAGCTGGTGCAGGATCTTCTGGAACCCAGTGGCGTCAAGGGCAAGAGCCACTTCCAGCTTCTGATGGGCAAGCTGCCTCCGGACCACAAGGCGCGGTGGTTCGCCGGAGCCGCCCTCAACAGCGCCGAGCAGGCCATGGCCTCCGTCATGTCCACGGTCCTGTCCCGGCTGAATGCCTTCTTGGACAGCGAACTGGAGCAGATCCTGTGCTTTGACAGCGCCATCGACGCCGAGAAGTTTGCGTCGGAGAGGTCCGCCATCTTCCTGATCCTGCCGGAGGAGGACACCACCAAGAACTTTATGGCCGGTCTGATGATTCAGAATCTCAGCCGGGAGCTGTTTGCCGTGGCCGATGAGAACGGCGGCAAGCTGAAAAACCGGGTGGTGCTGTTCTGCGACGAGTTTGGAACCATGCCGCCCTTTGATATTCTGCCCCTGTTCTCCGCCGGTCGATCTCGCCGGCTGACGCTGGTACCCATCATCCAGTCGTTGGCGCAGCTGGAGAAAAACTACGGCAAGGAAGGCTGCGAAATCATTCAGGACAACTGCCAGGACACCATCTTCGGCGGTTTCGCCCCCAACAGCCAGACTGCGGAAGTCCTGTCCAAAGCCCTGGGCAGCCGCACCGTCCTCTCCGGCTCGGTGAGCCGAGGGAAGAACGATCCCAGCCAGAGCCTGCAGATGATGGAACGGGCACTACTCACCCCTGACGAGCTGAAATCCATCCCCAAGGGCAGCTTCATTGTCATGAAAACCGGTACCCATCCCATGCGGACCCGGCTCCAGCTCTTCCTGAACTGGGGCATCACCTTCGGGGAGCCGTACACTGTGCCGGAGCGGGCAAACCGAGCGGTGGCCTATGCCAATCGTGTGGATCTGGAACGGAATCTTCCGAAGTCTGCCAAGGCAGAGGAAGCAGCGGAACACCGGGGCTATGCGGTGTCCGGACACGGCGGTATGGCGCATGAACCAGTACAGGAGAGAACCCGAAAGCGGGGTAAAAGTATCAAATCCATGGAGGAAGAAAACACATGAGCTACTTTGGAACCATCTACGCCGACACCGAACTGCCCTCCAGAGCAAGGGCAGTTTATATGTACCTGCGGGATCGGTCAGACGCTGAGGGCAAGTGCTGGCCCGGCATCAAGACCATCGCCTCGGACATGAAGCTGTCCCGCTCCACGGTCAAGCGGGCTGTATCCGATTTGGAAAAAGCCGGATATCTGGTCAAAGCCCCCCGATACCGTCCCAACGGCAGCAGTACCTCCAATCTCTATACTGTAAAATAAAGAGAAAGTGGTTTGTACCAAAAAGTTGTACAAACCACTTTTGAAGGAATCGAATTTTTAAAACCTTCCACCAAGGGGAGGCTGCGCTCATGTGCTGGACCCAGGGGCGGTTCATTGTGAACCGCCCAGAAGGACTCACTCTAACTGAGATTTAATGCAGAGAAAGAAACTAACGGAAGAACGGCGGGGACTTGTCGGCAATGCGCTCCCGGCAAGTCCCTGCTTTTCTTCTGCCGGAGAGATTGTGCGTTCGCATAAAATTGCGATAC
>JAHZGF010000064.1:364-17962 GCA_019420945.1 Clostridiales bacterium | reverse complement strand
CTTGAAGATAATAGAGATTAGCGGTAAAATATAAGTCAAGTGTGCATTAAGGCCCGTTCTTTGAGAATCACCTTACAAAATATCTGTATTATCTGGAAGAAGGAGAGAGTACATGGCGCTTTCTTATAACCGTATGTGGAAGTTACTTGTAGATAAGAAAATGAGCAAAGCGGATTTGAGAAAAGCCGCAGATATTGCGCCGAATACAATGACAAAGCTACGGCGAGATGAAACGGTAAATCTCGCTATTTTGGGCCGTATATGTGAGACCCTCGACTGTGATTTCGGCGATATTATGGAATATGTAAAAGAATCAAAAAATAGTTCAAACACGCAAACATCTTCAAAGGAGTAGTTGTATATGGCAGAGAGGCAACCGTCCTGGGATAAATATGAAGCCGCTATCCTGTTAGAAGGGATCCTTGCCTCTATGAAAGGCGAGCTCACACGCTCAGACGCAGTTAAGGCAGTATCTCACGATTTAAGAGCAATGGCAGTTCATCGGGGCATAGAAATTGATGCGGTGTATCGTAATACAAACGGAATCTCATTTCAAATGAAAAGCATGGAGTCAGCATATTTGGGACGCACAGTTTTCAAACCGGCTACCAGACTTTTTACAGGGGTTGCAAGTTTGTATCATGACTCCCATGACGAGTATCAAAAATTACTGAAGGAGGCAAGAGCAATGATAATCGATGGAAAAACCGTTAAAGATGATTTCATGCGGTATCTTGCCGAACAAGTGTCTCCTGCCCAGCTTTCTGACTTTTATATTTGTTATTCTGAAATCGAAACCTTTTGCTTGAAAATAAAAGTCCTGCAAAAACCGTTGTTCCAGACAACAGACATCGAAACCATAAAGAAAGTTCAGCGCACAATTGAACAAAATAAATTCTTCAGAATAACCCGCAGAAAGCAGATCAATAAAATTGTTGCTGCAGGGCGATATTACTACAACTACATAAAAGAAGGGCTCTATTCTCGTATTGGCATTGAGGAAACAGCAGTTGAGGAATCCAACACCGCCACTCAGACATTTCAGCCACAACACACACATAATATCGCAAACGATACAATGTCAAAATCTGTTGCGAGTGAACAGTCGGATGAGATAAACAGCAGAAGTTTTTCTCGATACCTGTCGGAAACACTGAAAATGGCCGATGCTACCAGTCGGAGTTATTCTTCGGCAATAAATAATTGTGAGGTGTTTGCAAGAGAACACCAACTGCCTTCTTGGCAACTTTACACTTCTGATCGGCAAGCTGCGCAGGAAACGATTCGCTTACTCTTAAACGATGCGGATTTTTTGAGTTACAATGCGAGGCAGCATAATCGCTTCCGAGCGGCTTTGCAGAAGTTTCTTATGTTCATTGGGGCTGAGCCGCAACAGACTGTTCCTACAAAAGCGGACATAGATTCTGCGAGTCCTTACAGGAATGAAGGTTATGAGCAAGTGCTCAGAGAATATTTCATGAAGGGATTCCGTATGGATTCGCCTCTTGAGATACGCAAATTTAAGAGGTATTACACAGCAACCCATGCCACAGAGCTGACTGACTCTGATGATGACATCAGCAACAAAATCAAGCAACTATGCATTCTTTACGAGGGGAAAGCCTTTCTCCCAGATGTCATGTTGAGCGAAGATCGAAAGGAAGAACTGCTGGATTACATCGAGAGCGCCTTTGCAGACGGGAAAGCAGCTATTTATTATCAAGCGATTTTTGCCGAATTTTCTGATGTGTTCTTGGACTACCATATTCACGATGCCGATATGCTGAAAGCGTACTTGACCTCTATCGGAAACGGAAGATTTTTCATCAACAGAAGTTTTATATCGAAAACGCCCGATGTCAGCATGGACCCGCTATCGGAAGTTCGCTCTTGCTTGCAAAACTTTGGAAGACCGGCGACTTATGATGAGCTTTTTGCTGCACTGCCGCATCTTCCACAGAGTAAAATAAAGTTGATCCTTGCCAGCAATGTTGAATTCGTCAACAATGGCCGCAGCGAATACTTCCACGAAAGTATTGTCCATTTGTCTGATGAAGAATTGGATGGAATTGCTGAAATCATCCAGAGGACCATTGACGAAAGGGATTTCATTGGTGGTAATGAGCTTTATGATGCAATCCGGGCAAAATATCCCTATATCATAGAGGAAAATCACACCCTCTCCGTGTATGGGTTCCGGGATGCACTAAAGGCAAAATTAGGTGATAAATTTTCGTTCAAAGGAAATATCATCAGCCGCTCGGGTCAGGAAATCTCGATGGTGGATGTGTTTGCAAAATATGCAAGAAGTCATGATAGTTTCACGCTGTCTGAGCTTCAGGGATTGGCGGATAGCCTCGCTACGACCATATACTTTGATACCGTTTACGAAAACAGCCTGAGAATCAGCCGGGATCAATTTGTATCGAAAGCAGCGGCCCAGTTCCCCGTTGCTGACATAGATGAGGTGCTGGACCGAATCTGTACGGAAAAGTATATTCCCTTGCCGGAAGTAACGAACTTTGGCGCACTCCCCTATGTGGGATTTCCCTGGAACAGCTTCTTGTTGGAACATTATGTGGCAAGTTACAGTCAGAAATATCTGCTCCTACATAGCAGCTTTAATGGAACTGAATGCGCCGGTGCAATTGTGAAGCGTTCCGCAGGCATCGGCAGCTTTGATGACTTGATCATTGACCTGCTGGCCAACAACAATCAAATAGAGATGAAAAAAGCCCCCGTGCTTCAATATCTGAGTGACAATGGATATCTTGCCCGCCGTAGATACTCAGAAATAGAATCGCTCATTATCAGAGCAAAAGCACAGAGGCAAAGGAAGGACACCGACTAATATGTACTCATATACCTGGGATGCCGAGACGGGCGGACTGCTGCTGAACAGCTCACCGCTTTCCTTCAGTAAGGAACCTCGTCCGGTGTATTACAAAGAACTGGATATTCTTGGATTTGACCGGTATTGGAATTATGCAAAGAATGACTCCTACCCCTATATGTGGGCGGAAGCCAACAATTATTTCTACCGGGGACGGCAGGTTGCCAAGACCAAAGGCGGCAGTCTTTATACCCCACCTGAAATTGTGATTATGGACGAGCCAGAGCCCGATGGACAACCTCTCCGCTTTGTTGATATTCCCGCTATGGTCGAAAAGAACCGGGATTTGTTGGAGAAACTGGCCGCAGAAACAATAAAGAAAATATACAACATTTATGTTGAATACATGGATCGGGTCGATGTCTTCTATGTGGCGTTCAGTGGCGGCAAGGATAGTGTAGTAGCCCTCGATCTGGTGCAGCGTGCTTTGCCGCACAATAAATTCAAAGTGCTATTTGGCGATACGGGAATGGAATTCCCGGATACATATAAAATAGTCGAAGAGATTGAACAGCACTGTAAAGACGCAAAGATTGAATTTTTAAGAGCAAAGTCTGACTTCGACCCGAAAGTCACATGGAGGGAATTTGGACCGCCAGCGCAGACGATGCGATGGTGTTGTAGTGTGCATAAAACTGCGCCTCAAATCATCTTACTGAGAGAGTATACCAATAATCCTCATTTTAGGGGAATGGCCTTCACAGGAATCCGAGGAGATGAAAGTGCTTCTCGAAGTGAATACGAAGGTATTAGTCACGGAGAGAAAGTTCGTGGACAATATAGCTGCCACCCAATCCTTGAATGGAACTCCGCCGAATTGTTTTCCTATATCTATGAGAGACAACTCTTGATAAATGATGCCTATAAAAAAGGAAATAGCCGTGCAGGATGTCTTGTGTGCCCGTTAGCCACATCGAAAAATATGTATTTTAAGGAACAAGCATACAGCTTTAGTGATGAGGGATATCGGACAACCACAACATTCAATAACATTATTCTGGAAACAACCTCCAAAGAGTTGTCTAATCCGAGCGCCGTCAAGGAGTTTATGGACATTGGTGGATGGAAAGCACGAAGAAGTGGAAAAGAATTATCATTCGCCAAAAGTTATACAAATGAATCATTTGAACAAGGTGTACTTACAATTCAAGTATCCCGTATAGAAACTGATTGGAAGCAGTGGATTAAAACAATTGGCAATGTAACCTTTCTGGAGAATGGTAATGTCGAAGTGCTTTGCAGAGATAAGTTGTATCACATTGAGATTGCCGAAAATACCAACGGACTAACTGCTACAGTTGTGATAGGGAAAAATACCCAGAAAGACATTTATTTTATGTCAGAATTGAAGACTGTGTTCAGAAAAACCGCATATTGCATTGGCTGTAGAGTATGCGAGGCGAATTGTCCGCATGGGTTTATTTCTATGAAGGATGGCCATGTAACAATCGATGACCGATGCGTAAAATGCAAAAAATGTCACGATGTATTCCATGGTTGCTTAGTAGCCAACTCGTTGCGATTGCCGAAAGGAGAAAAGAAAATGGGGAGCATTGACAGGTATGGAAATATGGGCATTGAACTCGATTGGGTTAGATCGTATTTCAAATTAAAGGATGAATTTTGGACTTCTCCTCACAGCCTTGGAACCAACATGGTTAAAAATCTCAAGAGCTTCTTGAACGATGCCGAAGTTACTGCTAAATCTAAATTTGCACCCTTTGGTAAAGTTATTGATAATATTGGAATAGAGAATTCCGACGCTTGGGCATTGATTCTTTGCAATTTGACATACACATCGGAGTTTAATTGGTGGGTCAAAAACATTGATTTTTCCACAACGCACACCCCTGATACCATTTATGCAATGCTGGATGACTCAATGAGTAAAAATTCTCGTTCACACATTGTCTCCGCATATAAAAACATCCTGATTTCTATTCCTCAATTAAGCAATGAAATCGGCCTGGGTGTCTGTGACTACACGCTAAAAAACGGAAAGCGTTTTTGGAATAGCGTGGTTCGCATCCCCTGGGAAAATCCGAATCCGCTTGTCATTCTTTACAGCTTATATAAATTTGCAGAGGCTTGCGGGGATTACCACCAGTTTACATTGTCCCGCCTCTTAAACCATGACCTCGAAAGTGACGGTGTTAGTCCTACTGAGATTTTTGGTCTTGACCGCAATCAGATGGAAAAGATTTTGAATGGTTTGACTATCAACTATCCAGATTTCCTCAACGCCAGCTTTACACTGGACCTGGATAATATCACTCTCAACAGCGAAAAGACATCTCAGGATGTGCTGAATCTGTTCTAAGGAGGAAGATGCTATGCCGATGTTGGAAAAATACCGTCATTATTTCAATATTGATCCGGATTATTTCCCCGCCGTGAACGAGGCGGTCATCACGAAGAACCCGGAAGTGTGGAAAAAATTCTTCCCCCACGAGACCTTCGTGAAACTTCTGAAGAACACGGTCAGCGTCCTGGAGCGCAAGCAGAAGCTCTGTCTATGGGTGGAAGGTGCCTACGGAACCGGTAAATCCCATGCCGTTCACACGCTCAAAAAGCTACTGGATTCCAGCGAAGAAGAAACCCGTGAATACTTCCAGAGACATAAAATGGACAACGACCTGTACAACCGCTTCCAGGCCGTGAAGTCCAGCGGTCGTATCTTGACCGTTCACCGCTATGGTTCCGCTTCTATCCGCAGCGACCATAATCTTGTCTTTGCCATCCAGGAAAGCATTGAAAAGGCGCTTGTTGATGCCGGAATTGAAAACAAGGGCGGGAATGCGCTGAAGGATGCTACCATTGCATGGCTCTCTGACAAGGATAACAAAAACTACTTCAACGGACTGATCACTGGCACTTACTCTGACCTCTTTGGCGGAGATGACGCCGATACGGTGATTGAGAAGTTGCGCACCTTCTCCGGCGAGGCGCTGGCAAGGATTATGGACAATATCTTCAAGGTAGCCGATGAGCGTCAGGTAAAAGCTCTGTCGCTGAGCGTGACCGATTTGGGCAACTGGATTCGTGAGGTCATCCGGGCAAACAGTTTGAAGGCGATTGTCTTTATGTGGGACGAGTTTACCGAATATTTCTACAACAACGCCCGCAATCTCACCGGATTTCAGGAGCTTTGTGAAATCAGCGAAACCGATCCCTTCTATTTTGTGCTGGTGACCCATGTGACCCAGGGCCTGTTCCATGAGCGCGACCAGGACTTCATCAAGCTGAACGGACGCTTTGTCAGTCCGCACAGTTTAATCAGCCTGCCTGAAAATATTGCATTCCAACTCATGGGTGCAGCCATGGAGAAGAATAAGGACGAAGTTGTTTTGGCAGATTGGGAGGTAGCCCTTGGCGACCTGACTGATAGAACACAGGCATCCCGTAAGCTGGTGAAGTCGGTGGCTCGGATCACCGACAAAGAGATGATCGATATTCTCCCGATACATCCCTATGCCGCCCTGCTTCTCAAGCATATTTCCTCTGCGTTTGATTCCAACCAGCGCAGTATGTTTGACTTTATTAAAAATGACCGTGGCGATGAAATCAAGGGGTTCCAGTGGTTTATTGACAATTTCGGGCCAGAGGACGACAACCCGCTGCTTTCCGTCGATATGCTTTGGGAATTCTTCTATGATAAGGGAAAAGAATATCTATCGCATGATATTCGCTCTATTCTGGACTATTACAATCGTGCTGGGAATCAGCGCCTTGATTCTGACCAAAAACGTGTACTCAAAACGGTTCTTCTGTTGCAGGCAATTTCTCAATATGCCGGCGACTCTGTTGAGCTGTTTATTCCCAACGAAAAGAACCTTGACAACGCTTTTGAAGGGACTGATATGGAAGGCTCCGCAGCGAGATGTGCGGATCAGCTTGTTCGAGAAAAGGTGTTGTTCTCCAAGTCCCTTGGCGGTGGAAAATTCCAGTATGCTGCTTACAACCATGAAAACGAAATTGATGTAACACCTTTTGAGGAACAGATCGACCGCAAGAGCACCTCGGCTTTTATCACAGAGGAACTTGCTGACAGAACTCGTATCGTGGATGCAATCAGCCTTGGTGGAGCTTTGAAGCTTCGCTATGAACTGCGCTATGTTTCGTCTTCCGACTTTGATTCTACAATCAAGCAGCTTCGCAACACGGAAGAAAAGTATGCAAATAAGATCGTTGCTGTTGTATGCTTTGCGAAAGATGATGCAGAAAGTGTGGTTCTGGGCAAGAAAATACATGACGCCCTTGCTGCTGGCACCTACAACATGATTTTCATTGATGCCAGCCGTACTCCGTTTGGTGCGGATGGCTATGGCGTGTATCGTCACGATATGGCGTTATCTATGTCCCAGCAAGGAAAAGACCCTGCATTAGTTACTCAATATGCCAACAATGCAAAAGATTCTCTGAAGAAATGGAAAACCCGCATTGCAGGCGGTGAGTTTATGGTTCACACCGCAGATAAGCCGGATGGGGAACGTGCTACTACGCTGGACGCTCTGTACGGCCTTCTTGCAGAAATCAACAAGAAAAAGTTCGTGTCCTGCCTTGAGGGCTCTTACAATGTCATTGCCAATATGTATACACCGAGCAGCTTGAAGCAAGGTGTTGAGTGCGCATTCAATGAGAAAACAGCTGGTACCTTCCTGTCCGGCAGTCCCGCCACAAAGTTGGAAATCGCTCTTGACGGCGCATGGAAGGTTCCCGAATACTGGCTTTCCAAGCCTCATCTCTTGATTTCCAAAATCAAGCTGTGTGTTGATGAAATTGTAAACGATGGCTTCCAGAACGGTGGTGGCCGTGTATCTATCAAGCAAATCTATGACGTTTTGAAGGCGGCACCTTATGGTTTTATGCCCTGTAATCTGTCTGCATTTATTATGGGCTTTGTGCTGAAGGAATACGCCTCTGGGACATATAGCTGGAGCGATGGGCTTACCAACGACATTTTGAATGTTGGCAAACTCAAGGAAATGATTGACGAAGTTATTCGCCTTGAAATCACGCCGAATCCTCGCTATAAGGATAAATATATCGTTGCGATGACCCCCGCAGAGAAGGCTTTTAACGAAATTACTTCTGTGGCATTTGGGATTCCGCTTAATATGTGTACTTCGGTTCCAAACACCAGAGAACGCATCCGCAACAAGATGAAGGAATTCTCCTTCCCGATTTGGACTTTGAAGTATATTCTGGACAAAGAATCGCTTCAGACGGAAACCTCCGTGTTGTCCGAAATCATTGATTCTTTTTGTGGAATTGCCAACAGCAATAACATGGGTACAGCGAAGAGCGATAGCGATATTGCCATGGCAATCGGAAATCTTGCCCTTTCCAATCCAGATGCCGCAAAAGATTTGCAAACGATTTTGACCAAGGAAAAGTGTACCCAGGGTATGGCTGCCTACCTTGAAACCTTTGAAAATGGTACGCTTGTCTCTCTTGCTAAAACAGTTGGCGATGGCGGTCAATACCTCAATGTTCTCCGCAGGAAGTTTGATGCGGATGCGGCGAATTGGGTTTGGAATGTCGAAACCGCACAGCAGAAAATCCGTGAGGTTATTCTGGAGTATCAAATCATTGTAGAAAGCAATAAGATTATCTCCAAAAGCATCTCCTATGATGCGACCATACGGGAGTGGTGTGACAAGTGCGGATATATTCGCATCTCCTATGCAGCTGCAAAAAATTATCTTGATGAACTTGGGCCATTCCTCGGAATGCTCTATAACCTGAAAAAAGCAGGAACGCTGCTGGATTCCCAGAAGCAGTCTTTCCTGGAACTTGTTCAGGCAAACGGAAGCGCATTCCGCAACTTCTACAACAACCAGGTTGATCTGTTCAACCGTGTGTGCGGATACTATCTTGATGGGCTTTCAGAAGACGAAATCAAGGATGTGTTTGACACGATGCCTGCTGGCTCATTCACCTACGAAAAAGCAGACTATCTGAATCAGGTTGAAGCGAAGGTTGGGGCCTATAAGGAAGGCCAGAAAAACACACAGTTAAAGAAACTGTGGAGAGAGAAAACTGGGACTGACTCTCCTCGTGACTGGTCGAAAAAACACAAGATGCCTATTCTGTGTCTTATCCCTGACAACGAGGTTGCAAAAGCAAAAGCTGCATTTGGAGCTGTCAACCGTGCCAAAGCGGATGAACAGGCAATCGACCGTGCCATGGAATATTTTGCGTCTGCAAAATTCTTTGACCTTCTGGATGATAGTGCCGCTTTGGACAAAGCGTTTAGAGACAGTATCATCGGAAACTATGCGGTTATGCTTCTAAATATTCAGGAAGTGAAAGATTACCTTGACTCTCACATCACAGCAGAGCCGTTTGAGTGGTTCGGCCTTCCCGAAATTGAAAAGAAGCTTCGTCAAATGGCAGAGGCGAAATATAACCAGGGTGGTTGTGAACGTGCCCTCGCCAAGATCGATGAGATGGATATTGCTGATGTGAAGAAGTATCTAAAGGACCTCATTCGGGATAACATGGTTGTTGGCATGGAGATTATCAAAGGGAACTGAGGAGGTGCAAAATGACCATCCAAGAAGTCATTAAAAAAATTGACCGCTATCTGAAGAAAGATAATGTCGAGCCTCTTATCGTAGATGTTCAAAACAAGGCAGATTTGGAAGCCATCATGCTCCACTATCAATTGCCCCAAAATGTCTTTCTTTGTGCCTCTGATGCGGCGTTTTGCAAACCTGATGAATTCCCTGTCATCCCCAACATTCTTGAACGCCTTGCTCATGAGAATACCAACTTTTTTGTCAGTGAGATCACGAGCTTCCTCAAGTTAAAAGGCGAAAAGGCCTTGGTGCAAGAATTAAAAGAACTTCTATCTATGAGCACTGAGGGCCATGCAGTTATCCTCACCTTTCAATGTGTGGAATACTTGCATACCCTTATTAAAAATGACAGGCGCCTTGATAGCAGAATTTGCGTTTTAGAGGGGATACCATCCGCTCGTCCTAAGCTGATTTTTACCGCAGAGGGCATTCAACCTACGGACGCAAGTGCGCTGGTAAAAGGGCTTCGAGGCATGGCCAAGGCGGTGGAATCAGCCGCAGCAGAGATTCTATACATCGAGACTGCAAAAAGCAAGGATCAGTATCCGTTTTCGCTCTATACGATCTCAGATTTGAAGAATCCTTATGAAGTATTGTGTCATTTGGACGCAATGACATCTGTACTGCCAGAAAGTTACGGAGATGAAGAGAACTGGCAGTATGCTTTGACAGAGTTTCGGAAATATTCTTCTTGGCAACAGTTGATTTCCGCCCAAATAGGGAGCGTCAACAATTTGGATATTGTTATCTCTACTTACAAACAAAAAGCTTCTAACAAGAAATGGCTTTGGTTGTACTTTATCGGGCTCAAACTGTTCCATGCGGGAAACAACTCCTACTTCAACAAGGCAATAGAAACGGCTACTTCCCCATCCGGGCTGATTCACAGCTTGTATCGTACTATCTTAGAGGAAGATCCGACCGACAAAGACTTTATTTCCCAATATAGACAAAGAAAAGACCTTTTGAATTCCATTGAAAACCCACTTGATGAGGTCAGTGGATTTTGCAAGATAGTCCAAAGCAAGGGGAAATATGCGCTCTGCTACCTGACAGACAATACCCTTCAGGAAAAGGAGCTTATTTTCAAGCTGTTGGATAGATACAGTGAGGACTTCGGGAGAGCAGAACTTCTTGATATATTGGAGCGAATTTATCCTGATCTTCGGGCGTATCTGACAGCGTACCATTTCAAAAGTGAACTGCTTGATAACTATTTCCAGGAGTACAAATATCAGAAGGTTGTCAATAAGATTTTCCCGGACTTCATGACACTTGTCGAAAAGCAAGCAGTCGATCGGGATTATAACAGAATTCTCCCGCCACGCAGTTCTGTGATAGAAGGAATTGATGTAACGGATACCCAGACTTATTTTACAGATGCAATGGGCGTGGAGTATCTTGGCTATATCATGTCCAGATGTCATGCACTTAAACTCATGGCGAAAGTTACTGTGTGCAGATGTGAGCTTCCATCCATCACCAGTCGGAACAAGGAATTTTGGGATGTCCTATCCACAGATCGATTCCCCATCATCTCTGTTGATAAGATAGATAAAATCAAGCATCACGGTGAGGAAGGCTATGATTATAGTCGAGAGGATCGTAAGCTCCCGATTCATTTGATTCGTGAACTGGAGCTGATTGATGAACTCCTGAAGAAAATCAAAACAAACCTCACAAACGGCGACTATCAAAAGGCCATCTTAATTGCAGACCATGGTGCCAGTCGGCTTGCTGTAATTCACGGAACCGAAAATCTATGGGAAATGCAATCAAGCGGGAAGCACTCTGGGAGATGTTGTCCGAAAAGTGAGGTCGATGAGAGGCCGGACAGTGCCACGGATGCGGAAGATTTCTGGGCGCTTGCCAATTATGACCGTTTTAAGGGAAGCCGGAAAGCGAATGTTGAGGTTCATGGCGGCGCAACATTGGAGGAAGTTACCGTACCGATTATCGAGATTTCGTATCTTAACGATGCCGTTGAAGTTAAAATAATGCCGATTGATTCAACTGCAACATTTACGGGTATCCCCGAAATTTTCGTTAGTTTCCGCAAGAAAGCTGCCATTAAAGTATTTTCTACGGAAAAGTTGGTGGATGTCAGCGTCGTAATAGACGGTCATACCTACGAAGCAAAACCGACTGCTGATAATTTCTATGTTGTTGAGGAAATGACTGAAATTCGTCGTGCCAAGACATACAGCGTAGATGTATTTGCCGGTGGAATGCCTGTTGCCACTGGCCTGCCACTTCGAGTGAAAAAAGAAAGCGGCAGCGAAAAGAACATTCTGTAAGGAGGGATACTCGTGACCGAAAAACTTCGGGATTGTTTCGATGAAATGGTCGTCTACAAGGATTTGAAGAAAAGCAACTTCTTTTCTGCGTTAGGTCTGCCATCGTTTTTGAGAGACTGGCTGCTCAAAAAGTTTGCTGATGATGAAGGTAATCTGGACATAGACGAACTTACGGATTTTATCCGCACCTATCTTCCGAATAAAGAAGAATGGGTCAGAATCAAAGATAGAATCATTAACGATAACGAGCGTGTCAAACTCCTGACCAAGATTTCTGTCGATATAAGCATAAAAACCGGAGAAATCACCTTTTCATTGCCCGACTTCGGTTTGACAAATAAAGAAACCATGATTGATGTGTCTACATGGGATCAGTATCGTGGAGAGCTTATCAGTGGGCAGGAGGTCTGGGGTGTGGTCGAGCTCGGCTATCGACCCCCGGATGACACTGCGAAGCCTAAAATTCCAGGGAAAATTCGCCTTACTGGATTTACAAATTTCTGCCCTTATACTATTGACCTTGATTATTACAAGGATGTTCGGAATGAATTTACAACTTCCGAGTGGATTGATGTGCTGTTAGGGGCCATAGATTACAATGCGGGCGGGTATGAAAGTGAGGAACAAAAGCTTTCCATGCTGACACGCATTCTTCCCTTTGTGGAGAAACGCCTCAATCTGATAGAGCTTGCACCCAAAGGAACTGGCAAGTCCTATGTATTTGGCCATGTGAGTAAATATGGTCTTCTAACAGATGGCGGAAAGGTAACTCGGGCAAAAATGTTTTATGATACCGCTCGGAAGACTCCCGGCTTTGTTACCGGCCACGACTTTATCGCAATAGATGAGGTAAAGTTGGTGCAGTTTGGCGATGTGAACGAAATGCGCTCTATCATGCAGGGATATATGGAGTATGGACAGTTTAACATCGGTGGCTACGAGGGGAAATCTGATGCAGGCATCATCTTCCTGGGTAACATCGCACAGGATAATATGGATGAGTGGCAGAATATGTTCTCCGAGCTGCCCTCACTATTTCAAGAAAGTGCATTGGTAGACCGAATCCATGGTTTCATCAAGGGTTGGGATATACCAAGAATGAATGATGATTTGAAGCTGTCCGGCTGGGCGTTAAATTCAGAATACTTCTGCACCATTTTGCACGAGCTTCGCAATGATGTGAGTTATAGAGCGATTGTTGATCAAATTATTGATGTTCCTGATAGGGCAGATACCCGTGACACGGAGGCCGTAAAGCGCATTGCAACAGCATATTTGAAGCTGTTGTTCCCGAATGTGCGGAGCGCACGGGACATCAATCCAAAGGGATTCCAGCAATATTGCCTTCGTCCTGCTGTCCGTATGCGTAAAATCATCAAACGGCAGCTTGGGATTCTCGATGTGGAGTTCAAGGGTAAGGATGTGCCTTCTTTCTCGCTGAAGGAGATTCCTTATGAAAATTGATTGTATCATCTGCGGTAAAAATAATCTTAACAAGAACACCATCGGTATTAACAAAAAACTATTGGGCGAAGACATGGAGAATTTCTACTGTATGGATTGCCTTGCCGAATATCTTGGGTGTACTGTTGAGGAATTGCTTGATAAAATCGAGGAGTTCAAAGAGGAAGGCTGTAAATTATTTGAATGAGGTGGGATTGTGAAGCGTTTTATCTATGCGGATAATGCAGCCACAACACAACTGGATATTGATGCGTTTGAGGCGATGCAACCATATCTTTTAGAAGAATACGGAAACGCTTCGCAGCCCTATTCATTTGCGAGAGCGCCCAAAAAAGCTCTGCGGGAATCGAGGGAAATCATTGCCCAGTGTATTGGCGCTCAACCTGACGAAATATTTTTCACTTCAGGTGGTACGGAAAGCAACAACTGGGCAATAAAGGGAACTGCATTTCTCGACCCGGAAAAACACGGATTTATAACATCAGCCATTGAGCACCATGCGATTTTGCGTCCGTGCGCTGATATTGAAAGAATGGGCTATCCCGTTTTTTATCTGCCGGTAGATTCTACCGGCAAAGTAAATACCGCAACGCTGTCAGAACACATTGCACCGGATACTCGGCTGGTTTCTATTATGGCCGCCAACAACGAGATAGGCTCCATTCAGGACATTCCAGCGTTAGCTGCCATTGCTCATTCCGTTGGCGCAATGTTTCATACCGATGCTGTTCAGGCGGTTGGACATATCAAAATAGATGTGAACGATCTTGGTGTAGATATGCTTTCTGCTTCCGCCCACAAATTCCATGGTCCCAAAGGTATCGGCTTCCTGTATGTCCGAAAAGGGACGCCGCTGGCTCCATACGCAAGTGGCGGCAGTCAGGAAAACCACATGAGGGCGGGCACAGAGAATATCGCATCTATTGTAGGTATGGCGGCTGCATTAAAAAAATGTGTAGATGGACTGAAAGATACAGCGGAGCATTTAACTCGGCTGGAAACCAAACTAATCATGGGCTTGTCAGATGCGAATGTACGATTTTCCAGAAATGGGAGCGCAGCACATATCCCCGGGAACATCAGTCTCTCTTTCCCCGGCTACAGTGGTGAAGCCCTCTTGCACCGATTGGATTTGATGGGAATCTGTGTCTCTACTGGTTCAGCCTGCAATAGCAGAGAAACACAAATATCCCATGTGTTGCAGGCGATTAAACTGGAGCCAGAACTGGCAAAGGGAACAATACGATTGTCGTTAGGAAAGAACAATACAGAAGGCGATATCGACGAAATCGTTGATGCACTTTTGCGAATTTTGAAGTAGAGCTTCTATTGAATACGATAACAATCATCAGCACTTGCTGGATGTGATGAAGTCCCTGTAAGGTGGTGTCATGATGAGCGAAGAACAACCCCTGATTGATTTTAGCCAAATCCCAGAATATGAAATGAAAGCCCTCTGCCGTACACTGCTGCAATCTTGCAGGGAGTTCTATTCCGACCCCAAGAATGTTGAGAAATTTGAACGGTGGAAAGCAGAGCGTGACAAGGAAAACAGAAAAGAGGTGTGATGATGTCAAGGACGATAACCGTAAAAGGAGTTGGCAGAGTCTCCACTCCGCCGGATTACATCGTCATCTCCATGAGCCTTGAAGCGCAGGATACGAACTACGAAAAAGCGATGGAACAGGCCGCACTCCAGATTGACTATCTAAACAAGGCGCTGGAATCTGTCGGATTTAAGAAGAAGTCTGTAAAAACCGTGAATTTCAATGTTCGCACAGACTATGAACGAGTAAAAGACAGAAACGGCAACTATAAAAGCGTATTCAACGGATATATCTGCAATCACCGGCTCAAAGTTGAATTTGATTTCGACACAAGGCGGCTGGCGCAGTCCCTTTCCGCAATCTCAAAATGTCTTGCCAAACCAGAGCTGTCCATCGCCTTCACAGTAAAAGACCCGTCTGCGGTCAACAAGAAGCTTTTGAAATCCGCAACGATCAACGCACGGGAAAAAGCGGAAATTCTTTGCGAAGCCTCGAATGTGGCGCTGGGAGATCTGCTCGCCATCGACTATAATTGGGGCGAACTCAATGTTGTCTCACGCACTGAATATATGCTTGATGAAAAGTGCTTGGCGATGCCGATGGGAGCCATGGCCGATATGGACATCGAACCGGATGACATTGATGTAAGCGACACAGCCACTTTCGTCTGGGAGATTCGATAATCAGAATGTGAGGTGCGGAAATGACTTGGGATGAATATTACGAAAAGTTCTATGACTGGGCGACGAGTACACAGATTCGACGGCTTTCCGCCCTCACCTCCTATGGCTCCCCGGCTGAAGTCACCGAAGTAGCTATGGAATTGTGTGATGAAAAGGCCGCAAGTCGGCTGATAAACAGAGCCTTGGATGCCGGTGTCACCTTTCAAGTCGAGAATATTGAGGATTTGAATTGCTGCGTGGATACAGCGACGATGAAGCGTGTCGTTTCCTCCGTCCAAGGAACACTTTCCGATGAAGCGTTGGATACCCTCACCGGCTGCATGGATGATGAAGTATTCCAGACACTTCTGAAAAAGGCTACGAGCGACCAATATGCACCGGCAACGATTATGGAGTTGGTTGACTGCGCAGATGAAGAGACCTTCAAAACGATGGTAATGAAAGTCACGGGATGCTTTGACGCTGAGCAGCTTGATATTTTGAGGGATTATCTTGACCAGGCAACTATCGAGACTCTGATTGAGAAATCGTTACAGGGCAAGGTGCGGTTCGCTCCGCAGCAAATCATGGAGTGGCTCGATTTTGGAATTTCGGAATCCCTCATTGAAAAAATGTCGCTGACCGCCCAAGGGACATTTGATGCCAATCAAGCTGAGGAGTTGTATGATGTACTCCCAGACGATACATATTTGAAGATTGCGAAAAAGCATCATCTGGAACTTCACAATGAGCCCATCTACGAGGACATATCTTATCAGGAATCCGCAGCACCTCGATTGGGCTTTTGGGGAACGCTATTCGCTGCGATTGCCGGAATCAATGCAGTTTCCCGGCACAGCGAACGACACCAGCATAACGGACATTGTAACGGGGACTGCGCCAACTGCCCTCCCCACTATGGGTATCGCTATGGACGATGGTACTATGGCCACGGTCATCAATACGGCTGCGAGTTTGGAGGTAACAAAGGCGATGGCAGCATGGATTGATGAGGTGCATTGATGTTTGGAAAAAAGAAAAAGGCTCCTGCGCCGGCCTTCGATGTGACGCAAAAGCTGAAGAAAACCTGGTATGGCGGCAAGAAACGGATTCCTACCACAAAGGCGGAACAGCGCAAGATGAAGGAGGCAATCCTGAAGGTTTATCCCGAGGCGATTGTCATAGATGATAATGCAAAGCGGCAAAGGGAACTGGATTGGATAGATCGAATTAAGGAATACGATGCCTTGTTCAATGACTAAGGCTATAAAGCCACCGAGAAGATAGCAGAGGGAAACCCGCTACAACATGGTCAGAGCATCCAATTTAATGTAATGATCCGTTTTTATCCAGCATCATTGCCACCTGAAAGATGAACTCTTCCGGTGTCGGTCTGTCGCTTTTGAATGACATCATATCCCATAACTTTTGCGCCTCCTTGTCATGGTGATCGTAAGCATGATCAATAGCCAACTGCATTTCACGGAGTACATTTTCTGGCGTGGTTCCGTTCTCCCTGGCAATTTTCGCAATAATCTCTTCAAAGTTTTTCATGGATATTCCTCCGTCTTTAGACTTTTCTCTTGTTCTTTGGCGCAAGTATAACATCATAAGAATGTCGAAATCACTCACATTTTGACAGAGGAAAAAGAAAAAGCGTGGAAGAGCCGAAAGCTCTTCCACACTCATCTATCTACCAATACAGACACTACTTTTAAGACCCGCATCCTTTCTTCGTGAGGGAGCGCCTCGATGGCGGCAGAAAGCTCCGAAGCAACTCCGGCAGTCGCTCGATCCACCACATCCACCAGAAGGTCATCCGCAGATACGCCAAGCACATTTGCAATCGCTACGAAAGTGTCCATCCTCGGAATCTTGGTTCCGCGTTCAATCACGCTCACATGGGTCGGGCTAATGTCAATGCAGGCGGCAAGATCTTCTTGTGTCATGTTCTTTTTCTCCCTTGCAGCCTTGATTCTTTGTCCAACTGCTCTTGCATCCATCCTGCCACCGCCTCCTTTAGAACTCGCTTTTGTTCTAAAGAATAGTATAGTGGTGATGGCCTGATTCATACAGAATCCAAAGAACGAGGTATAATTCTAAAGAACTGTTTACGCGGATAACTTTCAGCAAAGATAGAAAAATCGAGTA
>JAHZGF010000064.1:0-354 GCA_019420945.1 Clostridiales bacterium | reverse complement strand
TTGATTGACTGCGCTTTTGATAGCACGCACCAATCAATCGTTTTTTTCAATCTGCATCCAGCGGCGCACTGACTCGAACAGTGCAGATGGCTTCACGCAAGACCTCATGGTCGAGCTGTCCTGGCGCTGCCGCAGTAATAGTTTACAACACGATCCGCCCCGATGCCCGAATGCCTTGTAGTCTCCACCGCATCGATACTGGTGCCAAAGAACAGAAATTCCCAGCCATATAGGAGGACTCTTCTTCGGTTTGGTCGCAGGGAAAGCAGTAATCACAAAATTCCTCGAAAGCATTCACTCTCGGCAAATTCAGATATAGTAGGGTGTATTTGAGGTGATTTCGCAGGAAAAACT
>JAHZGF010000063.1 GCA_019420945.1 Clostridiales bacterium | reverse complement strand
GAGCGCCACCTTGCCAAGGTGGAGGTAGCGAGTTCGAGCCTCGTCTTCCGCTCCACAAAAGAAAACAGGAGCAATTCAATTGCTCCTGTTTTCCATATGGCACCATAGCCAAGCGGTAAGGCACGGGTCTGCAAAACCCTGATCCCCGGTCCGATTCCGGGTGGTGCCTCCAAAATAACCACGCCAGAAGGCGTGGTTATTTTTTTGAACCGGTGCTTTTGGACCCCAGCCCATCCATTGCCCAGGACGAGAAACGTAAATCTTATAATTTTAGGAATGTCTGACCTCTGAGATTGCGCAATGGGATGGAATGTGATATTATAAGATGAATTATTCTGGAAAATACCAACGAATGAAAGAAGAAAATGCGTATGAATTCTTCAATTCAACCACATAAAAGGTCCAAAAAGGAGTTCTTCCGGGGGCAGATGATTTCACTGGCTCTGGTAGTCTTTGACATCCTGGCCATTAACCTCTCTTATTTGTTTGCGCTTTGGTTCCGGTTTGACTGCAAAGCCTCCATGATTCCCATGCACTATCTGGACGGCTGGCTCCGCAGTGCGCCGGCTTTTACCATTGTGACCATTATCCTGTTCGCAGTGATGCGGCTGTACAGCAGTCTGTGGCAATTTGCGGGCAGCAATGAGTTGGTGCGGGCGGTGCTGGCCTGTGTCCTGTCCACCGCCTCCCATGTGGTGATCTCACGGATTGCACTCATTTCCGCCCCCCTGATCTGGCGGATGCCGGTATCCTATTTTGCCATTGGCGGTGTACTGGAGACTTTTGCTGTGGTGGGAGTCCGCTTCTCCTACCGCCTGTTCCGATTGCTGTTCCACCACATTGATATTGCCGACGACTCCCAGCCCCTGAATGTGATGGTCATCGGCGGCGGCGATGCGGGAAGGATGATCGTCAATGAGCTGAACCACTCCCGGCAGATTCGCCGCCGGGTGCGCTGCGTCATTGACGATAACCCCAAAAAGCAGGGGCGCTTCTTGTGCGGCATTCCCGTGGTAGGCGGCCGGGACGGAATCATGTCTGCGGTGGAGCGTTTTGAGATTGAACAGATCATCTTTGCCATTCCTACCGCATCCCCGGAGGAGAAGCGGGACATCCTGAATATCTGCAAGGAGACCTGCTGCGAGCTAAAAATCCTGCCGGGCATCTATCAGCTGGTGTCCGGTGAGGTCACCATCAATGACCTGAAGGACGTGGCGGTGGAGGACCTGCTGGGCCGAGAGCCCATTCAGGTCAACACCAACGAGATTCTGGACTATGTCCAGAACCAGGTGGTGCTGATCACCGGCGGCGGCGGCTCCATCGGTTCCGAGCTGTGCCGACAGGTGGCCCAGCATAAGCCCAAGCAGCTTATCATTTTCGATATCTATGAGAACAACGCCTATGACATCCAGCAGGAGCTGAAGATGAACCATCCCGAGCTCAACCTGGTCACCCTGATCGGCTCCATTCGGGACGAGGGCAAGCTGGAGCAGGTGTTTTCCACCTATCACCCGGACATTGTCTACCACGCAGCCGCCCACAAGCATGTGCCTCTGATGGAGACAAGCCCCTGTGAGGCCATTAAAAACAATGTGTTCGGCACCTACCAGACCGCCTTGGCCGCCAGTCGCCACGGCTGCCGGAAGTTTGTCATGATCAGCACTGACAAGGCGGTGAACCCCACCAATATCATGGGGGCCACCAAGCGGCTGTGTGAGCTCATCATCCAGACCATGGACCAGGAGAGCCAGACCAGCTTTGTGGCGGTGCGGTTCGGCAACGTGCTGGGCAGCAACGGTTCTGTGATCCCGCTGTTCAAGAAGCAGATCCAGGCCGGAGGCCCGGTCACCGTTACCCACCCGGATATCATCCGCTATTTCATGACCATTCCCGAGGCAGTGGGGCTGGTGCTGCAGGCCGGCGCCTACGCCAAGGGTGGCGAAATCTTCGTACTGGACATGGGCGACCCGGTGAAGATCGACGATCTGGCCCGGAACCTGATCAAGCTGTCGGGCCATGTGCCTGATGTGGATATTCAGATTGAGTATACCGGACTGCGCCCGGGCGAAAAGCTCTATGAGGAGAAACTGATGATGGAGGAGGGGCTCCGCCGTACCCCCAACCGGAAGATCCTCATCGGTAAGCCCATCGAGGTGGACAAGGAGCGGTTCTGGCCCGCCCTGGACCAGCTCCGGGAACTGTGCCTGCACAACAACGACGATTTCCTGGACCTGTTCTGCAAGCTGGTGCCCACCTACCATCCGGAAAAGAGCGGCTCCTGTGCTGCCCAGCCGGAAGAAAAGCGTATTTAATACATTCAGAGAAAAGAGCGACTGCCTTTTTAACAGACAGCCGCGGGAGGTAGTATGAATCAATTGGGGCAGCGGATGGAACAACACAAACGGCTGATCTGCAGCGGCTTTTTGGTTCTGTTGACCGTGGTATTCTTCTTATACGGGGCGCTGCGGATCTCCGGAGCCGGGTATCCTGACAACACCAAAGGCGCCCTGATCGCCCTCTTTTTGGGGGCGGGGGTGCTGGGCGTCGGGCTGATGGTTTTGCTGTATTGGCTTTCATTCCACAAAACAGTCCGGATAGAGCGTTTATTTCTGATCTCAGGTATCCTGTTGTCGTTGGCCTATATGCTGTTTTTTGCACCGGTCTCCGTTCCGGATGAACAGGCCCATTACATCACCGCCTATCGTTTGTCCAACCTGTTTCTGTTTCGCTTTGACCAAATTGGGAATCAGGATGTCTTGATCCGAGCCACAGATGCGGAGTTCTTTGACTATTTTGATGGAAACGGCATATTGGATGGGGAAAAATACCGTCTGCTGCTGCAGCATTTTTCCTGGTTTGCCGGAGGTAATACCGGGCTGGAAACCTATTCTTATGACGCGGTGACCAATGTACCGTTAGGTTATGTGGCCTCTGCCCTGGGGATTGTGGTTGGCAGATTGCTCCACTTGGGGGGCGGCGCCGTCTTTTATCTGGGTCGCATATTCAATATGGCCCAGTATATCACCCTTGCCTATGTGGCCATGCGGCGCATTCCCTTCGGAAAAACTGTGCTGTTTGTGATCTCGCTGTTTCCTATGACGCTGCACCTGTGCGCGTCATATTCTTATGACTGCATGATCATCGGCGTGAGCATGTGCTTTGTGGCGGAGATTGTCCGGATGATCTATGGGGACAGCATCAGCCGCCGTCAGATTATCTTCTGCGCGGTTATGTGCTTTGTACTGGCCCCAAGCAAACTAGTCTATACCCCGCTGCTGTTTTTGGTGCTGCTGATCCCTGGGGACAAGCTGAAAACCGTGTTTCCCCGTCCCAACCTGTTGAAGGCCCTGCTGATTCTGGTGGGTGTTCTGGGACTGTTTATCGGTCAACTCAACTCTATGGCAAGCTATGTGGGGGAGGACGCAGGAGCCTATATTTCCTGGGCCGGTGAAGAGGGATACAGCCTGAGCTGGGTGCTCCAAAACCCCATTGGTACCGTCCTTGTGTTCCTCAATACAGTTTTGTACATGACGGATTTTTACTTTTCCAGCCTGCTGGGGGGCAGCCTGGGGTGGCTTCAGATCTCTGTGCCCTATTATTTCTGCCTGCCCTTTGCAGCCCTGTTTTGCCTGGCCTGCCTGAGAAAACGGGAGGAGGTACCTGGGCTGGGATTCCTGTCCAAGTGTTGGGTATTCCTTTTGATCTTGGGCAGCAGTGGCCTGATTCTGGCCTCTATGTTCCTGAGTTGGACTCCTATCACATCCAGCACTATTTTAGGCGTGCAGGGCAGATACTTCCTGCCGCTGCTGCCGGCGGTGTTTTTGCTGCTGCGGGGAAATGGTATCACCCTTAACAGCAGCATTGATCGCCATATTATATTCCTCTCCAGCACGCTGAATATCCTGGTACTGGCCTATAGCTTCCTGGCGGTGTTCGGCGCTATTTGAGGGGATGCCTATGGTGAAGAAAAAAGACAAAAGAGGTGTAACGGGGTGAATGAACATACCTTTGTAATCTGCGCCTATCGGGAGAGCCCTTATCTGGAGGAGTGCATCCAGTCCCTCAAGGGCCAGTCGGTGCCCTCGGAGATTCTGATGGTCACGTCCACGCCCAACAGCTACATTGAGGAGCTGGCCCAGCGGTATCAGATTCCTCTGTATGTAAACCCCGGCCCCGGGGGCATTACCCAGGACTGGAATTTCGGCTATTCCAAGGCGGAAACCCCTTATATCACCATCGCTCACCAGGATGACGTGTATCTGGAGGACTATGCCCGGCGAATGCTGGAGGCCATGAACCGAGCCTCGCGGCCGCTGATTTACTTCACCGACTACGGAGAACTGAGGGAGGGCAAGCCCGTGCTGGAAAACGGTTTGCTCAAGGTGAAGCGACTGATGTTGTCCCCCCTGAAGGTCAAGGCCTTTCAGGGCAGCCGTTGGGTCCGGCGCCGGGTGCTCTCCATGGGCTGCCCCATCTGCTGCCCTTCGGTGAGCTTTGCTCGGGAAAATCTGCCTGAGGTGGTCTTTGAACACGGCTACCGCAGCTGTGAGGACTGGCAGGCCTGGGAAAAGCTGTCCCGGCTCCAGGGATCCTTCCTCTACGATCCCCAGGTGTTGATGTATCACCGAATTCATCCCGGTTCTGAGACCTCCGCCATTATTGGGGACAACGCCCGGAGTGGGGAGGAGTACGAGATGTACCGCAAATTCTGGCCGGCGCCGGTGGCTCGGGCGCTGATGAAGTTTTACGCCAAGGGCCAGAAGTCCAATGCGCTGTGAGGCGAGATGATGAAAAAGCTTGTGATTATACCCGCCTATAACGAGGCGGAGAGTATTTTGACCACCGTGCAGGACGTGCTGGATCACGCCCCGGGCTTTGACTATGTGGTGGTCAATGACTGCTCCCGGGACGACACCATCCGTATTTGCCGGGAGCACCATTTGAATGTGTTGGACCTGCCCATCAATCTGGGTATCGGCGGTGCCATTCAGACCGGCTACCGTTACGCCCTGGAGTGCGGCTACGATATGGCGGTGCAGTTTGACGGTGACGGCCAGCACGACGCCAAGTATCTGCAGCTGTTGGCGGACAAGCTGGAGTCGGAACAGCTGGATATGGTGATCGGCTCTCGGTTTATTGAAAACAAAGGGTTTCAGTCCACCGGACTGCGCCGGTTCGGTATCCAGTTTTTCAAGGGGCTCATCAAGCTGCTCTATGGGGAGACCATTACCGACGCCACTTCCGGTATGCGGCTGTGCAACCGCCGGGTGTTGGAGCAGTTCAGCCAGAACTATCCCCAGGACTATCCGGAGCCTGAGACAGTGGCCCGGCTGCTGCGGCATGGGTATCGGGTGAAGGAAGTGCCGGTGGTGATGCGGGAGCGGCAGGGGGGAACATCCTCCATCAATCCAGCCAAATCCGTCTACTATATGATCAAAGTAAGCGCCGCCATTCTGATTGAGAGATTGAGGTGAGCCCATGACGCTGAAGGCAAAGATTATCCTGCTGGTTATCCTGCTGATTGCGCTGATCTTCATTATCAACGTGGTCCGAAAGGAAAAGCTTCATTTGAAATACGCCCTGCCCTGGCTGGCCTGCGTGGTGGTGCTGGGGATTTTGGTGGCCATTCCCAACGCAATTGAGGCTTTGGCAAACCTGCTGGGGATTTACAGCCCGGTGAATATGATATTTTTCCTGGGCTTTGTGTTTTCTCTGGCCATTGTATTCGTGCTGACGCTGTGGCTGTCTAAAATGACAGCCCGGGTCCGGCAGATGGCCCAGGCCATCGCCCTGCTGGAAAAGCGGGTTCAGAAAGAAGAACAGAAACAGGATCAATCTAAAGAATAACGCGGTTTTCAGGCGTCTCCGGAAGGAGGCGCCTGTTGATTTGCCACCGGGCCCGTGTAACACTTTGTAGTTGAGATGCATTTTATTTAGTGGTATAATACTACGGTTAATGATGAGTTTTCTCAGTGAAGAGAGGAGACATCCCTATGAAAATTGTCGTTTTGGCCGGCGGATTGAGCGGAGAGCGCAACGTGTCGCTCTCCTCCGGCACCATGGTGGCGGAGGCCCTCCGGGAGCGGGGTCATCGGGTGGCCCTGGCGGATCTGTTTTTTGGCCTGGAAGATTATAACGGAAGCCTGGAGGATCTGTATGATGCCCCCATTCCCGCCCAGTGGAAGCGGGTGGCCCGTAAGGCTCCGGACCTGGAGCAGGTGCGCCGGCAGCGGAAGGACCAGAGCGCCAGCCTCTTCGGTGAGCGGGTCATCGAGCTGTGCCAGACGGCGGACATCGTCTTCCTGGCCCTGCACGGGGACTGCGGCGAAGATGGCCGGCTTCAGGCTGCCCTGGCCATGCACGGCATTCCCTATACCGGCTCTGATTACCTGAGCAGCGGCATTGCCATGAGCAAGGACCTGACCAAAAAGCTGGTGGCCCCCCGGGGCGTGATTACCCCCGCCTGGCAGTCGGTGGAGTATACCGAGAAAGACATTGACACCCTGGTGGCGGAAACCAAGCTGCCCTGCGTGGTGAAGCCCAACGCCAGCGGTTCCTCCATCGGCGTGTCCATTGCCCATACCCAGGATGAGCTGCGGCAGGCCCTGGAGATGGGAGTGCAGTTTGGCGGCCAGTGCGTCATTGAGGAGTACATTCAGGGCCGGGAGATCCAGATCGCCGTGCTGGAGGGCAAGGCTCTGCCCTCCATCGAGATCATCCCCAAGCAGGGATTCTACGATTACGAGAACAAGTATCAGCCCGGTGCCGCTGAAGAGGTGTGCCCCGCCCCCATTCCGGAGGAATGGGAGCAGCGCATTGCCCAGGCGGCCCAGACCGTCTTTGAGACGGTGGGGCTCAGTGTCTACGCCCGGGCGGACTTTATCGTCACTGAGGACGGCACCCCCTATTTCCTGGAGATCAACACCCTTCCCGGTATGACCCCCACCAGCCTGGTGCCCCAGGAGGCGGCGGCGGTGGGCATCTCCTATGGAGAGCTCTGCGAGCGTATCGTGAACGCATCTTTGAAGGCAAGACGAGGATGAGAGTATGGAAGCTTTGACGCTGAATCAGATCGCCCTGGCCGTCCATGGCCGCCTGAAGGGGGCCGGTATTGACGGGGAGAGCACAGTAACGGAGCTGTGCACCGACAGCCGCAAGATTAAGAAGGGCTGCCTGTTTCTGCCTCTGGTAGGGGAAACCTTTGACGGGCATGACTACATTGCCGCATCCCTGGAGATGGGGGCGGCGGGCTGCATTACGGCCCGGGAGGTGGAAGACCCGCTGCCCGGAAAGTTTTACATCCAGGTAGAGGATACCCAGGATGCCCTGCGGGATCTGGCCACCTTCTACCGGCGGATGTTCCCCATCCCTGTGGTGGCGGTGACCGGCAGCGTGGGCAAGACCACCACCAAGGACATGGTGGCAGCGGTGCTGGGAGAGAAGTACCGGGTGCTCAAAACCGACGGCAACTTCAATAACAACATCGGTCTGCCTCTGACGGTGCTGCGGCTCAACCGCAGCCACCAGGTGGCGGTGCTGGAAATGGGCATGAACCACTTCGGGGAGATCGACTATCTCACCCGGATCGCCCGGCCCGATGTGGCCATTATCACCAACATCGGCGACGCCCACATTGAGAATATGGGTTCCCGGGAGAATACCCTGAAGGCCAAGAGCGAGATTTTCAACGGCATGACTTCCCTGGGCAAGGTCGTCCTCAACGGGGATGACCCGCTGCTGCGCACCCTGGAGGGCAAGTTGGAGCAGGAAATTACCTGGTGCGGCGGGGGAGAGAACTGCCCCTGGCGGATCACTGATCTGCAGGAGCACTGGCAGGACCACATGGAGTGCGTCCTCCATACCCCCACCACCTCCTGGGATCAGACCATTCCCGGGCTGGGCAGCCATATGATCTACCCTGCCACCATGGCCGCCGCCGTGGGCAGAATGTTCGGGGTTACCGACGAGCAGATTCGCCGGGGGATTCTGGAATTTGAGCCCACCAAGATGCGGATGGCCATTCTGCACCGGGGCAACAACATCACCATTTTGAACGATACCTACAACGCCAACCCCCAGTCTATGCGGGCGGCGGTGGATATCCTGGCCAAACAGGCCTGTGACTACCGCATCGCCGTGCTGGGCGACATGCTGGAGCTGGGCGACCTGGGTCCGGGCCTCCATGAGGGCGTGGGCCGTTTCCTGGGCCAGGTGGGCATCGACTGCCTGGTCACCGTGGGCAAGCTGGGCGAGTGCATTGCCGACGGCGCCGAGAGCGCCGGCTGCAAGGAGATCTACCGCTGCGCCAATCAGGCGGAGGCTCAGATCGCTTTGGCCGCAGTGCTGCGGCCCGGCAGTACCATTCTGGTCAAGGCCAGCCGGGGCATGAAGTTCGAGCATCTGGTGGAGTATTTGGCGGAAGTGACACCGGAGTGTGAGGAATGATTGATCTTTCTGTCTCTGATCTGGTGAAATCTTTTCAGATCGGGGAAAATGTATTAAATGGCGTCACCTTTCACATCAATGAGGGTGAGCGGGTGGGCATCCTGGGCAAGAACGGCTCAGGCAAAACCACTCTGTTTAAAATTCTGACCGGGGAATATGACTATGACGAGGGCCAGGTGTCCCTGGCCCCGGGGAAGCGCATCGGCCTTATTTCCCAGATTCCCGTCTATCCCGAGGAGTACACCGTGGAGGATGTGCTGGATACCGCCTTTGGCCGGATCCACGCCATCGAGGAGGAGCTGAAAACCCTCACCGACCGGATGGCGGCGGGGGAGAGCGATGAGGAACTGCTGCGGCGCTATGACCGGCTGTCCTCTGGCTTTGAGCAGGCGGGAGGCTATGACCTGGAAATCCGGGTCAACAAAGTCTGCAACGGCCTGGGAATCTCCCAGGAAATGCGGCAGCGGCCCTTTTCCGCCCTCTCCGGGGGAGAGAAAACCCGGATCAACCTGGGCCGGCTGATTCTGGAGGATACCGATATCCTGCTGCTGGACGAGCCCACCAACCATTTGGATCTCCATGCGGTGGAGTGGCTGGAGGACTACGTGTCCCACTTTAAGGGCACGGTGCTCACCATATCCCATGACCGGTATTTCCTGGACCGGTGTGTGGACCGGATCATCGCCCTGAACGAGGGCAAAGCGGAATTCTACTCCGGCAATTACAGCTTCTACGTGGTGGAGCGGGAGCGCCGCTACCAGGAGCGTCTGAAACAGTATGAAAAGGAGCAGGCCAAGATCGCCCAGCTGACCCAGGCGGCGGACCAGATGCACCTCTGGGCATTCATGGGCAACGACAAGCTCCACAAGCGGGCCTTCTCCATGGAAAAACGCATTGAAAAGATGCGCACCACTGACAAACCCCGGCAGGAGCGCAACCTGACCATGGGCTTCCAGTCCACCGACTTCAAGGGGGACATGCTCTTCACCCTGGAGGGGGTGTCCAAGGCCTACGGGGACCACACCCTGTTCTCCAACCTGGAGCTGGAGGTGTTGGGGGGCGAGCGCATCGCCCTGCTGGGAGACAACGGCACCGGCAAATCCACCCTGCTGAAGATCCTGCTGAAGGAAGAAAAGCCTGATGCTGGCGGCGTCCGGTTCGGCCCCACCGTCAAGGTGGGCTACCTGCCCCAGATCGTCCGGTTTGAGCACCCGGAGCGCAACCTGGTGGATACCCTGATCTACGAAAAGGACTGCTCCGCCCAGGAGGCCCGGGACCAGCTGGCGGCCTTCCGGTTCCGGGGAGAGGACGTGTTCAAGAGCGTGTCCACCCTGTCCGGCGGTGAGTTGTCCCGGCTGAAACTGTGCATGCTGATGATGGACAGCATCAATCTGCTGGTGCTGGACGAGCCCACCAACCACCTGGACGTTTCCTCCCGGGAGTGGATTGAGGAGGCGGTGGAGTCCTTTGACGGGGCGCTGCTCTTTGTCTCCCATGACCGCTATTTCATCAACCGGTTTGCCCAGCGGATCTGGACGCTGGAAAACGGCAAGATCACTGATTTCCGGGGGGATTATGAGGCGCTGCGGGCCAGACAGGCCCGGGAGGAGGAGCTGCGCAGTGTGCTGAAGCCTGCTCCCGCCCCCAAGGCCAAGGCGGAAAAGCCCAAGGCCACCGGCGGCACCAAGAACCTGGAGAAGCAGCTGCGCACTCTGGAGCGGGAGATCGCCAAGGCGGAGGAGCACATTTCTGAGCTGGACAGCCAGATGGAGGCCAACGCCTGCGACTATCAAAAACTTCAGGAACTCAGCGAGGAGAAGGCAGGAGCTGAGGAGTCCCTCAACAGCCTCTATGAGCGCTGGGAGGAGCTCTCCCTTCAGCTGGAGGAGCTGCAATCGTGATGAAAGTGCTGCGCCGGGTTCTGCTGGTGCTGTTGGCTCTCTGTGTGTTGGGCTACGCCTCCCTGGAGGCCATTGTGCTGCTGGGAGGCCGGGATGAGACGGGGCGCAACGCCCCGGTGATGATTGTGCTGGGAGCCAAGCTCTGGGCTGACGGCCCATCGCCTGCCCTGCAGCGTCGGTTGGACAAGGCCTATGACTATTGGCAGGACCACCCGGAGGTGGAGATCATCGTCAGCGGCGGCCAGGGTGCCGACGAGCCGGAGCCCGAGGCCTGGGCCATGGCGGATTATCTGGTGGACCGGGGCGTGCCCCGGGAACAGATTCATCTGGAGCCCAACTCCACCAGCACCGCCGAGAACCTGCAATACTCCATGGCTGTCATGGAGTATTTGGGTTATGACCCGGCGGATACCCCGGCCATTGTGGTATCCAACAGCTTTCATCTGGCCCGGGTGCGGCTGCTCTGCCACCGCTACGGTTTGGAGGCGGACACCTTAGGGGCACCTATGCCGGACCCCAAATCCGCCCTCTATTCCTACGGCCGGGAGGCCCTGGCCCTTTTAAAATCTTTCTTGTTTGATTGAGGTGTTCCATGACCGAGCGGCTGGAACAATTGAATCACCGTTATGAGGAGCTCTCCGCCCAGCTCTCCGCCCCGGAGACCTATGCCGACCCGGATCTGGTGGCCCGGCTCAACCGGGAACAGCGGGAGCTGGAGCCGGTGGTGGCCTGCTGGCGGGGCCTGACCCAGGCCCAGGCGGAATTGGCGGAGGCCCAGGAGCTGCTCCACGACCTGGACCCGGAGGTCCGGGAGCTGGCCCGGGAGGAGTTTTCCCGGCTGAAAGCCCGGGTGGAACAGATGCAGGAACAGCTGAGCCTGTTGCTGCTGCCCCGGGACCCCAGCGACGAGAAGGACGTGGTCATGGAGATCCGGGCCGGGGTCGGCGGGGAGGAGGCGGCGCTGTTTGCCCACTCCTTGTGCCGGATGTACTCCATGTACGCCGCCGCCAAAGGCTGGAGCGTCCAAACTGCCAGCACCAATGAGACGGAGCTGGGTGGCGTCAAGGAGGCGGTGTTTACCGTCTCCGGCCCGGGCGCCTATGCCCATCTCAAGTATGAGAGCGGGGTTCACCGGGTCCAGCGGGTGCCGGAGACCGAGTCCGGAGGCCGTATCCACACCTCCACCGCCACTGTGGCGGTGCTGCCCCAGGTGGATGAGGTGGAGTTTGAGCTGAACCCCTCGGAATTGCGCATCGACACCTTCCGGTCCTCTGGAGCCGGAGGCCAGCACATCAATAAGACGGAGTCCGCCATCCGGGTCACCCATATCCCCACCGGCACGGTGGTGGAGTGCCAGGATGAGCGCAGCCAGTATAAAAACAAGGACCGGGCTTTGAGCATCCTGCGCGCCCGGCTCTGGGAGCGGGCCCAGCAGGAGCAGGCGGACCAGTTGGCCAGCCAGCGCCGCAGCCAGGTGGGCAGCGGCATGCGCAACGAGCGGATCCGCACCTATAACTTTCCCCAGGGCCGGGTCACCGACCACCGGATTGGCCTGACCCTGTACCAGATCGACGCCGTCATGGACGGCGGACTGGATCCCATCATCGATGCCCTGGCCCAGGCGGACCGGGCGGAACAGATGAACCGACAGAGAGAAGAATCCTGACGATGAATACGCTATGCTGGAAAATTGAAGATCCCCAGACCCAACGCCGGGAGATCCAGGAGGCCGCCGATATTATCCGCTCCGGGGGCCTGGTGGCCATCCCCACCGAGACCGTCTACGGCCTGGGGGCCGACGCCCTGAACCCGGAGGCGGTGCGCCGGATCTATGAGGCTAAGGGCCGCCCTTCGGATAATCCCCTGATCATCCATGTGCCTTCGGCGGACTGGTTGGAGCGTTACTGTGTAGAGGTGCCGGACAGCGCCTATCGGCTGGCAGAGAAGTTCTGGCCCGGACCTCTCACTATGATTTTGAAACGGAATCCCATGGTCCCGGACCGGACCACCGGCGGACTGGACACTGTGGGGGTGCGTTGCCCCAATCATCCGGTGACCCTGGCCCTCATTGAGGCGGCGGGGGTGCCCATTGCCGCCCCCAGTGCCAACCTGTCCGGACGGCCCAGCTGCACCACCGCCCAGCATGTGCTGGAGGATGTGGGGGGCAAGATTGACTGTATCCTGGACGGCGGCCCCTGCGCCGTGGGGGTGGAGTCCACCATTCTCGATCTGACCGTCATCCCGCCCAGGCTGCTGCGGCCCGGCGGACTGCCCCTGGAGGCCCTGGAGGACGTCCTGGGCAAGGTGGAGCTGGACGAGGCCGTCACCCGCCAGATGGGGGAGGGGGAGCGGCCCCGGGCTCCGGGTATGAAATACCGCCACTATGCCCCGGCGGCCCCGGTGACGGTGGTCACCGGCACTCCGGCAAAGTCAGCCCAGTATATCCGCTCCCAGCTGGAGGAGGATTGCGGGGTCATCTGTTACGATGAGTTTATGCCCCTGTTTTCCGGAGTGACGGTTCAACCCTTCGGGTCCATGCAGAACCGCCGGGAGCAAGCCCAGCGGGTCTTTGACGCCCTGCGGTCCTTTGATGCAACCCCGGTGAAACGGATTTTCGCCCAATGCCCGGACACCAGCGGCTTGGGATTGGCGGTGGCCAACCGGCTCAAGAAGGCGGCGGGCTTCCACACGGTGGATGCGGATGGGTTGCCCTTCCAGGAGCGGGAGAACTTCCGGCTCTTTGGCATCACCGGCGGCACCGGCGCCGGCAAGACCACAGCGTTGCAAGAGCTGGGCAAGCTGGGGGTCCACGTCATCGACTGTGACCAGGTCTACCATGAGCTGCTGCTGGGCAACGACCAGCTCCGGGGGGAGCTGATTGAGCGCTTTGGCCGTGAAATCTTCTCCGATGAGGGGCTGGACCGCAAAAAACTGGGAGAACTGGTCTTTCACGATCAAGACGCCATGGCGGATCTGAACCGGATTACCCATAAATATGTGGAGGTGGAGACCGACCGGCAGATCCGGGATGCCCGGGCGGCCGGGATGCCCGGTGCGGCGGTGGACGCCATTCTGCTGCTGGAGGGCGATCTGGGCAAGCGCTGCGACGTCACCGTGGGTATTCTGGCCCCGGTGGAGGATCGGGTGCGCCGGCTCATCGCCCGGGAGGGCATCACCGAGTCGTATGCCCGATCCCGGATCGCCGCCCAGAAGAGTGATGACTTCTACCGTCAGAACTGCACCTTTATTTTGGAGAACAACGGCGCCCAGGAAACCTATGCCCGGGCGGCCCGAGACTTATTTCAGAAGATACTGAATGGAGGAATTCAACATGAGTGAAGAAAAAAAGGCCTGGGAGGCCCGGAAAGAACAGCTGTTCCTGGACAAGAAGAGCGGCTATGACCTGATCGATGAGGCTCAGGTTGCGGCCATGAACGACTACTGCGAGGGCTACAAAGCCTTCCTGGACGAGGCCAAGACCGAGCGGGAGGCGGTGGATGCCGCCATCGCCCTGGCGGAAAAGCAGGGCTTTGTGCCCTATGAGCGGGGCATGGCCCTGAAGCCCGGCGATAAGATCTATCGCTCCAACCGGGGTAAGTCCCTGCTGCTGGCGGTCATTGGCGAGGCCTCTCTGGCCGAGGGCGTTCAGATCGGCGCCGCCCACATCGACTCCCCCCGGCTGGACCTGAAGCCCTATCCCCTCTATGAGGACGGCGACTTCGCCCTGATGAAGACCCATTATTACGGCGGCATCCGCAAGTATCAGTGGCTGTCCATCCCCCTGGAGCTCCACGGTGTGGTGATCCGGAAGGACGGCACCTCCGTCCAGGTCCGCATCGGCGGCGAGCCCGGCGATCCGGTGCTGGCCATCCCCGACCTGCTGCCCCACCTGGCCGCCCAGCAGTCCCAGAAGCCCCTGGGCACTGCGGTGGACCCGGAGGATCTGAACCTGTTTGTGGGCAGCCGTCCCTATCCCGATTCCGAGGGCGGCGATCGTGTCAAGCTGGCGGTGCTGGACCTGCTGAATCAGAAGTATGGCATCACCGAGGAGGACTTCCTCTCCGCCGAGCTGTCCGCTGTTCCCGCCTACACCGCCGTTGACGTGGGCCTGGACCGGTCCATGATCGGCGCCTATGGCCAGGACGACCGGGTGTGCGCCTACGCCGCCCTGAAGGGCCTCTTCGACGCCGAGAAGCGCCACAAGACCGGCGTGTGCATCCTGGCCGACAAGGAGGAGATCGGCTCCGACGGCGTCAGCGGCATGCAGTCTCAGGCCTTTGACACCTTCATCGCCGACCTGTGCGAGAGCCAGGGTGTCTCCCTGCGGGAGTGCCTGGAGCATTCCTTCTGCCTGTCTGCCGACGTGACCGCCTGCTTCGACCCCAACTTTGCCAGCGTGTACGACAAGCGCAACTCCAGCCTCATCAACCGGGGCGTGGGCCTGTGCAAGTACACCGGCTCCCGGGGCAAGGCCGGGGCTTCCGACGCCTCCGCCGAGGTCATGGGCTATGCCCGCCGGATCTTTGACGCCGCTGGCGTGCTCTGGCATGTGGCGGAGCTGGGCAAGGTTGATGTGGGCGGCGGCGGCACCGTGGCTGTCTACATGGCCAACCGCAACATCGATACTGTGGACGCCGGCGTGTCTGTGCTGGGCATGCACGCTCCCTTTGAGGTCACCGGTAAGCTGGACTGCTATATGTCCTACCGCAGCATGAAGGCTGTCTTTGAGGACTAAACGAATAGGATAAAATTCTGCCCGGGGCAAACAGTGATTGCTTGCCCCGGGCAGCAGAGCATTTCGACAGAAAAGGAGGCGAATCGGATGAATAAGCTGGTACAATCTCTACTGCGGGCCATCTCCCAACAGGACCCGGATCTAAAGCGAAACTACGGAGCGGTGCGACGGCTGGAGCAGGTGTCCCACCCCTACTTCAAGCAGGTGACCACCAACCGGATGGACCGGATTTTGCATCTGGAGGGCCGGGACATTCTGGCCCGCACCTTCAGTCGGGACGGCAAGGTGGCCCCGGTACTGCTGTTTTTCCACGGGGGCGGTTTTGTCACCGGGGATTTTGACAGTTACAGCAATGTCTGTGCTACTCTGGCCGCCCAGACCGGTTGCAAGGTGGTGTCAGTGGACTACCGGCTGGCACCGGAGCATCCTTTTCCTGCCGGGGTGGAGGACTGCTATGAAGCCACCCAGCAGATTCTGGCCCATTGCCGGGACTGGTATCAGGTGGAACCGGAGCAGGTGACTTTGATTGGCGACAGTGCCGGGGCCACCCTGGCCTGCGTGACCTCCTTTTTGAGCCGGGACCGGGGCGGTATCCTGCCGGCGGGGCAAATTCTCATTTATCCCGCCGCCTGGTGCGACTATGGGCTGGACACCCCCTTTGCCTCGGTGGAGGAAAACGGGACAGATTACATTTTGACCCGAAAAAAGCTGCTGGACTATATGGAGCTCTATGCCGCCTCCCCAGAGGATAAACTGGATCCCCGGTTTGCCCCCCTGCGCAATGAGCGCTTTGACGGACTGCCGGACACCCTGTTGTTGACCATGGAATATGACCCTCTCCGGGATGAGGGGGAGGAGCTGGGCCGGAGGATGAAAGCAGCCGGAAACCAGGTGTATGCCTACCGTATTCTGAACGGGATTCACGGAGCCTTCCGGCTTCCGGTGCGGCAGCCGGTATCCGTCTCTATTTACCGGCACATCAGGGGGTTTTTGAAGCGACATGAAACAAAAACGCAGTAATCTCCAATGGAGCAGGCTGGACAATGCGGCTCGGATCTATCCGGCCCTGGCCAGCCAGAAGGCCACCCGGGTGTTTCGGATCTATTGCCAGCTCACCGAACCGGTGGATCCGGCGGCGCTGCAGCGGGCAGCGGATCGGGCGGTGGAAGCTTTTCCGGAGTTTGCCCACACTATCCGGTCCGGCTTCTTCTGGAACTATCGGGAGGATGCCGGCCTGCGGCCTGTGGTTCATGAGGAAAATCAGACGCCCTGTCAGCCCCTCTACTCCGCAAATGTCCACGATCTGCTGTTGGACATCTCCTACTATCGCTGCCGGATCAATTTTGAGATTTTCCATGCCATCGCGGATGGCTTGGGAGCCTCCGTGTTTTTCCGGGCCTTGGTGCTTTTCTATTTGGAGGAGGCTCATCCGGAATTGGCAGGCTGCGGCTGGCGGGATGCTCCTCGGGGAGAAGAGAACGGGGAGAAGGATGCCTTCCGCCGCTATACCGGCCAGTATCGAGGAGAGGGTACCACCTCGCTGCTGGGAGACCGCACCGGAAAGGTGTACCGCTTTCAGGGGCATCGAATGCCGGACCGACGGCAGCTGGTGACGGAAATCACCGTCAGCGCCTCCCGGATCCGTCGGGCGGCCAAGGCGATGGATGCCACCATCACCGCTTTTCTCTCCGGTCTGTTGCTGCTCAGTATCCGGGAGACCATGCCCCCCAAGCGCCGGGACAGGATCATCAGCCTGGCGGTTCCGGTGGATTTGCGGGGCCATTTTGCCTCAGATACCCTCCGAAATTTCTTTTCCCTGGTGGAAGTGCGCTATGACCCCCGGGAGGGGAGTGGAGAGCTGAGCCAAGTGGTGGAGCAGGTGCGTCAGGTGCTGGCGGAGGAGCTGACCCGGGAAAAGCTGGGCAGCAAGATTACCCGCCAGGTTTCCATCGGCAACAGCGCCACCATCCGTTCCGTGCCTCTGCTGCTGAAACAGCCGGTGATCCAGCTGACCAAGTGGATGGCGGAGCGAAACTCTACCATGGTGTTTTCCAACGTGGGGCGGATGGACTTCCCGGTTGAGGCCCAGCCCTGGGTGGAGCAGTGCGGTGCTTACCTCTCCAGTACCACCCGGCAGCTGGTGCTGTGCAGCTATGGGGATCGGATGGTGTTGAGCTTCGCCGGCGCCCTGGTGGAAAAGGACGTGGAGCGGGCGCTGCTGCGGCGCCTGAGCCAGTATGATCCCCAGGTGAGCGTCACCGCCAACTATGGCATGGAGGTGTGGAATAACACATGAAACGCTGTGAGATCTGCGGCGTGTCCCTGACCGGGGAACGGAAGATTTGCCCTCTGTGCGGACAGACCCTGGACAGCTCAGTCACCCAAGAGGATTTTGAGGCTTATCCCGAGGTGCCTATTCGGCTGACCTATCGGGCGCTGAACTGGATCATCAGCTTGTGGGGGCTGGTGATGCTGGCAGTTCTGGTGGGACTGAAACTGACCGTGCTGCGGCGGATGCCCTACTTCTGGCCCCTCTGTTTTGGGGTGGCGGGAGCCCATGTCATCCTGCTGGCGGGGGTGCGCAAATGGCGCAACCTGCCCAAGAGTGTGATGTACGGGGCGGTGGCCTGCGTGTTCCTCTCCCTGGCAGTGGATCTATTGACGGGATGGCGGGGGTGGAGCCTCAATTTTGTGCTGCCTATCCTGGGCGGCGTACTGGAAAGCTTCTTCTTTGCCCTCTGTCTGTCAGTGCGCGGTAGACATAACGCCTATGGAATTTATTCCTTTCTGTCCTCGCTGTGGGCGGCCATTGTGCTGATTTTGGCGCTGACAGGGGTTATCACCCTTTGGCTGCCTACTCTGGTGGCCACGCTGCTGGCGGTGACCTTGATGGCCATTCTGACGGCGCTGCAAGGCCGGGATTTCCTCTCGGAGCTCTCCCGGCGCTTTCATATCTGACGGAACAGACTTCATATACTGCACCAAGGGGCGGCGCCTGTCCGGGCGCCGCCTCGGCGTTTCCTGGGCTGGAAAAAAGAGTGGAAATATTTCGGGCTTTATGTTAATATATTATCTGTATCGCTATGTCTATTCGGGAGGATACAATATGTTTTATCTCTACACTGCCTTTCTGGGTTTGGTCCAGGGCGTGGCCGAGTTTTTGCCCATCTCCAGTTCCGGCCACCTGTCTCTGCTGCAAAATTTCTTTGGATTGAAGTCGGTGGAGGAAACCAACCTGTTTTTGGATGTGCTGCTCCATCTGGGTACGCTGATTTCCGTTTTCATCTATTATTGGCGGGATATCGTGGATATGGTTCTGGAATTCTTCCGGGGCTGCAGGGCGCTGGCCCATCCCATCCCCGGGGAGCAGAGACCTCCTGCCGCCCGGCGCATGGTGCTGCTGGTCATCATCGGCACCCTGCCCCTGTTTGTCATTCTGCCTCTGAAGAAGTACATCGACAATCTGTACACCAACACCTGGGTGATCGCTGTTGCCCTTCTGGCTACCGGCTGCCTGCTGTTTTTCTCTGACCGGTTGGCCCGGGGGAAAAAGACGGAGCGCAGCATCTCCATCCCCAGCGTGATCCTGATCGGCTGCGCCCAGGCTGTGGCCACCATTCCTGGCCTGTCCCGTTCCGGCAGCACCATTTCCGCCGGTATGATGCTGGGCTGCCGCCGGGATTTCGCCGTGCGTTTTTCCTTCCTGCTTTCCATCCCCGCCGTGCTGGGAGCAAACATCCTGACCCTGGTGGACGCCATCCAGGCAGGGATAGACTGGAAGCTGATGCCCGCCTATCTTCTGGGTGTGGTCATCTCCGCCGTGGCGGGCTATTTTGCCATCCGTCTGGTCAACAAGCTGGCGGACAAGGGCAAGTTCGGCAAGTTTGCCTACTATTGCTGGGGTGTCGGCATTCTGGCGCTGATTCTGAGCGCAGTCCTCTGATCCGGCCCCTTTTACCATACGATAAGTTTGGAGACGAATAAGTTATGTCTACTTCAAAATCCACATCTTCCCGTTCTGGCGGCAGCCGGAGCGGTTCTGCCAGCCGCGGGGGAAAAAGTTCTGCCAGCCGGTCCAGAAAGGGAACCACCAGCCGGTCCAGCAGCACTCGCTCCGGCAAAACTTCCACCAGTCGGAAATCTACTGGTTCCAAGCAGAAAGGCCGGACCCAAAAGCAGCAGCCTAAGCCGCTGCGTCGGGAGATCGGGGCTCTGGTGTGCCTGCTGCTGGCCATTTTTGCCGCCTTTGGCTACTTCAAGATCGACGCTATCTTCATCACTTTTTTCTGCAATCTGCTGAAGGGGCTGTTTGGCTACGGTTTCTGGTTTGCCCCGCCCATTCTGCTGCTGTGCAGCGGCATTCTCATGTTCCACCGGGGCAGACCGGTGCGGCGGCGGCTGATCAGCGCAATGCTGGTGCCCTTCCTGTTTGGTGGTCTGATTCATGTGCTGGCCGCAGCGCCGGATTTTGGCCTGGGCATCAAGCAGATTCCGCTGCTCTGGAAAGCCGGTCTGGGGCTGACCAGCGGCGGCGTGGTCAGCGGCTGGATTGCCCAGCTGTTCTGTAAGGTATTCAGCCGCATTGGCGCCGCTGTCCTGTTTTTGATTGCCCTGTTCTTCTGCAATATGATTATCACCCGGATTACTCCCGTGGACATTTGGGACGGGATCAAGTCTTTCTTTGCCGGGCTGCACCGCTATTTCCAGGATCGGCCCGCCTATGAGGAAGAAGATTACTACGACGACTACGATGAGGAGTACCCGGAGGAACCCGCAGCCAGGAAGCGGGGCAGAAGGTCCGCCAAGCCGGCTCCTGCCGCGGAACCGGCTCCGGAGTACCAGGAGCCGACGCCGCCCATGTCCCGAAGCCGGAAGCGCTCTGCCATTGATATCCCTCTGGAAGCGGGAGACGCTGCCGCAGTTCCGGAGCGGAAGGCGCAGCCGGAAAGCTTGTTTGACACCAATCCTGGTGTCCGTCCGCCCCATGAGCTGTTGGAGCAGGAGGAGCCTCAGGAGATTCCGGCGGTTGAGGCTGAGCAAGAGTCCCAGGCGGATCTGGAGTTCAAATGGCCCTCCGTTCCTGCTGAGGAGGAGACCCGGCAGGTTGAGGATGTCAATCCGGAGCCTCAGGAGACAAAACAGCCTGTGGCTGCCCCTGTACTGGAGCAGCCGCCGGTGCCCAAGGTGGTCCCCGGCGTGGTGCGTAAGGCGGAGGCCGCGGAGGAAATCTCCGATCAGCGGAAGAAGTCGGAAGCCGCTGTGGCTGCAGCCCGGGCCCGAATGGGGGCTGATTCCGAAACTTACCAGTATCCCCCGGTTTACCTGTTGGAGAAGTCCGGCACCGTTTCCAATGCGGCTGCCGCCGAGGAGCTGCAGACTACCCGGGAGCTGCTGGATGACACCATTCAGTCCTTCGGAATTGATGCCCGGATCATCAATGTGACCCGGGGTCCTTCGGTGACCCGCTATGAATTGGAACTGATGCGGGGCGTCAAGCTCAATAAGCTCACCAACCTGGCCGGGGACATTGCCCTGTCTTTGGGTGCCCCCAGTGTCCGCATCGCCCCCATCACCGGCCGCAACAGCGTGGTGGGTGTGGAGGTGCCCAATCAGCTGGTCACCCCGGTGCCCATTCGGGAGGTCATCGACTCCCGGGAGTTCCGTACCCACGTCTCCAAGGTGGCCTTTGCCGTGGGTAAGGATATTTCGGGTAAAAACGTGGTGGGCAACATCGCCAAACTGCCCCATATGCTGATTGCCGGTACCACCGGTTCCGGTAAGTCGGTCTGCACCAACTCTCTGATTATCTCTTTGCTTTACAAAGCCAGCCCTGAGGATGTCCGCCTCATCATGGTGGACCCCAAAATGGTGGAACTGGGCATTTATAACGGCATTCCCCATCTGCTGATCCCGGTGGTCACCGATCCCAAGAAGGCTGCGGGTGCCCTGCAGTGGGCGGTCACTGAGATGATGAAGCGCTATCGCCTGTTCTCTGAGGTGGGCGTTCGGGATCTGGCCTCCTACAATGCCCATATGATCCAGAACGGGGAAGAGAAACTGCCTCAGGTGGTGGTGGTCATTGACGAGTTGGCAGATCTGATGCTGGTGGCCGCCAAAGAGGTGGAAGAGTCGATCTGCCGGGTGGCCCAGATGGGCCGTGCCGCCGGTATGCACCTGATTATTGCCACCCAGCGGCCTTCCTCCGATGTCATCACCGGCCTGATGAAGGCCAATATTCCCTCTCGAATTGCCTTCGCTGTGGCCTCCTCTCTGGAGTCCCGGATCATCTTGGACAATACCGGCGCTGAGAAGCTGGTGGGTAAGGGCGATATGCTCTATGCTCCTCTGGGGATCGGCAAGCCAATCCGAGTTCAGGGCTGCATGATCACCGATGAAGAGGTGGCCAAGGTGGTGGAGTTCATCAAGCAGAACAGCACCGCCAACTATGATGACTCCGTCATGCGGGAGGTGGAGTCCAACGCCGAGAACACCGGCAAGGGCGGCAAAGGATCTTCCTCCGGCTCCAACGGGGGCGGCGGCAGCAGCGGCTCGTCCGGAGACAATTCCGGCGATGACGCCGACGAGCTGCTGCCGGCAGCCATCGATGTGGTGGTGGAGACCGGCATGGCCTCTGTCTCCATGCTCCAGCGCCGGCTCAAATTGGGCTATTCCCGAGCGGCGCGATTGGTGGACCAGATGGAGGAGCGGAAAATCGTGGGCCCCTTCGAGGGTTCCAAACCCCGTCAGGTGCTCATCAGCAAAGAGGAGTGGAACCAGGCCAAACAGCAGCAGGGTGCAGCTGGTGCTGCCAGTCCTGCGCAGGCCCAGGCGGATGAGTATGCTGCCGCTCTGGCCATGAGCGAGGCGGCGGATGCCGCGGCGGTGGACACGCCGGATTATTTGGATGAGGAAGGGGATGCTCCGTTTTGACCTTTCATACACTGATCGCCAGTGACATTGACGGGACACTGATTCCAGAAGAGCATACTGTGGTCCCGGAGGTGGTTTTTGAACGGGTCAAAACGGCCTGGGAGAGGGGCTATCTCTTTGTGGCGGCCAGCGGTCGGCAGTATCCCAGCCTCCGGGCCCTCTTCGCTCCGGTAGCCGATAAGATGGCCTTCGTCATTGAAAACGGCGGAGGCATCTATTTCCAGGACAAACTGGTGTATTCCAACTCCTTCGAGCGGTCTACCGCCATGGACATCGCCCGGTATGTTCAGGCACAGTCCGACTGTGAATTCCTGGCAGATGGGGAAGGGGACAGCTATGCTATCCCCAAGACCCAAACCTTTGTCCATCAGCTGGAGGACGTCCAAAAGCTGGGGGTGCGGTATATCCGGGATTTTGAGGAATTTCCGGAGCGGGTGATGAAGATTGCCGTATGGTGTCCCAAGGGTACAGCCCAGTACGAGGAACCCTTCCGGCAGACCTGGGGCCACTGCTCTCGGGTAGCGGTTTCCGGGGCCACCTGGATTGATTTCAGCGTTTCTGACAAGGGCACCGGTCTCCGGGCTGCCTGTGAGCTGTTCGGCATTCCCCAGGAAAAGACCATTGCCTTCGGGGACAACTGGAATGACGTGTCTATGCTGGATTTTGTGGCCTGTCCCTATATTATGACCACGGCCAATCCGGTGCTGCGGCAAAAATATGCTCGGATCTGTGCCAGCGTTCCGGAGGAATTAAAAAAAATTCTGGAAAAAAACTAAGAAAACGAAAAAAGTGCTTGCATTTTGTCCGCAGCTGTGCTATTATAATTGAGCTGTCAGCGAAAGGACAGTATGCGGCAGTAGCTCAGTTGGATAGAGTGACTGGCTACGAACCAGTAGGTCGGGGGTTCGAGTCCCTTCTGCCGTACCAGCGCATCGCAAACCGTTTGGTTTGCGATGCGCTTTTTTTTATAGCATTATGAGAAATAGACAGGTGAGCTTTCTTTTAAGTTTCAGACGTGATAAAATATATTTGATATGAAACCTGCCCCAAAGCGGCTGAAAGGAGCGGCAGAAATGACGGAAGAGAACAAGCGAGAAGAGCAATGCCCCCAGGAGAGCTTGGATGAGTTGGAAACGAATATGGCGGAGCAGGAAGAGAAATGTGACGAGGAGCTGTATTTTGATATTCAGCAGGACCCCTATAATTTTGTTATGCGGGTGGTATTCTGTCGATGGAAGCCCTTCATTCTTCGGGCCATGGACTTTGACGAGGGAGAGTTGACCCACTTTTCCCGGTTTACCAAGCAGCTGCCCATCACCCAAAAAGTGCTCAGCCAGAACCTGCGTCAGTTGGAGGAGGATGGCTTGATTTACCGGACCGTGGTGCCGGTGTCGCCGCCTCAGGTAGAATACCGTCTGACGGAAGTGGGAAAAAGCCTGGTTCCGTTGTTGGATCAGGTGTATCAATGGGGATGGAAGGAAATGAAACGCCGAAATATGCCCATTGACGCCCTGGGGGAGATGTGGCACGGATTCCGAAAGCAGGATGAGGAGCGAATGCGGCATCCCTATAAGCGCACTTATGACAAGTAAAGGGCTGGTTTCCTTCGGGTAACCACATGACCTTTTGGTAAGTGCCGCACTTTACTGTGAGTTCTTTACAAAAAATCCTCCCAAATGATATAATTTGTCTGCAAAGTGACCAGCAGCGTTCCGGCCGGAATCCATTGCAAATGGGCTGCAGGTCCTGAAAGAAAAAGAGAAAAGGGAGGAAAAACAATGACAACAACGGTTGTGATTGGCATCATCGCTATTATTGTGGCGTTTGCTCTGCTGATCGTCCTTTGTTTCCGTGGTATGTCGGCCATGTATGTGGCGCCTTTGTGCGCCCTGGTGGTGGCGGTGGCCTGCGGTCTTCCGCTGGTTGATACCATGGTCAACACCTTCGCCGGTGGTGCCGGCGGATTTGTAATCGGCCTGTTGCCGGTGTTCCTGATGTCCATCCTGATTGGACGTATTTACATCGCATCCGGTGCAGCCACCAATATTGCCGTTACCCTGATGAACGCCTTTGCCAAAAATGCCAGCGTCAAACGCCGGCAGACTGTGGGCGTTATCATCTCCATCGCCGTCAGCTGGGCCATGTGCTTTGGCGGCATCGACACCTTCTGCGCCTTGTTCACCCTGTTCCCCGTGATTCTGACGGTCTGTGGTGAGGCCAATATTCCCCGTAAGTATATGATTGGTATGATCACCTGCGGTGTCTCCGGTGCTGCCTGCACCCCCGGTGCTCCGCTGGTGGCCAACTCCATCCCCATGGGCATTCTGGGCACCGGTTCCCTGGCCGGTGCGGTCCCCGGTTTCATTGGCGCTGCCATCGTGCTGATTGGCGGCGGCGTCTATCTGGTGACCTCCATTCACAGAGCCACTGACCGGGGCGAGGTCTTTGAGCCCGGCAAGGTGGCTTTCTCTCCCGTGGATCCTGACCGCAAGTATCCCCCCTTTGTGGTGGCTCTGCTGCCGCTGGTGCTGGTTGTGGTGCTGTTCAACATCACCAACTCCCTGGCTCCCTCTCTGCTGGCGGGCTTTGTCCTGGCACTGGTTGTGCTCACCCCCTTCATCAAGCCTGAGGAGGGCCTTGGAAAGGGCCGTACCCTGATCAATACCCTGAATGAGGGCGGTAAGTCCACTGCCGAAGCCCTGCTGCTGGGCGGTATTGTGGCCGGCTTTGCCGCTGTGGTGCAGGCGACTGATGCTTACAATTTCCTGATCGAGGGTGTTACCCACCTGAATATTCCCGCACCGCTGCTGGTGGTCATCGCCGTGGCCATTCTGGTGGGCCTCACCGGTTCGCCCCCTGTGGCGCTGCAGATCGTGGTGCCGGTTCTGGCTGCCACTGTGGCCCTGGAGCCCGAGGCAATTCACCGTATTGCCACCATCACCGCGTCTACCTTTGATACCCTGCCCTATCAGGGCGCTATCATCATCATGCTGGGCATGGCCGACCTGAAGCATCGGGACGGTTATCCGCCTGTCATGATGTGCACGGTCATCATGACGGGGCTGGCCTCTGTTGTGGCTGCTCTGCTGTTTGCCACCGGTCTCTTCTGATTCCTCTTACACTCAATCGGACGGAGCTTGCTCCGTCCGATTGATGCGTTTGAGGTGAGTAGATTACCTGAAAGTAACCTCTTCACAGAATTCTGCGGCTTTGCTACAATAAATTCGGCAAATAAATTAGGGAAAGGAAGTTGAACATACTATGAGCTGTACCAAATATCCCCATATGTTCCAGCCCATGACCATCAAGGGCGTCACCTTCAAAAACCGGGTGATTGCTTCCCCCATCACCACCAACCGGATTGTGGATCACGGTTATCCCACCCCTGAAGGCATTGACGTCTATGAGACCAAATCCCGGGGCGGTTTTGCTGTGGTGACGGTGACGGAGAGCTTCATAGACCATGAGTACGCCTGGCGCCATGAGCACGGCCTGGACGTATGGTCCAACCCCATGACCACCTTCCACATGGAGTCCATTATGGTGCTGACTGAGGCCATCAAGGCCCATGGAGCCATCGCCTCCATTCAGCTGAACCATGTGGGTGCCATGAACCATCCTGACACCATTCCGGGCCACAAGAATCCCATCGGCCCCTCTGCCTTTGTCCGGGAGGACGGAGTGCAGGTGGAAGAGATGACGGTGGAAATGATGGAAAAGACCGCTGCCCAGTGGGCGGAGGCGGCCTGGGTGTGCAAGTCCCTGGGCTTCCAGATGGTCAACCTCCACGGCGGCCACGGTTGGCTGCTGAACCAGTTTATCTCCCCCCGGTTCAACCATCGTACCGATGAGTTTGGCGGCAGCATGGAAAACCGGGCCCGGTTCCCCATCATGGTGTGCGACAAGATCAAAGAGGTCTGCGGCGATGATTTCCTGATTGAATACCGCATGTCCGGCTCCGAGCGGATCGAGGGCGGTATGACTCTGGAGGACGGCATTGAGTTCGCCCAGCTGATCCAGGATCATGTGGATCTGATTCACGTCACCTCCGGCGTCTATCAGGATCATGTCAATACCAAGGCCTTCAGCTCCATGTTTGACAAGCACGGCTGCAACCTGGATCTGGCGGAGGCCATCAAAAAGCATGTCCATGTGCCCGTGGTGGCGGTGGGCGGTTTCAACGGCCCGGAGCAGATCGAGGAGGCCATCGCCTCCGGCAAGTGCGATTTCGTGGCCATGGGCCGTCAGCAGTTCGCCGATCCGGAGTTCGTGAACAAGACCCTGGAGGGAAGGGAGGACCAGATTGCCCCCTGCCTGCGGTGCTCCTGCTTCAACCCCCTGGCCTCCAACCCCGGTGAGCGGCCGATTCCCGCCCTGTGGCACTGTGCCGTCAACCCCTGGGGCCAGCGGGAACTGCGCTGGCGCAACGCCCCCAAGCCCACCGGCAGCCGCAACGTGGTGGTTGTGGGCGGCGGCGTGTCCGGTATGTATGCCGCTGTCACCGCCGCTGAGCGGGGCCATAAGGTCACCCTGCTGGAGCAGGGGGAGGCCCTGGGCGGCCAGCTCTGGTTCACCGACATCGACACCGACAAGGAGTCCCTGAAGCGCTTCAAGGACAGCATGATCGCCCGGTGCAAGTATCAGAAGGTGGATATCCGTCTCAACACCAAGGCCACCAAGGCCCTGCTGGAGGAGCTGAAACCCGACTATGTGATCTGCGCTGTGGGTGCCCATCCCTTTGTGCCCCCCATCGCCGGCGTGGAGAAGGCCCAGCATGCCCTGTACGCCTACACCCATCCCGAAGAGATCAAGGGCAAGAAGGTGGTCATCATCGGCGGCGGCGCCATCGGCTGCGAGTCCGGCTACTTCTTCGCCAGTGAGTGGGGCGCCCAGGTGGACATCCTGGAGATGCGGGACGACGTGTGCAAGGACTCCGGTATGAGCCAGCGGATGGCCCTGATCCCCCGGATGAAGAAGGCGGGCATGGGTACTTACTGCTCGGTGCAGGTCCAGGAGATCACCGACAACGGCGTCAAGTACCTGGATAAGGACGGTGTGGAGCAGTTTGACCAGGCGGATCTGGTGCTGTACTGCTGCGGCAGCCGTTCCAATGACGACGAGGTAAAGGCCCTGGAGGGCGTGTGCCCCCACTTTGTGGTCACCGGCGACGGCAAGCGTGCCCGCACCGTCAAGGAGGCCACTTACGAGGGCTTCTGCGCTGCGATGGATATTCTCTAAGCTGCAAGCTTGGTGAGCGCAGACCTCTTTGCGGCCTGCGCTGCGATGGATATTCTCTAAGCTGCAGGCTTGGTGAGCGCAGACCTCTTTGCGGCCTGCGCTGCGATAGATCTTCTCTGATCAGCTAACTCGGTGAGCACGGACCTCTTTGCGGTTTGTGCCCCCCCATTCAATTAACCTCTCTCATTTTTCCCCATAATCAAAAAGGAATCCCCGCGCCCCTAGGGGCGCGGGGATTCCTTCTTTAAAAAAGAAAAAGACAGGAACTGCAACCGCAGATCCTGTCTTTTGGAGCAGGCAACGGGAGTCGGACCCGCCTCTGAAGCTTGGGAAGCTTCCATTCTACCGATGAACTATGCCTGCAAAGCTCTATTATTATAGCATAGCATCCATTGCTTTGCAAGAGGAACTCTGTCAAAAAAAGTCTGCCCCGTCCTTTTTCGGACGGGGCAGAGAAAGTACGTTTGAAGATCAGCCCACGAAACGCATGCCGAAGCCGTTTTCTGCGGGATAATTGGGGGATACCTCATCCAGCCAAGCCTCATATTTCTCGGCCTGAACGTTGGAAGAGCAGACAGTACGCCAGTAGGCAGTGTCCTGGTGACCCACAAAGTAGAAGAAGTAATAGGTGTGGTTCTCCTCATCCATAAAGGACTGATAATCGCCCTCCTGGCGGTCGTCAGAGAACAGCCACTCAGTGATCTCGTCGTTGTAGGTGTTCTTGGAGACGTTCTCCCGCAGACCGCCGGGGTAGGTGGAGGAGTCGAAGGAATAGTTGTCGGCCAGCTTGCCGAATTCCTCGGCACTCTTATCGGAGGCCTCAAATTTCTCGACGACGGTGTTGAGCTCTTCCTTCAGGGAATCCATCTCATAGTTGCCCTCGTCATCGGTGGTGGCGGTGGCCCGAATGACCCGGACATCCACACCGGTGTAGTCATCCAGATAGCGGTCATTGACATAGATGGCGAAATAGCCGATGACGGTATTTTCATCATTGGCGCTCACGTTTTCCACCAAACCATAGGAGCCGGCCTGATGGGAATTGTCCGCCATCCAGTCAGCAAAACCGCTGTAGCTGATACCGCTCATATTGGAGTCGTCGGTAGCCTCATACTGCTCGGCCAGCTCGGCAGCCTTCTCCTTGTCGCCGGCAACCAGAGCGTCCAGGATCTCCTGAGCCTGAGCCTCGGCCTCCGCCCGGTTGGCCTCAATGGTGGCCTCGTCCAAATCTACGGTATTGCCATCAGCATCGGTGGTGGTGGTGTCAAAGTCCACCAGATAGCAGTTATAATCGATGGTGTCCAGATCGGAGGAGTGGTCCAGATAGAAGGTGTTGATCTCCTCGTCGGTCACGTCAAAGGAAGTGCCCTTGTATTCAGCATACTCCTGGGCGGTCTGATACTCGGTGAGAATACGCTCGTAGTCCTTCATGGTCATATACTTGCCGTAGGAGGACTCCAGATAGTACTTTTCGCTGACGCCATAAAGGGAGGCATAGGAAGAGGCGTTGTTGACGGCAATGGCCACCTGATCCTGTCCGTCCTCGCTGAGCTCAAAGCCGTTGGCCACGGCCTCCTGATACAGCACGCTGACATCGGTGAGCATGCTGATGGCGGAATCACGGAGCATCTGATCCCAGGTGTAGCCCTCATAAACCTCCTGCTCGTCCAGCGGCAGGCTGGTGTCCAAGCCGTAGGAGGAGGCGTTGGAGGCGTAGTTGGAATAGCTGGAGTAGTAGTAATAGTCCAGATCCACCACACCGTAGTCCCGATCGCCGATGGAGATGGCGGTGGTATGTTTTTGAATTACGCCGTTGTCCCAGATCAGTAAGGCGGCCACAGCGATGACGGCAATGATGCCGATAATGGTGTAAATAATGGCATTGCGGTGGGCCTTACGGGCCTCGGCCTGTTCTCTTTTTTCCTTTTGGGAAAGAGAAGCGTTGTTGAGAGCCTGACGCTCTTTCTTGGTTCTGGATGCGCTCATGTTTTGAATCATTCCTCTCAGTCCAGGACAATCATGGGAATGGATTGTCCAAACTTCCGTTGCGAAAGCGACACAGCCGAAGCCAAAAGGGCAAAAAAGTCCTGTAATCGCAGTCGCCTAGCGGCTATTATACCCCATATACAAAAATCTTGCAAGGCTTTCCGGAGATTTTGGAAGAAGATCACAAGACATAAAAAAATCCGGGAAGAAGCCTTCCCGGAAGATGCCTAAGCACAAAAGATCGGATGTAAAATGGTGTAACACCAGAAAAATATTAACCCCGCCGTGGCCGTGTGGCCCAGATTGTGCCTGCGTAATTGCAGGTGGGCCACCTCCGTCCGGTTTATCTGCTTCCAACTTCCAACCCTCCAGCAAGGGAGGGCCGGGAGGCCTGCAAACCGCCGGACGAGTGTTCTGGCGGCCCATATAAGAATTGTAGGCCAAAAAGGAGGCCATCACGCACCCGGCAGGGCGTTAAACAAGGGACAGAGAAAAAGGTTACTCGTCGTCCTCTTCCTCGTCGAACAAAGTCTCCATGAACTGGTCATAGACTTCGTTTAAAAGGGCTTCGTCATCCACAGACTCCAAGGTGTCCTCCGTTTCGCCGGGGACACAGCGCAGGATAATCAGCCCATATTCCTCGCTGTCCTCGTCCTGGCCCTCCTCCAGAGTGGGGAAGAAGGCCATGTAAACCTCTCCCTTATACTCCAGCGTGTCCAGATATTCCAACTGAAATTCATTGCCGTCTTCGTCAGTGAGGGTAATGAAATCAGGACCAAATGCTTCACTCATGATTGTGTACCGGCCTTTCTCAGGAGATACAGACTCCCCCGGGTGGGGGAGCAGCCCTGTTCTTCTGGGACTATTGTAACGTGTCATCCGGAAAAAAGCAATAGGAAGCACAGGTCATTTTTTTGCGCTCAGGCGCCAAAATCCTCCAACAGTTGGTGCATTTCTGTTTCGTTGGCCACTTCTATTCCCTCCGCCAGCTCTTTCCTGTTCTGTTCCGGAAGAGAAACCACGGGAATATCCGTTTTATAGAATAAGATGTCGCCGCGATAGACGCACACCATGCCATCGGTGTCCCGAAGGACCAGAGTTTCCTCCTGGCTGGGGGCCTTTTCCTGGCTGACGGCCACGTTCACCTGGGCCTGGCCGTTGGCAGCGGCCTCCGGTCGGGAGGGATAGGCCCAGGCGGCAAGCACCAGGGCAAGACTGGCCGCCAGTGAGGCGCCCAGAACCGCAGTCCGAAGGGGAAGGGAAGGGTTGGAATGTTTCATGATAATTCACCTGCCTGATCCAGTGTTTCCGTTTTTTCACCGGTTCATAACAGGGAGGCCGGAGATTTTATGAGATTTGGTTAAGATTTCATGAAGAAGCCCCAAGAAGCCTGCAGGATTTGACAGATATGCTACAATAATAAAATGAGAAGTTGAACACATGTGAACCTTCCGCGGTGGGGAACTTTTGCCGCCCTGCCGTATGATCTACCGGAGGTGGTTCTTTTGGCAAAAAAACCAAAGAAAACTAGGAGGACCGGCGGCAGGCTAGCCCTGTATATCACCGGACAGTTTTTTAAATGGCTCGGGATTGTCCTGGGTACGCTCCTGCTTCTGGGTATGGTGACCGGCCTGTTTGTGGCGGGCTATGCCAAGACCTATGTGGAGGACGTCATCATCCCCCAGGCGGAGGAGGGCCAGACCACGCTGAACACCCAGGCCTATGACCCCAAGCTGTCCTCCAACATCTACTATCTGAATTCCGAAACCCAGAACTGGGAGACCATGAAGACCCTTTACGCCGGAGAAAACCGGGTTTGGGTCCCTTACAATGAGCTGCCCCAGAATCTGATCAATGCCACTGTTGCCATTGAGGACAAGCGGTTTTGGGATCACCACGGCGTAGACTGGAAGCGCACCCTGGGGGCGGTGTACTATATGTTCACCGGCCAGGACGTTCAGGGCGGTTCTACCATCACCCAGCAGCTCATCAAGAACCTGTCCCAGAATGACGATGTCACCGTCAAGCGGAAGGTGCTGGAGATTTTCTCCGCTCTGGAGTTCGACAAGAATCACTCCAAGGAGGAGATTCTGGAACTCTATCTGAATAACATTTTTTTGGGCCGCCAGTGCAACGGCGTCTACACCGCAGCCTATAAATACTTTGGCAAGGACGTATCGGAGTTGGATCTGGCGGAGTGCGCCAGCCTGATCAGCATTACCAACAACCCCTCCCTCTATGACCCCTATAACCATCTGGACAATAATATGAAGCGGGCCGCCAACGTGGTCATTCAGATGTTCAAGCAGGGCTATATCAGCGAGGAAGAGGAATTGGCAGCCCTGGCCCGGATGGGCTATGAGCCCGACGGAACCGTGGACGAGGACGGCTATAAGAACTTTACCTATGACGCTTCCAAGGTGACCATGGTGTTCCAGGACGGCTCCATTGCCGCCACTGTGGGCACAACCAATGATGACATCAACTCCTGGTATGTGGATGCAGTCATCAACGCGGTCCAGGAAGACCTGATGGAAAAGTACAATATTACCAAGGATGCCGCCAGCACCATGCTGTTCAACGGCGGCCTGTCCATCTATACCTGCTTTGACCCGGCGGCCCAGGCCAAGGTGGACGAGGTGTACAACAATCCTGATGCTTTGGCAGGGTATGAGTCCGACTCCGGTCAGCCGCTGCAGTCCGCCATCACCGTGGTGAATAATCAGACCGGCGCCGTGGTGGCCCTATCCGGCGGTATCGGTGAAAAGACCGTCAACCGTGGACTGGTCCGGGCTACCCAGAGCCTGAGACCCCCAGGATCCTCCATCAAGCCCATTTCTGTCTATGCTCCCGCACTGGAAGAAGGGCTGATTACCCCCTATTCCGCGGTGGATGACACCCCCTTTATGATCAATGATGGAAATCCCTGGCCTAAGAACTCCAGCCGCAGTTACTCCGGTTTGACCAGCATCTACACCGCTGTGATCAAGTCTCTGAACACCTGCGCTGTGAAAACTCTGGATCTGGTTGGACTTCAGACCTCCTATGACTATCTGGAGAATAAATTCGGTATTGACTCTCTGGTGTCCTATTATGAGGGCTCCAATGGTCAGGTGTATTCCGATGTGGACTACGCGCCGCTGGCCCTGGGCGGTCTGACGGAAGGCGTTTCCACCTATGAGATGGCCGGTGCCTTCTCGGTGTTTGCCCGGAATGGCATCTATATTGAGCCCCATCTCTATACTCAGGTCACCGACAGCGATGGCAATGTGATTCTGGAGTATGACGAGACCGGTGAGGCCTCCCTCAGCGAAGACACCTGCTATTATATGAACCAGATGCTGGAGGGTGTTGTCACCAGCGGTACCGGTACCAAGGCTCAGATCCCCGGCATGACCGTGGCCGGCAAGACCGGTACCACCACCAACAACTATGACCGCTGGTTCTGCGGCTACACCGGCTACTACACCGCTGCAGTCTGGATCGGCTATGACCAGCAGGAGGACATCAACGCCTCCGGCAACCCGGCGGTGACCTTGTGGCAGCAAGTTATGAGCAGCCTGGTGGATGGCCTTCCGGACGTGGAGTTGACCCACACCAGCAAGAATGTGGTTTCCGCCACCTACTGCACCAAGAGCGGTGATCTGGCCACCAGTGCCTGCACCTCCGCGGGCTGTGCCGCCACCGGCTATTTCCTGGAAGGCGACGCACCCTCGGATTACTGCAGCATTCACACCACAGTGACGGTGTGCCTGGATTGCCCCATTGGCGATACCGGCATGTACCACCTGGCCGGTGAGTTCTGCCCGGAGGAAAGCCGATCTGAGATGGCGGTGCTGGACTTCTACCGGAACGAGGCCGCGGCCTCCGTCACCGTGGGCGACAGCTACCAGCTGAAGTCCTGGGTGGAGGCGGAAGGACCCTGCACCCTCCACACCGCCGAGTGGTCCGCCAATCAGGAACTGATGAAGAATCAGACGCTGACGGTCTCTTCCAGCTCTTATACGAAAACCGTGGGCGATGCCCCCTTCTCCCTGGGCGCTTATTCAGTGGACGGCGCCGGCAATCCCGGTGGTGCCATCAGTTACGCTTCCAGTAACACTGCGGTGGCCACTGTGGACGCCAACGGCACCGTCACTGTGGTGGGCGAGGGCACGGCGGTCATCACCGTGACGGCAGCCCCCACAGAGCTGGCAGAGGGCAAATCCACAACCGTTACCATCAATGTTTCCGCGGGAGGCGGAACCGGAGGCGGTATCGGGGATATCATTGAAGGAATTTTGGGTGGATGAGGCACCAGTGTCTTAATCCAACCTCAGATAACCAACAGAAGCGCCGCCCATCTGGGCGGCGCTTCTGTTATTTTGGGGCCAGGCTTTTGGTGGAGAGCAAACTGATGGATACGGCCGCCAGGACTGGAAACAGGATCAATCCTTTCAGTCCCCAAAGTTTGGCCCCCAGTATGGCGGCAAAAAAGGAGATGGCAGTGGGCAGCTGAAGCTGACGCCCCACCAGCTTGGGTTCCATCACAGTGCGGGTCGTCCAAACGAACAGCCAGATCAGGACCAGTCCCAGCGCTTGAAGCTGGTCACCCAGCAAAAACCGTACCACGGCCCAGGGCAGCAGCATCAGCCCCGAGCCCACCAGAGGCAGCAGATCCACCAGGGCAATCAATGCCGCCAGGAACAGCCAGCGTCGCACTCCCAGCAAGGCCAGCCCCACAGAGAGTTCCAGAAAAATTAGTCCCACCAGCTTTCCCTCAGCTCGGCACCAGTGGCCCAACTGGCTGGCGGCAGTGCGTTGGACGCGCCCTGCCCAGCGCTGCCAGTCCTCCGGCAGGATTCTCCGCAGCAGAGCGCTGATCTCCGGGTAACTGATGGCACAAAAGAGAAATGAGAGCAGGAACAATCCGGTTTCCGCCAGATGAGATGGCAGCGCTGCAATCACGCCGGAGCTCCAGCTGCCCAGTCGGGTCAGCAGCTGGGCCAGCAGCTGTTCCTTCTGCTGGCTGAGGGATTGGATGGCGTTGAGGCAGAGTTCCTGAAGGGAAGGGGGCAGTGCCGTCATCATCCGGTAAAGCCAGTCATCAATCAGGTGTTGGGATTGGAGAATGGGTATGACGTTCTGAGCGATGTCCCGAATGGAACGAACCAGGGACAGAATGCCGTAGCCCAGCAGCAAAACTGTAGGGGTCAGCAGAATCAGCAGGATAAACAGGGAAGAGAGCCAACGGGGGATATGGTACCGTTCCAAGTTTGCCATTGGTTTTTGCAGACACCCCGCCAAAAACAGGGCCAGAACAAAGGGCAGGATGGCGCTGCGGAGCTGAGGAATCAATAAAATAGCGGCGGCGCACAGGATTAAAGCGGTTTTGCGTTTGCTGAGCTTCATTGCGGAGCCATCCTTTCGTCAAAATGACTGAATTTGAGCCGGTTGTATCTGTATAATCCGTCATTTTTTGGAAGCGTTTTGATTGAAAACATATTACTTCTATGGTAAGATAACACATACATACAAATGACCGCCACTGGCGGACGTGGAGGTGGCAGGCGTGGCCCAGCGCCCAAAATATTTTATCGTGGAAGCGGACAAATTGCCCGAGGTATTCCTCAAGGTGGTCCAGGCCAAACGAATGCTGGAGCTCCGGGAAGTGAGTACCATCAACGAGGCGGCCCAGCGGGTGGGCATCAGCCGCAGTGCTTTTTATAAGTATAAGGACTCGGTGATGCCGTTTAATGATATGATGAGCGGGCACATTGTCACGTTTCAGTCCATCCTGCGGGATGAGCCCGGTGTGCTTTCTTCGATTTTGAATATCTTTGCCATATCAGGGGCAAATATCCTTACCATTAACCAGTCCATTCCCGTCAACGGCTGCGGTGCGGTGACCATCAGTGCCGAGACTTCGGGATTGCAGGATCCCCTGGATGAGTTGCTGAGAAAGCTCAATGAGCTGGATGGCGTGGTGCAATTTGAAATTCTGGCCGGCTGACACCAGCCGTCATAAAATAAGAGTAGAAGAGCAGAGGTGTATTTATGGTTAATGTAGCGATCCTGGGCTTCGGCACCGTTGGCTCCGGTGTGGCGGAGGTCATTCACAAGAACGGAAACCACATTTCTGAAAAAGTGGCCAATCAGGTCAATCTGAAATATATCCTGGACATTCGGGACTTCCCTGACAGCATATTTGCCGATAAGGTAGTCCATGATTTCGCCATGATCGAGCAGGATCCCGAAGTGGACGTGGTGGTGGAGACCATCGGCGGTGCCACCATCGCCCTGGAGTACACCCGCCGGGCCCTGCAGGCCGGCAAGAGCGTAGTCACCTCCAATAAGGAGCTGGTGGCCACCCATGGCTATGAGCTGCTGCAGCTGGCCAAGGAGAATAAGGTTTCCTATCTGTTTGAGGCCAGTGTGGGCGGCGGAATTCCCATCATTCGTCCCATCAGCCAGTGCCTGGCTGCCAATGAGCTCACTGAGATCGCCGGCATTCTGAATGGCACCACCAACTATATCCTGACCCGGATGATCCGGGCGGGCCTGCCCTTTGAGGACGCCTTGAAGGAGGCCCAGGAGAAGGGATACGCCGAGCGGGATCCCTCTGCGGACATTGAGGGCGCTGATGCCTGTCGTAAAATCTGCATTCTGTCCTCTCTGGCCTTTGGGCGCCATATCTATCCGGATCAGGTGCCTACCGAGGGCATTACCCATATCACCCTGTCCGACGTCACCTTTGCCCGCAGCGGCGGTATGAAAATCAAGCTGTTGGGCCGGGCCATCCGCCGGGAGGATGACAAGGTGTGCGCCTATGTGGCGCCTCACCTGGTGCCCGACGAGTCCCCGCTGGCCAATGTGGAGGACGTGTTCAACGCCATCTCTGTCCAGGGTGACGCCATCGGCGATGTCATGTTCTATGGCCGGGGCGCCGGCAAGCTGCCCACTGCCTCTGCGGTGGTGGCCGACGTGATCGATGCCGCCAAGCACCTGAAGAGCAAAAAATATATCACCTGGGAGGATGGCGGTCCTGACGCGGTCTACTCCATTGACCAGGTGAAGAACCGCTGGTATGTCCGGGTCAAAGCTGGCACCTCAGTGCCTGAGGGGGCTACGGTGCTGTCCAACCCCGATGACAAGGCCTGTGCCGCATTTGTTACTCCGGAGGCGCTCTCCGAGCGGGAGATGCGGGAGTTGGTGCTGGAGGAGGCCTTGCTGGCTGCCTATCGGGTGCTTGACTAACTATATGCCTTTTGGCTTTTCTCAAGTCGTTTTGAACAGATTTTAGTTATGGAGGTCATGCAGTCACATGGGACTGATTGTACAGAAATTCGGCGGATCTTCCGTCGCCAATGCGGAGCGTATTCGCAATGTCGCCCGCATTATCACCGATACTTATAAGGCCGGAAACGACGTGGTGGTGGTGCTGTCCGCCCAGGGCGACACCACGGATGACCTGATCGCCAAGGCCGCAGAGCTCAACCCCAGAGCTTCCAAGCGGGAGATGGATATGTTGCTGGCCACCGGTGAGCAGCAGTCCATTGCCCTTTGCGCCATGACCATTGAAGGAATGGGCTATCCTGTGGTCTCCCTGACGGGCTGGCAGGTGGGAATGAACACCAACTCCACCTATGGCAACGCCCGGATTAAGCGGGTGGAGGGAGAGCGCATCCGCTCCGAGCTGGACAAAAAACGCATCGTCATTGTGGCTGGATTCCAGGGCATCAACAAGTTTGATGACATCACCACCCTGGGCCGGGGCGGCAGTGATACCAGCGCCGTAGCTCTGGCGGCAGCTCTGGGTGCTGACCTGTGCCAGATTTATACCGATGTGGACGGTGTCTACACCGCCGATCCCCGGAAGGTGAGCGGCGCCCGCAAGTTGGAGGAGATCTCCTTCGACGAGATGTTGGAACTGGCCACCCTGGGCTCTCAGGTGCTCCACAACCGCAGCGTGGAGATGGCAAAGCGCTATCACGTCAATCTGGAGGTTATCTCCAGCTTCTCCGGAAATCCCGGTACCAAAGTCAAGGAGGTCGCAAAGACTATGGAAAATTCTCATGTTGTGGGTGTCGCCAAGGACACCAATATCGCCCGTCTGGCTCTGGTGGGTCTGAGCAACAAGCCTGGCACCGCCTTCCGTATTTTCTCTCTGCTGGCCAAGAATAAGATCAACGTGGACATCATCCTTCAGTCCATCGGCCGTGACGAGACCAAGGACATCAGCTTTACCGTGGCCAAGTCCGACCTGGCTGCCGCCCGGGAGCTGCTGGAGGCCCAGCGTGAGTCCATTGGTTTTGACTCCATCCAGGTCAGCGATCAGATCGCCAAGGTGTCCATTGTGGGCGCCGGCATGATCAATAACCCCGGCGTGGCCTCTGATATGTTCGGCGCTCTCTACAATGCCGATATCAACATCAACATGATTTCCACCAGTGAAATCAAGGTCTCCGTGCTGGTGGACATTGCCGACGCTGATCAGGCGGTCCAGGTGGTCCACGACAGATTCTTTAAGGAGTTTGGCGAATAACTTGCGCTGTTATGGCAAAGCACCCAGGCATAAAAGCCTGGGTGCTTTTTGTTATTTGCCTCAGTGAGGGCCGAGTTCCTTCAGCAGCTGATTCAGCTCATCCCGGGAGCGGACCCGGCGGGCGGCGGCGATCAGCTGATTTTGCCGAACGGGGGAGAGCTGAGAGAAGGCCCGCAGGGCCGGTTGGTCCTCCATCAGGGCCAATGCCAGGCCCATAGGAAGCAGGCCCAGAGGCGCAACCCTAGGGTCCATAGGGATCACCACCTGTTCTGATTGTAGGCTTTTTCTCAGTATACGCCGTTTATGTTAAAATATAAGCGGCGCCGGACTTGGGGAACGTCCTGCGCCGCTTTTTTGTTATCGATATTGGAAGGAGATGGGTTTGCTGTTCTCCAGCACCTGGAGATACCGACTGCACTCCAGTTGAGCAGCTTCCGGGTTGAGATTGCGGTAGTTGCCGCACTCCTTGCGGGCGGCTCCGAATACCGGTCCGGTGTGAGCCACAATTTGCCGCAGAACCAGCTCAATGGCCTCCAGCACTTGCTCCTTGGGGGTGTCGTCCACCAGGAGATAGAACCCGGTCTGGCAGCCCATAGGGCCGAAATAAAGTACCTTAGGCCCAATGGGGGAGGAGCGCACATAGGTGGCAAAGAGGTGCTCCACCGAGTGCATGGTCAGGTTATCCATATAATCCCCACCGTTGGGCTTCCGGGTCCGCAAATCATAAGTGGTCACACTGCCATCCACCCGGGAGATGTAGAGTCCGGGCTCAAGTTTATCGTGGTCAACAGTGAAACTCTGGATTTTCTCAATTTTGGGAGTCTCACCTTCGGCCAAAGCCACAAACCGCCGCACAATGGCACAGGCCAGCTCCGCGGCCTCAGCGGCAAAGCGCTCAAAGCTGGCAGGGGCGTGGCCGGAGGCGTCGTCAGACATGGTGCGCAACACCACAAAGGGGATGGAGTTGAGGTAGCAGACCTGACCGATGCTGGCCCCTTCCATTTCACCGGCAATGGCACCAAAATGCTCTACAATAAACTGTTTGCGCTCCACGGTGTGAAGGAACATATCACCAGAAGCGATGGTACCCACCCGGTAGTTGCAGCCCTGTTCCTGCACCGCCTGTTCCAGGGCGGCAACCAGGTCCTGATCGCAGGGGATCTTAGACAGGTTCAGACTGGGGATCTGACCCAGAGGCAGCCCCAGGGCGGTGACGTCCATATCGTGCTGCACCACATCCCGGGCTACCGCCACGTCTTTAGTGCCCAGTTCATCGCAAAGAGTACCGGCCACGCCGGTGTTGATGACTTTATCCACGCCGTACTGCAGGATCAGGGTTTGAGCGCAGATGCCGGAGGCCACCTTGCCCTCACCGCAGACCACAGCTACGACATCGTGGCCGTCCAGTTTGCCCTTTACATATTCCATGCCGCTGATGACCCGCACCGCCTGGTCGGTCATGAGTTCCCGCAGAGCGTTGATTTCCACTTGCATTGCACCGATAATGCCCAGCATATTTATCGTCCTTCCTTGCGTCAAATTTCTGCCTCATATTTTATCAGTTACCCGGTGTCAATTCAACCAAAAATGTTGCGTCAGAACGCTTGCATAAAAACGTCGAAAAAATTTCGATTTTAGGGTTGACATTTGCCCCAACTATGGCTATAATAATCAACGTTCGCGGCACAGTTGTTCTGCCGGACGCAAAATATTTGGGGGTATAGCTCAGCTGGGAGAGCGCTTGAATGGCATTCAAGAGGTCAGCGGTTCGATCCCGCTTATCTCCACCAAAACGTCCTGAAGGTTTCACCTTCAGGACGTTTTCTTTTTGCCAGGACAGAAATAACGAACGGGGGAGCGGCGAAGCCGCATAGAATGATGCGGAGGTGAGGCCCAGGTGAATCCCTGTGAATTGACTGCATCCATCACAGCCCTAGCCAACGCCATGGCCAGCCAAATGACAGAGGATGAGCTGAATCTGGTGGGTGTCACGTTGACGCAATTGGGCGACACTCTGATTACCATCGCCACCCACCGGGGGATTTGCGGCTCAAAGTCATAAAAGAAATCAAGCGCTCCAAGCGGCGGTTTGCCGCCCTTTGGAGCGCTTTTGTCATAGAGTTGATTGGCTGCTGGCTTTGATCTTGAGGGTCCAGGGTACTACTTCTGAGGAGACGGATTCTCCGGCGATCATTTGCAGCAGTTTGTTGGCGGCTTGGGTACCGGTGTTCAGTCCATCGTGGGAGAGAGAGGTAATTTTAATGCCTCCCAGTTCGCTGAAATAGCTGTTGTCAAAGCTGACCACCGCCATGTCCTGAGGAACCCGGAGTCCGGCGTTTTTCAGCAGAGAAATGAGAATGTAGGCAACTTCATCGTTATAGCATACCGCAGCAGTGCAGTCTTTGATATAGTCAATCAGATGCATATCCATGACCCGAACCCGGTTTTCCGTAGTGAACCAGGCTACGGGCAGATTGTTTTCCGTTAGCTTTCCGTGATCTCTCAGAGCGTGGATATAGCCGGAATAGCGCTCGATGCCCTGAATATCATCACTTTTGAAAATGCCTGCAATGTGGCTGTGCCCTTGGCTGACCAGATATTCCACCAGCTGATAGCCGCCGCCAAAATTGTCATCCAGAACAGAGATGCAATCCGGGAGCGCTGCATAGCTGCCGTTGATGAAAATCACGGGGATCCCCTTTTCATGGAGCTGGCGATACAAGTCCAAATTGGGATTGGGTAGAGCGGTCTTGGTGCCCTCCACAATAATACCGTCCACATCCTGGACCAAAAGTCCCTCCAGAATCTGACGTTCCAGAGTGATCCGGTTTTGGGTGGCCAGCAGCTGCATGGTGCAGTTGTGTTGGGACAGCACATCCTGGATGGAGCGCAGGATGCTGGGGAAGATGTAGTCGCTGATATAGGTGGTAATAATCGCAATTTTATAGGTGCGGTGAGCGGCGTTGAGGCCGGCATAGGTAATATGGGATCCGCTGCCCTGTCGTTTCTCAATCAGCCCCTCGTTGACCAAAACCCCCAGCGCCTGGCGAACGGTCTGACGGCTGACTTGATATTGCTCGCTGAGCTGGATTTCTGTGGGCAGTTGCCTGGTATCATGAAATGCGCCGCTCTGAATCAGAGCGCGCAGTGCATCAGCCAACTGTACATATTTGGGCGTCATGAAGAACACCGTCCTTTAATTTGTACTGGAATAATTATAGCATGGGATAAATCAAAAGTAAATGAAAGTACAAATTTTAACGGAAAAATAAAAAACTCATTATTCATTCGTACAACTTGCAAAAAACAAGGCGAAAGAACGCGAGGAGAGGCGAAAAACAGCAAGAAAAAAGGAAGCGGAAAATTTAGTGAAGGGAATCATGCAAAAAGAAATGGGCTGGTTCCTATGGAATTTAGATAAAATGACGAAGAAAATTGATGGAAAAATTTGCTACGAAAAAAACACATGTGGTATAAAACGGAAAAAATATTGATAAAACATCGTCAAAACGCCAATTTAAAGGCGCTTTTTTTGTTGATAACCATAGAAATGTACCTGTTGAGTAAAAAGAGGAAATAAATTTGTATTGTTTAATGCAACAAAGTTTGTACATGTACGGACAAAACTATTGACGAAGGGGAAAGAGAAGAATAAAATGTGTTTTGTAAAAGTTCCCGGGCAATGATACATATTTGATACATTGTACTGGAACTGAAAAACAAATTTTTTGGAAAAGGAGAACATCACAATGAAAAAACTACTTGCTCTGTTGATGGCTCTGACCATGGCGTTCGCCCTGGTCGCCTGTGGAAGCTCCGGTAGCGGCAGTACCACCAGCGATGGCGCAGGCTCTGCCAGCTCCGGCGACACCTCCGGCGACACCTCCGGCGCTGATTCCGCCAGCTCCGGTGACGCCTCCGACGGCGACCTGATCACCGTGGGCTTCGCTCAGGTGGGCCACGAGTCCGACTGGCGCACCGCTTCCACTAAGTCCTGCCAGGACGTGTTCACCGAAGAGAACGGCTATGAGCTGGTCTTTGTGGACTGCGACCAGGACTCCGCTGTTCAGCTGGAGGCCGTCCGTGGCTTCATTGAGCAGGATGTGGATTACATCATCATCGACCCCATCGTCTCCACCGGCTGGGACACCGTCCTGGGTGAGTGCGAGGCCGCCGGCATCCCCGTCATCGTCATCGACCGCACCATTGATGACTCCGACAACTACACCGCTTGGGTGGGCTCCAACTTCAAGACTGAGGGCCTGGCCGCTGGTGAGTGGCTGAACGCCTACGCTGCCGAGCGCGGCATCGACATCTCCGGCATCCTGGTGATCGAGGGCACCACTGGTTCTTCCGCTCAGCTGGGCCGTACCGAGGGCTTCCAGGAAGTGGCTGACAACTATGGCTGGACCATCCTCGACTCTCAGGATGGCGACTTCACCGAGGCCGGTGGCCAGGAAGTCATGGAGTCCTATTGCCAGAGCTATGCTGGTCAGTTCAACGTGGTGGTTTGCCAGAACGATAACGAGGCCTTTGGCGCCATGACCGCTATGGACGCTGCCGGCATCACCTACGGTGTGGACGGCGACGTCATCCTGATCTCCTTCGACGCCTGCAGCGCTGGCCTGGAGCACGTCATGGCCGGCAACATCAACGCCGACTTCGAGTGCAACCCCCTGGCTGCTCCCTTCGTGGAGGAAGTCATCCAGCAGCTGGAGGCTGGCGAGACTCCCGAGAAGGAAGTCTACATGGTCGAGCATTGGTTCACCAACGGCGATGTGGTGCCTGAGTTCTCCGTGGACGGTGTTGCTCAGGAGATGACCGTGGTTGATCAGGCCGTCATCGACGCCCAGTATTGATCTGTTGCTGACAACCGGCAGGGAACCGGCACACAAGTGACGGATCTGACGTAACACAGCACTTCTCAGGGCGGACCCGGCTGAACCTGGGTCCGCCCTTTTGCTTGGAAGGAAGGATTGCATGGAACATGATATCGTATTGACCATGCGGGGTATCTGCATGGAATTCCCTGGCGTTAAGGCACTGGACAATGTGGACTTCACCCTGCGCAAGGGCGAGATCCATGCCTTGATGGGAGAAAACGGCGCGGGTAAATCCACGCTGATCAAATGCCTGACCGGCATCAATGATTTCCAGGCCGGTGAAATCCGGGTGGATGGGGTGGAGGGCCTGGTGAAAAACCACTCCACCATGGATGCCCAGCGGGTGGGTATTTCCACCGTGTATCAGGAGGTCAACCTCTGCCCTAACCTGAGCGTAGCAGAGAACCTCTATATCGGCCGGGAACCTAAGACTAAAATTGGCACCATTGATCGTAAGACCATGGTGAAGAAGGCCGCCAAACTGGCGGCAGATTTGGACATCCAGGTGGATGTCACGCAAAACTTGGAAAACTACTCTCTTGCCATCCAGCAGATGATTGCCATCGCCCGAGCGGTGGATATGGATTGCAAGGTGTTGATTTTGGACGAGCCCACCTCCTCACTGGACGACAACGAGGTGGAGAAGCTGTTCGTACTGATGCGCCGGCTTCGGGATCAGGGGGTAGGCATTATCTTTGTCACCCACTTCCTGGAGCAGGTGTACGCAGTCTGTGACCGAATCACAGTGCTGCGCAACGGCACGCTGGTGGGAGAATATCCCATTGCCGAACTGCCTCGGGTAAAACTGGTGGCAGCCATGATGGGTAAGGATTTTGATGATCTGAGTGCCATTAAGCCTAAGGGTACTCAGGATTTCAGCCAGACACCGCTGGAGATCGATGCCAAGGGCTTGAGCCATAAGGGTACGATTAAGCCCTTTGATCTGGAGATCCACAAGGGTGAGGTGGTGGGCCTCACAGGTTTGCTGGGCTCCGGCCGCAGCGAACTGGCTCGGGCCATCTACGGCGCCGACCGGGCCCAGACCGGCACCCTGAAGGTGAACGGCAAGGAGGTCAAGATCAAGGCCCCCATTGACTCCATGAACCTGGGCATGGGCCTGCTGCCCGACGACCGTAAGGCTGAGGGCATCATCGGCGACCTATCCGTCCGGGAGAACATCATTCTGGCCCTGCAGGCCAAGCGAGGCATGCTGCGCCCCCTGTCCCGGGCCAAGCAGGAGGAGATCGCGGACCGCTACATAGAGCTGCTGCAGATTAAGACTGCCAGCCGGGAGACTCCCATCAAGCAGCTCTCCGGCGGCAACCAGCAGAAGGTCATCCTGGCTCGCTGGCTGGCCACAGATCCGGACTTCCTGATTCTGGACGAACCCACCCGAGGCATCGACATCGGCACCAAGACCGAGATTCAAAAGCTGGTGATCCAGCTGTCCCAGGAGGGTAAGAGCATTATTTTCATTTCCTCTGAGATTGAGGAGATGCTGCGCACCTGTAACCGCATGGCAGTGCTGCGTGACGGTGAAAAGGTGGGCGAGCTGGACGGCGAGTTGACCCAGGAGCGGGTCATGGCCGCCATCGCGGGAGGTACGGATCATGAATAAACTGAAAAAGCTGACGGGAATGCGGCTATTCCTGCCCATTTTCTGTATGATCCTGGTGTTGGCCATTAACGTGGTCTACGATATCATCCAGGGCAATGCGTTCTATGACTTCTTTACCATTTCCATTCAAAACGGTGTGCTGTACGGTCGCCTGATCACCGTGCTCAACCGCGGCAGCGAGGTGGCTATCCTGGCCATCGGCATGACGTTGGTGGTTTCCTCTTCTGCCGGTACTGATATTTCTGTGGGGTCCGTCATGAGCCTCTGTGCCTCCTTGTGCTGTATGCTGGTGGCAGGCTTCGGCGTCACCAGTGTGGCTTCCGCCGCTGACTTTGCCTGCCCCCTGGTGCTGGGCATTGTGGCGGGGCTGTTGATGGGCTGCCTATGCGGCGCCTTCAACGGCACTCTGGTGGCCTATTTGAACATTCAGCCTATGGTGGCGACGTTGATTTTGTACTCGGCGGCCCGGGCCATCGGTCTGCTGCTGTGCAACAACATGATCGTCTACATCCGCACCGACTCCTTTGGTCTGCTGGGTTCCGGCAGCATCGGCCCGGTGCCCACCCCCATTGTGCTGGCCGCTTTCTGTGTGGTTGTCACCTACCTGATCCTGAAAAAGACCGCCCTGGGCATGTACATCCAGTCCGTTGGCATCAACAAGAAGGCCAGCCGCATCGCCGGCCTGAACAGCCAGCGCATTATTTTCCTGTGCTACGTGATCTGCGGTCTGTGTGCCGGTATCGCCGGCATCATCGCCTCCTCCCGCATCACCAGCGCCGATTCCAACAACATCGGCCTGAACTTCGAGATGGACGCCATCCTGGCGGTGGCCCTGGGCGGCAACAGCCTGGGCGGCGGCAAATTCAACCTGGGCGGCTCTATCATCGGCGCCTACACCATTCAGGCCATCACCACCTCCATGTACGCCATGGGCGTGTCTACTTCTCAGGCTCCTGTGTTTAAGGCCATCGTCATTATCATTATCGTGGCCATTCAGGCGCCCCCTGTCCGGGCTTGGTTCCAGAAGCGCCGCATCAAGCGGGCGGAGCATGCCGGAAAGGAGGTCGTCGGGGTATGAAAACCTTACAGCGGAAACAGATGAACAGCAATACCCTGCTGCTGATCATCACCATTGTTTTGTTCGTAGTGCTGTACGCCGCCGGCTGTGTGGCCTATGCGGGCAAAGGCTTTACTCATGTGCAGACATTCTTGAATGTCCTGATCAACAATGCCGGCCTGATCTGTGTGGCCTGCGGCATGACCTGTGTTATGCTGACCGGCGGCATCGATATCTCTGTGGGCTCCCTGATCGCCATGGACTGCATGCTGCTCTCTGTGGGCATGAGCAAGTGGGGCATGAACGCCATTGTCATGTGCATCCTGGTGCTGGTCATCGGCCTGGTATTCGGCCTGATTCAGGGATTCCTGGTGGGTTACCTGGAGATTCAGCCCTTTATCATCAGTATGGCGGGTATGTTCTTTGCCCGGGGTATGACGGCAGTAATCTGTACAGATCAGGTCTCCATCACTGAGGCCGACAGCGCCATGTTTTATGGCTGGGCCAACGCAAAAATCCAGCTGCCTGCCTTCCTGGGCTATACCAACAGCAAGGGTGTGGTGCAGGTACCTTATATCCGGGTAGGCGTTGTGGTGGCGCTGGTGGTTTTGGTTGCTATCTTCCTGATGCTTCGCTATACAAAATTCGGGCGCAGCCTGTATGCCGTGGGCGGCAGTGAGCAGTCCGCCGCCATGATGGGCCTGAATGTGAAAAAGACCAAGATGAAAGCCTATGTGCTCTCCTCCTTGCTCTGCTCCATCGGCGGCATCTGCTACTGCCTGAACACCATGTCCGGCAGCGTTCAGCAGGCCACAGGCCTGGAAATGGACGCCATCGCCTCCTCTGTCATCGGCGGCACCCTGCTGACCGGCGGCGTGGGTAATGTGATCGGCTCCTTCTTCGGTGTGCTGATTAACGGCACCATCTCCACCATTGTCAAGACCAATGGCAAACTGGCCAGCTCCTGGCCCAACATCCTCACCGCGGCCCTGTTGTGCTTCTTCATTGTGCTGCAGTCGGTGTTCGCCCTGATCAAGTCCAGAAAGAAGTAATCTGCCGCTGTGCGGTGGCGCTGTCCTCCGGAGGAGAAAGAACCCGGGGACAGCGCCCAAATGGGAAAGGAAGGAATACTGTGAGTGAGAGAATAGATCAGTCGGTCATCCGGTCCGGCAAAACCGCCCTGGGCATCGAGTTTGGCTCCACCAATATCAAGGCGGTACTGATTGGGCCGGATCACAGCCCCATCGCCTCCGGCAGCCACGGCTGGGAGAACCGGCTGGAGAACGGGATTTGGACTTACAGCCTGGAGGATGTTTGGCGCGGTGTCCAAGATGCCTACGCCAAGCTGGCCTCAGAGGTGCTGGAGCGATCCGGCGAGAAGCTGACGAAGGTGGGAGCCCTGGGTATTTCGGGTATGATGCACGGCTACCTGCCCTTTGACAGCAATGGGACACAGCTGGCGCCCTTCCGTACCTGGCGCAATACCATCACTGCCCGGGCTGCATCGGAGTTGACGGAACTGTTCGGCTTCAATATCCCCCAGCGGTGGTCCATTGCCCATCTGGATCAGGCTATTTTGAATGGCGAGGAACACGTGAAAGACATCGCCTACCTGACCACGCTGGCGGGCTATGTCCACTGGAAGCTCACCGGTCGGAAGGTGCTGGGGGTGGGGGAGGCCTCGGGCATGTTCCCCATCGACAGCAATACCTGTGATTATGATGCAGCTATGGTGGCCAAGTACAATGAACGGATTGCCCCCAAGGGGTTCCCCTGGAAGCTGGAGGATATCCTGCCTCAGGTGCTCACCGCGGGCCAGGAGGCCGGCACCCTGACTGCTGAGGGCGCCCTGCTGCTGGATCCCACCGGGACCCTGGAACCGGGGATTCCCGTAGCCCCTCCCGAGGGGGACGCGGGCACCGGCATGTGCGCCACCAACTCCGTGGCGGCCCGGACCGGCAATACCTCTGCGGGTACCTCCGTATTTGCCATGGTGGTGCTGGAGAAACCCCTGAGTAAGGTATATCCCGAGATCGATCTGGTGACAACCCCCAGCGGCCGGGCGGTGGCCATGGTCCACTGTAACAACTGCACCTCGGACATCAACGCCTGGGTGGGACTGATGCGGGAGTTCGGAGAACTCTTTGGGCTCCAGGTGTCCACCAATGACCTCTATACCAAGTTGTTCCAGAAGGCTATGGAAGGGGCACCGGACTGCGGTGGGCTGCTGTCCTATAACTTCTACTCCGGCGAGCCGGTGGTGGGGCTGGAAGAGGGCAGACCGCTGTTTGTGCGCAAGCCCGATGCGGACTTTACCCTGGCCAACTTTATGCGGACGCATCTGCAGTCCGCTCTGGCCTCTCTGAAGGTGGGGCTGGATATTCTGGCCCAGGAGCAGGTGCGCATTGACGCCATGTACGGACATGGCGGCTACTTCAAGACCCCCGGCGTGGGTCAGGCTTTGCTGGCCGCGGCGATTCATGCTCCGGTTTACGTTATGTCTACTGCCGGGGAGGGGGGACCCTGGGGTATGGCGCTGTTGGCAGCCTACCTGGTGGAACACCAGACGGGTCAGTCCCTGGAGGACTGGCTGGCTGCCGAAGTGTTTGCCGATACCCAGGGCACCCGGCTGGATCCGGATGCAGGGGATGCCGCAGGCTTTGATGCCTTCCTGGCCGGCTATTGTAAGGGCCTGAAGATGGAGCAGGCCGCAGTGGAGAGCATTGATCTCTGCTGAACAAGATCGTAGATTGCATTGAACGAGAAAAAGGAGGATATACGATCATGTCCATGTGTGATTATGAATTTTGGTTCGTTGTGGGTTCCCAGTTCCTGTACGGCGACGAAGTGCTGGAGACGGTGGAGGCCCGGGCCAAGGAGATGTGCGAGAAAATGAACGCCGGCGGGGTGCTGCCCTGCAAGCTGGTGTTCAAGACCATCGGTGTCACCAGTGCCGGTATCACCCAGGTGATGAAGCAGGCCAATAACGATGACCGCTGCGCCGGTGTGGTGACCTGGTGCCATACTTTCTCACCCTCCAAGATGTGGATCCACGGCTTCAACCTGCTGCAGAAGCCCTTCTGCCACTTTGCCACCCAGTACAATCGGAACATCCCCAACGAAGAGATTGACATGGACTTCATGAACCTGAACCAGGCCGCCCATGGCGACCGGGAGCACGGCTTCATTGGGGCCCGGATGCGTCTGCCCCGGAAGATCGTGGCCGGTTATTGGCAGGATGAGCCCGTCCAGCGGGAGCTGGGGGATTGGATGCGTGCCGCTGTGGGCTACGCCTTCTCCCAGAAGCTGGTGGTGGTCCGGTTCGGCGACAACATGCGGGATGTGGCCGTCACTGAAGGCGACAAGGTGGAAGCCGAGATCAAGCTGGGCTGGCAGGTGGACTACTGGCCTGTGGGTCATCTGGTAGAGGTCATGGACAGCTGCACCGAGGAAGAGGTTCAGGCCAAGTATGACGAGTACCTGCAGCGCTACGACGTGGCCACTGACAACCTGGAGGCCATCCGCTATCAGGCCCTGGAGGAAGTGGCCATGCGGAAGATCCTGGACCGGGAGGGGGCCAAGGCCTTCATCAACAATTTCCAGGACCTCTACGGCATGCGTCAGCTGCCCGGATTGGCCTCTCAGAACATGATGGCCGATGGCTACGGCTACGGCGGCGAGGGCGACTGGAAGGTGGCCGCCATGACCGCCATTATGAAGGCTATGGCCGAGGGTATGGAGGACCAGGGCGTGGCCTTTATGGAGGATTACACCTATGATCTGGAGCCCGGCAAGGAGGTCTCCCTGGGTGCCCATATGCTGGAGGTCTGCCCCACGGTGGCGGCCCAGAAGCCCCGCATTGAGGTACATCCCCTGGGCATCGGCAACCGGGAGGATCCCGCCCGACTGGTGTTCGAGGGCAAGCCCGGCAAGGGCATCGTCACCACTCTGGTGGATATGGGTGGCCGCCTGCGGCTGATCATCCAGGACATCGAGTGCATCAAGCCCATCTATGAGATGCCCAACCTGCCGGTGGCCCGGGTCATGTGGAAGGCCATGCCTGACCTGCTGACGGGCTTGAAGTGCTGGATCCAGTGCGGCGGCGCCCACCACAGCGTGCTGACCACCGCCGTTACCGCCCAGATGATGATGGATTGGGCGGAGATGATGCAGATCGAGTGCGTCCACATCACCGCCGACAGCACCGAGGAGAATATCCGCAAGGAGCTGTTCTACAACGACGTGGCCTGGAAGCTCAAGGGCATCTGATGGGAGGCACGGATTAAAATGCTGGAAGAATTGAAAGAGCTGGTCTGGAAGAGCAATCTGCTGCTGCCCAAATACAACCTGGTCACCTTCACCTGGGGCAACGTGTCCGGTATTGACCGGGAGAAGGGGCTCATCGTCATCAAGCCCTCCGGGGTGGAGTATGACGAGATGACGGCAGAGGATATGGTGGTGGTGGACCTGGAGGGAAACCGGGTGGAAGGCAAGTGGAAGCCTTCCTCCGATACCCCCACCCATGTGGCCCTTTACAACGCCTTCCCCAGTTTGGGAGGCGTGGTGCACACCCATTCCCGCTGGGCCACCTCCTTCGCCCAGGCTGGCGTAGGTGTGGCCGCCTGCGGCACCACGCAAGGGGATTACTTCTATGGCGAGATTCCCTGCACCCGGAAGATGACCCCGGAGGAGATCGGGGGCGAGTACGAGCTGGAGACCGGCAACGTGATTGTTGAGACCTTCCGGACTCGGAACATCGACCCGGCCCAGGTGCCGGCGGTGCTGGTGCGGTCCCACGGCCCCTTCGCCTGGGGAACTGATCCCAAGGATGCGGTGCACAATGCAGTGGTGTTGGAGGAGGTCGCCTTTATGAACCTCCATGCCAAGATGCTGAACCCGGAAATGGGCCCCATGCAGCAGGAACTGCTGAATAAGCACTATCTTCGCAAGCACGGCGCCAACGCCTATTACGGCCAGAACTGAGCTTAAAGCGGGACGTGGCTGGCAGCGCGCCCTAGGGCGCGCTGCCAGCCGCAATAGGAAAGGGGAGCAGAGGATGGAAGCGGTGTCCTCTCAGAAAAACTTGGAAGAATTGGAGCGGATTTACCGGCAGTACCTGGAGAAGAGCGAGGCTTTGTTGCGCAAGGGAAACGGCTTCCTGCACGCCATTCGTTCCGTGTTAGGGACCAATACCATCAAATCCTCTCCCATTCATCAGCGGTTTTATGACGCGGTAGCCCAGCAAGTGGAGCAGTTGACAGAGCGGTTGGAGCAGACGGCAGATCCACTTCTGGCGGACCAGGCGGTCCGACTGCTGATGGAGGAGCATCCCAAGGGGTCAGACGTGACCAGGTACGGCTGGCTATCTGCGGCCCAAACCTTGGCCATTCCGCTGCTGGCCTACGCCTCCCGGGAGACGATGGAGGAACTCTATCCCATCTACTGCAGAGCTCACCCCAGGCGGGATCGGCTGCCCCGGCAGGAGGCGCTGGTGGAGGCCATGGAGAAAATTATCCGGAGCTGACAACAACCAGGAAACCGGAACAGGGAGGGTGCAGATGAGCATTCAGACAAGGCCATTTGGCAGACTGCCAAATGGCCAGGAGATAACAGAATATGTGTTGACCAACAGCCGTGGCGTTACAGCGTCATTCCTGGATTTGGGAGGCATCTGGCGTCAGATGCTGGTGCCGGACCGGGACGGTAAACTGGAGGATGTGGTGTTGGGCTATGATACGGTGGAAGCGTATCTGGCGGACACCTACAATTTCGGTGCCCTGGTGGGCCGCAATGCCAACCGCATCGGTGGTGCCTGGCTGGAGTTGGGGGGCGTGCGCTACTCGCTGGCGGTGAACTCCGGGGTTGCGGATAACCTGCACAGCGGTCCGGACCTCTACGGATGGAGAAAGTGGCAGGCCCAGCCTGTAAAGGTGGAAGGGCAGGATGCGCTGCAGCTGAGTCTCTTCAGTCCCAATGGTGACCAGGGCTATCCAGGCAACGCCCGGATTCAGGTGACCTATCTGCTGACCGAGGACGATGGGGTGGAGATCCGCTATCATATGGAGACGGACGCGGACACCATCTGCAACCTGACCAACCACAGCTATTTCAATCTGGACGGGCATGATGCCCCCGGAGCTATGGAACACCAGGTCTGGATCAATGCCAAGCGCTTTTCGCCCACCGACGAGTATAGCATTCCCAGCGGAGAACTGGCACCGGTGGCGGGGACTCCGATGGACTTTACCCAGAGCAAACCCATCAGCCGGGATTTGGAGGCGGATTATGACCAGCTGACCATGGCCCATGGCTATGACCACAACTGGGTGCTGGATCACCCGTTGGGGGAGTTTGCTTTGAGCGCCGAGGTCTATGCCCTCAAGACAGGTCGGAAGATGGAGGTCTGGACCACGTTGCCCGGAGTGCAGTTCTATACCGGCAATTATATGTCGGAGGGAACCCCGGGGAAGGGTGGAGCCCAGTATGGACACCGGGGCGGATATTGTTTTGAGACCCAGTATTATCCCGATGCTATCCATCATCCGGAGCAGCCGTCTCCCATTCTGCGGGCGGGATGTGGAGCGGACAGCCGCACCGTTTACCGCTTTGGTATCAAATGACTGTGTAACGCCTCTCGGTGCAAAGGGCGTTGCACAGACTGACGTTTTTCCTTCTTTCCAACCCCAGCGTGGAAAGAGGCCGCTGGCAAAGTTGCGGTTGTTGGAGCTGAGCGAAAAACTCGATTAGCTCCAATGTCCTCAATGGCCGTGCGGTCTCTTTCTGCGCCTGGTGTACAGGAGGAAAAAACAAAAAAATATTATTTTACCGTTGACAAAACGGGATGATGCTGATATAATAATCAACGTTCGGTACGGAAGTGCTGAGCGAAAGGACAAGTTCAAATGGGGGTATAGCTCAGCTGGGAGAGCGCTTGAATGGCATTCAAGAGGTCAGCGGTTCGATCCCGCTTATCTCCACCATTGAAAGAACCGTTTCCATATGGAAACGGTTCTTTGCTTTTTTAAAATCGAACGGCCTTGTTTCCAAGAGGAAACGAGGCCGTTGTGTTGGTGGTACCAAAGACAACCCCCGGCTATGCCGGGGGACAAAAAATAGC
>JAHZGF010000062.1 GCA_019420945.1 Clostridiales bacterium | reverse complement strand
TGGGCCATGCAGACATCAGCGTAACACTGAATACCTACACCCATGTGAAGTTTGACGATGCCAAAGATGAACTGCAGCGTGTGGCGAACGCTTAAAATTGCCCGTTGGTAAAGCGGCTTGCTTTACCAACGCCTTTACCAATATTGCAGGAAAAAACATGAGAAATCCTGAGAAGATTTGAGAAGATATCTTCAAAGCAGGTGGAAGCTCAGACTGCACGAAAAGTGTGAAAAATCCTGTAATATCAAGCGTTTGAGAAGAAATACAGGACTTATGAGGAGTTATAAAAAGATGATAAAAATACTTTTTGTGTGCCACGGCAACATTTGCCGCAGCCCCATGGCGGAATTTGTGATGAAGGACTTGGTGAAAAAAGCCGGCCTGGAAGCTGAGTTCGAGATCGCCTCCGCCGCCACCAGCACTGAGGAAATCGGCAACTCCGTCTATCCTCCCGCCCGGCGCAAGCTGGCGGAGCACGGCATCTCCTGTGCCGGAAAGACTGCCCGGCAGATGACCAGGGGGGACTATGAATATTACGATTATCTGATTGCCATGGACCATAACAATCTGCGCAACATGCGCCGGTTTGTTGACGATGACCCGGAGGGGAAGGTGTCGCTGCTGATGTCCCACACCCGTCGCCCCGGAGACGTGGCAGACCCCTGGTACACCGGGGACTTTGAAGCCACCTGGCAGGACGTGCTGGAGGGTTGCCAGGCTCTGTTGAAAGAGTTTACATAATAAAAATCCCCCTGCCTGACGGACAGGGGGATTTTTGTGTTCAGTTTACTTGTGGGGGATGATCTCCAGCCAGTAGCCGTCGGGGTCCTCAATGAAGTAAATGCCCATTTGGGGATTTTCAAAGCAGATACAGCCCATCTCCTCATGGAGCTTGTGGACCTGCTCGTATTCCTCTGGCTCAGTGCCGAAGGCGATGTGGAACTCACACTCGCCCAGATCATACTTCTGGGGGTGGTCCCGCAGCCAGGTCAGTTCGATTTCAAAGTTGTCCTCCCGAGCGCCCATAAAGACGATGATATAGGAGCCGTCCTCGGCTACCTTGCGGCGCTTTTCGTGCAGCCCCAGTGCCTTTTCATAAAAGGCGATGGAGGTGTCCAGGTCAGCGACATTGTGGTTGTGGTGCAGAATGCGGAAATCCATGGTTGTTGCTCCTTTCAGTATAGTGTCCCAATTTTATGCACGGCTTGCTCCAGCCGATCCACCGCTTCGGGGCTGGTGGCCCAGCTGGTGCAGAACCGGAAGGCGCTGTGGGTGTCGTCCACCTGCTGCCAGAATTCACCCCGGACATCCCGGGACAGAACTTCATAGGCGGCGTTGGACAGAATGGGGAACTGCTGATTGGTGGGGGAGTCGAAGAGCAGGGGACAGCCGGCAGAGCGGAAGATGTCCCGGACCCGGTAGGCCAGCTCATTGGCATGGCGGCCCAGCTGGAAGTAGAGATCGTCCTCAAAAAGACATTCGAACTGAATGCCCAGCAGCCTTCCTTTGGCCAGCATACCGCCCCGCTGTTTGATCATGTAGCGGAAGCAAGGGGACAGATTGGGGTCCCGGAAGATCACCGCTTCCCCGAACAGGGCTCCCACCTTGGTGCCACCGATGTAAAACACGTCGGTCAGCCGGGCCAGGTCCGGCAGCGTGACGTCAGTGTCATCAGCCGTGAGGCCGTAGCCCATCCGGGCCCCGTCCACGAACAGCGGCAGATGATAGTCCCGGCAGACCTGGGCGATGGCCTCCAGCTCAGACTTGGTGTACAGGGTGCCGTACTCGGTGGGGTGAGAGAGGTAGACCATGCCGGGCTGAACGGTGTGCTCAGCGCTCTGGTCCTTCCGGTGGGCCTCCACGGCGGCCTGAATTTGGGCTGCGGTGATTTTGCCCTGACAGCCCGGCAGCGCCAGCACCTTGTGGCCGGAGGCCTCCACGGCGCCGGTCTCGTGGACATTGATGTGGCCGGAGTCGGCGCAGAGTACCCCCTGATAGGGCCGCAGCAGGGCGGCGATCACCGTCATATTGGTCTGGGTGCCCCCCACCAGGAAGTGGACGGTGCTGTTGGGGGCTTCGCAGGCCTGGCGGATCAGGTCGGCGGCCCGGGCACAGTGGGAGTCAGTGCCGTAGCCGCTGGTTTGCTCCAGATTGGTACGCCCCAGGGCTTCCAGAATCCTGGGGTGGCAGCCCTCAGTATAGTCACAGGTAAAGAGATCCATGTTGTTGTATCCTCCTCAGATTTCTAATTATTATATCGAAAGATCCCAGGAAAAACAATGATTTGATTTTACATACCCGGAAACATGCGCTATAATATCTCCGATTGCGGCCCCGCTTTTGAAAGCGGTTCCGGCCGACAGAAGCCACAGAGCAAATTGGAAGTGAAGCCTATGATGGATGAAGCAAAGATCAAGCAGGCGGTACGCCTGCTGCTGGAAGGAATCGGGGAGGACCCGAACCGGGAAGGGCTGCTGGAAACCCCGGACCGTATCGCCCGGATGTGCCATGAAGTATTTGGCGGGCTGGAGGCGGAGGCCTCGGAGCATTTGAGCAAAACCTTCACGGTGGACCGCAACCAGCTGGTGGTGGAGAAGGACATTCCCTTCCAGTCGGTGTGCGAGCACCACTTATTGCCTTTCTTCGGCAAGGCCCATATCGCCTATGTGCCCAATGGCCGGGTGGTGGGCCTCAGCAAGCTGGCCCGGACCGTGGAAGTCTTCGCCCGGCGCCCCCAGATCCAGGAGCAGCTCACCGGCCAGATCTGTGACGCCATCATGGAGATTCTCCAGCCCCAGGGAGTTATGGTGATGATGGAGGCAGAGCACATGTGCATGACCATGCGGGGGGTTCGGAAGCCGGGCACCCAGACCGTCACCCTGGCCACCCGAGGCTGTTTTGAGGAGGACCAGGCGCTGCAAAACCGGTTCTTCCAGATGGTGAAGTGATGGAGCGGGTAGACCGCATTTTAGCACATCCCGCCTTTCGCAGCACTCTGGAGGAATTGGAGGCGCTGGAGGCGGACCGGATTTTCTGCCGCCACGATCTGGAGCACCTGCTGGGTGTGGCCCGGCTGATGCGGATTTACAGTCTAGAGGAAGGGCTTGGGCTGGACTCTGAGCTGCTGTACGCCGCCGCCCTGCTCCACGACATCGGCCGGGGAGCCCAGTACACCCAGGGGATCCCTCACGAAGCGGCCGGAGTGGCACTGGCCGGCCCCATTTTGGAGGACTGCGGATTTTCTGCCCGGGAGCGGGATGAAATTTTAGCTGCCATTAGCAGCCACCGGGGCAAGGATGGAGGCGCCCCCTCAGAGTTGGGGCGGCTATTGTATCGGGCGGACAAACAGAGCAGGCCCTGCTTTGCCTGTCCCGCGTCAGATCAGTGTAATTGGCCTGAAGAGAAAAAGAATCATTCTTTGGAGTATTAAACCCATGAAAATCGGAACCCGTGAATTTGAAACCTCTGGCCAGACCTATGTGATGGGCATTTTGAACGTCACCCCGGACTCTTTCTCCGACGGCGGCCGTTATGATAAGCTTGATGCGGCGCTGAGACATGTGGAGGAGATGTGCGACGGGGGGGTGGACGTGCTGGACATCGGGGGGGAATCCACCCGACCCGGCTACACCCCGCTGCCGGAGCAGCAGGAGATGGACCGTGTGCTGCCGGTCATCGAGGCGGTCAAAGCCCGGTTTGATGTGCCCATCTCTCTGGACACCTGCAAGGGTGCTGTAGCAGAGGCGGGCATTCGGGCCGGAGCCGACCTCATTAACGACATCTGGGGGCTGAAGTATGACCCGGCCATGGCCCAGGTTATCGCCCGGTATGGCGTGCCCTGCTGCCTGATGCACAACCGGAAGGACCCTGACTATCGGATGTTGATTCCCGACCTGTGCGCCGACCTGGAGGAGTCCCTGGCCCTGGCCGACGAGGCGGGGATTCAGCGGGAAAAAATCATCCTGGATCCGGGGGTGGGCTTTGGCAAAACCTACGAGCAAAATCTGGCGGTGATCCACCACCTGGAGGAGCTGCACTGCTTTGGACTGCCCCTGCTGCTGGGCACCAGCCGGAAGTCGGTGATTGGCATGACCCTGGAGACCCCGCCGGAGGAGCGGTTAGAGGGAACTCTGGTCACCACGGTGCTGGCGGTGGAGAAGGGCTGTATGTTTGTCCGGGTCCATGATGTGAAGGAAAATGTCCGGGCTATCCGCATGACCCGGGCCATTCTGGAGGCCGAGTAAATGGATCAGATTCGCATTGACAATGTGCGCTTTTTTGCCCACCACGGGGTCTTTGACTTTGAGAGGGAACAGGGCCAGGAGTTTGTGATCTCCGCTGTGCTGGATGCTGATACCCACAAAGCCGGCATGAGCGACCATCTGGAGGACAGCACCAGCTACGCCGAAGTGGCGGAATTCCTGGTGGATTTCCTGACCCAGAATACCTACCGGCTGCTGGAGGCGGCGGCGGAACAGGCCTGCCGGGCCGCCCTGCTGCGCTTTCCGCTGCTGCGAGGCATTACCCTGGAGCTGAAAAAGCCCGACGCCCCCATCGACCTGGACTTTGAGTGCGTCTCGGTGCGCATCCATCGGTTTTGGCACACCGTCTATGTGGCCCTGGGCTCCAATCTGGGGGACAAGGAGGGGTATTTGCGGGAGGCCCTGGCAGGATTGGAGGGGGATGAAAACATTCGTCTCCTGAAAACCTCCAGCCTGATTACCACTGTCCCCTATGGCGGGGTGGAGCAGGACGAATTCCTGAACGGTGCCTGCTGTATTGAGACACTGTACACTCCGGAAGAGCTGCTGGAGGTACTCCACCGTCTGGAAGCCCAGGCGGGCCGGGAGCGCAAGGTTCATTGGGGGCCCCGCACCCTGGATTTGGATATATTACTTTACGATAATTTGGTTATGTATACCAACGGGCTGATCATCCCCCACATTGATATGCAGCATCGGGACTTTGTGCTGCGGCCCATGGCGGAGATTGCCCCCTATGTGGAGCATCCGCTGCTGCACAAATCCATGCTTCAGTTGTGGCAGGAGTTGGAGGGCACATGGAACTGATTGCGGCGGTGGACCGGGATTGGGCCATCGGACGGGGCGAAGAATTGCTGTTTTCCATCCCGGAGGATCTGGCCCGGTTCAAATCACTGACTTGGGGCAAGGCCATCGTCTATGGCCGTAAAACCATGATTACCTTTCCCGGCGGAAAGCCGCTGCCGGGCCGAAAAAACTATGTGCTCACCCACCAGCCGGAGCAGGTTCCCGCCCCGGCCCGGGGTGTTGCCTCAGTGGAGGAGCTGCTGGAGGTGGCCCGACAGGAGCCTACGCTCTTTGTGGCGGGGGGAGAGCAGGTTTACCGGCAGTTGCTGCCCTTTTGTGATGGAGCTCGGATCACCCAGATCGACGCTCAGGGCGGGGGAGACCGGTTCCTTTCCAATCTGGATCGGATGCCGGAGTGGCAGCTGGCGGAGGTCTCGGAGTGGAAACGCTGGCAAGACCTGCGTTTTCGCTTCTGCCGCTATCTGAAAAAGATGTGAAAAAAGGGCATGACCTCCATGAGAGGCCATGCCCTTTTTGTTGCTTCGACGAATTTAATCATTCTATTATTCTAATCTCAGTAATTTCAATGGGTTGCGCCTAAAAAAGACGCAACCCAGTTACAACAGGCGAAGTTTATTATAGCCCAATTATTCCTTATTTTACCTTCGAAAACTCTGCCTCCATCATAGCGGCATCCGGGTGGATATAGGTCTTTGCCTCGATGTCATAGGAGGCATGGCCGAACTTCGCCATCATGGCCTCCGGCCGGACATCCGCCTTTGCCGCCCTGGTGATAGCAGTATGCCGGCAGGCATGGGGCGTCAGCTTCCGCACTCCAATGGACTCCAATGCAGGGTAATAGACCTGCGTGACAAAGGTGTAATAGGTCCACGGTCTGCCATCCTCCCGGCAGATGATGGTCTCACCACCCTTTTGCAGTAGGGATTCCACAATCTGAATGGACACCTGGTCCACCAGCGGCACAACACGGTTTTTTCCTGCCTTGGTTTTCATGCCTCCGGTGAGGGTATGCTGCTCCCTGTCGTATGCAAACGGAGTCAGTGCCAAAAATTCCGAGATCCGGAAGCCGGTGTCGCACATAAGATAGATCAAATCCGCATTGGGCACCACGCCAACCGCCCGGGCGATCTTCTCCATCTCCAGCTCCGAGAATGCTTCCTTCTCCGCTTTTTCCTTCTTCGGCAGTTCAATAAAAGAGGCGTAGTTTTTGGCGATAACATCGTTCTGTTCCGCATATTCGCAGCAGCACTTCAAAACAATCTTGATATTGTTCAAGGTGGAGGCGGACATATCGGAATTATCATCAATGACCTGTTGATACATGGCGGTGCGGATGTCCCGCATCTTCATCCGCCGCAGATACTCCGGCACCTTCTTCCAGGCCGCTGTATAGACCTTGACTGTTCCGGCCCCGGTATCCTGCTTTGCGTAAAACCGCCCGCTCCACTCGTCGTAGGCCTCTTGCAAGGTCATATTGTAGCGGGGTGATGGCATGACCAGGTAGTCTTTCAGGGCTGTCTTGGCCTCCTCATAGGTGGCGTAGGATCCGATCTGCTTCCGGATGGTTCTGGACTTCTGATCCTTTTCGCTCCAGACGATGGCCGCCGGGGCGAACACCACCCACTTCTTGTTCTTTCGCTCGGCCCGGTAGCAGATGGTTCCGGCGCCGTTCTCTCTCTTATTGCGCTTCTTCATGGTTTGATTTCCCTCCTATTACATGATATAATAGGGGCGCATTGAGGTGTGGTAATCCAATGCAACCCCTAACCGTCCCGGTGTTCCAGCGCCGGGGCGGTCTTTTTTTGTGGAAAAGTCCGGACTATTGGACTTCCAAAATAATTCCAGTTTTTTGCATTGATTCATACGAACATTTGTTCTATAATCGGCTTACCAACTAAATAGAGTGGAGTGAGCCGGATGACAAACAACGAAAAATTTAATGCATTGCTGAACCAATGCGCTCAACCTCGGATCGTGTATCAAGCGTTACTGGCCTTTGCTGCGAAACCAAGCGTCCAGCAGGCCAACGATGTGGGAGAGAAAGGCCAAGTCCTGGTCGGAGAGATCATCTCCCTCCTGAATATATCCCAGCGCCATCAAAAGCCGGTTTGACTCCTCCAATGTGATCGGATCCCCTGGTGCGGATTCTTCCGCACTGGGGGATTTTTTTACTTCATTGAATGATTTAATCCCAAGTATCTGACACAAAGCAATAAATGTATCTGCGTCTGGTTGCCTGTGACCATTTTCCCATCCATACACAGTTTGCTTTGCGACAACAACCCCAGCGCTTTTTAAATGGTCAACAAGTTCTGCGACGCTCATACCAAGTTCTTTTCGCCTTTGCTTTATTGTGGATGCAATATCAACACTCATGCAGTCACCTCCTTTTTGTTAATGTATATCAATTCATCTTTTGTGTCAATACAAATTTATTCTAAACGAATAAAAAACTGTGAAAATAAGGTTGACATTATTCGTAAAGAATGATAATCTACAATTAGATTATTCGAAAAGAATAAAACGTCCGCAGGGAGGTGAAAACGATGAATGCCGCAGAACGAATGAAAAACATAATCGAAGATAGAGGCGTTACCTATTCCTTTATTTCCAGGAAAACGGGGATTACCGTAGATGCACTTTCTAAATCTATGGCCGGGAAACGAAAATTTCTTGCGGATGAACTGGTGAAGATGTGTTTGTTACTTAACCTGGACATCAAAGACTTCGCAAATAAAACCACCACCGGTCGTTGAACCGGTGGTGGAGAAAGTCCAGCTCATCCTTTTTCCTCTCTGCTTTTGGCGGAAAGATTCCGTCCTTCATTAACAGCGCAGATTACAAAGACGGCCACAGCAGTTAGCATGGACAATATATCGAACAGTGTTCCACTGAACAAAGTGAACAATAGGAATATGATGATCCCAACGATGCAATTTACCAAAAGACCAACTGAACTCTTTTCCTCTGTAATTTTAATGTAAATCACAATGGCAAGAACAACGCCAAAAGCCGTTGAAAAGAATTGCAATATGGAATATCCAAAATCTCCAGGATGATATTGACCCGGAGAGAGCAAGTTAATCAAGAAAAGAAAGATTCCTCCGCAAAAGGAAAGTATCCAAAACAATACTGTACCAAAAAATACTTTCCACCATGGAACACCGAGCCGGTTCTTTAATTCTTTTATTTGAGATTCAAATTCAGCAATTTTTTTTTCGATTTCATCTATTGCATCCATACAATATTTTACTCTATTCTTTGCATCCGTTTTTGCGGACAACATTTCATTTGCTTTTTCTGGTGCAATTTGACCTGCATCAAGCAACGCATGAATTTCGTCTGTATTTGCTGAAGCCAGCAAATCATTCATGGCTTCAATCTTATCCTTTTTAAAAACTTGTAAACGTTTTTTCCCCTCTTCAATCTTCGATTCTAGTTCTGCAATTCTTACTTTTATTTCATTTTTTGTCATACCCTATACCCCCGATACCTCTTTGTATGCACGCAAATTTGTTAAAAAAGAAATTTTTCTTCATTCTACCACAGCCGCAGGAGGTGGGCAAGCAAAGGAGGTGACCTGCCCATGAAGCGAACACTGTTTGACAGAATTCTGGACAAAGTGCCGCCTGCCCCGGATTACCTCCCCTGGTGGGCGTGGGTTCCGCAATGTATCTTGTCCGTCTGTGCCATTATCCTCGCAGTAGTGAAATTATTGAAATGATGATTGCAGCAACAGAAAGAAGATCGGCTGACAAAATCGGGAACCAAAACCGGAAATTTCCTTTTCTGGTCTCTTCCTTCTTCTCTTTCTCTTTCTGTTCCCAGATTTGACGTTCATTGTTTTGCTCGATGATTCGTTGAATTTCTTTGCTCATTTTCACCCCTCCTGCAAAAAGTCTATCACATCCAACAGGAGAGGGGCAAGCAAAGGAGGTGACAATCAATGAAAAAGCCCAGAAAGAAACAGGACGATCTTATGGAAATGCTCGACGCAGAGAGTGAGTACCGCAGACAGCAGACAGGAAACGAGTGCGATGAACCATTTATCACGACGCTCCTGTATTTGATCCTTTCGCAACTGGAGTTTATCAGCCTGTTTCTCTGCGTGTTTGGCGGCATTCTGATCGCATTGCTTTTTGTGAGACTCTAAGACCTGTTTCCCCCTTTGGGTCAGCGTCCAAGTTCCAAATTCCCGGGGCCCTGCCACGGAGCAAAGCCCCTCGGATTCCAAAAATTCGATGATGGCCCACTCCTCGGAGCTGGTTTCCCACCAGTCCACATAGAGGCCGCCGGACATCTTGGACAAGAGCGAATATTGATCTTCTGTATATTCCATTTTCCACCACTCCCTGAGCAAATTCTACCATGGCAGCAGGGGAGGGGCAACCATTACCACACCTCAAAAGGCCCTGAGCGGTGAGCCTGCAATCGCCGCATCCCAGTCCGCAGGGACGGATTACCACACCTCGCCCACGGATTACCACATCTCAGAATAAAGGAGGACGGCCACACATGACTGACATGGAACTGGATCAGGTCCGCAAAATTACACCGGCCATTGCGTCGGAATACCTTCAGCATCTCCATTCAACGCTGGACATTCGTGTGGCTCTGCAAATGGGGATTTGCCCCTTCGGCTTTGCAGAGCAGAAGAATGGAAGCGGGCGCTGGACATACCACATTGACAACGCCAGGCTGAAAGCCTACCGGCGGGGCGAAATGCCGCTGATGGGGGCGCCAAATGCGATTTGAAGATTACCAGGACCTGCCCCGGCTGGTGCTGAACCGGCACTTTCCGGAGCAGCGGCACAATGAGGATCTTCTCCAGGAGGGACGTCTGGAACTCTGGCGGGCCTTCCGAGACAGAGATCAAGCAGAGCGGTTTGTTCCATACGCCTACAAACGAATTTTGCGGGCCTATCTCCGGGCATTGCGCCGGCGGGAGCCGATGCCGGTCCCAATGGAGCATGTCCACATGGAGGACCCCAGTGCCCAAGCAAGGCTGGAGGAGCGGGAGCTGATGGCCTCCGTGGCCCGGCTGCTGCGGCGCTACCCACTGGAGCGAAAGGTGCTGCTTCTGCGGATGCAGGGCTACACCTTCCGGCAGATTTCCCAACAGATGCACAAATCCTATTCCACCGTCCGGCGGCTTGCCAAGCGGGGCGGGGAACTGCTGAAAGAAAGGGGAGGCCTATGAACCAGCAGACAGAACAAATGGCCGGGCAGAGAAACGACCCGGCGGACAAGAAGGTGAAATGATGAAAAATTCCGTGCTGATCCTTACCTGCATGGCCTGTATTGCCTGCGCCATGCTCACCCTGGGGGTGATCTTCGGTCTGGCTCTGGCAGAGCTGTGGCAGGCCGTCCGGGCTCTGACCTGGGCCCTTGGTATCCTGGTCATCGGCGGCAGCATTTGTGCCGCCAGCATCAAGGAGGGACGCAGATGAAAACCAAGTTGAAGTGGCACGACGCCAGGAAAACCCTGCCCAAAAAGGACGGGTTCTACCTGGTGATCAAAGATAACGGTAATCACTCTTATGTTCACTTTTCCACCCGTTGGATGCAGTTCAATACAACAGATTCAAGCAATGAGTATGCGATCAGCTGCGTTCTCTGGGCGAAAGTCAAGGTGCCAAAGGTGATCGTCTTATGAGCTACATCTGTAAAGACTGCGGCAAGGTGTTTTCCGAGCCTGACCGGATTTTGAGCCGCCACTATCCAGAGCCGGTCTACGAGATCACCGTGTGCCCCGGATGCGGCGGGAGTGACTACGAGCGGGCCTATACCTGCCAAAAATGCGGGGCAGCCATCCCTGAGAGTCAGGACGCTTTCCACCTCTGCCCGGCCTGTGAGGCCAAAGCGGCGGAGAAATTCCAAGCCCATCTGAACACCTATACCCAGGAGGAGCTGGACTTTCTCAGCTGGAAGTGGGAGGGTGAAGCCTTTGAAGGGAAGGGTGAGTGATCCATGGCCCAGCTGATTTTTTTTGACCAGGGCCACAAGTACACCCTGGACGGGGAGGAGGTGCCCAGCGTGTCCCAGCTGTGCCGGTTTCTGAGCCGGGAGGTCTATGGCACCGTGGCACAATACACCCTGGATCAGGCGGCGGATCGGGGCACCCGGGTCCACAAGGCCTGCGAGGCCCTGGACGTGTATGGCCAGGTCAATGTGACCGAGGACATCGCCCCCTATGTCACCGCCTATCTGAAGTTCCGGCAGGAGCATGAAGTGGCCTGGAACATGGTGGAGCGCAGTCTGGCAAATATGAAAGAGCGATACGCCGGAACCATTGACCGGTATGGGACTCTGGACGGCGGCAAAGCCCTGGTGGATCTGAAGTCCACCTACACCGTACACAAGCGTCTGGCCACGGCCCAGCTCAACTTATACCGCTGGATGGTGGAGGAGGAGGGCCACGCCGTGGACAAACTCTATATTCTGCACCTGAAGAAAGACGGCTACAAGCTGGTGGAGATCGAGAAGCGGGACGATGTGCCCACCGCCCTTCTGACGCTGCACCGGCTGATGGAAAAGAAACGGAGGAACAAGAAACAAAATGTCTGCTCTGATTGAGACGAATGGCTCAATGACTATGCTGCTTTCAGGACGTGGGCGCTTAACAATGGGTATTCGGATTCATTGACGATTGACAGAATTGACAACAATCTCGGTTATTGCGCCGAGAATTGCAGATGGGCAACCAGATCGCAACAAAACAAAAATAGGAGGAAGTTCAGCCGTGGAAAAAGATTTCAACAATGCTGATGAAAGTTATGAGATTGCTGTGCAAAGCGATATTCAACAACATTCACTATCCTATTTGGATAGCTCTACCATGAACAAAGCAGCAAAGACCGCACAAGCGCTGGCAAAATCTGATCTGTTGCCTGACATGTATAAGGGCAGATGGGAAAACGTGATGATGGCAATGGACATTGCAAGCAGGATGAACATGGGATTGATGATGGTCGCTCAGAACCTCTATGTGGTGAAGGGCAAGCCCGCCTGGAGCGGTTCCTTCTGCGCCGCTGCCATCAACGGCTGCGGGAAATTCACCCCGCTGGAATACGTCTGGAGCGGAGAGCCCGGCGCCCTGTCCTTTGGCTGCACCGCCCAGGCCATCCGCCGCTGCAACAACGCCCTGTGCCAGAGTGATACCATCACCCTTCAGATGGCCAAGGACGAGGGCTGGATGGACAAGGGAGGCAGCAAGTGGAAAACCATGCCCCGGCAGATGATGATGTACCGGGCCGCCTCCTTCTTTGCCCGGGCCCATTGCCCCGAGGTGTTGCTGGGGATTCAGACCGTGGAAGAAGTCCAGGACGTGCGGGGCTATGACGAGCCCCAGGCGGAGACCACGACCATTGTATTGGAGGGAATCAAAGATGCAAGTGAAACTGTCTGACGGATCTATTATGGTCTGCGGCAACTGCGGCCAGGATCCGGAACTGAAAACCGTTGGAGAGAAGAACAGCCGCAAGTGTACCGTTGGTCTGGCGGTGGGCAAGCGGCAGGACGATTCCACCATTTGGTGCAACGTGGTGGCCTGGCACGACCTGGCGGAGGTGCTGGCCCAGGCAAAGAAAAGAACCTCTGTGCTGGTGGTTGGCCGGCTGAAGTCCCGGGAGTACCAGGGCAAGACCTACACCGACCTGGAGGCGGAGTTTGTGAGTGTGGCCGCCCCTCCTGTCCGTGCTACGATGGCCGCTCCCGATCTTCCGATTCTGGAATATCCTAAGCCGGACAATGACTTTATGAGCCTGGATGACACGGACCCGGAGCTTCCGTTCTGATGCATCTGCCTATGGCTGAACTGACTTATATTTGTGCCTATTACACATGGCTGGAGGCCATGGAAGAACTCACAGACGCAGAGAAGGGGCGCTTGTTCGTGGCCTTGCTGGAATACGGCAGGTCGGGCGCAAGGCCGCAGCTCCGTGGGAATGAGCGATTTGTGTTCTCCGCCATCAAATGGGCCATTGATCGGGACAAAGAAGCCTATGCGGCCAGATGCCGACAGAACCGGAAGAACCGAACGACCGTAAACGATGGTCAACCATCGTCAACGACCGTCCACGATGGTCAACCATCGTCAACGACCGTCCACGATGGTGACCAATATAAAGAAAAAGAAAAAGATAAAGAAGAGAGTATAACCTCCGGGCGCAAACGCCCGGGCACACTCCCTCGGAAAGAAAGAGGTGAATATGGCTGGGTCAAGCTGACGGATGCGGAACTGGAACGGCTGGTGGCTGAGTTTGGCGAAGCTGAAACAGCCAGGGCCATTCAGTACATCGACGAATCCGCCCAGAGCACCGGCAACAAGAACAAGTGGAAGGACTGGAACCTGGTGGTGCGCAAGTGCATTCGGGGCAAATGGGGGCAGGGCAGCGGAGAACCTGCAACGCCTTCCGTCCCTGATGTTCCGGAAGGGATGCGCCAGGAGACCGGCCCGGACGGGAGGACAAGATGGGTGAGGATTTAAACCTGTTTGACGCTGAAGTAGGGGTGGCGGGCTCCATCCTCCGGGATTCCCAGAGCTATTTCCGGGTGGCCGGGACCCTGAAGGAGGATTCCTTCGCCCTGGAGATTCCCCGGCTTATCTTCCACGCCGCCGGAGTGCTGGCCGCCCGGGGGAAGGTCATCGAGCCCATCCCCATCCGGGAGGTGCTGCGGCAGGAGGGCCAAACCCTCACCAACCAGACCATGATGAAGTACATGGAGGTGACCCCCACCGCCGTCAACGATGTGCTCTACGCCCGGCAGGTCCAGGAGTACGCCCGGCGTCGCCGGCTGAAGGCCCTGGGGGAAACCCTCCAGGCAGAGGATCAGGACAGCGCCGCCCTGCTGGCTATGGCCAAGGGGGAGCTGGAGGACATCCAGAACGGGGCCGGCGGGGGACTGCTGGTGTCCAGCCGGGACATGCTATCCGGCTTCTATGAGAATCTGAGCGCCCGGGAGCGGGGGAAAAGCGGCGCAGTGCCCTCGGGGTTTCATGGCCTTGACCAGGTGCTGGGGGGCGGGTTTCTGAAACAGGGACTTTACATCATCGGAGCCCGGCCCGGCGTGGGCAAGACCATGTTCGCCCTGAACCTGGCGGACCAGATGGCCGGCGGGGTGCTGTTTGTCAGCCTGGAGATGTCCGAGGAGCAGATCACCGCCCGGCGGCTGGCCCGGATGAGCGGAGTCAACTCCACCCGGCTACTGATGGACAAGCTCACCGAGGCAGAATATCAGAAGATTGGAGGATGCACCAGCAAGCTGTGTGAAAGCCGGGTGGTGGTGAACCGGAGTCCAACGGCAACCGTGGCCCAGATCGGACTCATGGCCCGGTCCGTCCGGGAGCTGTCCTGCGTCATCGTGGACTATCTGGGCTTGATCCGGTCAGACAATCCCCGGGACAGCCTTTATGAGCGGACCACCAAAATTTCCGGTGATCTGAAACAGCTGGCCCGGAGTCTGAAGGTGCCCATCATCGCCCTGGCCCAGCTGAGCCGGGAGAATGAAAAGCGACAGAACAAGCGGCCCAGCCTGTCGGACCTGCGGGACTCCGGCTCCATCGAGCAGGATGCCGACGGGGTGCTGTTTCTCTATCGGCCCGACTACTACCAGGAGGAAAAGCCCAAGGAGTGGGAGGGCAGCTATGTGGAGTGCGCCGTAGCCAAGAACCGGCACGGCGCCTGCGGAAAAGTGGAGTTCAATGCCTATATGGCCTTCAGCAGGTTTGAAGAAATAGGAACATAAGGAGGAAATTTTATGTACAGAGCTATCAACAGAGCGGACATCCCTGGGCTTATGAAGAAGGGTAACGGCTATGGAAAAGTAATGGATGAAATCAGATCATTCATCGCCAGCGGACTTGATGCCGCTGAGATTGACTGTTCCAATTATAAAACCCCGAGTATCTGCTGCTCCACCTATAAAAAGTCTGTTGAAGCACTTGGAGCAGACGTTGAGATATTCCAGCGGCAAAAGCGTGTGTTCATGGTGAAGAAGAAATGACTTTTGATGAAATCAGACTTGTGATCCCTGGGGAGCCCCGGGGTAAGGCCCGGCCCCGGGTGACCAAATACGGGGCCTACACACCAAAGCCAACCCGGGACCGGGAGTCCTACATACGGGACTGCTGGAAGGCGGCGGGGGCAAAGAAAATCTCCTACCCGGACCAGGGGGTGGAGCTGGAGGTGACCGCCTGCTTCCCGGTCCGCAAGAGCTGGACAAAGGCCACCCGGCAATACCTGTCGGGGCGGTACCACACCAAGCGGCCCGACCTGGACAACGTGGTGAAGCTGGTGCTGGACGCCCTGAACGGCGGCCCCTTCCCGGATGACGGCTGTGTGTCCATCATCCGCGCGGAAAAGCGGTGGGTGGACGGCCCCGGCAGGACGGAGATTGTGCTGCGTAGTTTACGGAGGAGCCGGGATGCTGCGGGTGACGATTGAGGTAAACGCCCCGCTGGGAGCGGCCCAGGGGGTGAAGGAGCAACTGGCCATGATGCTGGAGGCATTTGGAGATACACGAGTGATCTCCGTGGAAGAACATGGGCCAGAGCAGATCAAACTGGGAGACAACACATGGTGACCATTCAATTTAAGGGGTGCAACTATTCTGCTGGAGACAGGGTGCCTGGGCTTTTGCCCAGCACCTGGGTCCAGGGAGATGTAAGAAGCCAGGATTTTGAGCGAAGCTGGAAGAGTGATCCCAGCCTGGTCCGGGCGGTGGTGGAACAGATTTTCCGCCACCTGGCATTGGTTCGGTTTGAGATGCCCGGGGGAAGTTTCCGGGAGGCCTATGTGGTTCGGAACGGGGTGATGTTCCCTTGAAGCTGGAGACCTATCGTTGGCAGGCACCACAAGACGATCAGCGCTGCGAACATGACGATTGCTTTACCTGCCCCTACCCGGACTGCATCGCCTCAGAACGGCGCATCAGAGAGCTTTTGAGTAAGGATAAGGAGGCAGACGATGAGCAGACCGGTGTATAGGGAAGAAGCCAGCCTTGTCATGGCCATGAGGAAAAGCACCATCCACCTGGAGAATGGGGATGAAATCGGGCTGAACCTGCAGCAGCGGGTCATTGCCCGGGCCATTGATACCATGTGCACCAAAGGGCAGCGGGCTGTGCTGTACTTCTACTATGGCCGTGGAATGAGCATGGTGGAGATTTCTGAGATGTTGGGCATCAATGTTTCCACCGTAAGTCGAACCATCCAGAAAGGATTAGCCTATGTGAAGCTGGCTTTGAAGCTGGTGGAGGGAGAGACATGACAGGACAGACAAATATTTTTGATGAAATCATCGTGGACAACTTTGCCGGGGGCGGCGGAGCCTCCACGGGAATTGAGCTGGCATCCGGAAGGCCGGTGACGATTGCGGTCAATCACGACCCGGACGCCATCCTGATGCACAAAACGAATCATCCCCACACGGTTCATTACTGTGAAAGTGTGTGGGATATAGACCCTCGGAAAGTATGCCACGGCAGACCTGTGGGGCTGGCCTGGTTCTCGCCGGACTGCAAGCACTTTTCCAAGGCAAAGGGGGGCAAGCCGGTGGATAAGCATATCCGGGGCCTTGCCTGGATTGCGCTCCGGTGGGCCGGGACTGTGCGCCCCAGGGTCATCATTTTGGAGAATGTGGAAGAATTTCAGACCTGGGGGCCGGTGCGGAAGGGTAAGCCAGTCAAGCGAAAGGCGGGGGAGACCTTCCGGAAATTCGTCTCTCAGCTGGAAGCGTTGGGGTATGAAGTGCAGTGGCGTGAGCTGGTGGCGGCAGACTATGGAGCCCCTACCATCCGGAAGCGCTTCTTCCTGATCGCCCGGTGTGACGGCAGGCCCGTGGTCTGGCCGGAGCGTACCCATGCCCCCAAAGACAGCCAGGAGGTTCGCACCGGGAAGTGTAAACCCTGGCGCAGCGCTGCGGAGATCATTGACTGGTCGCTGCCTTGCCCGTCTATCTTTTCCAGTAAAGAGGAGATCAGGGAGCGCTTTGGCCTGGCGGCTCAGCGTCCCCTGCGGCCCAACACCATGCGTCGGGTGGCTAGGGGGCTGGACAAGTTTGTGCTGCACTGCCGGCAGCCTTACCTGGTTCGGTTTTCCAATGGAATGATAACCCCGGCACTGATCCAGTATCACACGGAGCAGACGGAATCCGTCAGAGGGCAGATGATAGGGGCGCCCATCTGTACGGTGGATGCCGCCAATCGCTATGGCCTGATGGCACCCACATTGGTCAAATACTACGGGAACGACCAGCACGGGCAGAGTATCCGGGAGCCTGCCCATACGGTGACAGCCAATGACCGGGAGGGGCTCTGTGTAGCCCATGTGGTCAAATTCAAAGGTCAGGATCTGGGCCAGCACCCGGAGACCCCACTGCACACCGTGACCACCAGTGCGGGGCAGATGGGAGTGGTGCAGACCATGATCCGGCAGGTCGACGGATCACTGGGCCGGTGGCCGGAGGTGCGGAAACTGCTCAATACTTACTGCGGCTATGACCTGGGGGAGAATGAGGTGCTTCTGCTGCGCATCGGCGGGGCGGATTGGTACATTGCAGACATCGGGCTGCGGATGCTGACGCCCCGGGAGCTGTATGCGGCCAACGGGTTCCCGCTGGATTACATCATTGACCGGGATTACAAGGGAAATCACTACGGAAAGAGCAAGCAGGTGGCCCGATGCGGAAACGCTGTTCCGCCACCCTTTGCGGAAGCGCTGGTCCGGGCAAACCTTCCGGAGTGGTGCGGCGCTCAGATCGAAACCATGGATGAATTGGAAAGGATGGTGTCTGCGGTATGACAACAGAGCAAAGGGCCATGCTGGGCGACAAGGAGGCCCAGAGACAGATCACGGAGCGAGGGGAGCTGTTGCCGTGCCCAATGTGCCACGGAGAAGATTTGACCATTACAGGAGATGGCCATAACATTTATGACCCAGATACACTTGGATATGTTGGAAGCGTACCTGACACTTATCTATACATCGTGTGCGATGGGTGCGGGCTTATATCCAACGTAGTTGATATAGTCGGCGATGATGAATGCGGAGAAGCGGAAAGACAGCTTGTAGAGAACTGGAATGCCCGTGCTCCAATCCTGACCATGGAGCAGATCAACGAACTGGAGGCAATGGAACATGAAAATAACGGTTGAGCATGAAATCCCATGTGACAGAGGGAAAGAACTTACTTGCGAATATGCCGGGGACTTTTGGGGCAACGAAATTTGCAAGTACCATACCCACAGAGACAGGACGCATGGAAAGAAAGCACCAAGGGAAAGAAGCGTTCCGAAATGCAAACTTTTTGACGCATGGCTTCCGGGAGAGTACATGAAGTGCCAACAGTGCATAGAGGCCATGAAGAAAGCTATGGGGAGTGAAAACCATGACGCATAAAGAAGCACTCAAAAGAGCACTCAAAGAGCTGATACAGGCTCGGATAAACCTGGATCACGGCCAGAAAAACGGTGTGCCGCCGGAACAGATGGCGGCGCTCCGGGAGAAGGTGGAGTATCGGGAGACGGTGGTGGAGGCGCTTAGACTGATTCCGCACGGCGAACCGCTCATCCTGGAGCAACTGCGAGAGAAGATCGAAGAAGTTGTTTGGATTGAAGTAATTGATGCGCCAAAATATAACAAGTGGGCCATCGTTGACACTCTATCTAAATATGCAATCGAGTTCACGGACGGAGATTTAAAACTCGTTAGTGAATACGGAAAGACCTGGCTTGCCTACGCCTATCCGCCCGCCCACATTGACCGTGCGGCGTGGGAGCCGTGCTATTTTTGCAAAACTGAGAAATGCTTTAATTGTCGTCACGACGATTTGTCGTTGACAGACGAGCCATGCAATTCTTGTGTTGGGGACAAATGGGAGCCACAATACAAATTTTGTCCCAAGTGCGGACGGCCTTTTATGACGGAAGCCTGGTCCATGCTGGAAAAGCGGTTGAGGGGGTGAGCGGAGTGACCGTTAAGGAATGGAGGAACAAGCATAGAAAGTGCTCGTTCTGTTCCCGCCTTCGGCACCTCGATCTTCCGACTTTTTGCGTAGGCAGAAAAACATGGTGCACCGCAAAAAAGAAAATCGTGAACGAAGAGCTGCCAAGACCATTTTGCAAGTTGTTTTGCGTTAGGGAGGACTGACATGGACTACAAGGAGCTGATAGAAGAGGCAAAGAGAGCAGCAGAAAAATGGGCGGAGAAGCACCCGATAATTGGAGTTGGAGAGCTTCTGGTTGATTTGCTGGTGGACGATTTAACAAGAGCAATGACCGAACTGCTTGCCCGTGCAGAGGCTGCGGAGGCAGAAAACAAATCCAGGGAGGAATCCTCGTTCAGAGAACACAGCGAAACGCATTATTGGAGAGATAGAGCAAGAGAGGCTGAGAAAGATCGTGACCATTGGAGAGAAGAAGCTCTTGCAGTCACAGAAAGCGATTTGATGAAATCTCATGATTCACTCTCTAAGGAATGGGCGAAAGAGAAGAAGCGAGCCGATGAATCAGAGGCCAGGGCAGAGAAGGCGGAGAACTGCATTGAGGAGGTCAACACGGCAATCCTGCTGAAAAGCAAGACTGAGGCTCTGAACGCTATCAAGCGGTGGCGTGATGGGAAGGATGAATAAGAATGGCTGATTATATTGAACGTGAAAAAGTGATAGATATGCTGGCGAACGCATCTTTGATTTGTGATGAGGATGGAGAGTTCGACGGATATTGCACGGAAGATATAGACATTTACAGTATACCATCAGCCGACGTTGCGCCGGTGGTGCATGGGAAGTGGATTGAGGTATGCGACGAGATGCAGGACATACTGAAAGAAAGAGACCCGTACATCATGATTAGAGGGTACAGATGCTCAAGGTGTGGCAGATTTGAAGAAAAGATAGAGCCGTACTGCAACTGTGGCGCAAAGATGGAAGAAGAACCGCCAAAATAAGCAAGCACTTTGCTCATTGTTAGCTTAATTCAAACTGCACTTAGAATAATTGCGATAAAATTTGAAAGTTTGAGGTGTGATTGTGGAAAAGAATTGCGAAAACTGCGGAAGAAGAAAAACAAAGTTCTGCAAAAATTGCATTTGTGGGTCGTTTTACGGAGTAAAGGTGGTGAATCCGTCAAACTGGATTCCGGCAGAAAACCAAGAGGCAAAATCAGATGCTGGAAAGCCAAGGCCTACTCTTTGCCCTGTGAGCCTTATAAACGCCGTGACAGCCATCCGGGAGTACGGGTGTAACAAGTACCACGACCCGGAGAACTGGCGTCGTGTGGAGCCGCAGCGGTACCGGGACGCCCTTTACCGGCACTGGCTGGCGTATTTGAGTGGAACGGAACAGGACGAGGAGAGCGGCCTACCACACCTGTGGCATATGGCCTGCAATCTGGCGTTTCTGATCGAACTGGAGGGAGAGCATGGGACGAAGCATACCGAAGCATAAAAACGGGTATCTGGAACAGCGGCAGCGTCAGCGGAGGCCCGGGAGCTGATCATCAAAATGTGGACGGCCCAGATCACCCTGGACGTGATGGCTGGGGTGCTGAATGACCTGTACGGATTTGGCAAGGATCGGCTGACCACAATTTCGGTAGAATTCAACAATCGCTTCCCGGAGTATTTGGAGGCCCTGACAAAGAACCCGGAATCTGATTACATACGGGACAAGATCGACCAGCAGCAGCGCCGGATTTTCGGGCCGGACTATTTGCCTTGGGAAAAGCGATACGAGTTTTGGGTTGAGAATAATCCCCCCGAAAGAAACAGAAAATGAAAGAAGAAGGAACGGGATCATAAACCCCGTTCCTTCTTCTTTTGTCACATGTGACTGAGCCAATTGGCGAAGATGGAGGCGTAATACTCGGTGTAGCCTGCTTTCCGCATGGCGTCCAGGGCGGTCTGGTAGTCCACCCCGGCGTATTCTTCCGTGAGTGTGAGCCACTGTTTGGGGGACATGATGTCCTCAGCCCCAAGGCCGTTCTGCCAGTAGTACAAGGCGGCATCCGACATCTTCCCAACATAGTAGCTGTCGTCGATGTCCTTGCTCATCCAGTCGTACAGTTTCTTTGCATCGGATTCAGAATACCCGTCGGCCATCATGGCGGCAATCTTCTGGTCCTTCCGCTTGTACCCGCTGTATCGGTTGTAGATGTCGCTCCACTGCTGGGGGGTGAGGTAGTTCTGAACGATTGCCTCATAGCGATCCTGGGCAGAGTCCGGGAGCTGGGACAAAATGTAGGCATCCGGGCTGGAGTAGTCCACATCCCAGGGATCCGGCACAGTTCGGAACTCCGTCAGGAACATATTTCCAAGTGCATTTTTCTGCTCTGTGGATAGATCCATGGAGGGGAGAATCAGGTTGTCGCTGATCTGTTGGGCCGTCCAGCCGTCCACCTTTGCAGCCTGGTCAAACCGATAGCGCCACACCTTTAGATCGTCCTCGTACAGGCCGACTGTGGCCCCTTCAGACAGTTTCTTGTCAGAGATAGAGTATCCGCCAAGGTCAAAATAAACCGTGATCTGCTGCTGTTCGGAAAGGCCGCTGCCGGACAATGCCTTCAGAAGATCGTCCTGCTTGGTGTCACCACTCATGGACGAAATGCGGTTCTTCCAGTCATAGTAGGTGGCAAAGTCCACCCCGCCGGCGGCCATTTCGTCCAGTTTGGCAATCAGGTTTGCGGAGTCGGATCCGCTGTAATCCTGACCAATGGAGTCCATGAAGTTCACCCGGGCCTGGGCAGATGCGATTTCCTCAATCTTGGACAGCATGTCCGCTCTGGTCATTGGGTCGGCGTCCTGCCACTGCTGAGACTGCATCAGCTCATTGGCCATGTCGTAGTAGACGGTGCCGTAGGTCTTTTGATACTCCTGCCGCTGCCCGAAGGTCATCTCATGGTTTGTGCCCCCGTATTCCACCGACTTGACCGGGTTCCGGTTGGGATAAAAATTGATGGTTCCGGTGTATGCGCTGACCTCTGCAAGGGCCTTGGTCAGCTCCCGCTGATTGTAGGAGTAGACGGAGCCGGGCAGCACCAAGGCGTTTGCCACGTCCAGGGGACGGGAGCCGGTGTAGCCCATGGGCTGGCCGTAGTTGTCCAGTTTCATGGGCAGGGTCTGGCGCAAAATTGGGATGGAACTGACGATGGTATCAGCGGTTTCGCCTATCTTTAAAGTGCCATCAAAGAACTCGGCCAAAGCCTTTAACCACTCCGCTTTTATTCCCGTTTTCTGATTGATAAAATCATAGAAACTGACCGCACCATACTGCCCGGAAGTGGTTACACGCTGATATGGGTCTGCTGCCGTCGCAATGCTGCGGATAAAGGACGGAACAACGGAGGACGCAAGTCCTTGACGGACTTCTTCTGCGGTAGCAACGATGGCGTTTTTCCCGTCTCCGCTATATTTCAGATTGTCGCTGATGTTCTGGAGGAGAGAAAGTGCTGGGAACGACTCCATAGAGTTTGCCATAGCATTCATGGATGCGGTAAGCCCATCGTATGCTTCATCCCGTTCTCCATCCATAAAATAGCTGTTGATAAAACATCCGAGCGCCAACCAGGAATTTACGGGCTGCAAAAAGTCGATCGTAACCAGCCGGTCTCCTTGCCGCCATTCTGCTCCGTCCTCAGCCCAGAACCGGAGCAGAGCGCTCAGATTTACCTGCAAACTGTTGACACCTTCCGCACGATTCAGCGTCTTTTCGTCCAGGTTGTCGTCATCGTCGGTGGAGCGGATGATGCCGTTGGCGGCGGCCACAGCGGCGATCCCGATCAGCGCTGCGCCCGTAATGCCTCTCGCCAACTCCGACACGGCTTTATGCTGGGCCTGAACGGTAGCTTTTGACCCTGATTTTAACACCCGGGAAATATCTATAATTCCCTTGGCAAGTCCGGCGGGAGAGTATTCCAAAACTCTGCTTGCGATATTGCCAGGAACTTTGGGATAAGTGATGATCGCATCGCCCAGGCCAAATGCTTTGATTTTTCCCTTGCCTTTATAAAACCGTTCTCCAGTGTCTCCGATACCAGCAATATTGAACAGATCATGAATGCCCTGCGAAACGATGGACATAGTAGAGTCATCCTGGAAGGTGCGGTACTTTGCCAGCTCCTTGCCACGCCATGCGGCGTATTCCTCGGGGGTTACATCTACGCCAAGACGCTCCGGGTCAATCTGCCCGGAGTCCAACAGATGCTGGATTCTGGCCTGCTGGGTAGTCTGTACGCCGCCCTTGAAGAACTGGTCAGAAGATGTCAGGGCATAACTCAGATTGCGCTCCAGCTTGGATAACGTCCTGGTTAGAACTGCCGACTTGGTTTCACTGTTCATCCGGAAAGTTCTGGTCCCAGTCTGTCCATAGCGGTTTGTTCCACCGTCTAAATTCAGGCCAAGATAGACAGCGGCGACGGATTGGTTGAATGCTTGCCACTTGGCGCTCCTGGCTTCTTTGCTCAAAAAGTTCGGTCCTGTGACAGTGGATCGTGTTCCAGTGCGCTTGGACATTAAAACGTCCATTGCCGTTGCAAGACCGTTGGAGGCTGAATCTATGCCGGCAAAAGCAAAGTTTCCAACCACATTGCGCATCCAGGTAATGGGCCTGAACAGATGGTTTAAAACCAGAATGGTTTTCAGACGCTGGCCAACAGACGCAGGATTTCCATATTTAATACTGATATAGTCATCCAGAGATTCCCTGGCAAGAGTTGAAAGCATTTCAGAGGTCATGTTGGACAGGTTGCCATGGATGTATCTGGCAACGTCCTTTACATTGCCTCGGACAACAGTCTTGGTGATCCCACGCTCCTTTGCGTAGCGCTCGATATAAGAGACCAGATCATCCACATTGTTTTCTGCAGAGAGAACGTCTTGCAATTCCTGACCACGTTTTGCCGCATCCGCAATGGCAGCGGCACGCTCCTCCTCCGACATCTTCTGGCCGGCCTTGGATTCCTTCAGCAGCTTTTCCAGCTGGCCAACCGCCTCCAGCACCGGGTCGGAAGCATACTGCGCAGAGGCCTGGAGGGACCGTCCGGCGGCGCTGCGGTCCTGCTGGTATCTCATGCCAATCTGTCCGGCCTGCTCGTACAAGGACTCTTTGACCTTCTGGTCCGTCTCCGTTCTGGCCTGAGACAGCAGATGCCGGCCAATCTCAACCGCCGCCTTGACATCGGCGGGGTTCCAGGTGTCGTTCTGCATCAGGTATTGATAGGCCCCATCCCAGCCCAAACGGTCAATCAGGGACCGGGCCTGGTCGTTGCTGTAAGCCTCGGACCGGGTGGTGTATGCTTCACCGCCGGGCTCCATGCCCGCCATCTCACGTTCCTCAGAGGTCATCTGGGTGGCGTTCTGCCAGGTGTTGTTGGCCTGGGTCGGCTGTCTTACCCCGTCGCCCTCGTCCATTTCCTGGAACAGTCTGGTGCTGCCCTGGTCAATGATTGACTGATACTGCCGCCCAAACTGTTCTGCCAGGGTGGCGGCGTCCCGGCTCGTCATTCCGAATTCCCGGGTCAGCAGATCGGAAACGGATTGCTGCACCTGATCCCGTGTCAGCTCCCGGGAGGCCAGGGCCTGGGAAACGACCTCATTTGCACGGCGAACCATCTGATTCAAACGGGTGCCTCCGATGGGCCAACCACCTTCGGTCATCCCTGGCTCCGAATGGAACTGGATGCCGATGGTATCGCCCTGCTGGGTGTCAGGAGAAGCCTCCTGCTGGGCAGTGTCGGGATTGACGGGTGCGGAGGATTGTGGTACATTATCCGTGGAGGAGTTTCTGTCAAGGCCCGTCTTGGACGTGATGCTGCGGGGGGATGATTTCCCCATGCCTAGCACTTGACCTCCTCCATTTGTTTTTGTCATATAAGCGCTGATAATGCCAAGATGGTGTGCTTTGGAATCAGTGACGGCTTCTACTACATAGTAGGTGCCGTCAATTTTTTTTACGAATTGAACTACCGGTGCGGTTGAATTGTCTGCCATTCGATAACTGTTTGTCGTCCGAACCGAACCGTCCTTATTCCGAAGAATATCAGCAAAATCGTAATGTTCCAAAACATAGCCGATTCTGGCAATGTCATTGAAGTCCCGCATGGAGGTGTCTGCCTCTCCTTCAGGACCATGGCGGTCAATGATGTGATCTACGGCCCGTCCGGTGAGTTCGTGGGTAAAGCCAGTGGCGTCCACGCCGGTCAATGTTTGAACATCAGCCGCCGCTCGCTCGGAAACAGGCGCAATATTTAGGTATGTTTTGTTCCGATAATTGCGGTTTTTCAGACCCAGCACCCTATTGATAAAGGAAACAATTTTGCTGTCCGTGGAACGGGTGTACTCCTGAATCCGGGCATTTTCCTCCGGTGTATGGGTAGAAGGATCGGTGTCAACGGAGGTGGTATAAAGCCCGCTGTCCTCCGTATTCACCATGGGCAGGGTCTCAATCTGCCGTGTGGCAGGCTGTTCCGCCATAGGCAGCATCTCCACCTGCTGGCCCTCTCCCTGGGACTGCTGAGTGGCCATGGGCAGGGTTTCCACCGTCTGCCCATGTCCTTCTGCGGCCCGTGCCGAAGCCGCTTCTGCCTCCATACGGGAGGCCAGAGCCTGGGCCTGTTCCACCGCTGGGCTGGCCTGGATCTGGGTGGAGGTGGTCCGGGTGGGGAGCAGCGTCACTCCTGCGACCTTACCGCCTCCCATGACTCCGCCGGAGATGGCTCCAGCTAGGGCGTCCTGGAGTGCGGTGTTCAGGGCGCTGCCGAAGGTCTTGGCCGCAGCCTGGGAGGCGGAATCCCCCTGGGCAAGATAGCGCTGATAGTCCCCCATGATCTGGGAGTGATCCCCGTTGATGGCCAGATCAGACAGCGTATTGGCGGCGGTGGTCAGAAACTCCTCGCTGGCCTCGATGCCGGCTTGTTTTGCTGCAGCCCCAAGGGCGGAGCGCAGACTGCCGGCGGACACGGAAGGCTTCAGCAGATTGTCAATGGAGACGTATTCAAACATGGTCTCCCAGATGCCAGCCATGATGCCGGTTGCGATGGCCTGGGAGTCGGAAAGCCCCCGGTTGTGGGCGTCATGGGAGGCAGCCGTGGCAGCGGCGCCGCCCAGTAGGGAAGTGCCTGCAATGGGGGGAATACCGGTGGCAGCCGTCAGGGCCAGCACGGCAGCGGAGTCCAAGGCACTTGTGCCAATCTGATACAGGTTTCCGGCCCCCATACCGCCGATCACGGGGATGGATTCATCAATGGTGCCGTACTTCTCGTTCAGGTCCTGGGCGATGGTGCCCCGGGTGGTGTTAGCGGAGTAATAGGGATCCTGCCAGGCGGTGTTGAAGTCTAGGGGCTTCCCGTTGTTTGCGTTCTCAGCCCTCTGAACAATCAGATCCAGCGTACCAACGCCGGACACAAGAGACTGGGGAACCGAGGCCAAGGTGCTGAGTACTGGGTGGTTTCTGGCAAACTCCTGGGCGGACTCCACCCGCTGGGCCTGCCGCCGTTCATTCAGATTGTAGTCCAGATAGTCGGCGTAGTCCGACGCCTCCTGATACCGGCCGGTGTTGACCAGATAGTAATAGACCGCCCGTTCCTGATCGGTGGCATACTGGAACCGCTGGGCGGCGTCGTTCTCCCCGGTCATGTCATGGTAAGTAGAGCCGATCTGTTCCTGCAATGCCTGATAGTCCCGGATCTGCTGCTGCACCTGGTTGAGTTGTGTGCTGAGAGAAGCCGGGGCGTTTGGGTCGTTGCTCAAACGATAGACCAGCTCGGACTCCTGCTGTTTGAGCTGGGCCAGCATGGCGTCCGGGTCATTGCTCTGAAGGTATTGGCTGTTGGCGGAAAAGTCAGACTGATTGGCCAGAGCCCCGTACTGCTCACCCTGGGTCTGTCGCCACTGGAGGTTGTAGGCCTTGTTATATTCGTTCTGAAGATCCTCAATTTCTCTGGCAAGGTCCATGTCCAGGCTTTCTCTGGTGGCTCCCCAGCTGATGCCACGGGTGCCGCTCAGATAGTTTTGCCAGAGTTCTTCCTGCTGCGCCTTTTTTGCGTCAAGCTCAGACTTAATGGAATCCAGGTCCAGACCCATAAGCCGCTCTGTCTCACGGCGCTGCTCATAACCGGCCAGAATCCCGTCATCCTGCTCAAGCTGACGGCGCAGCCGGTCAATCTCCTCCTGGTCGGCTTTTGCACCTTGCTGTTCCAGCTGGGCCACATAGCGGTCCGGCATCTGGTAGCCATACTGGGCTGCCAGGTTCTTGGACCGCTGGGCCTCCAGCTGCTGATCCAGTTGGCGCTGTGTCTCCTCCCGGCGTTTCCGGGTGGTCTCCTCGCTGGTGTAGTCAGCATACGATTTCTGGTATGCGTCATAATCCTGATATGCCTGCTGGAACCTGCTGACCAGATCGGCGTATTGGTCAGACTTGACCTGTCCGCCATTCTTTTCGATGCCATCCAGAATACCGGCTTGCTTAGTCAGTGTAAGATAGCGGCGATTGAGTTCAGTAGCGTTCGGTGTAGTGTCGGAAGTCCTGGAAGTGGTTCCAGAAGAAGATTTGCTCCAGAACTTGGACGCAGTTCCTTTGAGGTATTTCTCCTGCTGTTCGGCATCAAACAACGCCTTTCTGGCGGTTCTGGAAGGGTCAGTAGTCGGTTCAGAAGGAGCATAAAATTGTGGACGATAATTGGATTGAGCAGCCGACCGACGTTCTTCAAGCGACGGATTAGACGTTTGCTGAGATGCGCCTACGCTTTGAGTTGCGCGATTTTTGGATGTTTTCCGGTTATCGTATTGCGGCTTGTAATTTGCCTGTGCGGCGGCCCGTCTCTCTTCCAGTGTCATACCTGATACCCCAAACCTCTCAGAATTTTATCCGCATAGTTGGTGTCATTATTGGTTGTGCCATAATAGGCAGCCCAGTTTCTTGCTGTGCTTCTGGCCATAGCATCGGTATAACCTTTCTGGTTGGTCAGTTCTTCATACTTATCCAGGTAAAGCTCCTCGATTTTGGAGGCATCGGAACTTGATGTTCCATCAGAAACAAGTCCGCTCAGTCCACCACCGGAGCTGTTGCTACCTCCGGAAGAACCAGAACTTCTTGAGCTACGACCGCTGGACCCGCCAGAGGATCCGGTAGTCGGCGTCATAAGTGCCTTATAATAAGACGTCATAGCGCTGGCGGTGCCGGAGTCGATGCCGGCCTTGGACAGGGTGTCGGCATCCGGCATGTTTCCGGTCTGGATGGTGTTCATGGCCAGAGTGTAGTAATAAGAACGGTCTGCGTTCTCCTGGGCCACCTGGTCCTGCCAGGCGCCGTAAAGGGCATTGTAGAGGTCGGCATCATAGGCCGCCTCATTGGCCGCCAGATCGCTGCGGTACTGACTCTCCACACCGGCCCGATCTCGGGCAATGTCCTGGAGGGCAGCGGCCTCACCGGCACTGAGGTTGGCAAGCCCAGACTGATTCTGGTTGCCGTAGGCCAGCCGGGCCTGGGCATTGGCACCGCTGTTCAGTCCGCTGGCAGCGGAATACTCCCCGAAATTCCTCAGGGCCTTTTCGTACTGGGCCTGGGTCTGGTTGCGCTGGTCTGCATAGCGCTTGGAAGTCTCCTGGGCCTTTTCGTCATAGGCGGCCATGTTCTGCTGGTAGGCAGAGGTCAGGGCGTCGGCGGCGGCCTGTTTCTTCTGGTTGTAAAGTTCGGTGATGTAGGGGTTGGAATAATCGCTGAACGAAGTCGCCATAATGATGTTTCCTCCATGGAATGCAAAGGCGGCTGACGCCTGGTGGCGTGGAAATGCCGTTGCCAGAGGTCAGCCGCCATTTTTGTTTGATCAGCCCAGCAGCCGCTCCCAGGTGTTCTTGCCCACGATGCCGTCGGCACTGAGGCCCTTGGATCGCTGGAAGGATTTCACGGCGGCGGCACAGCCGGAGCCGAAGATGCCGTCAAAGCCCTTGGGGTCGCATCCCCGGCAGTAGAGAACGCCCTGAATGATCCGGGTGAGGTTGCCCCGGGCGCCCTCCTTGACGTTGACGCAGGCGGCACGGGTCTTGCTGCCCCAGATTCCGTCCACGGTAAGCCCCTTGGAGAACTGGTCGTTGAGCTCCGCCTGAAGCGCCGCAGTGGCGGCCTTCCGGGTCTTGGGTCCCCAGAGTCCGTCCACCGTCAGGCCGGCGGAGTAACCGGAGTTGAGCCAGCGCTGGAACTTGGCGGGGGCGGTATCGGGTTCGGGGGCGGGATCCGGAGCTGCACCGCCGGTGGTGTATACCGCCGCACCGGTGGCGTCAAAGACGCTGTAACCGGGGTTGGCGTCCGCCAGCGCCTTGGCGTTGTCCAGCACGGAGAAGGCCCCAAGCTGGGAGGACGCATCGCCCCAGCTCTTGCGGACCCGGTAGAGGTCGGAGCCGGCGCCACTGGACACGGTGCCGCCGTTCATGACCGTCCGCACGTCGGCCCGGAAGGTATCCATGCTCTTGCCGTAAATCGGGAACCAGTCGGTGGTGTCGCTGTGATTGCTGGCGTAGCCCCGGGCGTGGGCCTCTGCATGGTCCACAATGTCGTCGGCGCTGAGGCCGTAGGTGCGGCACAGATGGGCACACAGCTCCACACCCGCCTGATAGCATTTTTCAAACCAGGCCTGGTCGCTTCGGTCATCCTGGCACAGCTCAAACTGAATATGGGTGTTGTTGTAGCTGCCCTTGCTGCCGGAACCACAGCCCCAGCAGCGCATGGTCCAGGGCAGGGTCTGGGCCACTCCGAAGCTGCCGTCGGGCAGGGTACCGATGAAGGCATGGACGCATTTTTCCACACCGGACTTGTTCCAGCTGTTGAGGTACACGGATGCCTTCCGCTGATTGGTGGCGGTATCGTGAACCACAATGCCGGCGGGAGTGATCTGCCGTCCGGCCTTGTAGCAGTCGTTTTTGGTCAGGTAATGCTGCTGAAGATTCATATGTCAGCCCTCCTTTTTCGGGGCGCTGTAATCCAGCGCCTGGGTGCTGTCGCTGACGCCATCGGTGGTGGGGTCCACCACAATGCCCAGCAGGCAGAGCAAATTGATGACCATACCGGCCACCTCAATGATCTGGTTTTCGCTGATACCAGGGGTAACACCGCACAGGCCCAGCACCTGATAGACCAGGGCGATCATGGCCAACACAATGGCAGTCAGAGTTGCCTTGTTCTTAAATCTCAGTCTCCAGTTGATTCTCATAAGTATCTCCTTTTTATGTCAGTCCCAGCTGGGAGGCCAGAAAGCCCATCAGAATGCCAACGGCACAGGTGATGCCGTATCGGAGGACGTTGCGCCACATCTCTCCATCACGGCCCTCCAGTGCCTCCAGCCGCTTGCCCTGGCGCTGCTGCTCATCGGCCATCCGCTTGACCGACTCCGCCAGACTGGCCACTGAGGTGGTCAGACTGTCCAGTTTCTCAAGTCGATCCTCCAATCCGTTGATACGGTGATTCTGGCGCTTGTGTTCGTCCTCCATGCGCCGGGCGAACTCCAGGTGCTCAGCTCTGGTCAATGGCGTATCCACCGGCGGTTCCCTCCAGTTCGTTGATCTCGTCTCTCCATGCCTGGCGCTGGGCGATCACGTCGGCGTACTCCTCCGGAGCGGCGGCCCCTTCGGCGATTTTGATAACGGCATAATCCGTTTCCCGCAGCAAACCTTTGAGCTGAGCGATGCGGTTCTGGTTACGCTTCGCATCCGGCATAACGATGTAACGCTGGATGGTCTCATAATCCTCGTCGGCCCAGGCAAACTTGGTGACGTCATCGATGGGAGCTGCATCGGGGCGGATGATCGTCTCTTCCCGCAGATACCCTGTTTCCAGGTCACACTGCTCCTGGGTGAGCTCCACGTTCTGTTCATTCAGAATCCGCATCACTTCCACCTCCCGATCACAAAGTAACTAATGTTACAATCCTTCATGCCGCTGCTTCCGCTGACCAGATCGTAAGTTCCGGTCTTTGTATTTGTATTTCTTACGGTTCCGTTTACCAGCCACATGCTGCCGACAAACGCCATCTGAGTAGATACCAACTCAGTCGGGATTGTTCCTGCTGCGAACGAAAATGGATAGGCGATAGCAGAAATGGAGTTGTCCGGCGTAATAAACACACCGCCCCATGGATTAGAGATGTTGATTCCGGTGCTGTATCTTGTGTAGTAACACCACGCAACACCGTTGGCATATTTCGCATATCTCCAGTTACCGCTGGTGCCTTGGGCCACGACGAAGTCATTTACGCTATTACCGTTAATGGACAGGCTTTTGGTTTTGGTGGACCCGGTGGAGGTAAGGCTGGTGGCGGTAAGGCCTCCAGTCAGCGTACCGCCGGAGATGAGCAAAAACCGCTGCTTGATTTTGGACCAGAAATAGCTCAGGCCGGTTTCATCCAAAAAAGACATAACACACCTCCTCAGGTCGCCAGGATGGCGTCGATTTCAGCGTTGGTGATGGACATGACCTCAAAGGAAGTTCCAAGGGAGTCCCACTTGGTTCCGTCCCATGCGTAGTTCATGCCATTTTCCTGCACGTCCCAAACGTCACCAGCCGTATTGCCGGAGGAGGGAAGTTCAGCAAACGTCGCTACGCTTCCCTTGTACTTATAGACACCGGACACGTCGCTTTTCAGCACATAGTCGCTTGCGGCAGAAAAGCCGTCCAGCTTTGCCTTATCCGTGGAGCTCATCAATCCGTTGGCGGAAGATGTGGCAGGGGAATAGGTGGTATCCTGGCCGGGGATGCCAAGGGCAGTGACGTCATCCTTGGTAACGGCTTCGACAGATGAGACGTGTCCTGTGTTATCAACAGTCACCTTGTAGAATCCGGCAGCACGGGGCGTATAACTGGGGTGGGTATAGTTGTTGGCGCCGACGGCGATACCGGCCAACTTCTCTTTTTCAGCCGTGGTGTAGTCGTTGGTGGACAGGCCCTTTCCGGCTTCCTGCTGCACAAAAATGGTCTTATATTTCCCGTGCAGATACAGAAGGCCGTTTTCGTCCAGATATTTTGCATTTGCCATAGTGATTAGATGCCTCCCAATATTGCTTCAATTTCCAGGTTGGTCAGGGCAGAAGCGGAGTTCAGCTTTGACCCGAGGCTGTCCTCCAGCCCGGAGATGGCACTCATTGGGTGCTGGTCCGGACTGTCACGGTTGAGCAGCTTTGTGTGGTCGTTTTCCGGAATACGGACCGACTGCTGCAGCCCGGTTTCAAACCCTTGGGAAGATTGCCCCATCTCTGCGGTGAAACTGGCGGTGTTGACAAATTCAGCCTGCATCAGATCACCCCGTCCTTCAAAACGTCCTGGACGTGGAGTTCCATCAGCTGGGAGGCCACCGCCTGATCTCCGTCCAGCAGGAGCCGAATTTGGATCATCGTATCGTCCGGGCAGAGCTGGAGGGTCTGCTGCTGGGTCAAGGTGACGGTGATTTTCCCGTCCTGTACCTGCATGTCCTCCAGCCCAACCTCAAAGACCGGCCTATGATGCTGGGCAAAGGTGATGTAGCCGTTTTTGATTTCGGAGGCAGTATAGGGAATGGAGAACTCCAGGGTTGGGGTGGTTCCTCTGGTCATGGGTCACGCCTCCAAAATCTGGTCGATTTTTTCTTCCGTGATCACGTTGTTGAGTTCCGGAATCAGGGTCCCGTTCAGGAAGGTCTTTACCTTGTTGCCCGCCTCGTCAAACTTCTGCTTGAGCTCGTCGGCGGACAGGCCCCCCACGTCGTTGGGCTGGTCGTCCAGCTTCTGGATGATGTTCATATCATCGGTGAAAAAGCTAATTGCCATGGATCGTTCCTCCTGAATGGGCGGGGGCCTATGTATCAGGCCCCCGCCCGATTTGGTCAGGCGCTCTTGGAGACGTAGATGCCTTCCTTCTTGGTATCCAGAACGAAGGAATCGTAGATGAACCGGCCTTCCACCAGGGCGCCGGAGATGCCGGGGGGATCGGTGTGGATCCGGTAGTCCCGCAGCTTCATGGGGTCCACGGTGGAGTTTTTGTACTTCAGAATGAAGTTGGTGCTCTCGGGCATGTAAGTAGAGGGAACGGGCACCACATTGGCGCCGTAGATCATGCCGGGCTTGCCGGTGGAGATGGTCTTGTTGCCCAGGGAGTCGATGCCCACCACCTGGTTGGACAGCAGCAGGCTGTTGAACACGCTCTCCAGCAGGAAGAAGGTGCGGCCCTCCCGGGGGACCTTCTTATCGTTCATGTCGGACATAGCCTTGAACATGGCCTCCAGCACGTTGGAGGTATCCAGGGCATTGTCGGTGCTGGTGATACCGGCGCCGGCGGCCCACTTGGACAGACGGTAGATGTCGATTTCAGGAGTGACCACCTCGTCGATCTGCCGCTGAAGGGCCTTGTTGGACTGCTTGACGTTGTACTGCTCGGCATTGTTGCCCTTGTCGATGGTGAAGGCAAAGGCCCGGTCCTTGGTGAGCTTCATGGTCTGAACGGTGTCGCCCAGCTCGTTGGCGGTGCCGAATCGGGTCAGGCCGGAGCGGGTGTAGTCGGTCATGGCCACGGTGTCGATGGTGTAGACGTTGATGGTGTCCACGCCGTTGAAGTTGTAGTCCTTGCCGGCATAGGCGTCGGTGATGGACTTCAGAGAGTAGCGCTCGGCTACCTTGGTCTCAAATTTACTGGCAAGATTGTTAGCCATAGTTCATATCCTTTCCGTATGTGTCGGGTTTGTGTGGTGGTTAATCCCAGCCCTCAAAGACCGGGTCATTTTTGGCGCTGCCCAGGGAGCCGGACAGGGAACCGGGGCTTTTCTCCCGGGCGCTGGCCTGGGCCTTCAGGGCATTGAGTTCTTCGGCCTGCTTGGCGATGAGCCATTTGCCGTAGGCCAGGGATAGGGAGGCCCCGTCCCGCTGGACGATCTCAAAGACCTCTTTGGGAATTTCAGTGGGCTTTACCTCCGGATAGTCCGCCAGGAACTGATTCACTTCCCGGCGGATGCGCTCCTGCTGGGTTTCTTCCTGCTGCTGCGCCTCGGATTCCTTCCGCTCCTTTTCCGCCTGGGCTTCCTCCCGGCGGCTGACATCCAGTTCCCGCTTCTCCAGCGCCACCTGGTTCTTTGCCACTTCTTCGGTGACATTCTGTTCCGACATGACCTCCTGGACCCGGCAGAACTCCAGATACTCGGGAATGGTCATGTTGTTGCGCTGGGCGAACTTCTTGACCAATTCGATGGCCGGTCCGTTCTCCTCCCGGAAACTGCGCAGGGTGTCCCGCTCCTCCCGGATTCGGTCATAGTCCAAGCCCTTCTGGGCCAGGGCCTGGGCCTCCTCCCGGTTGACGGTGCGCACCTCGTCCAGATGCTTCAGGGTCAGAAACGGGGGTTCCTCCTGAGGCAATGCTTCCGCAGCGGGGTCTTTCTCCTCCGGTGCAGGATCTCCGTTGGTCTCCTCTGCGGTCTGTGCCGGTGCTTCCTGTTCGGGCTGGTCTGCCTGAGTGTCCAGGACTTCTCCGGTGTCCCAACCGTCGAATACATCAGTCTGGTCTACACTGGTTTCTTCCAGGGTGGGCTCAGTAGTAACTTCCATGAATTTTCTCCTTTCCGCCTATGGTCGGGCGTTCAGAACTGGTTTATCTTTGACCCGCTGTGGTGGGCGGGTGAGATACTTGGTTAAACTCCAGCGGCCTCCTCGTTGATCTGCCGCTGTAAAGCCCCGTAGCCCGGGCCGCCGGTGGGTTCCGGCTGCTGGGTCTGGGAGGCGATGGGGGCTGTGGTTTGGCTGGAGGGCATGGGATTTTGTACCCCCAATGCCACCTGGCGCTGGAAGGCTTCTTCCTGCTCCAGCACCGCCACCAGCTCCTGTTGCATGTTGATGTAGCCGCTGGGGAGCCGCCGGACATATTCACTGGTGGAGATTTTGCCCTGCATCAGCAGGTTGTCCAGAGTCTGGATCTGGGCGATCTCGGACCAGTAGGCGCTGCCGCCCACGTCCAGTTTGATGTAGATGGGGTTGCTGTCCAGGGAGGAGAAATCGAAGATTTCTTTCTCTGCCACGGTCCCGAAGTCAGTCTCTGTCACTTTCATGCCAACGGCCCGGACGCCGTAATAAGTCCGCATCAGGTCGGCCCAGATCCGGGCCATGTCCTCCACGCACTGGAAAAAGTTCTGCTTCACCACCTCGGTGGGGATGGTGGAGGCCTTTTGCAGGGCGATGATGGCGGAGGTGTTGTCGGGCCGGGTGGAGCCCAGGGCGGCGTCGGTGGCACCCATCAGCTCCTTGGTCATGTCCACGGTGAGCTGGATGAACTGGCTCACCTGGGGGGAGATGGTGGCCGGGTCCATGGTCCGGGCCACCGAGTTGATGTCGCCTCCGTTGACTCCGATGGCGGCCCCCACCGCAGCGTTCCAGGACTTGATTCGGGTCTGGTCGTAGATGACCTTGGGATAGGCGGTGGTCATCAGGGACAGGTAGACCATGGCGAACATCCGGTTGACAAACACCTGGTTTGGGATGAGGCCATCCACCAGGCCCATGCCGTGGTAGCAGCTGGGCACATGGTCCCAGCTCATCCAGACAATGGGGTAGAGGGTCTGGCCGGTGTCCCACGCTTTCCGGATCCAACCATCCTTTGCGGAAATGGAGGCGTGAATGGTGCCGCTCTCCGGGTCCTTTGCAAACCGGTAGAGCAGTGTGGTCTTGTTGCCGCTGATTGCGTCAAACCGGTTATTGGTGGAGTCGTTGTCGGGCTGGATCATGTCCTTGTCCCCGTCAAATTCCTCTGCCAGCCGGCGGGCATCCTCCAGCAGCACCCGCTTTTCCACAATCAGATAGGGCTGGGTCTGGATGTTCCGATCCGTGGGATTGCCGAAAAATACCCGGGTGTTCTCCAGCACCTCCAGCCGGATGCCCCCCTTGTTGCCGTCCCCGATGTCCATATCCGGGTCAAACCAGGAATAGAGGCAGCCATCGCTGCGGACGGCGGCGTCCCGCATGAATTCCCGGGTTTTCCGGGCGGCGGAGGTGTGCTCCCAGATGGCTGCGAACTGAGCGTTCAGCAGGTTGCATACCCGCTCCACTTCCTGCATTGGGGCCACCCCGGAGGAGGGAATGGGGCTGGCGTAGATCTTCAGGTTGTCGGTGCTGGTGCTGGAGATCTGGAAGTTGACAATCCGCTTGATGAAATTGAAGATGGGGGTGGGCAGGCCGTTGGACTGGACCCCCTCCCACTGTTTTCCGATGTAAAAGTTCTCGTTGTTGTCCACGTTGTTCACCAGGTTCAGCTGGCTGTTGAAGTCGATGCCGGCCTGATACTCCTGGTAGATGGACTCCGGGGTCAGTTCCTTCATTCACTGTCCTCCCGTTTCGGCGCTCCGGTGTAGTTCAGAATGTTCTGGATACCGGTCTGTATGGTCTCGCCCAGGCCCATGTCGTGGGCTGCCTCCAGGGCGGAGTCCAGCTTTTCCACCATGGGCTTCAGTTCATCGTGCTCCATACTCCGCAGGGCCTGGTCCAGGGTGCCAACCGCCTCCAGGATGGTGTCCAGCTTGCGCTCCAGCTGCCGCTGGTTGTCCAGCACCACCCGCAGCAGGGCGCCGAAACCCTCGTCTCTGGTTCTGTCTCGTTTGGTGTACATACTTACCACCTGCTTCCGCTGTGAAAATCATCCGGCACACCATAGGGGTACCAGATGGGTTCAAACTCTTGGGGGACGGAATACTGGAACACGGCCAGCATCTCCTGGTACTTCTGATTGCAGAAGCTGGCCACGTCCGGATCCTCGTCGATCATCAGCTGGGCCGCCAGCCCGTAGGGCATGGCCCCCTGGGCCACCCCGTCGTCGATGCCGTCCAGGGTGGAATTCCAGTCGGAAATCTCCTTGGGGATGTCCCGCCGGCCGGTGTATCGCCGGGGCAGATACTGGTCGCTGACCCGGGCGCACTCAAATCGCATCACGTTGAGGATGTGCAGGGCCCGGTCCTTCAAATCCTTGTTGTACTCAAAGTCCGCCTGGCCGGCGTCGCTGAGCTGGTCGGCCAGCGCCATGGCCTTGTCAAAGACCCACTGGGCGGTAGTGCTCATGTGTCATCTCACCTTTCTGGGCATCCGGGTCATTATGACCACATCCGTCACCGTGGCGGTGTGCCGGTTGGAGTCGGAGGAAAAGATCAGTTTGTAAACCCGGAACCGGGGCACCCGAATCCTGGCCCGGATGGATTTCTGGGTGGTGCGGAACTGGAATGTGAAGTGGGCAAAGTCGATGTGATCAAAGCCGTTGACGCTGAGGGAGAGCTGCTTGGCGTAATAATCTCCCTTCACGTCGCTGACGGCGGTGACGGTCAGGGCGCTGTCTCCGGTGGCCCGGAGGCCCACAAACAGCTCCCGGGACCATTTCTTCATCCAGGAGGCGTCAAAATCCATGCTGCCGCTCTCCCACCAGGCGGAGATGTTCCTGCCGTCGTCACTGCGCCATGCGGTGGACTGGGCCACGATGGTGCCATCCTTGGTGCCGAAGTAGAGGAGATTATTCACCATGGTGAAGCCGGTGATGGTGGGCAGCCCGGTGTACTTGTACCAGACGTCGGCGGCGTAGTTGTAGATCAGCGCCGTGCCCTCATAGGTGATCCAATATTCGTAGTTCCACCTATCGTCGTAGGCCACGCAGTTCTTCAGGTCCATATTCTGCAGCGATGTTTCCACCCGCTCGGAGATCCGCTTGGCGCTGCGCTCGTCCACCACGGCGCTGGAGTAGTAGAGCTTCCACTCATACACGGCGCCGGAACACAGGGAAAGCGGGTTGTTGTCGCACAGATACACCTGGCCCAGGGCCTCATGGCCCAGCTCCCGGTTGATGGGCTTGACCAGGAATCCCGCAATCACTGTGTTGTCTGTCAGGGTCTGGGTGGAATACTCCACCTTGTAGGTCTCCTCCGGCTTGTATGCAATCATTCTGGAATAGTGCCGGATCAGGCCGGTGATGGGGGTGTTGGCCGCCCCCACCTGCAATTCATTCAGAGCGGGGAAGTAGTCGGCCCGGCTGACCCCGTTTTCGTCCAGCCCGTTATAGAGGGCGATGTTGGAGCCGTCCCCGTAGAGGAACACCCGGGTGTCGGTGGGGCCGTTGTAGAATTCGTGGTACCGCTTGGTATAGATAAGCCCCCGACGGTCCTCCTCCACCCGGTAGGTGATCTCCACGTTGGACAGGCCCTCCACCGGTGCGTTGGTGAAGGTGATCACTCCGGTCTGGTTGTCCACGGTGTATTCCGTGACGGCCTGGTCATTCACCGTCACTTTGGTGACCCCGGCGATTGGGAATTCCGTCAGGTGGTAGTCCTTGCTGGTTCCGTCGGCGGAAAACCGCTGCCGGCGATATTGGGAAAGAAGATTGAGGTTTTCCAGGGTGGTGCCGCCTCCGGCGGGCTTGGCGGCGGTGATCACACAGGGGATGTAGCCCTCCACCGGCTGGATCTGTCCGGCGCCGGTCCAGTACAGATATTCGTGGCCGTTCAGAATGTAGACGTTGCCGTTCATCCCAAAGAACTGGGTGTCGTCGTCGGTGAGCTCCCCCAGGTCAATGCCGCTGGTCATGCCGGTGACGTTCCAAATATGGCCCCCGCAGGCGGCCAGGGTGTACTCCACCCCCGCCACCCGTCCAGTCCACAGGCCACGCACCGGGCTTTCCACCAGGGTGACGGCGGTTCTGGTGCCGGGCCGGATCTGAAGGCAGTATTCCTTGGAGATTTTGAAATTCTCCAGCTTGGAGGCCTCCCCCAGCTTCAGCAGGGAATCCCCGGTCTTGCACTCATTGAGGCCCAAAAACTTTTCAATTTTCTGGGCATAGGTGCCCGTGCTGGATACGACTCTCGCCATATTCTCCCTCACACATACAGATAACTGCGGGTGGGCTCCCCGCCGCACATGACAAACTTATAATCTTCGCCGGACTCCTCCGGATCCTCATCTTCCTCAGCCGGTGGCTCAAAGCCCAGTGAGTAAGTTACGCAGCCGTAGCGCAGGGCGTCGGGACCATGGGTGATGTCGTGGGGTTCCTTGGCCACGTCGGAGGCGTTTTTTGCGTCGTGCTGAAGGGCCTGCAAATCGCTCATAATGTGGGTGCAGTTGTTGAAAAACACCAGCCCCGGCTTGCCGTCGGGCCGCAGCTTCAGATCCTCTTTCAGGGCCATCCAGCCCTGGACCCGGTTGTTGTTGGCCTTCACCAGAGGCATCCCATTCTCTGCGAACATCTGGGCCTGGGTCCGTCCCGTCTCCCGGGATCGGTTCCACATGTCCGGCGGGGCGATGTTGTACTGGATCGTCTCCCCGCTGGTGGTCAGGCTCAGGGCCGCCGCCGCAGCGTCGGACACCGTCAGATTGCTTTCGTAATACTCCCGGTACACATACTTCCGCCCGGTTTCGTCGATGGCGTACCAGAGGCAGGCGAACATGTCCAGGCCGTAGTCAAAGCACCGGTAGTGGGGCCATTCCGGGGGGATGGGGAAGGGCTCACAGTAATGGGTGTGTGGCTTCACCTCTCCGAAGAACTGGCCGCTGAGGGCGTCCCAGTCGCCGTATCGGTGGGCGGCCCTCAGATCCGGGGGCATCATGTCCAGCATGTGGACGTATTCCGGGCTGGCCTGCATCAGGGCCTTGTTGTCCTCTACCGTGGCGGGGATGAACACATAGTCCTTTGGATTTTCTCCGGGCTCGTAGTCCTTGGTGACAAACAGCCGCTTCACCCACTGGTGGCCCACGCCGCCGGGGTTGCAGGTCAGATAGAACCGTTTCGGGAAGTCGTTGACGCCACGGAGGGTGGCGCCCAGCACCCGGAACTCCCATTCCGTGAAGTGGGTGGCCTCGTCCATGAAGATGACGTCGTATTCTGCGCCCTGATATTCCGTGATGTCGGTGGAGTGCTGCAAATGGCCGAAGGTGATCTTGCTGCCGTTGGCAAAGTACATACACCGCACCGTGGCGTTGTACCGGGCGATCAGATCCCCCGCCGGCTGCTTGTTCTTGACGGCGGAGTTGATGAAGGAGCACATAGGCTCCACGATGGTCTCCTGCAATTCCTTGTAGGTCTTGCGGAGAATTAAAATCTTGATCCCGGCATGGGTCAGCGCCAGCCCCACAGACTTCCGCACCACCACCCAGGTCTTGCCGCCGCCTCGGGCGCCGCCATAGGCGGTGTATCGGGCGGTGCTTTTGATGAACTTGATTTGCTTCGGGTTGGGGTCCCCAAAGTCCAGGGCGATTTCCCCGGGGGCGGCCCGCAGCTCTTTTCTAGCCATGATTCCACCCCTCGTTGTCATTTTGTTATGGACGACCAGAATTGCACTGGGGCGGCCATTTTGACCGTGCCTCCAGCCTTACTATGTTCGGCTTTTACGTCCTGAGGCATATGAAGGAGGTGAATGGAAAGGCACTGCAATGTGCTGTGGTTGCGGGAGCCGGAGTCGAACCGACCAGGATGCCGGCTTATGAGACCGGCCTGCACCCGATGCTTCCCGCAGTGTTTTTTAAATTTGTGGCCAGGGGTTGCAAAAACCCAGGGCCCTTTTTCCGGTGGGGGTAACGGTGGATAGGGTAGATATAAGGTACCCTTGGCGGGGCGGAACCGGCTGTTTTTCCGGCACCTACCCCGGGGTGGGGGGGGTGGCTAAAACATCAATGCATAGCCCACACCACCCCAGGCCCAGCCCGGCGGGGGAACAATGGCCACCCACCACCAGCGGCCGGGCGGCTTCCTGATTGCTGCCGGGTTGTGACTGGCAGCGGCTGGAATGACTGGGGCCCAATGGCTTGCAGTTAATTGCCTCTTAACTGCGGTCACTTGCCCCAGTCGATCTTTGCCCCCTTGTTGGCGACGCTGACAAGGACGTTGGTGTCCGGCTTGTCCTTGTAACCGCCATAGCAGGCTTGCCGGAGTCCCAGCTGGGCCAGCTGCTGGAGCTTGGGATTGATGAGGGCAAGCCGCTCATAGTAGGCGGCGCCGGCCTCGTCGATGCGCGCGATCTGATCGGCGTACAGTTTGTATGTAGGGTGCTCCTCGGCCTCACTCATCCAGGTGTCAACGCTGGACTTGGTAAGGGTGCGCTGCAGCTGGTCCCCGTGGCGTCGCCAATATCGTACAAATGCCGCCCGGGTGGCGGGTATCACCTGGGCCGTGTTGCCGGTTTCGGCTGCCGACGCTAGGGAGGCGTCGGCGGCCTCCAGAAACCGGTCAACCATCTCTGTCAGCTCCGCCACGGTAAACTTAAACTGACCCTTTGCCACTGCGTTGTGTCCCTCCTCTCGAATCTCTGCTTCTATCGCAAGTAGTGGGATTTTTTACAAAAAAATTGTTCAGCGTTTTAACCAAACTTTCCCCGCTCAAAACTGCAAAAACAAAAAGAAAAACCCCTGGAGCTGTTGCGCTCCAAGGGTTTTCCCTGTTTGTGCATGTTTTTTTGTGAGCTCTTCCGGCGGCCTGCCGTCAGCCCTGGCCGCTGTCCTGGCGATCCGGTGCCGGCTGCTGATCCTGCGGGGCATCCTGGCCTTGTCCGTCCTGCCGGTGTGTCTCCACATAATCCCGGACAGCTTGCAGCAACACGGCGTTGCGGGTGGTGCCGTTGCGCTCTGTCAGGGCCGCAAACTCCACCGCCAGATCCCGCCGCATCTTGACCCCCAGGGTCACCATGTGGGCGGCGCTCCACTTGGCGGACGCTCTCTTTTGTGCCTCTGTTGGCATCGCTTCACCCCCTTTTGTTTTTTATATTGTACCACTGGCGTGTAGGGTTAAACACTATACAAAATCAACAAATATAGGGCTTAACCTTTGGTCACACTGTCTATTGACGTATAGGGTTTAACCGTATAGAATCAGAGGCACAAGGACAACAACACGACAGCCCAGCAGGGCAGAGGAGGTAACACCATGAAGTATTTTGACAATCCCCAGAACCTGGACGAGCTGAAAAAGCAATATCGCCGTTTGGCGATGCAGTACCACCCGGACACCAACCCGGGCCGGGAAGATGAGATGAACCGGATCATGCAGGAGATCAACGCCGAGCATGATAGGCTTTTCGAGGCCCTGAAGCACCAGCACAACGCCACCCACGATGAGCACCACCAGACCACCGAGACCGCCGAGGAGTTCCGGCAGATCATCGCCCTGCTGCTCAAGCTGGACGGGCTGACGGTGGAGCTGTGCGGGTCCTGGCTCTGGATCAGCGGCAACACCCGGGAGCACAAGGAATCGCTGAAGGCTGCCGGCTGCCGCTGGAGCAACAACAAAAAAATGTGGTACTGGCGGCACCCTGAGAACGCCGGCCACTACCGCAGATCCAAGACCAGCATGGACCAGATCCGCAGCAAGTACGGTTCCCAGGTCTTTGAGGGCAGGACCGAGACCACCGGCCATAGCCGGATCACCGCATAAAAATGACCCGCAAGGCCGACGCATAAAGCGCCGCCGGTGCAAGCCCGGCCGCCCCACCTGGGGCGGGTGCTCATGGGTTCCCAAATTTTACAGGAGGTTACCACCATGACCATTTACAGCGTTTACACCAGATCCGGCCAGGATTCCCGCCGGATGGTGCTTTTTGACACCAGCCGCAGCAAATGGGGGGCGGATCGCATCTCCGCACAGGCCAGAGCCCAGGGGCTGGACCCTATGATCTGCATTGACGTCAAATAAGAGGAGGTAAGACCATGCGAACAATCAAGCGTGAAGAGTACACCTATCAATGGCGCCGGGTGATCCTGGACGCCTGCGAGCTGAGCCCGGGGCGCTATGAGGTCATGCTGCTGACCAGATCCACCGGGGACGACATTGCCAGCGCCACCGCATACAGCGAGGCGGAGGCCCTGGCAACCTTTGACCGGATCCGGGAAGCTCACCGGCCTGACCAGGAGCAGCCCGCCCCGCTGACCGGCAAGTATGCAAAACTGCGGGACGATCTCCGGGCCGCCCTTGCGGTTGGCAGAGCAGCCGAGGAGGCCGCCCCGAGTGATGGAGGGGCCAGCAACTTTGACAGCCCGGCTTTACGCCTGCCCAGATGGAGCCGGGCCAAGGTGGAGCAGGCCGCCAGAGAGGCGGGAAGCTCATGTTTCGTCTGGGATCTGTACGGATCCAAGCGCTATGTTTTCCGGCCATATACCAGGGCCCAGGGCATAGCCCGGAGCCTCAACGCTGAGGCCGCAACGGATGAACTCCGCCGCCTGGGCTATGAGGCCTTCAGCTACTGCCAAATGGATTGATAAGGAGGTAATCTAACATGTTTACAGTACTTGCAGCAATGCAGCGTGAATACGCCATTGCAAAGGCAGCGAATGACGCAGCTCAAGAACGCCTAACCCACTACGAGGCCGAATTTCTTCGTCGCCTTGGGATTGAAGCGGATGAAATTTTCAGCATTGAGAAGGACGACGACTTTGATCTGGCTTGTGATCTTTTCGACGCAGACCCAAGAGCGGTTGAGCTATCAGAAGATCTTGACCGGTGTGCCGAAGCCCTGAAGTCGGCAGAAAATGCCCTGATCGAAATAGGGTTGACGCTTACCCCGAAAGGGATCCGTGAAACGCTCCGGAAAAGCAAAAGCCTTGAGATCCGGCGACGCCTGATTGACCTTGCTTATAGACTGGACCCCGGAACAGTCCCCACCCGATGAGAGCCGGACGGCAACCGGCCGAAACCGCCATTGTGGCGGTCGTGGGAAGCCATTCCCTGAGAGGAGTATAACGACATGACCGAAAAGCAAAAAGCCGCCCTTGATCGCCTGTTTGAGCGATACGGGCGGAAGCAAGAGGAAGTCAATCAGACGGTGAATATTTATCTCATGGCCCCGGAGACGGTCCAGGAGATGGACAGGCTGCAGAGGCAAGACCAGTCAGCCGCTCAGTATATCGAACGATTGACCGAGCTTCTGGAGGGCCTGGAGGCCTACCGGATCGCCTGCGCTGAGCGGTATGCCTACCTGGCAACGGCGCCCACGGTTCCCGGTGTCCGGCTCAAACGTGAGCGGGATTACCGTGGAAACAAAGTGTTCTATGTGCTGTCCACCTTCCGCCGTGATCTGAACACCGGTGCGGAAGTCGTAGAGACCAGGGAAAGCTACCCTGGGGCCAAACGCTGGGAGGCCATTGCAGCATATAGGGAGTATGTAAAATCCCATCCCGGGATTGTGGCGGAAATGTGCATTAAGTGATTTACAAAATATGCTATCCATTGTATGATGATAAAAAATATTGGAGGAATGAACGATGAAAAAGATTGCTAGAGAAGAAGTCGCGGCCCACCTGAGAAATCGCCAGTCCCTGGATCATGATGGAGACTCTTTCCGCTACTATATCCATTTCGACGAGCTGACAGGAGAGATGATTCCTTCTGTGCAGAGCGCAAAGTTCGCTAAGGTCTTTTCCTGGAATGCCCCATTCGTTGATGCGATCATGGAACGCCACGAGAATGCTGACGAGGCTTGGGATGAGATCGCCGACGTAGAGCAATCCGATAGCAGGGACTTCTGGGACATCGTTGATGGATTGACTGAGGAGATCAATGAATGGATGGAATCTGAAGGCTTTTGACAAGTAAATGCGTAAAATTGGGGTGCCTGCCTTATCGGCAGTGGCACCCCAATTTTTTATTCATACAAAATTAAAGTCACAACACAGCAACAACGCACAATATTTTAAAAAGATTAAATGTTTCTTTTTGCCTGGTTTTTCGGCGGATTTTTTGGAGATTTGTAGTTTAAATGTTCCGAAATGTATATTTTGTCATAAAAATTTTAATCATTCTTTTATTGTGCTGCGGAACCATCTGTGCTAATCTGAACAGGAATAGACAAACAAGAGCATACCCAATAAGGAGTTGTCAAAATGGAAAAAGCAAAAAAAACTTCCGGAGGATCGGGCTCGCTGAAAGGCATTCTCATCAGCCTGCTGGTCACTGCGATTTTCGGCGCCATCTACTTTTATGTGTCGCTGCCGGCGCTGAACCTTCAGTCCCCGGATTTCTGGACCTTCCTGCTCGTACTGCTGGTGGTCTACATGGTGGTCATGTTGATCTGCACCGGCAGCCGGGTGCGCCGGGAGAATGTGACAGAACTGCCCAAAATGCTTAAAGCCAACTGCAAGGTGCCTCTCATTCTGGTGGGAGTCATCATTGTGGTCTGCCTGGTGGGCAGTGTGATCTCCGCCCCCATCTTCCACGCCAAAAGTTATTATAACTTGCTGGACGTTCAGAACGGTGACTTTGCCCAGGATGTGGCGGAGATCTCTTACAGTGAGATTCCCATGCTGGACAAGGATTCCAGCGTCCAGTTGGGCCGCCGGGCTCTGGGCAGCTTGGGTACCGACAGCAATCTGGTGTCCCAGTTCGAGATTTCCGACAGTGAGTACTCCCAGATCAACTACCAGGGCCAGCCGGTTCGGGTGGCTCCGCTGGTCTACGGCAATATCATCAAGTGGTTCAATAACCGCAGCGAGGGCCTGCCGGGCTATATCATCGTCAACATGGTGACCCAGGAGGCGGACCTGGTGCAGCTGGATGAGGGCATTAAGTATACCACCGGCGAGCACTTCGGCCGCAACCTGTACCGTTTGCTTCGGTTCCGCTATCCCACTATGATGTTCGGGGATGTGAACTTTGAGATTGACGAGGAGGGCACTCCCTGGTGGATTTGCTCCCGGGTGGTTCGCCGCATCGGCCTCTTTGGGGGCACCGATAACCAGGGGGCCGTGCTGGTCAACGCCATCACCGGTGAGAGCCAGTATTATGAGGAGGTTCCCAGCTGGGTGGACCGGGTGTATTCCGCCGACCTGCTGGTGAATCAGTATAACTACCACGGTAAGTATGTCAACGGCTGGATCAACTCCTGGCTGGGCCAGAAGGGCATCACCACCACCACCGAGGGCTATAACTATATCGCCTTGAACGATGATGTTTATCTCTACACCGGCGTCACCTCTGCCGGCGGGGATCAGTCCAACGTGGGCTTCATTCTGATCAACCAGCGCACCAAGGAGGCCCGTTACTACAATGTCTCCGGTGCCACGGAATATTCCGCCATGTCCTCGGCCCAGGGCGCGGTGCAGCATCTGAACTACACTGCCACCTTCCCGATTCTGCTGAATATCTCCGATCAGCCCACCTACTTCATGTCCCTGAAGGACTCTGCGGATCTGGTGAAGATGTACGCCATGGTCAATGTGGCGGACTATCAGATTACCGCCACCGGCACATCTGTGGCTCAGTGCCAGCAGAATTATGAGCAGCTGCTCATTGATAATGGCATTCAGGTCACCGATCCCACGGTGGAGGAGGAGCCGGAGGAGACTAAGACGATTTCCGGCGCCATTACCGAGATCCGCAGCGCCGTGGTGGAGGGCAACACCATCTTCTACTTCTCCCTGGGAGAGGGTCCCTACTACGCTGTCTCCGCCTCTGACTGCCAGGAGGCCGTTATCTTCAACGTGGGAGATCAGGTGACTATCACCTATTATCCCGGTCAGGACAGCATTTTGAAGGCCACCAAAATCGAATAACCAAGTTTGCTCAGGGCGCGGAACCCAAAAAGGTTCCGCGCCCTTCCTTGTCCACATGTTCACACGGCCTCCGGCATAGAATTGCCTGACAGGGGGGAGTGACATGGCGGTAAAGCACGATGTATTCTGGCGGAAGGCCATTTATCTGGGGATAGCGGGCTATGGCACCGAAGCTGCCCGGGAGCGGGATCGGTTGGGCTACCGTTTTTTTCAGAACAGTGAGGAGAAATGCTACCGCATTGCCAACCTGGACGGCAGCTATCCGGTGCAAAACATGCTGATGGAGGGTCACCATTACCGGCTGCTGGTGAGAGGAGATATGATCCTGAGAGCGGAGGAGCAGTATCCCACGGCAGAAGGAGAGCTGACCGCACTGGTTCCCGGCAGACTTCAAATGGGAAATGTGCCCTATCCTCTGGTCAGGGGAGTGATGGCCTACCGAATGATATCCCGGCCAGGAGGAACGCGGGTGGAGCGAGCTCACCCGAAGCCGGGAGATTGGGTCAGACTCTACGGTAACCCGGCAACCTGGGTGGAGCTGGCCCAGCGTCCCCAGCCCTATCAAAGCCCTGTGCCTTACAGCCCGGGCCTGCGCACCCTGAAAAATCTGCTCAGTGCTGCCCTCCAGCCGGTGGGCAAAACCCTCTATGTCTACGGTGGAGGCTGGAACTGGCAAGACGATGGCTCTGCGCCGCAGGCAATGACCTTGGGGGTGCCCGCCAGTTGGGGCGCTTTTTTCCGGGAACAGGGTGCCAACTATTGCTATCGCCGGCAGGATGGAGGGCCCGACTGGTATCCCAGGGGGAATTATAACCAGTATTACTACGCCGGTGCGGACTGCTCCGGTTACCTGGGCTGGGTTCTATGGCAAGTGCTGGGGCCCAACTCCGGGGGCTTTGTGGGCCCGGCTGCACATATGGCCCGGCGCCTGGCGGAGGAATGGGGAGTGGGCACCTGGAGCCGTCCGGCCAGAGAACCCAAGGCATTCCTGCCTGGAGATATTGTCAGCATCCGGGGCCACGTCTGGCTGTGCCTGGGCAGATGCCGGGACGGCAGCCTAGTGATTCTCCACTCTACTCCGTCCCACAGCCGGATCGGCTGCCCCGGCGGAGGGGTCCAACTCTCGGGGGTAGGAGAGGGGCCGGGCTGTCAGGCCCTGGCTCTGGCCCGGCGCTACATGGAGCATTGGTATCCTGCCTGGAGCCGGCGCTATGAGCCGGTCTGGAAACCCTTTGGGCTTTATACCGACTGGGCGGGGACGGAAAGTGCCGGCCGCTTCCGGTGGTATTTGGACGACCGGGGACTAGGGGACCTGGAGGGGATACAAACCATGGGAGCGGAGGAGATTTTGCGGCTCCTCTATCCAAACAGCCCCGCTAAATAACATCCAGGCGCCCCAATAAATTTGGGGCGCCTGGATGTTGTGGCAGCAAAAGAAAAAACGCTTGAAATCTTTATGATTTCAAGCGTTTTTCGTGGTCCGAGTGTTGAGATTCGAACTCAAGGCCTCTTGAACCCCATTCAAGCGCGATACCAAACTTCGCCACACCCGGATGCTATTTTGTTGCGCCTCTCAGCGACAGGAAATATATTAGCACAGTCTGAAAGAAAATGCAAGGGGTATTTTCAATTTTTTTATTTTTTCTTTTTTCGACGGAACAGGTCCTGTTTTGACACCCCTTGAAACCCGCTGTCAGGAGAGACGGACTTTTTTCGATAGCGCTGTTACAGAGTGAAAAGAACCGCTGATTTCTCAGGAAATCAGCGGTTCTTTTCTATGAAAGGCGAAAAATTAGAGGCACTTCAGAACCATAGGCAGGGCGGTGATAAACCAGGAGGCAAACTGATCCGGTTGTTCATTCATGAGCCGCAGCAGTTCCTCTCGTTCAAACCATCTGGTCTCCATGATCTCCTCGGGATTGGGAAAGACTGTACCCTGAAAGCTGCCCACAAATACATGGTCATACTCATATTCATAGAGCTCCGGGGAGAAACAGTGGCGGTAGACAAAGCTGCCCACTTCCGAGCAAGGGCAATGGACCCCCAGCTCCTCAAACAGGCGCCGCTGGACGGCATCCTGCAGGGCTTCACCGTCTCTGGGATGAGAGCAGCAGGAATTGGCCCAGAGTCCGCCGGAATGATATTTGTGCAGAGCCCGGCGCTGCAGCAGCAGCCGGCTGCCGTCCACTAGAAAGATGGAAAAAGCCCGGTGCAGCAACCCTTCTCTGTGGCAGCGCTGCTTGTCCGCGGCGCCGATCTGCCGATCCAGGGCATCGACACAAATAAGCATGTCAGACATGGTTTTCCTCCTGTAACGCTCTGTATTGATCCACCGCCTGATCCGCCGCCTCCAGACAGAGCGTCATAATCTGCTGGATCTCATCCTGGCTGGCGTGGTCAATGTGGATGCCGGCGCAGATGCAGACGGTCTCCTGGACCTTCAGGCAGATCCGTTCCGCTACCTTTTGGACCGCGTAAATATCCTTGTGTCCCGGCCCGCAGATACTGCTGATATCCGCTGTTATGCCGTCTCCGCTGGATTTGGGCCTCGGAACCGCATAGGCCACCGCCCCCACATGGGCGGTACCTCCGGTGAGAAAACCGCATAGCCCCCGGCCTGCGGTGCAATGCAGGACAAGGGAGATCCGGCATCTGTCCTTGCCGCTGTGGACTTCAATCTGCATGATGCCTCGCATCCTTTCTGGAATGTACTTTTCATTTTATACAGGGGACAGCAGATTTTCAATGCAAATTGCGACAGACTTTTTCCCTATCAACGCCTGTCAGTGTGCAGGCTGCACATTCGTGCCCGGTTTATTCTGAAAGCATGAAACGGTTCGCACATTGACCGGTATAATGGCGAATTTTATAATAAAACTATCAAGTTTACAGGGAAATGCCACTAATATGTGCGGAAAATGCACACCTAGAGCACGCGGAAAAAGAAAACGGGAAAGCCGTGTGGCCGGAGGGAAGAGGTGAAGTTTGGACCAGCTGCATTTGGTAAGGTAGAAGTAAGTTGCAGAAAGAAGGACAAGAAATGGAATTGAAACAGAAACAAAACGGAGGTTTTATGCAGGCGTTGGCCCTGATTTTGGCTGCCTGTATTTTTAACACCAACACCTCATCCTTTATTGTCATCATTGAGAGCGTGGCCAGCCATTTTGCCCCTATGGGAATGCAGAGCACCCAGGTTTCTCTGCTTCAGACGTTGCCGTCGCTGTTTATGATCCCAGCGGTGTTCGGCGGCGGTTTCCTGAAATCCAAGTTCAGTCAGAAAACTCTGACCATGTTCGGTTGGGGGCTGTACGGATTCTTTGGGCTGCTGCTGATGTTCATTGATCACTACATCCTGTTTATCGTTGTGCGGGCCTGCATGGGCTTTGGCCTTGGCATCGCGCTGCCCCAGCCCAAGGCCATTGTGGCCAAGCTGTATGACGGCGAGAAGCGGGCCAGCCTGATTGGCTACATTTCCATGGTGGGCGGTGTGATCTCTCTGCTGATCTCCATCAGCCTGGGCTATGTGGCCGCAGTCAACTGGAGATTTGCCCTGCTGCTGTACCCCGTGTTTGCCATCGTGGTCATCATCCTGGTGGGTATCTTTGTCCCCCATCTGCCTCCGGAGGACTTCAAGGCCACTGCGGCTCCCGGCGAAAAGAAGGAACCGCTGAACAAATTTGTCTGGGCGCTGATCATCGCCGGTTTCTTCTCTTTTATCATCTGTTCTGTGATTCAGGTCAAAACCGGTCAGCTGGTCCAGGAGCGGGGATTTGGCGGCTCCGTGGAGACCGGCTGGGTCTCTGCCTGCGCCACCCTGGGCACCTTTACCGGCGGCCTCACCTTTGGCCGGCTGTATCAGAAGTTCGGACGCTGGATGCTCTGCATTTCCGCAGTCTGTGCGGCGGTGGGATATTTTGTCCTGGCCTCTGCGCCTGTGCTGGTGGTGGCCTTCATTGGCTCCTATCTGTGCGGCCTGGGTTCTGTGGGCACCATCAACCCCTATCTGGTGGCAAGAATCTCCTTTGTGGCCCCCAAGTCCAGAAAGAGCGACGCCATCACTTATATCACGGCCAGTACTTACGGCGGACAATTCTTTGGCACCCTGTATCTGTCGGTGGTTCAGGCCATGTTCGGCTCCAGCGCCAGCGCTGCGCTGATGTCCGTGTCCGGATCCTTCATTATCATGCTTGTGATCGCTTTTATCTTTATGACCTGCACCAAGAAGCAGAGTGCTGAGCTGGCCAAGATCAACGAGTAATCCGGTCGATTGGAACAAAGGACGTCCTCCCGGGAAATTGGCAGAAGGGTCGGCATTCATTGGCTGAAGTAGAGCTGCGGAAGATACCGACGCCATTTTGATCCGGCGCTTCTGCCGATTTCTGTGAAAATCACTTTCTTGATAGGAGAATGTTTATGAGAATTACAGTAGCTGTCTCCGGTGCCACCGGTGTGGAAATGAGCTATTATCTGCTCAAGGCGCTGAAAAGTGTGGAGGGCTGCGAAATACACCTGATTGTCAGCAAAGGCGCCAGAATTACCTGGAAGCTGGAAAGCGAAATTCCCCTGGAAAAGCTGGAGGCCCTGGCAGATGAGGTCCATGATGAGCACAACATGGCCGCCTGCGTGTCCAGCGGGTCCTTTGTGACGGATGGCATGATTGTCATGCCCTGCAGCATGAAGACGCTGGCGGGCATCGCCGCCGGCTATGCGGAGAATCTGATTGTCCGGGCGGCGGACGTCTGCCTGAAGGAGGGCAGGAAAGTGGTGCTGGTGCCCCGGGAGATGCCCTTCGGGAAAGTGCATCTGCGCAATCTGAAGGAGGCGGCGGACCTGGGCTGTGTGATTGTACCGCCGGTGCTCACATTCTATAACGGTCCCAAGACCATTGTGGATCAGATCAACCACATTGTGGGAAAGATTCTGATGCAGTTCGGGATCACCTATGACAAGTTCGTGCCCTGGACCGGCGTGGAAGACCAAGAAAATTGAAGTCCGCGCCTCGGGTGTAACAACAGGAAACGGCGGATACGGTGCACAGCAACGCTTGCACCGTATCCGCCGTTTGGTTTTGTGAAGTTCAGTGAATCAGTTCCATCAATGCCTCGGTTTGGCCGATGGCTTTGGCGTAGTCGATGACCTTAAAGTGAAACAGTAGTTCCGAGCGAACATTGTAATCGGACAGGTCCAACTTTAACGCTTCAGAAATCTGCTTCATGCGTTTGAGGATGCTGTTCCGATGAAAGAACATTTCCTGGGCCGTGTCCATAATGTGGCCGTTGTTTTTCAGGTAGACCAGCAAAGTAAGGGCATAGTCGCTCTTCTTTTTCTGGTCCTGATCTATCAGGTTCAACAGACGGGGGCAGGTGATGGGAAAATGTCCTGTCTTTCCATAGCTCTGCTCAATCAATAGATACGGGGCGTAATCGGAATAGCGGAATGTGTTCTGATCATAGGTGAAATACATGCGCTCCTGACAACTGTTGAGGGTACTGCCGATTTCAATGGAGCGCTTGGCCTGGGCGTATGCGTTGGGAATGTCCTCCACATGATAGAACAGCGTGCTGATGCCCGCCAGGGCCTGATACTCGGACAAGAATTTGTGAAACGCCGGCTTGTCCAGCAGACTATGCGCCCGCTCCCCGGAACTTTCGACCACCAGAATACAGTTGTCGTAGAGAAATGCGGGCTCTGAAGTCAGCACATCGTTGGCAAAAGCCCTGAAGGCATACCGGCTGGGCATACGCCCGGTGCATTGCAGTACATAGAGGACGTATTCGCCGGTGCTGCTGATATTCAATTCCCGGGCCCGGGCCCGGATCTCGCTGTGGTTGGTGATACTGCCGTTCAGCAGCAGGATGTAAAACAGAATTTCACTTTTGTTCTGGGTGTAAGTGATGTCGGCGTTTTTCTGGAGGCTGGTCTGGAATTTGCCCATGATCTCCTGAAATCCCTGAATCATAGGGGGCCTCAGCTCCCGCTGGGAACAGATCAGGATGCCGTAGCCCAGAATCATGTGCTCGTTTTTCAGCATCAGGATCAGAACCGTGTGGTTGTCCAGCAGCTCACCCTTGGGGAGTACCACGGTGCCCTGAGCATAGAGCTTTCGCAGGCAGTCGTGGGAAATCAGCTCCAGCACATATTCGTTGGGCAGGTAGCCGGAGCGCACCGTGTCGGTGTAGATGGCCTCGGAGCACTCCTTGGTCTTGCTCCAGCCCAGCAGCTTGAATTCAGCGTCCAGCAGCAAGAAGGGGTTTTTCATGGTCTGCTCTACGATGGGGAGAATCTCCTGAATACTGCTGTCTTCCAGAATGGCCCGGTCAATCCGTCCGTTGTTCAGCTTGAGGTTGAAGATGGTTTTCTGCAGGGCGTTAAAGACAAATTCCAGACTGTGGCTGCACTGAATGACCAGAATATGATAATCCTCGGGCACCTGGGGCAGCTGGGGCTGGTTATTGATGCACAGCAGGACTGCGTCCCGATAGCTGGGGCTCAGATGGGGTAATTGCTCCGGCCTGCACAGATAAACATTGGATGGTTTGGGCTGCGCTTCATCCACGGAATACAGGGAAATTGCGTCCACATACATACCCATGTTGGGATGGCCAAATGTTTCAATGCTGACATCCTCGGCGATAAAAGGAATTTTGTCCACAATATACTGCAAGCTGCAGTGGAGTTCAGGCATTTTCATGATGATCTTCTTTTCCCGTAGCTCCGACGCATGGGTGTGCTGTGTGTGATTCATGAGGTCAAGGCTTGAACCCGTGCGCGGGAACCGTGTGTGATTAATCCGCTTTATTTATATGCTAATCATATCATAAATGCTTGTGTTATCAAGCATTTATGCGGGTGCGTGCTGATTGGTAAGGCAAAAAAACTTCTCCAAGGGCCGGGATAACCCGCCCTTGGAGAAGCGTTTCAATGAGGAAAACAGCAAGGATCTCTGGTTCGTTGTGGGCGCAGATATCGCAATCTTATTTTTGCTTTAAATGCTCCGGCATTTCCTCACAGGCGTGATACTCCACCTTTCTCAGCTTGGTGAAATCTACCTTGTCCAGCTGGCACCAGGGATCTCGCTTGTCGATCTGGGTGATGGACTCCACTTCGTTGTTGCGCCAGCTGTAATTGCAGGTGGAGCAGAAATACAGTTCCCAGGCGTTGCTGCCGTCGGGAGCCTTGGCAACCACTTCGGCGGTATCGTGTAAACATCTAACACATTTCATGGTTCGCACCTCCTATTATATTACTTCTGCATATCCCGCTGCAGCTTGTTGATCATGTCTCTCAGATCCACGGATTCCTTGTAGGGCCGGATCAGCTTAGAGGGGCGGAACACGTCGGGCTCAATGGGCGTGGTGGCGTCAATGATGAGCTTTCTGCCGATGAGAACGCCGGTGTCCGCAGGCAGCAGGGGCAGGCCGGGAGTTCCGGGGATGATGATGACATCTTCACTGCCTCTGACCCGGGTGGACAGGGCCCACATGACCTCGTTGAGGTTGAAGGGGTCCACCTCGTCATCCACAATGATGATGTTGCGGCAATAGTCGGTGCCGTGGGGGGTGCTGGCCAGCCGCATGGCGATGGTCTTGGCATAGCCGGGGCAGTGGGGCTTGGCGGAGATGATGGTGGTCATGCCGTGCTGATACATGGCGTTGACCGCCTTGACATCGGGCATCTCCTTCTTCAGCAGGCGATAGAGTCCGGAGGAGGTGTTCAGCGCCAGAATGTTCTCGCTCTCCTTCTCGGAAATACCGGCCAGGCAGATGGTGGCATAGATGGGGTTGATGCGGTGGGTGACCCGCTTGACGTGCATTCTGCAGGCCTCGGTGACGCCGGAGTAGGAGCCCGGGAACTCGCCGAAGGGGCCCTCGGGGCAGCGCTCGAAGGGCAAAATCTCGCCCTCGATGACGAACTCGGCATTGGCGGGGACGTCCAGATCGTAGAGGGTGGCCTTGGTCAGCTCATATTCAAAATCGCCCATGGCGGCGGCGAACTTGTACTCGGACTCGTTCTTGGCCAGGGAGGTGCTGGCCATCAGTTCCAGCAGAGGATCGTTGCCCAGACAGATGGCGATGGGCAGCGGCTGATTCAGGGCAGCGGCCTCACCGATGTGCTCGCCGGCGTCATGCAGCGGCCCGATGTGGATGCCGATGGTCCGGGGACCCTGGATCTGGCAGCGATACCAGCCCACGTTTTCCCGGTCGATATCGTCGGGGTGATAGGGGCTCTTGGTGACGATGCAGGACTTGGGCAGATAGAAGCCGCCGTCCAGAGGATAGACCCGGTGCAGAGGCAGCAGTTCATACAGGTTCAGGTCGTCGCCCTCCACAATGACTTCCTGGCAGGGGGCGTTGTCCACCCACTTGAGCTTACCGCCGGAGCCGTCGCCGATTTTGTCCCAGAGCTCGCTGACGTGCTCGATCTGATCCTTCAGAATGGTGTCCTTGGGCAGGCCCAGCATCAGGGCGCAGTTGGCGGCGGAGGCCTGAAGGCCGGCCACAATCCGCTGTCCCTTGTAGCCCTCCAGCTGATCGGTAATCAGTGCGGGACCGTACTGCCCCAGTCTGGGCAGGGCCCGTACCATATCGTACCACTCGGGCGAAAGTTTGATGGGCTTGTCATATTTGACCAACTGCCCCTCTTCATCCAGCTTGCGGAGAAAAGAACGCAAATCTTTGAAACTCATGGTTACCCTCCTTGATTGAATATGTCGTCTGTTTCCGTGGTGCAGCACCTTGTGGCCACGCGTTTATGTGCACTTTTAAACCGTTACAGGCCGTAAATTTACTATCTTTATTATAAAATTCGTCCTATTTTGGGTCAATGTGCGGGGCGTTCCATGCTGTTCCCTGGAAAGTGGAAAAAGTGTGCATCCTGCACACGCCGCGAAGCCAAATGCGCAAATATCCGCCAAGAAGAAATGAAAAAAGCGGACACATCATCTCGGATGTGTCCGCAGAAATGAAAACGGATTTGTCGGCCGGAAAAGGGCGGGGCTTTATGCCTGCCGCCGTTCTGATCCCGGATACTCCGGGGTCAGAACGATTTGGCGGATGGATACGCCCACGGGATCCACAGAGAACCGCACCTGCACCCAGCCGGCGGGCAGCTCCATCAGAGGGGCGGGAATGGCGCAGCAGTGGCGGTGGGGGCGGCGGCCCTTGCCCCGGGCCAGCCGCAGCTGGTAACTCTCCCAGGCGTAAGCGCGGCACAGAGAGGGAGTTTTGGTGAAGAAGCGGCAGACCGCATAACGGACGGTGTCCGCATCCAGAAAACCGGCCAGGCGGTTCTCCACCCGCAGATTGATGTCGGCGTTGATCTGGCAGCTGACGGCGCTCCAGCCGGTTCCATAAGTCATTTTCATCATAAATACCTCCTGAAATCACATGTATGGCGGATCGATTGAATCTGAACCTTTGGCGAGTCGGTGGCCGTCCCGCGCCGTTCAGCCGCGGCGTGTCGCTGTTGGGAGACTCTAGGCGGTGCCAACCCCGCCAGGCCAGCGGGCGACTGCGTGTGATTTCAGGAAAAGAAAAAACACTATGCCCGCCAGTGACATAGTGCTCAACATTCATATAGACACACTACGCCCGTTAGCCATGAAATACCTCAACATAGTGTGTCATTTTTCAAACAGCGAAGCAGATGCCCCGCTGACAAGAGTCATTATACTGGTTTTTTCGACCAAGTCAACGGATTTTACATGAAAATAGCATTAAAAAGGCTCCGGAAGTGAAACTTCCGGAGCCTTTTGAGATTATGTTTTTCAGCGCATGCAGATCTCGTGGCGCTTGGGGCCGGTGGAGACGATGCGGATGGGGCAGCCGATATGCTGTTCCAGGAAGTCCACATAGGCCTTGGCGTTCTCGGGCAGATCATCGTAGTTGGTGATGCCCCGGATGTCGCACTTCCAGCCCGGCAGAGTGGTGAACACAGGCTTGGCCTGGCCCAGCTTGGCGGGCACAGGGAAGGTGTCGGTGACCACACCGTCGATCTCATAACCGGTGCAAACCGGGATTTCGTCCAGATAGCCCAGCACGTCCAGGCAGGTCAGAGCCACCTGAGTGGCACCTTGCACCATGCAGCCGTACTTGGTGGCCACGGTGTCGAACCAGCCCACCCGGCGGGGACGTCCGGTGGTGGCACCGAATTCGCCCTTGTCACCGCCCCGGCGGCGGAGTTCGTCACCGGCGTCGCCCAGCACTTCGCTGACGAAGGGCTCGGTCTTGGAGCCCACGCAGGAAGAGTAGGCCTTGGTGACGCAGATCACGTCCTCGAAAGCGGTGGGAGGCACGCAGCCGCCCACGGCACCGAAGCCCGCCAGAGTGTGGGAAGAGGTGGTCATGGGGCAGATGCCCAGATCCGGGTCCTTCATGCTGCCCAGCTGGCCCTCCAGCAGGACGGTCTTGCCCTCCTTGAGGGCCTGGTGGACAAAGCCTACGGCGTCGCCCACATAGGGACGGATCAGCTCCCGGTACTCCAGCAGCTGCTGATACAGCGCCTCGGCGTCCAGAGCGGGTTTATGATACAGGTGCTCAAAGATGATGTTCTTCATCTCCACCGCAGCGTTCAGGCGGCTCTTCAGCCGCTCCTCATCATAGAGGTCGGCCACCTGAATGCCAATCTTGGCGTATTTGTCGGAATAGAAGGGGGCGATGCCGGATTTGGTGGAGCCAAAGGCCCGTCCGCCCAGCCGCTCTTCCTCGTAGCCGTCCTGCAGCACATGGTAAGGCATCAGGATCTGGGCCCGCTCGGAGATGATCAGGTTGGGGGTGGGGACGCCCTGGCTGGTAATGCTGTCCAGCTCGTCCACCAGTTTCTTGATGTCCAGCGCCACACCGTTGCCAATGATGTTGGTGATGTGGGGATAGAAGATGCCGGAAGGCAGGATGTGCAGCGCAAAACGGCCATAGTCGTTGATGATGGTGTGGCCGGCGTTGGCACCGCCCTGGAAGCGGATGACCACATCGGAGTGCTCCGCCAGCATGTCGGTGATTTTGCCCTTACCTTCGTCGCCCCAGTTGGCGCCGACAATTGCTTTTACCATAGTAGTTCCTCCTGGCACGGGGTTTTGCAAGTTTTGCCCTATCCCGCGCATTCTATGTCAGCCTCCCTATTATATAGCAATGATCGGGCCGTTTCAAGCAAAACTTCAAAAATCCTTTACTTTCATGCGCTAAAATGTTACCATGTCTCCATAAGAAAACGGACAGGAGGCTGCTCAAATGTCAAAGGCATCGGACAAGGTGAATAGTCAGGAATTGTATCGTGCCATACTGGCACTGCGGAACGAGGATGAGTGCAGACGCTTTTTCCATGATCTTTGCACCATTGCCGAGCTGAGAGCCATGGAGCAGCGCTACGATGTGGCGGTGCTGCTGGAGCAGGGCATGGTATACAGCGACATTCTGGAGCGGACCGGAGCCAGCAGCGCCACCATCAGCCGGGTCAACCGGGCTCTGAACTACGGGGAGGACGGCTATAAGGATGTCTTCCACCATCTGCAGGAGCAGGAACGTTCATGAGCGCCTATGAGTCCCTGGCCCACTGGTACGACCAGCTGACGGGAGATGTGGACTATGCCGGCTGGGCCGACTGGCTGGAGCGGCATTTCCGGGCCGGCAAAGTGCCGGTGTCCCTGGTGTTGGACCTGGCCTGCGGCACCGGCAGCTTGTCCTGTGAACTGGCCCGCCGGGGCTATGGCGTGGTGGGTGTGGACCTGTCGGAGGAGATGCTGATGGAGGCCTCGGAGAAGGCTGCCGCCCTGCCGGAGGAGCAGCGTCCCACCTTTTTGTGCCAGAGCATGGATGAATTGGACCTGTTTGGCACCGTGGACGCCTGTGTCTGCTGCCTGGACAGCGTCAACTATATTACCGACGCCGCCACCCTGAAAGAAGCCTTTCGCCGGGTTCATACCTTTTTGATGCCCGGTGGACGCTTTATTTTCGATGTCAACACCCCGGAGAAGCTGAAGGCCATGGATGGCCAGACCTATCTGGATGAGACGGAGGACGTCTACTGTGTCTGGCGGGCGGACTACGATGCCCGGAGCCGGATCTGCGCCTACGGCTTTGACCTGTTTGAGCGGGAAGGGGAGCTCTGGCGCCGGGAAGGGGAACTCCATGAGGAGAAGGCCTGGACACCGGAGGAGCTGGAGCGCTGGCTGAGACAGGCTGGTTTTGTGACTATTAAAATGTACGGCGACCGGAAGCTGCGGCCTCCCAAGGAAGGGGAGGGCAGAATCTTCTTTGTAGCCGAGAAGGAAGAACAGTCCGCGGAGGAGTTTGCCGCGGCCTTTGCCAAGGAGTATCACAGATGGGAGAAATCGTCCGAATCATAACCACAGACGGCATGGTGATGGCCTCCGCTATCACCGGCACTGATATTGTCGCCCGGGCCCGGGACATTCACAACACCAGCCCCACCGCCACCGCGGCCCTGGGCAGGTCGCTGATGGCCTGTTCCATGATGGGCAACCAGCTGAAGGGAGAGGACAACAGCCTGACCCTTCAGATCCGGGGAGATGGACCTCTGGGAGGGATTACTTGCGTCTCCGACAGCCAGGGCAACGTCCGGGGCTATGCCGTCAACCCCCAGGCCGATGTGGCCCGGAAGCAGGAGGGTAAGTTGGACGTGGGAGGCGCCGTAGGGGCGGGCTCTCTTACTATAATTAAAGATCTGGGTATGCGGGATCCCTATGTGGGCAGCATCGCTCTGGTCAGCGGTGAGATTGCCGAGGATGTCACCGCCTATTTTGCCGAGAGCGAGCAGATTCCCACTGCCTGTGCCCTGGGGGTGCTGGTGCAGGGTGGTTCCGGTGAGGTCATCACCGCCGGCGGCTACCTGATCCAGCTGCTGCCTGGCGCCGACGAGGAAGCCATCTGCAAGGTGGAGCGGGGGCTGCAAAAGGTGGGCTATGTCACAGGCCACCTCAAAGAGGGCAAGTCCGCGCTTGATTTGATCCGGGACGTGCTGGGAGAGTTTGAGATTGAGGTTCTGGAAACCTGTCCTGTGGAATATCGTTGTTATTGCAGCCGGGACCGGGTGGTGAAGGCGCTCATCAGCATGGGCAGCCAGGAGATGCGCAGCCTGATTGAGGAACAGGGCAAGGCAGAGCTCACCTGCCAGTTCTGTGACCAGGTGTACCGGTTCAGCCGGGAGGAACTGGAGGAAATTTATACCCAGATGCAGCCCTGAATCAAGGCAAAAAGGCCCCCGAAAAAGAAAAATAAAAAATTTGAAAATTACCCTTGACATTATCGGGGGCCTTTAGTATAATAACGTTCGTCGCTTGGAGATGAGCGAACGATTCGAACGACGGGAGCATAGCTCAGCTGGTTAGAGCACATGCCTTACAAGCATGGGGTCACAGGTTCGAGTCCTGTTGTTCCCACCACTCCAAGACCGAAATTATGGCCCGGTAGTTCAGTTGGTTAGAACGCCAGCCTGTCACGCTGGAGGTCGAC
>JAHZGF010000061.1 GCA_019420945.1 Clostridiales bacterium | reverse complement strand
TCTTTCATCCCTATTTGTGCCGAGAGCGGAGCGGTCGGCATGGTGATTTCTATGGGAAAGCAAATCAAACTCCCCAATATTGACTTTGTCAAGGTTGGTAACACCCTTGTTGAGTCAGGCAAGACCGCAGGCGCATTTGTCAAAAACCATGCGACTGAATTTCTCGCAGGGGCTCTTGCTGGTGTAACCATTGATAACATTCGTATTCGTATGGGTCGTAAAAAGGACAAAAAAGCCTTTGAGGAAAATGCTCACAAACAACAGCAAGTTATCAGAAAACATGAAGCTGAAATCAATGTGCTGAAAGACAAGGCAGAACAGGGACAGGAAGCTCTACAAAAGGTTGACCAGTTGGAGCAAATCGTAAATAACCTAACGGAGGGAGGTGCTTCTGAATGAGCAAGTACAAGTATAGCGAAACCGAAAGGCAGATAAATTCTGTACTCAAGCACCAAGATGAAGACCTCAAATCGATTCACTTTCCGTCTTTGTCTGAAGCGGATGCCACTGTAGCCAAAGCGGATGCCCTGCTTCGTAGGCTTGGATATCAGCCGGATGCGATCAAGGGCTTAGTGCCTGTACAACCCAGAAAAACAATGGTTATCCCTACTTGGGAGCAATGCTGCGCCGAAGCAGAAACACACGTAGGAACGGACTGCGAATTGGAGTCCCTTTTCACTGAGGAGGAACTCCGCAGTAACGAGCTTGCTATTAAACAACTCAACGAAGAATTTAATGCTGTACATCGGCTTGATGCCTTTGACATCAGCATCGCCGCTCTTGCCGGGTTGGTTGGTGCTGCAGTGGATATTCTTCTTGTCGGCATTCCGCAGAAAACCCCGGATGGGCTGAAAGGTGGTCCCCTTTCCAACTACGTTCGAGACTACTTCGATAAAAAATTCCCAGAAGAAGAAATGCAGAAACTTGCCAATTCAAAAGTCAGCAAGGTTCCTTATGATGCCCAGGATAATCGCCACACAACAATCCGTGTGGAAGGACTTTCTGCTTACTACCACAGACTGCTTCAATTGGGGCATGATCCTCTCCTCGGTTTCGTATTCGGTGTAGCGGATATTTTGACCGGCAGAATGACTACCATCGACAAAGCCGGAAATATCGTATCTCAGGTGATGGAGAATTATGCCGACCGCAAAGAATCAGATATCTTCGCAGCACTGGCAAAACAGGTCATTCATTTCAAATCGGACGTAACCACTTCTATGGGACTCCCTGTACCGCTGATGAGTCTCTTTAACCTTCTTCAATTTGGCAGCATCGGTGAAGAGGAACAAACCATAGCAGAAATCGTTCAAGGTATGTACTATGAGGGTTATGATTTCATCCACTTCTGCTCCATGTCCATTCCCGCAATGCTTGTAGAGGTTATTGTCCGTTTGGGTTATTCTATTAAGCGCATAAAGGAAGGACACGAAATAAAGGATGCTATTCCGTTTTCCTTAAACCGAGAGAAGCACCCTAAACTGGCAACAATGCTCTTCATTGCTCATGCCGGTGCTACGGCAGCAAATGCCGGAAAGGTATATTTTACGCACAACCCTGTTGCAATCAATTATCCTCAATGGATAGCCTTTGCTAAATACACCTATAGCCAACTCAAATGGGCACTGCTCGAAAGACCTGCCCTACGAGAAGCCTATGTGCGTGGTAAAATCAATGAAGAACTGGATGATGTCCTCTCGGAAGCCGAAGCAACCTTTGACCGATTCGCAAGAGATTACATCGTAGTATTCAACTGAAGAGGATGCTTATGGAAAAAGGATACTCCTCACCACCGCAATTGGTAGTGAGGAGTATCTTTTTTATCCTTATGCTTTAATTTCCTGCCCGTCCTTAAAAGCAAACCGCACATCGTCCCTGGCATAGACTGTTACATAATCAATCAGCCCGCACCAGAGGGCAGGGTCAAATTTCTCCATCGGGTCAGCCTGCGCCAGCGTGTCCAGAAAGGCGTCGATTGCCGCCCGTCTGGATTTCTTGTCGGCAAGCGCGGCTTCAATTTCCTCCAGCCGAGCCTTCGCGGTATCGAAACGGGTGGTGAGACCGTCATAGCGTTTCTGATATTCCGTTTGGTCGAGCGCCACATGAGCGTTTTCGTAGATGCATTTCTGGATAAGGTCTGAGACGACCATGATCTCATCCTGCAGTTCTGCGACTTCGGTTTCCAGTGCAGATGTGTCGAAAGCAACGTCCAGCGAATTTCGGAGCGGCGAGATAATCGCCGCTTTTTTGCCAATCAGCTTGTTTGCCGCTGAGACAAACATCGCTTTAATTTCATCCTCCGTCAAGTGCGGCGTGGAGCATTTTTCCTCGCCGTCATACTTATGATTGCACTGCCAGATAACCCGGCGGTATTTGCTGTTGGAATGCCAGACCTTCGAGCCGTACCACTCGCCGCATTGTCCGCAGCGTATCTTACCGGAGAAAAGATGGACGCCGCTGTGCCGGCCCCGACCTTGCTTTCTACGCTCCAGTTCCTGCTGAACCATCTCGAATACCTCTGGGGAAATGATGGCTTCGTGGTTGCCCTCCACATAGTACTGCGGGATTTCGCCCTCGTTGACCTTTTTCTTCTTGGTGAGGAAATCCACCGTATAGCTCTTTTGCAGGAGCGCATCGCCCTTGTACTTCTCGTTGGTGAGAATGCTGCGAACTGCCCCTGCGTTCCATTTGTCTTTGCCGCCCGGCGACTTGATGCCGTCGGCAGTCAGCCTGGCGGCAATGCCGTGCGGCGTCATGCCTTGCAGGAACATACTGTAAATGCGGCGGATGATAACCGCTTCGTCCTTATTCAAAACCAGATTGCCATCGGGTCCCCGATCATAGCCGAGAAACCGTTTGAATGGCACGGTGACCTTCCCGTCAGCAAACCGTTTTCTCTGTCCCCAGGTACAGTTCTCTGAAATGCTGCGGCTTTCCTCCTGCGCCAGTGAGGACATGATGGTGATGAGCAGTTCGCCCTTGCTGTCCAAGGTCCAGATGTTTTCTTTCTCAAAATAGATCTCCACGCCTTTTTCCTTGAGCTGGCGCACCGTGGTCAGGCTGTCTACCGTATTTCGGGCAAAGCGGCTGACCGATTTGGTGACGATGAGGTCTATCTTGCCAGCCAGTGCATCCGCCACCATGCGTTTGAATCCCTCGCGGTGCTTGGTATTCGTACCCGTTATGCCCTCGTCCGTATACACGGAAACAAACTCCCAATCGTCCCGGCTTTTGATATAGTTGGTGTAATAGTCCACCTGGGCGCTGTAGCTGGTGAGCTGCTCCTCGCTGTCCGTGGAAACACGGGCGTAGGCGGCGGTGCGGCGCTTTTTCTTTTCATTGATCGGCGTTGCCGTGAATCGGCTTATCGTCGCCGGTATTGTCGTTACTTTCGCCACGTTTTTCCCTCCATCTCTGTATCATTACTTCTCGCATATGCTGTTTTCGCTCCTCTGTATGCCGGGGCATCTTCCGCTTGTTTTCCCATGCCGTCTCGAAGGTATGCCCGTCAAAGAAGCGGATGGAAAGCTGATATGGAGCCGTGATGTGAATGCAGACAATCTGCTCACGGAAAACCGTCTCACTAAATTCCTCCAGACCCATAGCGTCCGCACAGAGGTTTTTGAGGGCATCTTCCTTGATGCTGGGGCTTTGGCATTTTCCGCCTGACGCACATCGCCATACGGAATCAAAGCTGCCATCTTTGTGCCGTGAACGCTGCCTGCGGTAGTTCTCGCCGCAGCTGTCGCAGCGAATGCGGCTGGTAAAGCAGGAAGTGTTGGGGCCGAGCTGATGCTCCTGCACATACCGTCCCTTGGCGGCTCTGCGCTCATCCGTCCAGCAGTCCTTCCGCATGGTGGATTCCCAGTGGTGCGGTACAATGTGGCCATCCTTAAAATAGAAAATCATCTCATTCGGAGCAGGGATCTCAATGCGGTCGATCTGCTCTGAAAAGATGATCTCATCAAACGTATCCAGTCCCATGACCACAGCGCAGGCTTCCTTGAGTATCTGTTCTGGGATGTCCTTGTTTTGGCACTTGGCATTCCCGGTTTTTCTTCGAGTCCCGCAGACCCAGATGGTGTAGTTAGCGTCAGGATCTTTTCGTCCCTTGCGGTTGGAGCGCTGATAGCTCTTTCCGCACCGACCGCACTTGATTTTGCTGGTAAAGCAGGAGGTATTGATGCTCCAGTTTGCCAAAGCCCCAAGCTCCCGGCGGCGCGCTTTCTCGGTCTGCACCGCCTGGTAGACCTCCATCGGGATGATGGCTTCGTGGGTGTTCTTCACGAAATACTGCGGCAGCTCCCCACGGTTAATTTTGCTTTTCTTGCTGATGGGGTCCTGCACATATTCCTTCTGGAACAGAAGGTTGCCCGTATAAGTGATGTTGCCGAGGATCTGTCTGATAGAGGTATTGCCGAAGTGCTGGCCCTTATAGGATTTCACACCCATCTCGGCAAGCTGCTTCTCTGTGGTTTCCGCTGATAAACCATTCATGTAATTGTCGTAGATGAGCCGAACGATCTTTGCCTCCTCCTCATGGACAACCAGATGATCGCCCTCCCAGCGGTACCCGTAGATTTGAAAGCGACCATTGGGAATACCTTTTTCAAATCGTTTCCGGGTACCCCATTTGACGTTGTCCGACAGGCTGCGTATCTCCTCCTGGGCAAAGGATGCTAAAAGGGTCAGCATCAACTCACCGTCCTCGGTGAGGGAGTCGATGCGCTCCTTTTCAAATTGCACGGAAACGCCCAGTTCCTTGAGCCTGCGCACTGTATTCAACAGGTCAACGGTGTTGCGCGCGAAACGGGAGATACTCTTTGTCAGAACAATGTCGATTTTTCCGGCTTCGCAGTCGGCAATCATCCGATTGAACTCTTCGCGGGCTTCGGCTTTGGTGCCGGTTATTCCGTTGTCGGCGTATACGCCCACATATTCCCAGGCGGGGTTGCTCTGTATCAAACTGCTGTAAAAGCTGACCTGTGCCGAAAGGGAGTGCTGCAGCCGCTCGGACTCCATTGAGACTCTTGCGTAGGCAGCGACCCTTTTGCGGCGCGGTATCTGCGGTGTTTTCGCTTCGATTTTATTTACAATCCGCATGAAATCACTCCTTTCCGACACTATATATCACTCTGAAAGCCGATTATATCAAGTCATTTTCCGATAATAATGTACCCAAAGATGGAGAAAACTCAGCCCTCAGATTTGTATCAATTACGGCATATTCCTCCTCGCTCAGAAGCCCCTTTTCCCTGAGATTCTTTGCGATGGAAAGGGCGGCAAGGTAGCTCATTTCAGAGCGGAATTTATCCTCACTCATGCCCGTCACCGCCTTTGTAGCGGTCTGCGATATAGCAGGCGTGAGAGCAGTATTTTCTTTTTGCGTTGCCGTAGGCAGTGAAGGGCTTTCCGCAGTGAGCGCAGGTGAAGTGGTATATGGCTCTGCGGTTGACCTTTTCCGGGTGTGCATTCCACCAGGCGGTACGGCAGTTATCCGAGCAGAACTTGACTCGCTTTCTTCCGGGAGTCTGCGTAAGCAAAGCGCCGCACTGCAGGCAGAATCCGGCGTCCAGTTCAATGCGGCTGTTATCTGCGGCCTTCGTGCCGGTCAGCCCCACCTTACGGCAGAATGCTACAACGGTATCTTTCTTCAGTCCTATCGCCTTTGCAATGGTTGCATATCCATAGCCCTGGGAGCGTAGGGCAGTTATCTGTTCTTTTTGCTGATGGGTCATTTTGGTTCCTCCATTCCGAGGGTTACCCTCAATGACCCATCTGGACAGAAGAGCGAATTTTGGCCGAAAAAAATATGCCCACCGAGCGGTTATGGCTCGATGGGCATTCAGCAGTTTGGTTATTTAATTTTAGATGTATAGTCAAGCGAAATCCATCCCGCGCCGGATTTCAGCCGGCCCCAGCCAGCCGTGGAACCCTGCCCGGATTTGACCTCCATGATGGTAAATACGCCTTTTCCTGTAAACTTACCGGTCTTGGCATAGTCCGTTCCCGGCCCTTTGCGGATATTCAGGTCAGAAATGCTGACCTGGACAAGAAACGGCACATCTTCGGACGGCGCAGAAGCAGCCCCGCCCGGCGAGTAGATATTGACCCCGTTATCGTCGAACACGCTGTAACCTGGGTTGCTGTCGGCACACCTCTTGGCGTTGGATAGGATCTTGTATGCGCCTTTCTGTGTCTTACTGTCCGCCCATGTCTTGCGGACACGGTAATAGCCTTCTGTCAGCTTTTCGGGATGCTCCGTCTCTGTGTTCCCAGAGATCCCGCCGCCAAGCTGTGCCGTAACTTTTTCCGCCAGATCACCCATCCGGGCATACATCCAGTTTCCCGGACAGGACTTGTTGGCAAACCAGCGGTGGACGGTCAGCACCATCTCATCCGACTTCGGCTCATAAGAGAGCGTCTTGTCCTTGTCTCCCAGCCACAGGAGCTTTTTCTTGCCGTTTCGCTTGCAGATGTCCGCGCAGAGGGTGATCAGCTTCTGGTAGACCACATCCTTAAAGGCATACGGCTCAGCCGTATCGGACGCGCACTCAATGGTGATAGCCCTCTGGTCGTTTGCATTGGAAGAAGAACACCAGGAGCGGTTCTTTTCCTCTACATACATTCCGATTCTGCCATCCTCGCCGATACCGTAGTTGCAGCTTGCCTGTTTGGAAACCGGCAGGAAGATATTCCCCAGTGTTTCCACAGAGCATTGTCCTACCACACAGTGGGGCGTGATGCGGTCGATGGAGTGCGTCCGCTGCCCGGAGTGGTTCGGGCTGAGTTTTGTGTAAGATACCAGTGAACTGTTCGTATAAGCCATAGTTATTTTCCCTCGCTTTCTGTGTTTTCCGCCCGGTCATGGAGCTGCGCCAGGATGTCCTTCATCTTCTCCGGCACGGGAAGCCCCAGGTGCGCCGCGTTCTCCAGCAGGCTCACGCCCTCATTGGAGAGATAAAAGAAGATGACTGCCGTGCGAAGCACCGAGCCTGTGCCGATGACCTGTACATCCACGATGTTGGCGATTCCAACCAGCAGGAAGATCAGCACCTTCCGGCAGATGCCCTTAAAGCCCACCTCGCTGGACAGCTTCTTGTCCGAGACGGCGCACATCACGCCGGTGATGTAATCCACCGCCACGAACACCACCAGGGCGATGAGCAACCCGTCGCAGCCGCCCAGGAAATAGCCCAGCCATCCTCCGATTGCCGCAAAGATCACCTGCGCCGTATTCCAAAGTTCCTTCATGTTGATACCTCCGTTTCTTGAAATGGTTTGTGTACTTGAAAAAAGCGGCCGCCCCGCAGGGCAGTCGCCAGTTCCCATGATTTATTCGATTTGTTTCGGCATGACCTCCCACAGCCGCATATCCTCCTGTCCTAAAGACCAGATCGCAATGCCGCGCAGGCCCCACCGGTAAGCAGCCTCGTTGGCCCAATATACCAGCGAATCCACGTCCTGATAATACAGAATGGAAAAACCGTCCGCGTCGCCCAAGAACAGCCGGGCGGTCCAGACGTTTATATCCCGTGGGATCACCCTGGCTGTGTAATCATTCCCGCAGGAAATTTCCAGCAGGTGGGAATGAAAGAAATCATAGTCGAGGGAAATATCCTCGCTGCGGGTGGAGCCTTCATCCACGTCGCTGTTCACTGAGAAAATCTGAAATTCCTCGTCCCACGTCACGCCAGAGCGGGCGATCCGCCCGAAGCTGGTGCGCACCCCGTCCGGATACACCACGTCAAAACACTCATAGGGTTCATAAGCCCAGGCATCACCGGCCCGCAGCAGGTCGCAGACGATCTCATTGTCCGCCTGTATCCCCGCATAGCCGGAGGTGGCGCTCACCGTTGCGGTAAACCGCAGGGTGTAGCTGGAACCGGAATACACCCGGACCTTGCTCCCACGCTTTCGCATCTCAATGGTATAGACGGTCGGATCGCTGTGGAGCTGCGCATCCGGGGTCTTGGAAAAGCTGGTGGAGTAGCTCCCCAAAAGCGTGGAGCCTTGGTATAGCTCCACCCGCTGAGTATCGTAGTTTAAGCAGCAGAACAGGTTTCCAAGGAATACCCCGGCCCGTCCGCCGCCATTCTGTGGAAAACCCACCCGCGCCCGGATATGCAGGTCGGAGAATCCATCATATTTCCATGCCAGCTTGCCGGAGCCTTCCAGCAAGGAATATGGCCGGTTCTCGGTGGTGTAGCTTTCCCTCCACACCGACCATTCCCCGGAGAGCGTCATCCAGTAGCTGTCCGGCAGAGGGGTATCATCCCGGAAGTCCTCATACCATACCAGCGCCGAATCCGGTTTTCGCCGGAGCATTTCACAGGTGAGTTTAAAGCCCTTGTCTGGTGTGGCTGGCTGGCCGTTCACGTCCAGAAACTGCCGGGGTGAGAGGGTAAACGCCGCCTCTCCGGCAGACGGTTCCTCAGAAAAGCTGCTGCATACCCGGAAACCGTAAAACTGTACACCGGGAACGCCGCCGCTGATCGTAAGCGTATGGCTGCCTGCGGAGAGGCTCCTGCCGGAAGCAAAGGAAAGCCAGCAGGTGCGCCGCCAGTATGGCCACCACAGGCGGCTCTCCGAAAAGGTCTTTGAGCTTCCGTCCACAGCCACATTCAGCGCGTTTTTATCCCAAAAAGGAAAAGCAAGCCGTACCGCTATGTCATAGGTGCCAGCCTGCTCAATCGTAAAATGAAAGGTTGCTGTCGCGCCCTCACCGAGAACCGTCATGTAATCGGACACAGTGGCAAGCCCGGTGTAGGAATCCGGTGTGCCGCCGCCACGGTCAATGTAGATTGTGCCGAAGGAGGTCTTTTGCTCCTTCCCGTAACAGGTCAGATACCGCCTGCGGTTATAGACTTCCTGCTGCAGGGGCGAAGTTACCGAGGAAGCATCCCATCCTTCCATGTAGTCATATACCTGCGGAAGCGCCCACGGCACCATATCTACATCGTCCCAATAGGCAATAATGGGGATCATGGGCTGGGGCGGCGCATCCCCGGTAAAGTTGTAGCCGCCAGTCATCCAGAGCTTGGCGGCATAGTAGGTGTTGGAAATCCCCCGGTAGGTTTCGCCCAGGTTCTCCGGGGTGTCGTATATCTGCCAGTTCCAGCCGTATCCCGGCAGGCCCATGAAAATCTTTTCCGGGGACATCGCCGTGACCGCGTAATCGTAAATGCCCTCCAACCAGCTCCGGGGAGATACGGGGCCGGGGGCGCTGCCTGCCCACGCCATTCCATAAGACATAATAGAAGCCGTGTCGCAGTACGGGTTGAGGTCGGCATAGACGCACCAGTTTTCCCCGCCCACACTGCCCTGAACGCCGGTCATGCCGGGCAGGCAGATATTGACGAGTTTGGAGGAATCATAGGCTTTGACCGTCTGGTAAATAGCCTGAAATAAGGAGTTTGCCGCTTCCCGGTTCTCATATCCGCCGCCGCGCTCCAAATCAATGTCCACTCCGGCACACCACGGGTATTTTTCCATGATGCGCACCAGCTCCGTTAAAAACTTATCTTTTGCTCCGTTTGTGTTATTGCGCAGAGCCGTGAAAATACTGGCTGTCCCGTGGTTCATCACGGTCAGCATCCAGTGAATGTGCGTCCACTTGTTGATGTAGGTCATCATGGAGGAAATGCTTGTGCCAGTTTCCGAGAGCGTCCCGGTGGCATCCACCTCAAAAGTAAAAATCCCCACCGTATCCAGCCGGTCGCCATAGTCCCGCAAAGCCTCGTACATCCGAGCGTTCTGCATGAACGACCAGACCATGCACCGCCTTCCTTTTAGATAGTCCCGGTTCAAAACCGATCACCGCCTTCCTGCATTTCCTGAAATTCAAACAACAGCCGGGCGGATTTATGCTCCTCTACTGTCACCGGATGCTTGCTGTCCCCGGCAGCCGTGTATTGAAAGAAGCCGCGCTTTTCCGCGGGGCTTCCGTTGAGCAGGCATTTCCGGGAAGAAGCCAGAAGGGCCAGCTCATCCCCGGCACTTACCGCAGCAGGGAAAGCTGCCTTGTGTGCGCCCGCGCCTAAAGCCACGGAAATGCTGCCCGCCGCCATGTCCTGCACCGGGTAGAGATAGCAGTCCAGCCCCGCCGTATCGGAGCCGAGGTTGAACAGCACCACCGTTTCCGCCGAGCGCACCACGCCGTTGTAGAAACGGGGAGGAACAATGGAGCCATCCTCCCGGTATTTTTGCAGAATTGTTTCTGTATTTATCACATAACCTGTGAGCCGGTCGCCTTCCTGTACCATCAGGTCGGTGAAGTAAATCCGGCCTGTACAATCAGAAATCATCGGCTTCACGGTGATGCTTACCACCCGCTGATCCTGTTTTGTCAAAATTGTTTCTGAAAATCGAGTAAATTCCGCCGCCATATCTGCCTCCTTAGCCGTCCAGCGTCCACTGGATTTCGCTGGGATGGCCCACCCAGCCGGTAGCAATGGAGCCACCCTGCACCATAATGTCGGTAAAATACACCTTGCCGGTGCAGTCCGTAATACAAAGCCGGATGGTGATAGAACGCAGCCTCCCGTACCCCTTGGGGGACAGGTCGGTGGCAGTTTGCGAAAAAGAAGCCATAGGCCGCTCCCTTCTATATTAAAAGAGGTCGATGAACCGCGTTTCCGTGGAACCGTCCTCATATTCAAAGGTTACTTCGATGCCGACCTGCCCGCTGGGGCCTTTCTGCAAATCCTCCGAGGCAATCTGCGCTGAAAAGGTATAACTCCGGCGGCTGGCCGGGTAGACCGTCTGTGTCAGGCTTTTTGTCATACCCAAAACGCCCTCTGCCTTGAAGGAAGCCGTACCGGAAACGCCGTTTTCCGCATCCACCTCAAAGCCGGAGTTCGTCCAGTAATTCATGCCGCTGTCAGCGCGGGAATTACGCAGATGGTTAAAAGGCACCAAGTCCTTTACTTCCTGCCGGTCGATCACATCGGTGGATGCCAGCACATCGGCGGCCTTATCCCATTGTGCGGAGGAATCGCCCAGTTCCCGAAGGGTAGTGGAAAGTTCCAGCACAGTTTTCCACGGCTCCTGCAAATTGTACTGGCGGCGCACCACGCGGGTTTTTACCGACAGATTGAGGTCTTTATCATCCACCGTTACAATGTCGCCCAGCGCCCACGCCTCATGCTCATACCCGGTAAGGGCCGACAAATCCATTGCGGAGAGAACATAGGAAACGCGGGGCTGCGCATATTCCGCCAACCGCATCTGCGTGTATTCCAGCATCTGATAGGGATTGGTGAAGTTCGAGCAGTCCAGCGTGGATATGCGCACTTCGGTGGTATAGGAGAAGTCCTCCACATAGTCCTTGCCGCCATTGATCGAGGCGAACGTCATTCCATCCTTGCCATAGGCATAGAGCCTTGTTACCAAGCTGCGGGTATCCACCACCCGCTCAATACTTTTGAGATTTTTGCGATATGCAAACAGAGCGCCGCTGTCATTCCCGCCAAAGGTAAGAAGATGGACGAGCCGGTTCGGGCAATCAAAAATCAGGTCGCCGCCGTGGATATTCTGCGTGGCCCGCAGGATGGAAAGGGCGTTTTTCTCCGTACACTGCCATGTGCGCAGAGTGGTGACGTTGACCGTTCCCACCGACCAGCCGGTGCCTTCCAGTGCGTGCCGCATCGGTGCGTCCGCCGTATCTGCGTTGAAGTCCACCGTTTCTTTTTCCTCGGAAAAGGACAAGTCGTAGAAAGCAGCTTCGGCATATACCTGCGTCACAATCCGCCCATCGGCGTCCTTTGTATCGGTGAGGGTTCGTATGCGGTAAATGTCATTGACGATCTGCACCTGCTTTTCATTGTCCAGCATGGCACGCTTGGGATCGTGGAAAGGCAGATAAAATTCCATCGTATCGGCCCCGTTGACTTCGCTGGTGACAACAATATCAAAGGCGTTTTCCAGAACCGCTTCCCACGCGCCGTTTGCATCCAGCACTACCGGGCGCGCAAAGCCCAGCTTTTCATAGGGGGCCTTCGGTATATCGTGGAGCTGGATTTCCAACAGCTTCGGAGTTCGGCTGGTATCCTCAGTGGCAAGCGTCACACGGAAGCGGATATACTGGCGGTTCGGAGATTGCAGTTCGCCGCTGGTGCCGATAGTCTGCCAGGCAGACCATTCCTCCAAATCGTCCGAAGTGGAGGTTTCCACTTGTTCAATGGCAGTCACGCCCGCTGTATATTCGCTGGTCGCAGCCACGCGGCCCGTACCGGAAAGGGAGCAGGCTGTCGCCTTTGTAATAAGCTGCCCGCTGGATGGATAGGCTCCGTCCGAGCTTCTAAGGGTAACGCTCCCCGGCTCGGTGAGCGCATCCACGTCATCGGACATATCTCCGCCGTTGGCAAACAGAGTGGCCTTAAAATATTCCGCCAGATCTTCGGCAGTCAAAGAGGAATCCGTATCCAGAAACCAATCATCAAAGCCGCCTGCGTAATAATAGGTGTCAGCGTGCATCCCCATGATAAGGTCGGCGGTACAGGAACGGTTCAGTTCACCCTCAATCGTCAGCTCGTTTGAAATCCAGACTGTACCGGTGCTGCGGTCGCCTACCACATAGCAGGCTTTGTATGCGTCCGGCTCGATCACAGCGGCGAGGAAATACCAGCCGTTGTTTACCAGAGAAAACGGGGGCGTTACCGACTCGTCCAAAATCAGGGAGCCGGAGGAATTATAGAGCATTAGGCGGGGCCGCCCGGAATACAGCGAAAGATACAGGATCGGCTGGCCCGGCCCCTGCCTTGTGTTAAAAATAGGGCAGAAGGTATTGCCTACCGAGTAAATGGTGGGGTTCATCCAGCCGCCCACCACAATCCGTTCCCCCAGCGAGGAGAAAATCGAGCCGTCGTTTACGGCTTGAAGATATGTTTTCTCCGAGGTTGGGTTATTGATGTTGAAGCGGAAATAATGTCCACGCCAGCCTTCCAGCAGGTTTGCCGTGGTGCCGCTCCAGTTGATAATATTGAAATCCCGGCCATTGCCGGAAGAATCCATCAGCCGGTCGTTGCTGTCCGGTTCGGACTCGTTAAAGCGCCAGAGGCCGGAGCCTGCCCATGCAGATGGAAATTCCCCGGTAAAGTCCTCCTGCGCAGTCAAAGTAGTTTTTACTGCCATTGCTTACCTCCATCGGCTCTTTGCCTGTATGTGAAGTTCGGTAAAAACAGCGCTGCCTTCAACCGCGATTTCAACCTTATTCACACCCCGGCGCAGTACCGGGAAATTCAGCTCCTCCAAACAGGGTAGGCCGTTTCGCAGGGTATTGCCCGCGCTGTCCGTCACTTTGGCTGTGACCATGCCGGTGTCGATTACCAGCACTTCCCCCGCAGCCAGCGGGCCAACCACTCGCAGGTTTTCTCCATTGGTCGTCAGTACAACCGCGCCGGAGGAAATTGTTCCTTGCAGAGAATACACCGGCTCGGAGTCTGTGTTTCCGATTTCACGCTCCACCTCATGCTCACCCGCTTGGGAGAGGGTAAAGGTTTCATCATCCAGTGCGTAACCATAAGGGTCAGGGCAAAGAAAACGGAGGGTAAACGAACCGGCTGCCCGGAGGAGCCGTTCACAGTCCACCGTATCGGAAAGCCGGGCCATAAAATACCGGTCCGGCACATCGTCCAGTACAAGCTGTTTTGTCCCCACCGTAGGGTCTAACCATGCCGCCGCCCGATCTAAAACTGCCACCAAACCGGCAAAGGTTTTCTGCGGATAGACATTGCAGGAAACATCGATGTACCGCTCGCCGCTGTCGGCCCCAAAGTCCGCAAGACCCGCTTTGCCGGGAACGATTTCCGTGTTGCTCCGAAGAGTGGGAACCATCTGCCAGCCGGTAAGACGGGCCTTGATATTCATGGACTGAGAAGAAATTCCGTTGTATTGAAAGCCCATAAATCCCACCTCCTCTTAGGCTGTAATGATGCGGCCCTGTGCGCGGGAGCCGACTTGCATGAGATTATAAAGTTCCTGGGAAATCCTGCGGATGTCGTCCTCACTGCGGACGATCATCTGCTGGATGGTGATGAGGGTCCCGAAGGAAGCGCCACCGCTGCCCATGCCGCCGGCTGCGGAGCGGAGTGTCCCGCCCGCGTCAAAGGCAAAGTTCGAGGGGACTGCGGACTGCATATCCGCCGCCAGCCCGTTCATCACGCCCAGGATACCGTTGTTTAAGTCCTCTGCGGCGCTGACCGCTTCGCCGGCGCTGTCCTCAATGCCTCCGGCAAGGCCCCTGCCCAGCATTTCGCCCACCCAGGCCATTTCTTTCGAGGGCGAGTTGATGCCAAAGAAGCTGCAGATCCCGTCCCAGATGCCGGAAATCCAGCCGGAGACCTTGTCCCAGATCCATCCGGCGAGGCTCTGGATGCCCTGCCACAAGCCCTGCACGATGTTCTTGCCGATGTTGACGATCTGCCCCATCGAGGAAGTAAAGGCATTGACGATACCCGCGATGATCTGCGGCACCGCCTTTACGATCTCCACGATGATGGTGGGTAGGTTCTGGATCAGCGACACGAACAGCTGCACGCCTGCCTGGATGATCTGCGGGATGCTGTTTAAGATGGCGTTTACCAGTGAGGAAATAATCTGCGGGATTGCCGCCACAATAGTGGTAATGATAGTCGGCAGGTTCTGGATCAGGGAGATCAGCAGGTTCACGCCGGCATCAATGATCTGTGGGATGCTGCCGAGGATGGCCGTCACCAGCCCGTCAATGATCTGTGGGATTGCCGCCACAATGGCCGTGATGATCTCCGGCAGCGCGGAAACCAGCGAGGTCAAGAGCTGTATCCCGGCGCTGATAATCTGGGGGATCGCTCCCACGATAAACTCCACAATCGCCGTAATGATGGCGGGCAGGGCCGCGATCAGGACCGGGATGGCATTAAGCAGCCCCTGGGCCAGCCCCAGGATCAGCTGCAGCGCCGCGTCCAGGATCATCGGCAGGTTCTCGATCAAGGTCTGCACGATTTGGGTGACCACCAGGACAATCTGTGGAATCAGGGTAGGGACCGCCGCCGCGATGCCCTGGGCCAGCGTGACGATGATCTGCGCCGCGCCCTCCATCACAGCCGGAAGGCTTTGGATGATGCCGGAAAGCAGAGAGGTCAGCATCTGCATTCCGGTGTTCACAAACTGCGGCAGCATGGAAACCGCCGTGTTTACCAGCCCCGTAATGGCCCCGGCGAAGGCTTCGTCCGCCCCGTCCACGCCGTTTACCATGCCGGTAAAAGCGGAGATGACTTCCGAGATCGCCGGGAGGAACTCCGCCCGGAGGCTGTTCTTCACATTGGAGATGGTCTCCCCAAGCCCCGCAAGCGTCTCGTCCAGCTGTGCCTGGCCTTCCCTGGAAGCCACCAGCGCCTCATTGTTGCGGTAAAAAGCGCCGCTTGCCTCGTCATAGGCCCCGGAGAGGGTCTCCATGATGAGGCGGTTGCGCTCACTTTCGCTGGAACAGGCAGCCAGCTTTTCGTTGAAGGCGTCCTCGCTGATGCCCACCCAGTTTAAGGCGTCCGCCAGGGAGCCGGTGACCTCGCCAACCTTGGCGGTCTCGTTGGCCGACTCGATCATGCCCTCGATGGGGAGAGCGTCGCCGAAGGTGCCGTAGACGCCGGCCGCGATATTCGTCCACCTGGTGACGTCCTGCTCGTTCTGGGCAAGCTGCGCCAGAAGCTGGGAGGCTTCCGTGGCGGTATCCGTATCGCCCAGGATTTTATAGAACTCAGTGTAGGATTTCTGTGCGGTGTCCCCGCTGTATCCCGCCGCCTCAAAAGCGGTGGTGAGCTTGCCCTGGGCCACCCGGTATTCCTCGGTGGCTTCGTCCAGGTTCCAGATGGCGCTGCCAAGCTCTTTTATACCGCTTAACGCCGCCTGGATGCCGGAAGAGATAAGGTTTCCCATCGCCACCGTGGCGACCGAAAGCCCGGAGCCTAATTGATCCGCCCCGCTGGATGCCTCCTCCAGCGAATCTCCGAAATTCTCCGCCACATCCCCGGCATCCTTCATCCACTCCCGGTTTTCCCGAAGTTCCCCGGAAAGCTGGGAGATGCGCCCCTCCAGTTCCTTTGCCTCACTGGAGCCTTTCCCGTATTCCAGCACAGCATTGGAATAGGCACGCTTCATCCCGGAAAGTTCTTCCTCCTGTCGGGAAATCTCCTGGGACAGCCGCTCCGTAGCGTCCGCCGCCTCCGTTTCCTGCTGGGAAAGGGATTCGATGACCTGCTCATTGGCGGAAAGCTCCCGCTCCATGCCGTTTAGGGCGGCTTCGGCGTTGTTCAGCTGGATCTGCCAGTTCTGCGTCCGGCGGTCGTTCTCCCCAAAGGAATCGGAGGCGTTCTGGAGGGCGGCCCGCAGCGTTTCGATCTTCTGGCGTTGGGCGTCGATTTCCTTATTCAGAACGGTATTCCTTGCGGAAAGCGCCTGGATGGATTTATCGTTGGCGTCAAACTGCGAGGAAACCAGCTTCATCTCGGAACCCAGCACCTTAAAGGACTGGTTGATCTCAGACAGCGCCTTTTTAAATTCCTTTTCGCCCTCGATGCCGATTTTCAGGCCAAAATTGTCCGCCACGGGTCACACCTCCTCTCGCGCTAAATTCCATAAGGGATCACATCATCAATCGTCAGTTCCTGCTTTGGCTTCGCAATCCCCAAAAACTGCCGGTGGCATTCCCACAGGTCCATGAGCAGGCCAAAAGGCATGAGCCACACCTCTTCCATGCGCAGGGAGAGGTGGGCCATGCCGTAATACAAAAGCCGGGTAAACAATTCCGCATCGCTTACCCGGCCGCCGTGTTTTTTCCCTCCAGCTCACTTTCGATATTCCGTTTGGTCCCCCGGTACATCGCCTCCATGATGGCGTCCTTATAGTCCGTCAGTTCCATCGGGGAGGTGAGAAGCTCCACCTCTTCGGCGGTCAGTTCCGGCTTTTTGTCCTCCGGGTGTTTCAGATTGTGGACGAGGATGGGTTGGTTGCACAGTAAGGTAATCAGCCACACGATCTCGTCCAGCGCCATCTCAAAGTTCTCCGCCTTCATCAGCTTCTCGCCCAGGTTTTCCAAGCCCCCGTAACGCCCGGCGATCTGCTTTGTGGCGCGGGTGGTCAGGAGCATTTCATATTCCTGCCCGCCGATATTGACAACTGCTGTTCTTTCTTCCATACTTCAAACCCTCCTTAACCTTCGCCGCCTGCGCCCGATGTCTGATCCGCATAGGACGGTTCATAGACTTCCTCGTACCAGCCCGAAATGACTGTAGGGGATACACCGGCGTCATCCTCAGACACCTCCGCTTTCCAGGGGTGCTTGCCTTGGCCGTCCACCTTATTGCGCCGGGTCACGGTTCCCTCGATGGACGGGGTGGAAAACTCGATGCTCTCGCCCTTAGTGGTCAGGTTGGTGGCAGGGATGCCGAAAATCACCCGGTACAGCCAGAAATAGCGGTACTTGCCGTTGGCTTTCTTGGCACGGAAGCCAATAGCGACCGGAGCGCCTCCGTCCTCCGACGCAGAGATCAGGACGCCGTTTTCATCGATTACCGCCCCTGTTAGGTCCTCTGCGACAGATTTGCCGATGTCGTCCACACCCAGCGTCAGCGTCCCGCTCTGGAACTCCTTCACCACCTCCGCCGCGCCATCGTCCGCATACAGCGTAGCTTCCGCCAGTTCCACGGAAAGCTCGGCGGTCATGGCCTTTGCCAAAGGCAGCGGATCTTCGTAAGTTTCATTGCCCGAAGTATCTTCGGTGATCTTGGCGTAGTACAGCTTGTCAAGGCCAATCGTAGCCATAGTTCATTCCTCCAATCTGTAGAGTTTCGCCACGTCAATGGCGTAATGGTGGAAGTCGGTATCGTCCTCATGGGCGATGTACCGCCTGTCCGTAATCACAAAATCAGCGGCAAGGAGCGCCGCTGAAAGCTGCCCCTTCCGCTTCAGATAGTTCCCTTTGGTAAACAGGGAGAGCCGCGCCTCCTGGGTTTCAAACTCCGGGAGGTTATCCGCGTGGAGTTCGTAAGTGTCCGCCAGGGGCGTGATTACCACATATTCCTCCGGCGGCGCATCGGAGAACACGCCCGTCTCCACTGGCAGGCCGCAGCCGGTAACTACGGTCTTGATTTCCGACAACAGGCTCAAATCTTCTCCACCTCCTCATCCAGTTTCGCTTTCATGGCGCTGATACAGGCGTTCCTGGATGAGGAACGGGCTGGCTTCAGGAAAGGCTTCGCGGGCTGGCCGCTTTTGCCGTATTCCAGAATGGTGGCGATCTTGGCATTACTGTCCCCGTCTGAACGCGGTTCGGAAAAGCCCACCTTCACATTGAAATCCCCGTTTTTATCCTGCAGGGCGGGAGATGTGCCAAGGGAGCGGAGAAGCTCCCCAGTGCTTCTGGACTCGTACTTTGTCCCGCTGCCGATGACTGCCTGCAGGTTGGAGCGCACCTTGTCCTCCACAACCTCCGCGCCGGCCTCCAGCACCTTCGGGAGGATCTCATCCGTTTTATCCGCCAGACGGGATACCTTCATCAGGAAATCCTCCGGCATTCTCCATGTCGCTTTAGCCACCCGCTTTCACCTCCTGTGCCAGCACTTCCAGATACATCCCCCTGCCTTTGATATCCTCCACCGAAGTAATCTCGAAGGTATGCCCGCCGCAGACGATGCGCATATCCGTTGTGACCGTGACGCCGGGGATCACTCGGAACCGGAACAGGTCGGTGGCGGTGGAGAAGGTTGCCATGTTGGCCCATTTCTCACTGCCGTGCCGGCCTTCCCGGTAGGCACGCACTTCTGCCACGGTAACATCGGTTTCCGTCTTAAAGCCGTCCTCATCCTGCGTGAACTGTTTCTCCACAATGGAGAGGAAGGTGTTCATTTTGCCAAAGCTCATACTCACACCTTCCATTCCCGGTCGAGCCGAAGCAGAAGGTTGACCGTGTTCCAGACCTGCTGACCGGCCTGTACATTGTCCGCAAAGAAACCGCCCGTACTGCCATCCCTGGACTCGTAAAAATGCGATGCCAGCATGATCACCGCCTGTTCAGTAGTGGCCGGCATCGCGTTTTCCATATAATAGCCCTCCGGGATATGCTGGTAGCTCTCCGCATAGGAAACAGCGGCGGCGATGTAGCCCTGCAAAAGCGCATCATCCGCCGAATGTTCCAGAATCAGGTTTGCCTTGACTTTTTCCAGCAGAGTGTCCATCACCGCCGCCCCCTTTCCGTTATGTCGATGCTTTCTGTGCCAGCACCTTGATGGCCTCGGACAGGATCAGCTTGCCGTCCACGCGCTGGGAAGCGAGGAAGCCCACCTGGCCGTTTGCCGCGTACAGTTCGTTCAGCCGCTTGAAGGAACGCCCCTGGCGGTCCGCAATCCAGTAGTAGCTGAAATCTCCAAAGGCGATGGTTTTGGCGCTGGCCGCGATGGCGGGCATATAAGCGGAAGTGCGCACAGGACGGCCCAGGATTGTATCCGGTGTGCCTGCGGTCAGGGAAGGCTGCCACAGGTACTGGCCATTGCTGTCCTTCAGCTTGCGGATGGCCTTAATGGTGGAGTCATTCAGCACCCACACGGCGTTGCGGCGGTAAGGAGATTTCAGGGAGTAGAACAGGTCGATCAGCTCATCCGCCGTAATGGCGGTAGCGGACGCAGCGGTGATGCCGGTTTCCGCGCCGCCGCTCGAAGCCAGGATGCCCAGGGGCTTGCCAGAGCCATCCCCGGTAAAGAAGGCTTCTTCCTCCTTGGCACCGATACGGCGGGCAAATTCACGGGAGATGTAGCTTTCCAGATCAAAGACGCTGTCGTTCAAGAGTTCCTCGGAAACCTTGATCATCGTCCCCAGTTTGTAGGCCCCGATGGATACCTGACCGAAGGAATCGTCGCTCTCGGTGTAGGCGCCTTCCTCGTCAATCCAGGATGCGGTGCCCTTCGTTGCCACCACCGGAATCTTGCGGTCGCCGCTGGAGGTCTGGATCACTTTGGCGAGCTGGCGGAACACATTCTCTTCCTCCAGCGCCTCCACCAGGGTGCGCTCGTACTCATCCGGCACCAGGTATCCGCCCTCGGAGTCCGTACCGATCTGCAGGGCGTTTACCACAGAGGGCATGGGCGCTTTGGAGCGCATCATGTTCCAGAAATTCTGCCGGTACTCATCCGTGGCGCGGCCGGTCTTATTCTCCTCCTTGCCGTTCATAGGCTTACCCGTCAGGGGCTTGTTCACCGGGCGGTTCAGTTCCGCGTCCAGCGCCTCCTGGCGTTCCAGGCGGGCGATCTCCTTGCCAAGGTCGGTAATTTCCTGCTCCATGCGGGTGTAGGCGGCGTCGTCCTCGGCAGACAGGACGCCCTTATCATTTCTGTGGGAATCCAGAAAGGCTTTGGCGGCTTCCCAGGCTTTCGCGCGCTTCTCGCGCAGTTCCAAAATCGTCATAGTCGTATCCTCCTTAATGCTTCAAAAGATTGAGCCGCTCGTAGAGACTGTCTACAGAGCGGCCCTGGGGGTTGGGTTTTTCAGTTTTCTTAGGGTTGGTCCTGCATTTGGCTGCGATCTTATCCATAAGGGAATTCACCACAGCGGCTTTGGAATAGAGCATGGACACCGCAGACGGCTCCACATCCTCCGGGATCTCCGCCCGGTGCAGGACGTCATCGGCAAAGCCAAGTTCCACCGCCTTGTTCGCGTCCATCCAGGTCTCGGCATCCATCAGATGGGAGAGTTTAGCGCGGGACAAACCGGTCTTGATTTCGTAGGCGTTGATGATGGAATCCTTGACGCTGCCAAGCATCTCGATGGCTTTCTGCATCTCTGCGGTATCGCCCATGGCAACGGTCATAGGGTTGTGGATCATCATCATGGACACCGGAGATACCAGCACCTTCGTGCCGGCCATGGCAATGACCGAGGCGGCGCTGGCTGCGATGCCATCGATCTTTATGGTCACATCATGGGGGTAATCCATGAGCATATTGTAGATCTGCGCCGCCGCCACACAGTCCCCGCCTGGGGAGTTGATCCAGACGGTGATATCGCCGTCCCCGGACATCAGTTCCTCCTTAAAAAGCTGCGGCGTGACGTCATCGTCAAACCAGCTTTCCTCGGCGATGGTGCCGTTCAGGAACAGCGTCCGTTCCGCCGGAGCTGTCTCCGTTGCTGCCTGGTTCTTCCACTTCCAGAACTTCTTCATCGGGGTTTTCCTCCTTTCCCGTTTGTGTATCTGCAAAAGCACCCGCATTTCCCAGCGGGAGCATATTGCCGTTAATAAGGTACAGATCGCCGCCATCTTCCGTAGGAATACGATCAAGGTTTTCCAGTTCCCGGATATCATTGGCGCTCATCCATCCGTTCTGTCTCGCCGTGGCGTAGCCGGACATTCTGCTGGCATAATCGCCCCGGAGCAGCCCCTCCACGTTGAACTTGGCAAAGTACCGCTTCTTTTCCTCCGGAGAAAAGAGCGTCCGCTGGATAGACTGCTCCCAGCGCACCAGCCAGGGCTCCAGCGTGTATTTCACAAACTCCAAGGACTGCTGCTCAATATTAGAAAAGCTCGACTTTTCCAGGTCGCCCACCATGTGGGGCGGCACCCGGAAAATCCGGGCGATCTCATTGATCTGGAACTTTCTCGTTTCCAAAAACTGCGCCTGCTCCGGTGAGATGCCGATGGGCGTATATTTCATGCCTTCCTCCAGCACGGCGATCTTATTGCTGTTGCCGCTGCCGCCGAAGGTGGACTGCCAGCTCTCCCGTACCCGCTGGGGGTCTTTGATGGTACCCGGATGCTCCAAGACGCCACCAGGGGCGGCGCCGTTGGCAAAGAACTTGGCCCCGTACTCCTCACAGGCAATCGCCATGCCGATGGCGTTCTTGGCCATAGCGATAGGGGAATAGCCCACCAGCCCGTCAAAGCCAAGCCCCGGAATGTGCAGCACATCGGAGGGCGGCAGATTGACCGTCACGCCTTTCATGGTCGGCGCTTCTTCCGTGGAGCGCGTATACTGGTAATAAAGCTGCCCGTGGATATCCCTGTCCACCACCATGCGGTTTGGCATCAGGGGGTAGAGGGCAATGACCTCGCCCTTGCCGTTGCGGATGATCTGGGCGTAGGCGTTGCCCCACAGGAGCAGGTGCGTCATGAGCGTTTCCCGGAACACAAAGGAACTCATCTCCGGGTTCGGCTCATCATGCAGGAGCAGATACAGCGGATGGTCAAGTGCTTTTTCCTTGCCGCCGTCCTCCTTGTAGCGGTAGAGATGCAGCGGCAGACCTGCCACCGCTTCGGCCAGGATGCGGACGCAGGAATACACGGCGGTCATCTGCATGGCGGAACGTTCCGTCACCGCTTTGCCGGAGGTGGTGCCGCCGAAATAGAACGCATAGCCGCTGCCGGCGGTGCGGTCCTGGGGCTTGTCCCTGGAACGGAACAGCCCGGAAAAGATACCCATATCGAATCACCGTCCTTTCAGATAAACAAAAGCCCCCGGCTGTCATAAACCGAAGCGCCTGTATCGTTGCCGCAGCGGATCGCCCGGTCAAGCCCCATGATAGTGGCGATTGCGCCGTCGATTTTCTCTGTGGATTTCTCTTTGTCCGCCTTGATATTGCCCGCCGGATCCGTGCGGATATAGATGTTGTCCATCATCCAGCGCAGCACTGGGTGGCCGCCGTGAGCGATGCGTTCCTCCAGCACCAGCTTCATCAGCTCCTTGGTCGGCGGGGACATATCCTTAAAGCCCTGTCCGAAGGGAACCACCGTAAAGCCCATGCCTTCCAGATTCTGCACCATCTGCACAGCGCCCCAGCGGTCAAAGGCAATCTCCCGGATGTTGAACCGTTCGCCCAACTGCTCGATGAATTTCTCAATGTAGCCGTAATGTACCACGTTGCCTTCTGTAGTCATCAGCGTCCCCTGGCGCTCCCATAGATCATAGGGGACATGGTCGCGTCGGACACGGAGGTCAAGCGTTTCCTCCGGTATCCAGAAGTAGGGCAGGATGTAGTATTTGTCCTCCTCATCCAGCGGCGGGAACACCAGCACAAAGGCCGTGATGTCCGTGGTGGAGGACAAGTCCAGCCCGCCGTAGCAGATGCGGCCTTCCAAATCGTCCTCGGAAACCGGGAACGCGCAGGCGTCCCACTTGTCCATCGGCATCCAACGGACAGACTGTTTCACCCACTGATTGAGCCTTAGCTGCCGGAAAGCGTTCTCCTCGCCAGGATTCTGCCGGGCGGATTCACAGGCTGCCCTGACCTTGTCGATCCCCACCGTGATGCCCAGGGAAGGATTTGCCTTCTTCCAGACCTTGGGGTCTGTCCAGTCCTCATTCTCGGCAGCACCGTAAATGACCGAATAAAAGGTAGGATCAACCTTCCGTCCCTCTGCGATGTCAATGGCTTTCTGGTGTACCTCATAGCAGATGGAGTTGGTATCGTTGCCGGCCGTGGTGATCAGAAAGTAAAGCGGCTGCATCCGGGCGTCCCCGGAGCCCTGGAGCATGACGTCAAAGAGTTTCCGGTTAGGCTGGGTATGCAGCTCATCGAAGATTACGCCGTGGGTATTAAAGCCATGCTTGTTCGCCACATCCGCCGAAAGCACCTGGTAGGAGCTGTTAGTGGGAAGGTAGGTGATCTTCTTCTGGGATTCCAGGATCTTTACCCGCTTGGAAAGCGCCGGACAGAACCGCACCATATCCACCGCCACATCAAACACGATCTTTGCCTGGTTGCGGTCAGCGGCGCAGCCATACACCTCAGCCCGTTCCTCGCCGTCCCCACAGAGAAGCAGGAGCGCCACGGCGGCGGCAAGCTCCGATTTGCCCTGTTTCTTGGGGATCTCGATATATGCTGTATTAAACTGACGGTAGCCATTGGGCTTTAACACGCCGAACAGGTCGCGGATGATCTGTTCCTGCCAGTCAATCAGTTCAAAGGGTTTTCCCGCCCAGGTGCCCTTGGTGTGGCAGAGGGACTCGATGAACATGACCGCATAGTCGGCGGCGTCCTTATCATAGTGCGAGGTCTTCGCCATGAACTTGGTAGGCTTGTATTTCTTCAGTTTTCGCATAGACACCACCTCCCAAATGGCATAAAAAATAGCCGCATCGCTGCGACTTCCAAAATGGTTCTGTACGAGAGAAAGAGCCGTGCGGCTCGATCTCAGGTTATTATGTTCTTTTATTTACTGCTGCATCGCCCAAGCGATGGCGTGGCCATCATCCTCAAACTCAACCCCGCTGGCTGCTCTCAGCCCGATCATACCTTCGCAGGTGTGGTCATCGGTAAGGAACTCGTATGCCGCGCCGAAGCAGCAGGGCTTGTTTCTCCCGTTGTAGTAGTATCCGGCAAGGAGAACCTTATCTCCAAAAGTCAACGTCTTGCCGTCCATGCCGGAGAACCGCATCTCCAAATCCTCGGTTGTGGTGGGGTTCGGCAGCCGGTACTTTTTCATCGCTTCGTTGATCATCATGGCTTGTATCCTCCGTTTTCTTTGTTTTCCCTTTCGGTGTGTACATATTCGCTCTAAAACCATATATTATCAAGTTAATTCTGAGCATAATCCGCACAAAGATCGGAGGAATAAATTGTGTATATCACTCCTGTGTATGGCGGTGGATCGTCTCAATGATCTGCTCCTGCTCGGCGCTGTCCACACCGATAGACTGGAGCGCCTGCCTGGTGCCACAGTCCGGGCAGATGAGCGTTTCGTTGTCTTCTCTTGAAAGCGCCGGAGCGCCGTGGTAGGTCCTGCCGCAAAGCGGGCAGACCGCCATCCGGATCACATTATCCTTCATATCCGCATACCTCCCTGCATTTATCATAAGCATCAACCAGAATATTCTTGTCAAAGCGGAAGGCGTCATACCCTTCCAGGCAAGTCCGCATATAGAGATTGCTGGGAATCCCAATCGGCCTGTCCTCGTGCATGATGTAGGCAAAGGCCGTCACCGTCCTGCGTCTGCCTGTCCGGATGCCTTTGTACTGGAGACGGATATCCCGCTTGTAGTAAAAGGTCGGGAATCCTTCATAACGGTCGAGGGCGGCTTCGTCTGCAGCCGTCACCTCCCAGATCACCACGGGAACCGTGCCGTTTTCGCATTCTTCAATGGTCAGGTAAGAGCCGGTCCTGCTTCCCTTAAAAAGCAGTTCCCAATCCTTAAGGTTTGCCGTACCGAGGATCGTGGCGTGAGGGCAGCGCATCCGCATCTGCCGAACATTCAGGTTGCTGCCGTAGGCGATGTAGTATCTTTTTTCGTTCATGTGTATCCATCCTTTCCTGGAGGACTTAGGTTACTTGTCCTTCTACCACCCTAAGACCGCCGAAGCGGTCAGGGGCAGGGCATTTAACCTAAGTCCTTCAAGCGGCGGCTCTGCCATGCCGGAAGGCTGTGTCCCCGGTAAGGTTGCGGGTCAGAAAATCCCGTGCCGTTGCAAATTCCTCGCCGATGAAGCCCAGGCGGAGGAGCCAGGTGCGCATGGCATATTTGGGGTTCTCGTTCTGCTGGGGCTTGGAGCTTGCCGTCCGCACATCCTTTGCCATCTGGCTTAAGGCCAGGCAAAGCTGGATGTAACTCTTAAGCTGGCCTGCATGGATGCCGCCCCGGCGCTCTGCGGTTGGCTCATCAAACTGGAAGAGCCTAAATTCGACCGTGCCTTTGGTAAAAGTGGCGTGGAGGTTGAGCATATGGTAGCGGCTGTCGTTGTAGTGATGGTTTCTGCCGTAATTTGCGCCGTTGCTGTTGTACCAGATATCCGCAAGCTGTGCCATTGTGTGGGGTTTTCTCCGGTTGACCTGCTCTAAGAATCTTGGGTCCACCGTGCGGCAGTAGCGGCTCATGCGGCCCCGGTCCAGTTTCAGTGCCTCGGCAATCAGGCTTTCGTGGCTCGCCATGATGTTGGCAAGGTTGCGAAGGCTCTGCGGGGTGTGCCCGTTTGCCCCGATGTGGATGTGGACCCCGCATCCTCTGGAGGCGTCGCTCTTGGCTCCGTTGTGACGAAGCTGCCTGCAAAGCTCCTGCAGGGTTTCGATGTCATCGTAGGTCAGGATCGGGGTGACCAGTTCGCATTTCTGGTCATCCGGTCCCGCAATGGAAACATCCTTCTGGAACTTCCACTCGCGCCCGTCTGCGTCCCAGGCCGACCAGGTGCTGTATCCGTTGCGGCCGGCGGTATTCTCGTAGCGTCCGGTGCCGAAAAACTCGGCGGCAGCCTTGGCTGCCTTCTGGCGGGTGATGTTATTCATCTCAACCTCGACCCCGATGGTCTGCTTTTTCATCTCTGTAATCTGCCTTGCGGTTTTCTCATTCATGGTGAATCCTCCGTTTTCATTTGGTGTGTTTTCCCTTTCGGTGTACACATATTCGCTCTAAAAGAGGATAATAGCAAGGCCATTTCCGATAATATACTACACAAAGATGACTGCTGGATACTGTGTAATTTACAGCCTTTTTCCACCATCCGTAATTGGCGTGAGAGAGCCGTTTTTTCCTTCATCGAGTATAGCGAGAGCCAGCCGGAATCCCGTCCGCAGCCCATCAATAAAATACTCCTCAGCGGTCATGCCCGTAATGGAGGCTTGCAGGCAAATCATCTTATCAAGGATTTCGGACGTCTCATGATCCAGCATGGATCGGAGTTTTTCTTCTTCATCGGCCAGACCGGCAGCGGCTTTTCCATACTCCGAATTACAATCAAACTGCTTTTCATTCGGATTAATGTTCCCATAGAAGAAGTCCTTCAGAATGTTATTCGGCACGGCGGTCACCCACCTTTCTCACAATGTCCTCCCCATAGACCACGTTCAGGCCGCTGCCGTTGTCCCAGCGCATGAGGAGGGAACCGGTATCATCCACACCGAGTACCGTGCCGAGCGTACCGGCGAGTGGCGCTTGGGCATCATCCATCCGCACCAGTTTCACACGGGTGCCGGCGGGATAGTCCCGGCGGATACGCTCCACGGTATCTTTATTCGGAAACCGCATGGCCGGCACCTCCATTCTTGAAGGCCGAGGACCCAGAGAGGTTCTTCAGCAGGATCTTGCGCTCCGCTTTGTACTCGCTGCCAATAAAGCCCAGCCGCAGGAGAAAGCAGCGGAAGGCGTATTTCTCATTGTCCACCGGCTTTTCGGTCGCCGTCACTCGCTTGGCATTTCTGCTCATCTCGCAAAGTGCGGAAATGAAATGGGTGTAGGCGGCTGCAGAATCCGCATCTACCTGGGAGAACCAGGGGAACGCCACCCGATCTTCCAAAACCTCAACGCGAAGGTCGGTGATGCCCAGGGCTTTCCGTATCAGATTTCCTTTGGCTTCCAGCAGCTTCGTGAGGTTGCCCACCGCCACCTTGTGGAGCGGAATCTCCACTGTAAGTCCCACAGGTTCGCCCTGTGGCGCGCTGTCGGCGATTTCTTCCGTTTCTTTGGTTTCTTGCCCAGAGGGTTGCTCAACGCCGTCCTGCGGCTCACATTCAAAGCCAGCGGCGGCGATGGATTCCAGCACCCGCTCGACTTCCTCGCTGTCGGCGCGGTCGTCAAAGAGGAGTGTCCCATCCTTGGTAACCGTAAAGTAGTCGATCTCATAGTTGCAGGTGGGCATGAACTTGTATTCCGCCCTGGCGCCAGTGGTATCAGCGATGACCTTTACAAGTTCCTTGCGCTTGGCACCCGTCACATTGTATCTGATTTCCATGTGCGAAAACCTCCTTTGTTTTGGTAGTACATACATCACTCTAAACCCCTGAAATAGCAAGCGGTTTTCGCACATTTTTCTGTAGAATAAGGGCTGGATTATCCTTCCGGAAACTGTGCATAGTACACGATCCCGGAGAGCACGAAGTAAACATTGGGAAGCGCCACACCGTTGCCCCACATTTTGTATTCTGCGGAATCGGAGTGGGGGCCTTTCAGCCACTTGATGATCTGGTTCCGGCTCTTTGGCTTGGAGGAAGTTCCCAGAACGGTGCGATGTGTCTCAAACACCTCTGTCCAGAACTCGATTTCCTCCTCAGACGGCTCATCGGTCTCAAGCCCGGCGCACCACCAGTCCGGAAACCCCTGCAACCGGGCGCACTCGGTAGGCGTCAGTCTGCGGACGATATACTCCGGCTCAGTCTCATTCACCACAGGCGGGTCTTTATAATCCCTTGCCATCAAGGTTGGAGATTGTTCTTCCAATGTTTGAGTGTAAGAGCCGGTGGTCATGCAGTAAGCCACCGCATGGCGGTCAGCAGCATCCAGCGTAAAAGACACATCCTCATTCACGCCGCTGCCCTGGGGACCATTCTTATCCGCCCTGCCGATCATGGAACCCTGCACCGCCACCACCGCCATACCGCCCTGGTTGCAGGTGGGGTTGCCGCCGCTCCTGTCCAGGCACCGGGAAGTGTCCGCTTCATAAAAACCGCTGTGGGGATTGTCGGACAGCATGGCGTGGCTCTGCTTGGAGCAGATGCCGTACACCCTGACCGCCAGTTCATTGCACCGGGCCTCGCCTACATCGTAGGTGTTCAGTGTATTCGCTACATCGGCGGCTCTCCACTGCTGCCCCTCATCGGGAGAATGGGGGCGGGTGCCCTTCACGAACGGCACGAATACCGTCTGGTCGTTGTTGCAGCCGAGGGTGGCGGACTTGTTCTCCTGGATCAGCGCGCCTTTACCGCCGCCATCGCAGCCGGAGCGGATCTTCAGCGTCTTGGGTGTCTCCACCACAAAGGGCTGGTTGTTGCCGCCCGTGCCGTAGGTAGACATTACTGTAGGCGCTGTCTCCAGTGGACCGGTGTATCTGGTATCCTGGCTATGGTTCTCATAGACCGCCGCCGGCACCGTCCCGGCACGGAGGGTGGGAGAAGTTTCTTCCTCATACCCAATGCCCCTTGCCTGTGCGGAATGCTCGGTACAAAAACCGGCTGCCCCCATCACGCAGGGAGGGTGTCCGTGGTTTTCCGCCCGGAGCGTTGCTGCGACATCCTCCGTCACATCCATACGGCTGCCGCCCTGGTCGTTTAAGCAGACGCAGCCTGACGCTCCAGCGCCTTCCTCAAAAGTTCCGGCAGTTCCTTGCCACGGGCGGAAGCCCTGCGGAGTATACCCAGACACGCCTTCGGACTCAAATAGTATTTTTCCGGCACTCCTGCCTGCAAAATCTGCGACAAGGTAGATGCGTTTTCTGCGTTGGGGGACTCCCCAGTACTGCGCATCAAATACCCGCCATGCGAGACTGAAATCGTCTGCCACGATCTCCCCGGCGGCTGGCCACCTCTCAGGTCGAGCAGTATGAATTTCGTATCCTTTGACCGAGCAGATCTCTTCGAGGACGGACTGGAAGTCCGCGCCCTTGTTGGAGCTGAACGCGCCGGGGACGTTTTCCCAGACGATATACCTTGGATGTTTTCCATCGGTCGCACACCTCATTTCTTTTACGATTCGGACGGCTTCGTAGAACAGGCTGGAGCGGGAGCCGTCCAGACCTTCCCGCCGGCCGGCGATGCTCATATCCTGGCAGGGCGAGCCGAAGGTGATGATGTCCACCGGCTCTACATCTGCGCCGTCCATTTTGGATACATCGCCGTAATGCTTCATAAAGGGCAGCCGCTTTGTGGTCACCCGGATGGGGAATGGTTCGATCTCCGAAGCCCACACAGGGGTAATGCCGGAGAGCAATCCGCCCAGAGGGAATCCGCCAGAGCCGTCAAACAGGCTGCCCAGCGTCAGTTTATTCTGTTCCATCCGTGACCTCCTCGTAGCTGTATGTCCTGCCATTACGGAGGACGCTCACGCCATCCGCAGAACCGGCCTGCTCAATATATCGGTTTACAATCACATCGCAGAACTTCTCGTCCAACTCGATGATGCGGCAGATGCGGTCAGTCTGCTCACAGGCAATGAGCGTAGAACCGGAACCGCCGAATGGGTCAAGCACCACCGAGTTTGCCATAGAACTGTTCTGGATAGGATAAGCCAGCAGAGGGATTGGCTTCATGGTGGGATGGTCGCCGTTCTTCTTGGGTTTATCAAACTCCCAGATGGTGGTTTCCTTCCTGCCGGTGTACCACTGATGCTTGCCGTTTTTCTTCCAGCCGTACAGCACCGGCTCATGCTGCCACTGGTACGGAGAGCGTCCCAGCACAAGGGATTGCTTCTTCCAGATGCAGCAGCCGGATAAATAAAATCCCGCATCGGCAAACGCCCTGCGGAAGTTTAGCCCCTCGGTATCGGCGTGGAACACATAGATGGATGCGTCCGCCGCCATAACCGATTCCATATTCTGAAAAGCGGCAAGGAGGAATTCATAGAATTTCTCGCCTGCCATGTTGTCGTTCTTGATTTTGCCAGCCGAGCCTTCGTAGTTGACGTTGTACGGCGGGTCGGTAATCACCAGGTTTGCCTTAACGCCATCCATGAGTGCGGTGTATGTCTCTGCCTTTGTAGAGTCCCCGCATACCAGACGGTGCCTGCCAAGCGTCCATACGTCGCCCAACCGGGAGAAGGCAGGCTTTTGCAGCTCCGCGTCCACATCGAAGTCATCCTCTTTGGCTTCCATGCCGTCATCGAACAGAGCTGCCAGTTCCTTTTCATCAAAGCCGGTGAGCAGAGGGTCAAAGTCCATGCCCTGCAAAGACTCAATCTCCACCCGCAGAAGTTCCTCATCCCATCCGGCGTCCATCGCCATGCGGTTGTCCGCAATGATATAGGCTTTCTTCTGCGCTTCGGTAAGATGGTCGGCAAACACACAGGGAATCTCTCGGATGCCTTCTTCCTTTGCCGCAAGGATTCTGCCGTGGCCGGCGATCACATTGAACTCCCGGTCGATGATGACGGGATTGATAAAGCCGAACTCCCGGAGGGACGAGCGGAGCTTGGTAATCTGCTCCGGGGAGTGGGTGCGGGCATTGTTCACATAGGGTACCAGCTTGGCGATAGGGACAAGCTGCATCTCGGTTGTCGTTTTCATCGCACCAGCCCCCATTCCGCAAATTTTTCAAAGCCGCCGAGGGACCGGATGTATCTCCGGGCAGTCTCCATGATTTCTCTATAGGGGATGCCGTCCACCGTATCTTCCCCGATGGCGCAGCACAGTTCCACGGGCTTTCCCGTTTCCTGCGCCTTCAGCCATGCGTAGATGTTCACACTCACATCCGCTTTGGAGAGGTCTTTGCCGTGAAGGCCGCCGCCCGTCACCGAATCGGCCATGTCGCTGCCCAGCTTGCGGTTGGTCGCCCCAGAGTCTACATCCGTGCCGCCTGTCCAGTCGCCCAAGGGATTGACCTCGGCGCCCGGATACCGTTTCCGCAGCTCTGCGGCAGGGGCATTGCTCTGGCAGAGGATGAGCCTTGCTTCGTCAATGATGTACTTCCCATCCGAGGGATAAGTGTGATATACACTTTTGGCGATCTCACAGAGTGCTTTCTGCTCCTCCGTGACCGGAACCCCTTTGAAGATGCCGTTGTCCCCGCAGCGGATTCCTTCCGCCTGGTTATTGGCAAGACATCCGTCCTGCGGCATTTCCAGATAGTCCGTGTGCAGATTTCCTGCGATGCGATGGACAATGGATTCCACTTCATCCTGTGGAATGCTCACTGATGTTTCCGCGATGATATGGCAGACGCCGTGGCCGATCAGGACTTCCACGGCGATCCTGGGATTTTCCTCTTTCCGGTACGCCGCATCCACCAGGGCGCCGGCAATGCGGTCCGCCACCTTGTCCGGGTGGCACGGATTTACTTTCTCAAACATAGCTTCACCCCTTCCTTGCGCGGAGCAGCCGCTCCATCAGATCATCCTGGGGAGATACCTCCCCGTAATCGGTGCTGCAGTTTTCCTTCACGATCTGGAAGATCTCGTTCCAGAGCCGCACCGCCTGGTTCATGTAGTTGATGCCGATATTAATAAACGGCGACGGAATCGGCTTCTGCGTGGTGGGATGCTTGGAGAGGAAACCCATGCGGTTGGTCATCTCCTCGCACTGAATCCAGCGGGCGCTGCACATGGCGTACCGCTCCAGAAGCTGAGGTGACACCTTCGCCGCGCAGCCCACCTTTTTTAACCACTCCCAGGTTTCCGTATAAATTTCCTCCGCCTGGAGCGTGCTTCCGTCACGCTGCTCGGCGGATAAAAACTCATGGGGCTTTGGCATATCGACACCCTCGACTTCGGGAATGTCCAGCACTTCCAGTTTCCTGCCGCCAGGATTGCCGTTCTCAGCTTTCTCTTTGACAGCGGATTTCTTCCTTCCCGCACCGGGTCTCGCGCCGCCGCGCCCGCCTGTGTTATTGGATTTTGTCGGCATTTTTCTCACCCCTTTCCTCGAAAAA
>JAHZGF010000060.1 GCA_019420945.1 Clostridiales bacterium | reverse complement strand
GCAGCGCGACAGAAGCATCCTGCGGGTGCTGCGGAACAGCCTGAACCTGCATGGGTGCTGCCTCCAGCACCGAGTCGATGCGTGCCAGCGCATCCGCTACCACCATCTTGCTCTCGCTCATGTACATCATGCGGGTCAAAGTCAGGGAGATCACCGGCGTGATGATAATATAGAACAACGGGTTCAGCAGAAATACCGGGGTCACGCCGTGTATCGTGAACAGCAGCCCGCCTGCAATCAGAAAGGCGAACACGCCGTTGACGGCGGCGGTGTAGAACATCATGGGCAGGCGCAGGTCTTTGGTGTAGGAGATGACCCACTTTTCGTACTCATCAATGGTGGTCTTGAATTTTTTGAAGGAAAACACACTCTGCCCGAAGGTCTTGACCACCGGAATGCCCCGGACGTATTCCACTGCCTCGTTGGACATGGCCTCCAAGGCATTGCCGTACTGCCGCATTTTTTCGACCATCCGCTTGCCGGTCATGGTCGCCATAATGAGGAAAGCCAGCACTACCGGCGCAAGGCTCAGCAGCCCCAGCCTCCAGTCGAACGCCAACAGCAGCACCAGCAGCCCCACCGGGGTGGCGATGGCGTTGTACTGGTCGGGCAGCTGGTGGGCAAGATAGGTCTCGGCGGCTCCGGTGCTCTCGTGGATGATCTTGCGCAGCTTACCGCTGCCGAAGTTCTCGGCAAAGCCCAGCGGCAGCAGTGCCAGATGCTCCGACACTGCCAGCCGCAGATTGGTCGCCACCCGAAACGCCGACAGATGGGAGCACATCAGCGCTGCAATATAAATAAGGTAAGACAGCACCGCGAATAGCACTGCCATCCAGCCGTAATGAGGAATGTTCACCGCCTGCGCATAATCCGGCGCAGCGGCCAGTACATCCCGCAGAATCATCCAGATATAGAGGAACGGCACCAGCGCCGTCAGCGCGCTGATGGCGGAAAGCACCCAGGAGGCATAGGTAAAAACCCGATACCTGCCCGCATAGCCCATCAGGCGGGAAAAGTCAGATTGTTTTTTCAATAAAATCACATCCTTACCGATAAGCGCGCCTGCGCACCCGTCTGAATCAAGCGGGTGCGCAGGCACCGTTTATTCTGCCGCAGATAAATTTTCCGTGGTAAAAAGCTCAATGACATTTTCCATGGTTGCCTGATCGTAATCCTCCGCAATCGCGGCGGCATTCCAATAGGCATAATTGCCCTCGAACCAGCTTTGAAGATCACTCAGATCCTCCGCATAGCGAAACTCCAGATGATAGGTGGTTTCCATGGTGTCGGGCGAGAAGGCAAAATAGGTAAACTGGCCGGAATTTTCATCCTCGCTCTGATAGAAGATGAAGCCGTTTTCGTTCTCCTCATCCAGCAACTTATAGGTGTGGGAGAAAACCTCCTGTCCCTGCGCGTCCAGACCGGTGATCGTGTGACCGTCCATCACAAACTTGTCCACGCCGCCCAGAAAATAGCAGTTAAACGCCATGCTGTCCGGGTCTGCCGCGTATTTTTCCGCCGCCTCCGGGCCGTAAGGCTCCGCCATGCACATTCCCAGCAGCATATCCGTGGCAGTCTCCGCGTTCTCCGCGCCTGCCAGCGGCGTGGTGGCATCGATCCAGATATTCCGATACTCGGATTTTGACAGCTCCGGGAACAGCTCCACATACGTGCCGCTGATGGTGGTCAGATAATCGTCGGTCACCGCGCTCTGGTCAGTCGGCGGCGTCTGTTCATCCGTTTTCGCCTGGCCGCAGCCGGCAGCCGACAGCAGGCAGATCACGCAAAGCACAAAAGCAGCAAATTTCGTTTTCATACAGTACCTCCTAAAACTCTTTGGTTAGCTTCCTCTAACCGCCGGGTATTCTAACACGCTTTGCGTTTTTAAACTACTCCGTTTTACCGCATTCTTTTTATCGGCACGATAGCGGGACGGTGTCTTGCCGTACCGCTTTTTGAAGCTCTCTGAAAATTTGCTGGCGTTGTCATAGCCTGCTTGCTGCGCGATCTCCGTAACAGACTTCCCGCTGCGAACCAGCTCCACTGCCGCCTGCTCCAGGCGGTATTCCTTGATATATCGGTAGATCGGCACGCCATAGACCTGCTTGAAGAGCTTTTGCAGATGCGATACCGATATCTCATGCTCCGCCGCAAGGCTGGCGAGGGATATGTATCCCTCCCGGTTTGTCAGCAAGTGATCCCGGAGATGGTGCGCAAGAACCGTCTGCTCGGACGAGCAATATAACCCCGCCGTATTCTCCTGTGGAATACGCCCAAGCAGCATCAGAAGTTCCAGCGTCTTGAGCTGCAAAAAGCCGGGATCTTCATAGAACGCACTTTCGTAAAGCTCCCGGAATACATGCTCACAGCGCGGCCCCGCAGCGCCGACCATATACCATTTACAGCCCAGAAGATTTTGCTTCCATGCGGCAAAATCCACTGAAAACGCAGGTGCGTTCTGCTTTATCCAATTTCCCGCGGCGGCCGGTTCGATCTCCAGACAGATTCCCTCGTAGTAGCTCAGCGGAAAGCAGGACGCCGAACTGCTTCCGTGAAAGCCATCGTAGCAACTGACCGCCATGTCGCCCGGCTTCAGAAGAACACGATCCCGCATGGAAAAGCTGGTTTCAAACCGTCCGTTCACGCAGAAATTGACTTCCAGCCTCCCGATCTGTGTCCGAATTTCTGTATACGCCTCCATTTCCAGCCGCAGCAGCATGATTCCCACGCCGTCAAACAGCCGGTAGTAGTGGATTTCTCCGTTACCATCCGCATGTTCAAAACCATCTATTTGTCCGGGGAAGCCGGAAACCACACCCGTTTTGTCATGAAAAAAGATGTCAATCATATTGTTTATTCAATCAAATCTCTGCAATCTGCATTTGTTGCCCTGCTCCTCGACCGCACAAATTTAAGCAACGAACCCCGCAGGGAGCGCAGCTCTGACCAGCCGGTCGCTTTTTTACCGCAGATAGCTCCCACATTCTGCTTCCAGCGTTTTCCAGACCGGATACTTTGCGCCGGTCACGTCAAAAAATGCTTTCATGTCCCGATTCAGTGCGCTCATTTCGTCCACCGCGTTCATGGCATGGTCGGACGCACAGATTTTCCCTAAAGCCGTTGCACACATGAGCTTAAAAAAGCGAAAGCAGGTCTTGCGGTATGCTGCATCCTCAAATTCCTTGTCTGCATCCGGCAGAATCTCGTGACCGGCGTTTCGGATTGCCCGGTAACCCTCGATATTCGCATCGATCAGGCGATTCAGATAAGCGTTGTCCCTTTTCAGCTTTTTCAGGTCGCCGTCGGTCTTGTAGCAGGCAAAAACCGCCGGGAGCACAAACGCAGCGTGGCACAGGAGATAGTCCTCCATGTTCGGCTCGTAGGTGACCTTATACTTCGTGCCTGCAAAGATTTCCTGAACCAGCGCTTCCTGCGACGGCGCATTCCGCAGCGGCCCGATGGTAGTCTTGCGAAGGTCTACCGAGGCCACATAATTGCTTTCTCTGTGTCCGGCGGCGCTGGTAAAGGCAAACAGCACGTTCTTCTCCAGCAAAAGCGCTGCCGTTTCCGAGGCGCGCACATTGTTGCCCACAAAGATCATCGTTTTCGCCAGGCTTGCCCGCAGAGTTTCGAGAATTGTTTCGATCTGCGTGTACCGCACAGCCACAAAAATTACATCATAGTCGTCTCCCGGCAAAAGCTCCGCTGCCACCGGAATGGGGCTGACTGCCGTGCGGCGGGAAAGTGTATTTTTGATCCGCAGCCCGTTTCGCCGAATCTCATCTGCCCATGGGCCTCTTGCCAGCAGCGTGACATCCTTTCCTGCGCGGAACAGATTGTTCGCCAGATTACACCCCAGAACGCCGGCGCCGAATACCAAAAACTTCATGGCCACTTTCTCCTTTTCCTTATCGGTTTCTGCGATACCCTGCCGCATCGCGGTATTCGGGATGGTCGTTTAAGTACGGGTCTTTGTCGCCGCAGATGGTATAGTCGCACCTGCAGCCGTCCACGCAGGTGGTTTTCCGGACAAGCCTTGCGTGAAGCAACTCCATGGACGCAAAGTCCACATTGCACAGGGCGGGCATGATGTCCGTCAGACCGTGCTTGATGGCAAACTCCGCCGCCGGGCAGGCGGTGAACTCATAATAGATAGGTTTATCTTTGTCATAGGGCGCAACGTGCATCTCGTAATCGTGCCACTTGGCGCACTGCTTTTCGGCGTTCTGAAAGGCCCAATACATCAGCCTCTTAAAAAACGGTTTGTGGCAGTCCACAAATCGGGAGAGCTTGCGGAAGGTAGGCAGAATCAGGTTTTCCTCGATCTCTTCGATCTCCCGGAAGGAGACAACATCCCGGCACACGGCATAATAGCTCATGATAGCGATGCAGTCGTAAGTGCCGCCCGCGCCGTTGTGAAAGTTTTTCTTCCCGCCCAAGTCCGTCCGCCAGTCCGAGAGAAATTCCACATACTGCCGCTGCACCCGCTCCCAGACGGCCTCGCGCTGCGCTTCCGGATAATGCAGGGCAATCTTCGATTGAATCTGCTTTTTGCAGGCTTTGGAATACAGCACATGGCAGCTGCGATTGAATTGCAGTTTGTTGTCTCTCATCGCTTCTCCTTTTGCAGGCTGCACTGGTGCGCCGCCTGCACCTCTTTTGAAAACTCCCGCGGGTGTTCGCCCGCCAGTGTGCCGTGACCCATATTGGGAAAAACCTTGTAGGTAAAGGCATAGCCCTTGTCCTGCCACGCTCTGACATGTTTCGCCAGCTTCTTTTCCGTCGAGCTTGCAATGCCGTGCCAGATGTACATGTCCGTGCGCTTGAAAAGATCAAAATTCCGGTGCCGCCCGATCATGTACTTGTCCTGATTGACCCAGCTCTGCCAGGTGGCGTCTTTGTAGACGATGCGGTCGAAGGATTCCTCCGTGCGGCCCATCATCTTGCAGACGAGCTTCTTCCGGATGGGGCCTGCCTTCCCGATGAGCCAATAGGAAAAGCCGGTCAGGAAGAATATGTAGAGGTTCTGCAAAACCGGGCTTTTGATGTCGGCGTAGTCCATGGTGGGCATACCGTTAGCAATGGTAGTCGTGATGGTCAGCCGCTTATCGGCCAGCACGTCCATGAGGACGAATGTTCCGTAGGACACGCCGTAGAGAATGTCAATCTTCCCGCCGTAGCGCTCCACGATATAATCGCCCAGCCGCCTTGCCTCATCCGGCACGGACCGGAACTGCGTCTCCGGCTCATCGGGATTGAAGCCGTCGTAGGCCACCAGCACCACATGGTAGGTTTTCGCCATCTCCTCTGCCACCGGCAGTGCGCCGCGATAGCACACCCCGCCGCCATGAAGCATGACCATCAGCTCCGGATGCTCCTGCCCGAACTCAAAGTATTTCATGCTCTGTCCTCTTGCAGCCGTTTCTTCTTATACCCGCAGTCGCAGTAAGGGCCGCCGGAGGCCAGCGTGTACTGCCGCACAAAATTCGTCACGCCGTCGGCGTCGCTCATGGCGTAGTCCAGATGGCACATGGCGGGGGTCAGGTCAAAAAGCCCCAGCTCTTCCATCAGCACACAGATGCCGCATTTGGTAAAGCGTCCCTCATAACCGCTGCCGTCGGGATACTCGTAAAAGTCCATGTTCCACGAGTAGGGGTTGCGGTCAGCCGCCTTCCGGGCGGCGGTGGCTTTCATGGCGGCAATGTCCTTTGCGATAAACTTGCTTTTTCCGCTCTTGCGGCAGAACCACTTCATCAGCGGCGTCATCTGGGCATTCTCATAGTATACCGTCAGCACCTCCGTATCCGGCCGCTTCGGCATACAGAGGACGAACGCCCCCAACATGGCGCAGCCAATGATGTTCATGCTGAACCGATCACCTTTTTCAAATTCGGGCAGCTTTGCGATGATCTCACGGTACTTCGGCTTGGCCTTTTCCGTGATCTTACGTGCGGTGTCCGGGTCATAGCCCAGTACCGCCGTCAGCTGCGCTTGAAAGGACTTCGCAAACACTACCCATATGGCTAGGGGCATTCCCATCCAACGCATCTCACTTCGCTCCTTTCCATTCTGCCAGAGTCCGGTTCATCCGCTTCTCGATGTCTATCCGGGTCTGGCGGCATTCCTTGGGATATTTCTTTGCTGCCTGAAACGCCAACTTTACAAACAGACCGGAGCCAACCGGCAGCATGATTTTCAGCATCCCCTCCGGAAAGACAAAGTGGGTGCCGTGAGCATAAACCATTGTTTCAATCTCGCATTCATGCGGCTTTTCCGCAAGGCGCTTTTTCATACGGCGGATATACTTTGCGGTATCCCACAGCGCATCGTCCTCCGCGCCGATCAGCAGCAGCTTTCCCCGGATGTTTTCAACAGGAATATATTCCTCCGGCTCGATCGGATGCATCACCTCGGAATCGTCAAACAGCTTGCGGGAGTTAACCATATCACCAGTGCGCTTGCTCTCTGCGGCGACACAGTGCCAATAGTCGGGATGCTGATAGCAAAACGGCATATAGGGCAGCGGCTTGCCCCGGTAGGAGAACAGCGACTCGCCCTCGACCGGCCATTCCTTGCAGCCGTCCCTTTTGCCCTGCATGAAACCCTGCCACACAAAATCGCTGGGCGTCATGGCAATGGTCAGGGTAACATCCGGGAACATGGCAGCCGCTGTCAGCGCGAGCGTTCCCGTAGTCGAAGCACCGGCAATGCCAATTTTATGGTTGCCGTTGGCTTTCAGCCACGAAATGGCCGTCTCCACACGCTCCAGCGGATAATTATGATGGCCGTAATCCTTTTTCGCAGGCGACATGGTGAGCACATTTACGCCCCGCCCGCAGAGCCATTTCACAGCTGAACGCGCAAGCCGATCCTCCGGATCGTCACCAATCATCGCAATGACCGCGCAGTCCGATCCGTCGGCACACGCCCAGTACGCGCCGTAAAAGCCGGCGGTCTCCACATCAAAGTGCTGATGCTTCATCGCTTTCCCTCCATGATATCCTTCACCAACTGCACCCAGCGCTCCGGATAACAGGCCAGCAGCTCCTCGTGCTGCAAGTCCTGCTCATGAATGGCTGGGTTTGCAAAGTGCCGTTCATAGCGCTCGCGGTATTTCTCACCCATTTTGAGCGCATAGAAAATATGAATCTCTGTTCCCGGAACGTTGATCTTGTCCGGCAGCGGGGTGACAAGGTCGGAATAGAACTGATTCTTGCAGCTCTGCACGGTCACATAAGGTCGTGCGCCGCTGAGCATCTCCATGAACGCTTGCACATAACCGCCCATTTCCGACTTTCGCTGCGTGAGGCGTTTTTGCAGCAATCGACTCTTGAACCGTCCGTCTCGAATAAGCGGATAAATCAGCGGTAGGAGCAGATTTGTTTGCAGCTTTGCCGCAATGGGAGATGCTTGGTCAAGATCAGAGCTGCCGAGAATTCCGTAATCCATATGAATATTCTGCCGCGCCGCCAGCAGCCCCACAAAAGAGCCGCCCAGCGAGCAGCCATAGCTCGCCCAGATATGTCCATCGCAATGTTTCTGAATGTAAGATTCTATTTTCTCTGTTTCCTCCAGCATAGTGGGAAACTCGGTATGTTCCGTTTCATCGAAACCATCGTAGCTGACGCAGAGAACGCGATACCTGTCCGACAGCAGCGGAATGACCCGTCCAAAATTGCCCTTCCAGTGGCAGCAGGTGCCGGGAAGCAGTAGGATGACCGGGGCATTTTCTGCGCCGAAGGAATAAACCTTCATCTTCCCACCCTCTTCAGGAACCCACTCTTTGCCATTTTTTCCGTGTCATCCGATTCATCATAAGCGTCATAAGGCGCGGTGGGGTCGGGAACCCGCTTTCGGAACGGTGAGCAAAGCTTGTCCTTATGGGCAAAGGCGAACTCGAAGTTGTCCGTCCAGCCGGTGTGACCGGTGAGAAACAGCGGGCGCAATTCGCGGCTTTGCAGCTTCTGCTCCAGCGCCGCCAGCGACTTCACCGCCAGTTTGTTGCCCTCTGCCAGAGAGGAAATGAAACTGTAGCCGCCGTCCGCGCCGAACCAGATAGTGTCGCCGGTGAAGAGATATTTGTCGTCAATGAGATAGACCATATGCCCCCATGTATGGCCGGGGACGAGAAAGCACTCAATTTTGATACCGTCAATCTCGAAAGTCTCGCCGTCATGCAGCAGCACCTTTTCGTTGTTAATTGTGACCTGCGGCAATTTATAGAGATGGTATATGACTTTTCGCCGCACCTCGCCGGTGAGATACCGGTTTTCAATCTCGCCGATATAGAGCTTTGCGCTCCGGAACAAACCGGGGCTGTCTGCCTCCACCGCGCCCACGTGGTCGGTGTCCTGATGAGTGATGAGGATGTGCCGGATGGACTGCGGGTCGATGCCCAGCCAGCCCATTTTTTCTGCCAGCCGGTCGTAGTTGTACCCGGCATCGATCATGATGGTGGTGTCGCCCTTGCGGTAGAAGAAGATGTTCGCCACCCACTCCCGCACGCAGGCCACATGCTCGTCCACCCAGCCGGTGTTCAGGGGCTTGAAGATCTCCTTGCCGCGGTACATCTTGCTCATTTCCTTTTTTTGAAACTCGGTCGCTTTCTTTGACATATTATCGCTCCCCATTTTGATTTTCGGCAGTTAAACCATGCAATACTTTTCAGGTTTCCTACGCGCACTTCCTCATATTCATGCGCAGGATGGGTGCAAAAATGCTCATGCTTGATCTCCTTATTTCCGTGCCGTGATGCACAGCCAGCTTTTCTTTTTGTGTATCTGCACCTCGTAAAAGCCCACCTGCTCCAGATATGCCTTCAGCTCGACATCCTTGTATATGGTCATACCGCCGATAATCTCCGTCCACTTCTCATCCTTGTCCGTGTCGCCACTGCTCTCGTTGCAGATGAGAAAGGTTCCGCCGGGCTTCAGCACCCGATAAATCACCCGAAAACATTGCGGCAGATTCGGCCAGAAGTAGACTGTCTCAAAAGCGGTGACCGCATCGAACCAGTCATCTGCGAAGATCATATCCGCCACACTGCCTTGCAGGACGGCACAGCGCCCCTCCGCGATGGCGGTCTCGTTGACCTTTTTCGTCTTCTCCACGCTGACGGGCGAATAGTCGATGCCCTTCACGATCCCCTGCGGGTATTTTTTCAGCAGCCTTTTCATGTTCGCACCGCCACCGCAGCCGCAGTCCAGCACCTTGGCATCCGGCGCAGCATTCAGAAATTGAAGCCCCCAGCGCGCCACAGGGCTGTGACCCAAATTCATCATGGCGACCATGAGCTTCCCGCCGATACCCACAGGTTTGCGGGTGTTTTCAAAGAATGACATCTTCTACAACTCCTTTTCCAGAACGA
>JAHZGF010000006.1 GCA_019420945.1 Clostridiales bacterium | reverse complement strand
CTTCAGCTGGGTCTTGTACCGGGCACTGTCGTAGCGGTTCCGGGCAAAACGGTCCAGCTTCCAGACCAGCACAATATCAAACAGCTTCTTGTCGCTGTCCTTAATCATCTGCTGGAACTGCGGGCGATTATCTGTTTTAGCAGAGATGGCACGATCAATGTAGTGCTTGACGATGGTGATGTCGTTCTTTTCGGCATAGGCCGTGCATTCACGAATCTGACCCTCAATGGATTCTTCGCGCTGGTTGTCGCTGGAATAGCGGGCGTAGATCACAGCGGTCATAGCAAGCACCTCACTTTATATATCATTGAAAAGAAATGCGTTTACCCAAAAGATTATTTCGTATAATATATACCATGATTTCAGATGAATTACAAGAGATTTGAGATATTTTATGCAACAGGCCCCCTGAAATGCTGACAAGGCATCTCAGGGGGCCTGTTGGCTATGGGTAAAAAGTTTAGGAGAAAAATGAAAAAAGAAGAAAGGATCGAAAGGAGAAATCGGGTTTTACTCAACCAGCGCAACAGCAACGTCGTTGACATTTGTTCCGGTCGCACCAGTGATGATGAGGCCTTCCACCGCCTGCAAGGCGTGGTAGGCGTCGTTGTCGGCAAGGGTAAGGAACACATCCATCCCTGCCGCATGAAGGACGTTTTCAGTCTGACCGTCCACATAGCCGCCTGCGGCATCGGTGGGGCCGTCCGTGCCGTCGCTGCCGACCGAAAAGACACAGCAGTTTTCCAGACCGGAAAGAGCAGGTGCGGCGGCCAGAGCAAGCTCCTGATTCCGTCCGCCCAGGCCTTTGCCGGTCAGGTGGACGACCGTCTCACCGCCTGCGATATAGGCCAGCTTCCGGCCATGTCCGGCATGGGTGCGGGCGATAGAGCCAAGGAAACTGCCCGCTTCCCGGGCTTCACAGCAGAGCTGGTCGGTCAGGATGACCGGCTCATAGCCGAGTGCCTGACTTGCCTTTGCTGCGGCGGCACACAGCTCCCGGACACTGCCGGTGATTTGTGTGGTCACATTGCCGAGGGCTTTCGGCGTTTCTTGTTGCAGCAGGTCTTTCGCCGCAGAGGAAAGGGTCAGGTGATATTTTTCCGCAATGGCAAGAGCCTGCTCGCAGGTGGAGGTATCCGGCACGGCCGGGCCGCTGGCGATCATGTCCAGCGGGTCGCCCAAAATGTCGCTGAGGACGATGCTGAACACCTTTGCCGGTGCGCAGGCTTGGGCAAAGTGCCCGCCTTTCACGCCGGAAAGGCGCTTGCGGATGGTGTTCATCTCCACGATGTCCGCGCCGCTGGCAAGGAGCTGCCCCGTGATGTTTTGCAGCTCTTCTCCGGAAATGAGCGGCTTTTCAAACAGGGCACTGCCGCCGCCGGACAGCAGGAACAGCACGATGTCCTCCGGGTGCAGGCCGTGGACAAGTTTCAGTGCTTTCTCGGTCGCGGCGAAGCTGTTGGCATCCGGCACGGGGTGTCCGGCTTCATAGCAGCGCACACCGGGGATGTCGCCTTTCACGTGGTCGTATTTGGTGACGACGACGCCGTCCTCCACGGAACCCAGCGCAGAAACAGCGGCGTGCGCCATCTGCCATGCCGCTTTTCCGGCGGCGACCAGAAAGACCCGCCCCTCCGGGCGAAAATCTTTCAGAGCACGCCGGACGGCTTCATCCGGCAGGACTGCCTGAATGCTGGCAGAGATGATTTGGTCTGCGGTCTGGCGCAGGGTGCTCATAGAAAGTTCCTCCTTTGGCATCAAAAGCAATTCACTCCGTTTACAGCAGCCCGGCCTCGGTCATCGTCTTGATGAAGCCCTGCTTGGCCGGGCCTTCCGGGGTGGGCAGAGTGGGCAGATAGGGTACGCCCACATCGCGGCCGCGCAGCACCGCCATATCCTTTGCGGCGACCGGGAAGCTGGCCGCATCCATCGACAGGCGGACAGGGTTCAACTTGAACTGGGCTTCCAGACTGCCCTCGCGGTCCCCGGCGGCATACTTATTATAGACATCGGTGATGAGCTCCGGCATGAAGTTGGCCGCGGTGCATACACCGCCCACCGCGCCGTGGCAGAGGCTGGCGTACAGGAGCGTATCCTTGCCGCCAAAGACCTTGAATCCCACATCGCGGGTGCGGCGGATGAACTCAGAAGTCTGGGTGATATCGCCGCTGGTGTCTTTCATGCCGACGATATTGGGAACATTGTGCGCCAGCTCATCCACGAGCTGTGCGCTCAGGGTGTAGCCGACACGACCGGGATTATTATACAGCAGAACAGGCGTTTCGGGAACACTTTCCGCAATGGTCTTGAAATGGTCGTACAACTCGGCATAGGTCGGCTTGAGGAACATGGGCTGAAGCACGCTGACAGCAGCCGCACCGTTCTTCACGGCCATTTGCGCCAGACGGCAGCACTTTTTGGTGCTGATGGCACCGATGCCAAAATAGACCGGCACACGGCCCGCAGCCTGATCGATCATGATCTTCAGGCCGCGTTCCATCTCGTCCTCTTCGACCATATAGAACTCACCGTTGGAGCCAAACGCGAGGATGCCGGCAACACCGCCGTTGATGACGTAATCCACCTGTGCGCGCTGCTTTGCTTCATCGATCTTCTCGTTTTCGTCCACGATGGTCAGGATAGGCACTACGACGCCCTTAATAAAATCTGTATTCATACCGCTCTTTGATCCTTTCGTTCTGTTTTCAGACAAGATATTTGGGTCATGGGGAAGTTCTCAGGCCTGCCGCCTGTTCTGTGCCTTTATTTTAGCACGAACCGGGAAAGGACACAAATCGGGCGGTCCGGAATATTGCAATCTTATGAAGCATTTCTGCAACAAAATGAAATGTTTAATTTCACATCGTAGCGTTTTGTCGGAAACATCAAAAAAACAGACGTGAATTTAGCGATCTGTTTCTTGCCGGATGCGGCATTTCCCGGTATACTGATGTCAGTCGAGCGGCACAGAGACAGCCGCTGCAAAAGATTTTTTCCGATTCAAAATCAAGTGGTCCCATCAGGAGGTATCTTTCATGAAAATCGGTTTTATTGGTCTGGGTATCATGGGCAAGCCTATGGCAAAGAATCTGCTGAAGGCAGGCTATACGGATCTGCTGGTCAACAACCTCACCCCCGCCCCGGTGCAGGAGCTGGAAGCAGCCGGTGCAAAGGGTGCAACGCAGAAAGAGATCGGTGAGCAGTGTGATGTCATCATCACCATGCTGCCCAACTCTCCGCAGGTCAAGCAGGTCATGCTGGGCGAGACCGGCGTTGCTTCTTACATGAAGCCGGGCACGACTTTCATCGACTGCTCCTCCATCAACCCGGTCTCTTCCAAGGAGATCTACGCCGAGCTGCAGAAGAAGGGCGTCGAGATGCTGGACGCTCCTGTTTCCGGCGGTGAGCCCAAGGCCATCGACGGTACCCTGAGCTTCATGGTCGGCGGCAAGCAGGAGGTCTTTGACCAGTTCAAACCTCTGCTGGAGACCATGGGCGCATCCGTCGTCCGCTGCGGCGAGGTCGGCGCAGGCAACACCACCAAGCTGGCAAACCAGATCATCGTTGCCTGCAACATTCAGGCTTTGGCCGAGGCCCTGACTCTGGCCCAGAAGGCCGGCGTTGACCCCGAGCTGGTGTTCCAGGCCATCAAGGGCGGTCTGGCCGGTTCCACCGTCATGAACGCAAAGGCTCCCATGATGATCGAGGGCAACGACAAGCCCGGTTTCAAGATCGACCTGCACATCAAGGACCTGAACAACGCTCTGGACTGCGCGCACTCTGTCGGCGCACCCGTCCCCATGACTGCCGAGGTGCAGGAGATCCTGCAGTGGCTGCACAACCACGGCAAGGGTCAGGCCGACCACAGTGCCATTGCACAGTATTACGAGATGCTGACCGATATCCAGATCGGCCGCTGAATCCGCTGACAGCTCTTTCCTTTTTACGGTGTTTCTGCTATCATATCTTCAGAGATGGGCAGAAAACCGGACCGGCGCGCCCACCATGTGTGGGTGCGTCTTTTTGCTTTCTGAACCGACCAAGACAAAAGGAGAACTCTATGGCAAAGGTAGCAGTACTGGTGCCCAATCAGGAGCTGGAGCTCATCGCACAGCCGCTGACTGAGGAATTTTCTTCCCTTCAGGTGATGGAGGTCAAATATATCCGCACGGCCTATGCGGTACAGCGGGCCAGAGAACTGGAACAACAAGGCTGTGACCTTATCGTGGCGCGCGGCGTGCAGGCACGGCTCATCAAGCGCAGTGTCCGCATCCCGCTCGTGGAGATCACTGTCACCCCGCAGGAGCTGGCCAGTGTGATGCTGGATTTGAAAGAGGAACTAGAACTGGATTGCCCCCGCATCGGGCTGATCGGCTTTCCGAATATGTTCAGCGACACATCCCAGTTCAACCGGCTGCTCCATATTGATCTCCGGCTTTATATGGCAGAGCAGGAAGAACAGCTGGAAGAAATGGTGGACAAAGCGCTTCAGGATGGCTGCAATGCCGTCATCGGCGGCAACCGGGTCTGCGCCTCTGCCGGGCAGAAAGCGTTGCCCTACAAGTTTATCCCTTCTGGGGAGGAAAGTCTGCGCAATGCCCTTGCAACTGCCTCCCGCGTGGGATACGCCATTGATCTGGAAAAGCACAACTCTGCCGAGATAAACGCACTGCTGAACTACACGTTCAGCGGCATCATCCAGGTGGATAAAGAGCGCATCATCCGCCGGGTCAACAGGGTCACCAACAATCTGCTGGGCCGGAGCACTGATGTCCTGCTTGGACAGGAGATTTCCGCTGTGCTTCCCAACCTGAATCAGAATGTTCTGACGGATGCGCTGCTCCACGGCAAGGAGGCATACGCTTTCCTGCTGGATATCGACCATCGGGCCGTTGTGGTCAATGTGGCCCCCATCCTTGTGGGAGAGCAGATCGAAGGTGCCGTGCTGACGTTTCAGGAAGGGCAGCGCCTCATTGAGATGGACAGTGAGATGCGGCGTGAGCTTTACCAGCGGGGCTTCGTGGCGCGGTACACCTTTGAAAATACCATCTGCGAGGACCCGGAGACCCGCCGCCAGTTCAGTCTGGCAAAACGCATCAGTCGCTTTTCTGCCCCCGTCCTGCTGATCGGCGAGGTGGGCAGCGGCAAAGGAGTGCTGGCACAGTGCATCCACAACGAGAGCCTGCTGCGCAAGAATGCCTTTATCACCGTTGATTGCAGCGCATGGCAGCCGGAGACAGTGGATAATATCCTGTTCGGCAATTATACGACCCGGCGGGAAGCCGGAGACAGCTATGCAGAGATGGCACAGGACGGCACGCTTTATCTGAGCCATGTAGAGATGCTGCCGCTGGAAACACAGTACAAGCTGCTCTGCCTGATACGGGGACACTTCCTGCACAACGGCCCCAGCCGCCCGGCAGCGGCCCATGTCCGTGTCATTGCCTCGACCTCCGTGAATCTGATTACCCGGGTCGAAAAGGGTGAGTTCCGCAGTGATCTGTACTATGCGCTCAGCGTCCTGACCGTGGAGGTCCTGCCGCTGCGCCGCCGCCGGGGCGACATTGAAGGCTGGATGCATCGCTATCTGGATGAATGGCAGGAAAAGTACAAGCGCTATGTCAGCCTGACGCAGGGGGCATGGCAGTATCTGCGGGAGTACGAGTGGCCCGGCAATCTGGACCAACTCTACAGCGTCTGCGAGCGTCTTGTCCTGCTGACCCAGAAGAGGAACATTGATGAGACGTTCCTGCGGGAACAGCTGGAACAAATGGTTCCCCGGCTGCTGCCGGGCACCGAGCAGGTCGTGCTCTATCAGGACCGCAGGGCAGTCGAGCTGGCAGCCCTGATGAAAAAGCATAAGGGCAACCGTCAGAAAGTGGCCGAGGAGCTTGGCGTCAGCAAAACGACCCTCTGGCGTTACCTGAAAAAGTACGATGTCCACCCGGACTTACTGTAAACGATTTTTTAACAGAACACATCTCTGCGGCTTGAGCTGCAGGGGTGTGTTTTTGCTTTGCGACGAAAAAGAAAAAAGTGAAATCAGGAAATGCGTTTTGCAAGGTTTTGAATCACGCCCATTTCAAAAGCAGAAACATTGACGGAATCATGCAAGAACGTATCTTCATTTCGTTAAAACGTGAATTGTTTCACAAGACGCATATCGTTATACTGAAATCAAAGAGGACCGGGAGACACGCAGACCCGGCAATGTCAAAAAGGAGTCGAAACTATGATCAAGGTCGAAACCAACTGCTCCAGCAAAATGACCGATGAGGAAATGCGGCGTGTTCAGGGCATGGGAATCGAGTACTTGGCAGCCAATTTTGTTGGTGAGGATGCCTGTTATGATGGTATCGTCCGTTTTCAGGAACGGGCCGCCCGCTATGGGCTGAAGATCAGCAATGCAGGATGCCCTCAGCTGCAGAAGTGCCCTTCTATCCATCTGGGCAAGCCGGACCGGGATGAGTGGATTGAAAAGTACAACGAGTTCACCCGGGCACTCGGCAAGGCAGGCGTTTCTGTCAACTACATCGCATGGCAGCCTAACGGTATCTTCCGCACCAAAATCGGTGCGGGCAAGTATAATCACGGCCAGAATTCTTTCCTCTGTGACTTGGATGAGATCAAGGCCCGTCCCATCGCCAACGACCGTGAATACGGCGAGGATGAGATCTGGAGCAACTTCCAGTATTTTCTTGACAAGGCCCTGCCTGTGTGCGAGGAAGCGAACGTGAAGCTGGCGCTCCACCCCAATGATCCGCCCATCGAATCTGTAGGCGGTGTGCACTGCCTCATCTGGAACTCCGACTGTTACCGCCGGGCCTTCCGAATGGCTCACAATAGCCCGTATCTGACCATGAAGATGTGCGTAGGCTGCTGGCTGGAAAGTGAATCGTTCGGTGATCTGTACAAGGATATTGACGAGTTCGTCAAGGCGGATAAGATCCCCATCATCCATTTCCGCAATGTCAGCGGAGCACTCCCGTATTTCGAGGAGACGCTGCTGGAAGATGGCTGCGAAGATATGTATGCGCTGATGAAGCATATCGTGCGCAGCGGGTTCGACGGTTTTCTCAACATCGACCATGCGTTCTTCAATGAGGATGGCAAGGGAATGAACGAAGTTTCCACCGCCTACTACACCGGCTATATGAAAGCTCTGCTCCACGCTGCCGAAAAGGAATGCGCCGCAGAAAAATAAAGGCTGCGCAAAAGCAGACCCGGACGAAAAAAGAAAAGGAGAATCCAAATGAATGTACAGCTTATTTTAACGCTGGTCATCCTGGTCGCAATGATTGTGGGATTTCTGAGCGGCAAATTCAAGCTCGGTCTGGTTGCCATGACAGCTGCCACCCTGCTCTGCCTGACAGGTGTTCTGACCTTTGACGAGGCCTACGCCAATTTCGCAAACAAAAATGTCATCATGATCGGCGGCATGTTCATCCTGAGCGGTGCCCTGAGCAAGACCAGTCTGGTATCACGGGTGCGTGATTTCATGGTCTCCCACGGTGACAAGGCCAAGCTTATCATCTTCCTGTATATGGTCATCAATGTGCTGCTCATTCAGGTCAGTATGCCCACTGCTCTGGCCAGTATGTTCCTGCCCTTCATGGCTTCCTTTACCGGCGACAGCAAGGTCAAGGCTTCCGACCTCATCTACCCGGGCGCCGTAGTTGCTCACTGTGCACAGGGCCTGATGCCCGGCGCAATGTTCGTACTCATCAACAGCATTCTGGAAGCCAACAATGCCGGTGTGGATATCACCGCCGTTGACTACAGCCGCGTCATCTTTGTCCCCGCCATCGTCGCTCTGCTTTACTGCGGCATTGTTGCTCCCCGTCTGCTGTCCAAGAGAGACTTTGTGACTGCCGCAGATACCTCCAGCCAGAGCGGCAAAAAAGCTTCCACCCTCGCAGCATGGCAGGAGAGCCTCATCTATGTTGCTTTCGTGGTCAACCTCCTGTGCATGCTGTTCTCCGATGCCCTGCCGTTCTCGATGAATGTTGTCCCTGTTGCTCTTGATATCATCCTGCTCTACACCAAGTGCCTCGACCTGAACGATGTAAAAAACTTCATGAATGTTGATACCCTGTTTATGCTGGTCGGTGTCATGTGCCTTGGCACGGCAATGCAGAAAACGGGTGCAGGCACCGTGGTTGGCGACTTTATCATGAATCTGCTGGGCAAGGATCCTTCCCCCATGCTCGTACTCTTCGTGTTCTACTTTGCCGGTGCAACTCTGACCCAGTTTATGAGCAATACTGCATCTCAGCAGGTGTTCGTCGCTCTGGCTGTTGTTACCTGCATTGCCAATGGGCTGGATCCTCGACCCTATGCCTGTGCCATCTTTGCAGGCTGCACCGCCGCAATGCTGACTCCGGCCGCTTCTCCCTCCATCGGCATTTCTTTTGGTGCCGGTAACTACAAGTTCAAGGAAGTCTTCTTTGTATTCCTGCCCCTCTGGATTATCTACGGCATTGCCGTCTGCCTGAGCGCCAGCTTTGTTTTTCCTCTGGCAGGTTGAGTTTCTGAAAAGCAGTTTCTGATATTCAGATCTCCTCCTTTTGATAAGACCCGAGTAATGCCGATGGAGGATTGCTCGGGTCTTGTCTCATATGGGCAGAGATTTGTTCTACCGAAGAAGGAGGTGCCCCGATTTGAATCACAAACTTATCACAGACCGTCTGTTTTACCAGAAAGTTCTCAGCATTATGCTCCCGGTTGCACTGCAGCAGACCATCAACATGGGCGTGAATATGCTGGACACGATGATGCTCGGGCAGATGGGAGAAGTACAGATATCCGCTTCCAGTCTGGCAAACCAGTACTACAATTTCTTCACCATTTTCTGCATGGGCATCATCGGCGGCAGCAGTGTCCTTGCCGCGCAATACTGGGGTGCACGGGACCTGAACAAGGTACAGCAGACATTCTGCCTGGCGATTCGGATGGCACTTCTTTTTTCGGTGACCTTTGCTCTCCTGACCTGGCTTTTCCCCGCACAGATCATGCGCATCTATACCCCTGACCCTGCCGTCATCGAGCAGGGCGTCCGCTACCTGCGCATCACGACCTTCGTTTTTGTCATCCACGGCACCAGCTTAGTCGCCGAGCAGTTGATGCGTTCGGTCGGGCAGGCAAGGCTCGGGCTTGTCGTCAGCTCCATCTCGTTCGTGGTCAATCTGATTGCCAACTATATCTTCATCTTTGGCAAATTCGGCGCGCCAAGGATGGAGATAGCCGGTGCCGCACTCGGAACGCTTTTTGCCCGTATCGCGGAATTTCTTGTGACATTCGGCTACATCTTCTTCCGTGACCGCTCCCTGCATTTCCGCTTCTCTCACCTGTTCCGCAAGGTGGAGCGTTCACTGCTCATGAATTATCTCCGTCTCGGTGTTCCCGTGCTGGTCAGTGACGGACTGCTGGGACTGGGAAGCAATCTTGTAAGTATCATTCTGGGCCATATGGGTGCGGCTGTCGTGGCAGCAAATGCAATTTGTCAGGTCATCGACCGGCTCTTCACCGTCGTCATTCAGGGCATCGCCAACGCTTCCAGCATCGTGACCGGTCATACCATCGGCGAGGGCGATACGGAACGCGCCATGCAGCAGGGATATACATTTTATCTGCTCAGTGTTGATTTCGGCCTGATTGCCGTTGTCATGGTGCTGGCGTGCGGCCCTCTGACCATCCGGGTCTACTCATTGACCGAAGAAACTGTTATAATCACAGAGCAGATGATGCGCGCCTATACCGTCATCGTGTTCTTCCAGTGTATCCAGTCCGTCATGACAAAAGGCGTTCTGCGCGGCGGCGGCGATACCAAATTCCTGATGAAAGCCGACATCCTGTTTATGTGGCTGGTGTCCATCCCTCTCGGGTGTATCGGCGGTCTGGTCCTGGGCTGGCCCGCATGGCTGACCATCCTCTGTCTGCGAATCGATTATGTCATCAAATCGGCCTGGTGCGTCACACGGTTAAAGAGCGGAAAATGGATACGGTCTGTGGAGGATGCCTCTCTCCCGGTACGAAACTGAAAATATTCTGATTGCAAGAAAGGAATGTACCTATGGAATATCGTGTTTATGGAAATGACGTCGTTCTCCGCATCCAGAAAGGAGAAGAGATCCTCACCTGCCTGAAAGAGGTCTGCGAAAAGGAGCATATCACCCTCGGCTCTGTCACCGGACTGGGCGCTGTGGGCGAAGTGACCCTCGGCGTGTTCAACCGGGAAAATTTCGCCTATGAAAAGCAGACCTACACCGGCGATATGGAAATTGCATCCTGCGTGGGCAACATCTCCACCATGGAGGGCAAGAACTATCTGCACATCCACATGGTCGTGGGCAACGTCACGGACGGCATCTGCCACGCCGGACATCTTAACCGTGCCGTTGTCAGCCTGACCGGCGAATTTATCCTGCACAAAATCGAGGGCACGGTGGAGCGCGAATACTCCCCGGAAGTCGGTCTGAACCTGTTCAAATTCGTGGATTGAGAAAAGCATAAGGAGAAATTTCTATGGCCATCCATGTGGTAAACGAAGCCCGCCGCTGCCTGCATTGTAAGAAGCCCATGTGCCGGGAGGGCTGTCCCATCAACACCAACATCCCGGAGGTCATCGAGCTGTTCCGTACCGGGCACAAAGAGGATGCTGGTGCGATGCTTTACGAGAACAATCCTCTGAGCGTCATCTGCTCGCTGGTCTGCGACCATGACAAGCAGTGCGAGGGGCATTGCGTTCTGGGACGCAAGGGCGCGCCGGTTCATTTTTCCAGTATCGAGAATTATATCTCGGATTCCTATCTTGACCATCTGCATCTGGAAATGCAGCCTAAGACCGGCCAGCGAGTCGCCATCATCGGCAGCGGTCCTGCCGGTATCACCATCAGCATTCTGCTGGCACAGCGCGGCTATCAGGTGACAATGTTTGAGAGCCGCGAGAAGATCGGCGGCGTTCTGCGGTACGGCATCCCGGAGTTCCGTCTGCCGAAATCCATCCTCGACCGCTACCAGAAACAGCTCACCCAGCTTGGCATCCGGATCCGCCCCAACACGGCGATTGGCCGCACCCTGACGGTGGACGATTTGCAGCGGGATGGCTATGAAGCCATCTTCATCGGTACGGGTGTCTGGAAACCCAAGGCGATGGGCATCCCCGGCGAGAGCCTTGGCAATGTCAACTACGCCATCGACTATCTGGTAAACCCGGATGTCTACGATTTGGGCGACGACCTCGTGGTGATTGGTGCGGGCAACTCTGCGATGGATGTCGCCCGCACTGCACTGCGGAAAGGCGTCCGCCGGGTCAACGTGTTCTGCCGCCGGTACCAGACCGCCGCCAGTGTCCGGGAAGTGGACTATGCCAAGGCTGACGGCGTGGAATTTTTCTACGGAATGCGCCCCACCCGCATCGTGGACGATGGCGTTTACTACAAGAAAGTCGAGATGAACGAGGAAGGCAACATCACCAGCACCAGCGAGGAACAGTTCTTCCCGTGCAGCAGCGTCATCATTGCCATCAGTCAGGGCGCACAGAGCCGCATCGTCAGCACCACCACCGGTCTTGAGATAAGCAGCCACGGTTTGCTGGCGACCAACGAACACGGCGAGACGACTCGTGAGGGTATTTTCGCCAGCGGCGATGTTGTTCTGGGCGCACGGACGGTCGTAGAGGCAGTCAAATATTCCAAGCAGGTGGCAGATGAGATGGACGCTTATCTGCGCCGCCGCCGGGAAGCAAAGCAGGAGGATAACGCATGAAAACGATTCATCTGCCGGACGGAACGGAGATCCCTGCGGTCGGTCAGGGCACATGGTATCTGGGCGAAGAACGCAGTAAGCGCACCAGTGAAACACAGACTCTGCGCTGGGGTGTGGAACATGGCTTGACCCTCATCGACACCGCTGAGATGTACGGTGACGGTGCGAGCGAGGAGCTGGTGGGCCACGCCATTGAACCGCTCGACCGGAGTAAGCTGTTTCTGGTCAGCAAGGTCTACCCGTGGAATGCCGGACGGCGAAACATTTTTGATTCCTGTCAGGACAGCCTTGACCGGCTGGGAACGGACTATCTGGACTTGTATCTGCTCCATTGGCGCGGCAGTGTCCCGTTGAGTGAAACGGTCGCCTGTATGGAGGAACTGAAAGCGCAGGGAAAGATTCGCCGGTGGGGTGTGTCCAATTTTGATTTGTCCGATATGCAGGAGCTTCTTCGTCTGAAACACGGTGAGAATTGCGCTGTTGTGCAGGATTTGTATCATCTAGGTAGCCGTGGCATCGAATACGATTTGCTGCCTTTCCTGCGTCGGCAGAGCATCCCGCTGATGGCATACAGTCCTTTGGCACAGGCCGGACGGCTGCGCCAAAAACTTCTCAGCAGTGCAGCCATCCAGACCGTTGCTGAAAATCACAGCATCACACCGATTCAGGTGCTGCTTGCCTTTGTTCTCGCGCAGGATGGCGTGTTTGCCATTCCTCGTGCCAGCCGGGTCAGCCATGTGCAGGCCAACTGCGAAGCGGCGGATGTTGTCCTTTCCGCTGAGGAACTGGCGTTACTGAATGAGGCATTCCCCGCCCCCAATCGGAAAGTCCCGCTGGATATGATTTGAATGCTATCAAAATATAGAAAGCGGTTTTACATCTAATTCAAAAGCTATTAGGCTTAAGATTATATCAGATACCGCCAGAAGCAAAAGTCTTACTTCCATTGCTTTACCGCAATAAATTTCACAGAGCCATCTTGACTCACCCATGCTTCCATGATACCCTTTATTCCAAATTCTGCCGAAAAAGTGGTGGTTCTCACCGTGATAACCACCACTTTCAGCGGATGACTGCCCAGAAAGAACGTAC
>JAHZGF010000059.1 GCA_019420945.1 Clostridiales bacterium | reverse complement strand
AAATCCAAAGAATTACGATATGCTGAGAATATCCAATAAGAGTTATACTTATACTTCGGATAACCAATACGCTCTTTTATAGTTTGCATATCATAGAGGGTTTTAGAGCAATTCTGGAAGTGACGCTTGTTTCTTTCTCTGTGTTAAATCTCCGATAGAGTGAGTCCTTCTGGGAGGTCCATCATGAACCTCCCCTGGGTCCAGCAAATAGGCGCAGTCCTCCCTTGGCGGAGGGCTGCGCCTTTCTGCGGCCCTACTGCACGGAATACAGATTGGATGTACTGCTGCCGTTATCACGATAGCGCGGGATCTTTTGCAAATATCCGTGCTGCTCCAGATCCGTCAATGCCCGCTTGACCGTGGAACGGGACAAGCTCATGTCGGACGCAATCGTCTTGATTCCTGGCCAGCATTTGCCCTCGCTGTCTGCGCGGTCACGCAGATACATATAAACTGCCCTCGCTCTGGAGGGCAGTTCGGTGTCGGCGTAAATTGTTCCGAAGTAACTCATAGATCCTCCTCGCCATAGGTTTTCATTTGCTTTCCGCCCCTGCGCCGAGGCTTATCTACAGCAGGCTCATGGGCAATGCCGCCGCGTCCAGAAACGGCATAGGCTCCACGCATATCCGCATTCTCCGCCTTGCTTGACTGCGGAAGATTTCGCTCCAGATCCTCACGGTTTGCATAAGCTACCGCACGATCTACCCGCTCCGGAACAATATAAGGCTCCTCGAAGGTGATACCCCATTCCAGAAAAAGCCGCAGGCGGGTACGCATGGGATGCTGTCCCGTCTTTTGGACAATAAAATTCCCCTTGGGAATAGACTTCAGCTCATCTGGCGTCAGCAGCGGACGTTCCATCATCTGCAGACTTTGGCTGGGATCGTTTTTCCCACGGCTCACCGATCCGGATAGGACAGTGCGGTTTCCGAGCGCCTTGGACAGCACCTCCGCCGTCTGGCTGTTGGGTGCGAAGCCGCCGAAGATGGTGTCCTGGCAGTTGTCCTGAATAATTTCGCTTCCTTCTTTTCCGTAGTTTTTTTCAAGCTGCGCTAAGGACTGAATGATCGGCACCAGCGCCAGGCGGCGGGAACGGCCGGCTGAGAACAGCGGAAGGACATCGAAGGGAGGCATAGTGCCGAACTCATCACAATACAGTACCACACGGTTTTGCAGCTTCCCTCCGTTTTCATCCGCCACAGCAAACAGTTCACGGCTCAGATTTTGAATCATCAAGCCCGCCATGAAGTTTTTGGTGGTGTCCTCCTCCGGAAGAATGAGAAAGATGGCAGACTTTTCAGAGGCAAATTTCTCTGCATCAATGGCGCTGTCGAAGCAGAGCACCTGCTCCAGCTCCGAGTCCAGAAACGCATTGAGGCGAGAAAGCACCGTGGACATGACAGAGGCCATGGCCTGCTCCGCACTGTTGAGTGCAGCACCTGCAAACCATCTGGCCTTGTGGTCAGGCGGTAGCTTACTCATCAGGAGCTGGAAGTGACTCTTGCCTTTTACCTTGCTGGGTTCCAGCAGATCCTGCACCAGCTTGAAGACAGAGACGATGTGCCGGCGCTCCTGTGGATGCTCCTTATCCGGCGGCAGAAACTCCGCCAGTATCAGAATGACCGAAGTGAGCAACCCCTCCGCCGCATCATAGAAAAAGGCATTCTGTCCGCGGTTGCTGTCATCGCCATCGGGGTTGACAATGGTTTTGGCGAGAATCTTAGCGTACTTCTCCGCCTTAGCTCGAGCCGCCAAGTTTTTGGGATCTTTCCTTGCGATGTCCATGTAGCGGTTGACCAATGTCAGCAGGTTGTTGCCGTCTGAACGAGTGGGATTGCGCAGGTCGATAACAGATACATTGTAGCCGTAACAGTTTTTGGCAATCGCACCGTAATTGCGGGCCAGGTCACCCTTGCTGTCCAGCGCCAGCCAGCTCATGCCGGAGGCGCAGGCATATTCCAGATTGGGGTACAGGAAGAAAGCGGTCTTGCCAATGCCACTGGCGCCGATCATAAGGCAGTGAATGTCATCACTGTCTACCAGTGCGGTGAGTTCCTACATTTTCCCCTTACAGCCGAGAATCAACCCCTGCTCCGTGGGAAGGTTCTGCCCTCTGCGCCATTCTCTGACCTTGAAGGGCACATGGGCATAGGTCTGCTTGATTTCCTTGTCGGTGGCCCATCTGGCTGTACCGTGCTGCCCATCGCCCACAGTGCGGGATTTGATATTGCCAAGGGTATAGTGATGAGACATCATGGACAGCCCACCGATGACAAGGAACATTGTTGCTCCCGCTGCGATCAGGATCCAGATACTTGCGTTCAACATTTCACCTCATTTCATTCATAGCAAAGCCCTGAGCATTTTCCCCGCTCAGGGGCAGAACGTCATTCCAGTCTTTGTTTTCCGGGATCAGGCGCTCCACGGAATAGCGCATTTCCAACTGCTCCCGCATCCGGCGGCTGGCCTGATGACCGGCTTCATCATTATCAAGACAGAGCAGAATGGTATCGAGCTGCGGCACTTGTTCCAACATCTGCAATACCGGCTGAATGGATGTGCCGCAACAGGCTACAAATGGTCGCGGCCGATGGCGGCGAGGTCGGAAAAGTCGGTAATGACTGTGGCCTGCTGGCAGCAGAAGGTCAGGTTGATGAGATTCTTCAGCTCAAAAAGCTCCAGCCTGTGCGCCATCGCCTGAAACTGCGCGGCTTCGCCGGTGTCGAAGCTGTCCAGCCGTTTGGCGAGGTAATTCAGCTCCTCCACATTGACCGTGAGCATTTCCGTGCGCTTGAGGACGGTGTAGAAGCTATCAACTTCCTCCACCTTGCAGTCCGCCTTGACCGCGTCGCCGATCTCCAACGCCTCCAGCAGCTCCATGCAGTGCGCGTACTGGTCGCGGGGGATGGGGAACGGGATGGTCGCCACGCCGTATTCCGGGT
>JAHZGF010000058.1 GCA_019420945.1 Clostridiales bacterium | reverse complement strand
ATAGTCCCGCGCTGCCTGCGTTGCTTCAGGCGGCTTCCGGACGCACATAGATCTCGTCAATATAGACGTGGGTGTACCTGCCCCGCTGCCGGTTGCGGATGACACGGTTGAAAATGGCGTCCAGCATGACCAGCAGGCCCACCGGCTTGAGGTTTTCGCCCAGATCCTGAATGTCAAAGCAGAGCAGCCGGTTATTGGAGTTGATGTTCGTCTGGTGGGCAAACACGTTAAGAGTGCCGGTGGTGAACAGCTCCAGGGCCAGGGCAATATCATGGGCCATAGGTTCTTTCTGCATCATCAGGTCACGGTACAAGTCCTTCAGCGTGGGAGGCTCGCCCTTGAAATCCTTGAGGTACTGTTCATAGATGTTTCCGGCGCAGCGGTCGATGATGGACTTTTCCTTGGCTCCAACCTGACCGCTGCCCATAAGCTGCTCACACAGGGACATGATGAACTCGCTTTTCAGCACCAGGGGATTCTTGCCATCGCCATACTCTGCAGACAAGTCAAGGGCATTGATGTAACTGCACTGGTCACTGGAGGCAGAGATAGTAACAACTTCGCCGCCCAGCGCCCGAACCAGGGAGCCGTACTCTCGCTCCGGGTCTACCACGATTACGTCGTGGTCTGTGCCAAGGATCAGCGACGTCAGCTCCTGCTTTGCCGCCATGGACTTGCCGGAGCCGGGTACACCGAAGAAAAAGCCGTTGCCATTGAGGAGATTAGCCCGGTTACAGATAATCAGATTGTGGGAGACAGCATTGACGCCATAATAGACGCCGCCCTTGTCCTGGATCTCCTGGGCCTTGAAGGGCATGAGGACGGCGGTGCTCTCAGTGGTCAGACTGCGCATGGCATCCACCCGCTGGAGGCCATAGGGGAGCACGGTATTGAGTCCGTCCTCCTGCTGATATTTGAGGGTGGATATCTGACAGCCTCTCCCCTGCCCTATTGACACCAGAGTTTCGGTATCCTGATCCAGCTGCTCCAGCGTATCAGCCAGATGGGTGATCGTCACCTGCCCCAACATCAAACCCTGGTCACGGGTGGTTACATCGTCCATCAGCTCACGGGTCTGAAGGCGGCTCTGCTCCAGGTGGTATGGGATGGTGGCATTGAAATTGTTGAGGGAATTCTGCCGCTGCGTAAAGCGGCCCACGTCCGATTCAATGGCCATGATCCGCCGCTGGATCTCCTTCACCACCTCGTCGGTGGGAATGGGCAGGAGGTTGATGGAGATCATCATGTTCCGGGGTAGGTCGCACAGCTCCGTAATCATCTCATCCTTGATGAAACTGGCATAATCCCGAAGGAACAGCACACGGCCCACCTGATCTCCAATCTCATAGTGGTCTTTGTAGAAGGTCATGCAGTCCGGGGCAATGGCGTCCCGGAAGTCATTGCCCCGGTGGGCGATGCGGTTGAGATCGAAGTAAAAGTCCGGGTCATTGGGACGGAAGAAGTCATGGAACAGGCGCATACGCTCCACCACGTTGGTATCCCGCACTATGACGTCCATGCGGGACAGGTAGGTGCTCAGTTCCGTACCCACACGATTGAAGAAGGCTCGAGCCTCCTCGATGTTCTTCCGCTCCACCGAAATGGTGATGTACTTCTCTTGGGTAAGATTGTTGCTGCTGGCGGCATTGCCCGTGAGGATGTCGTTGTACTCCACCCGGTAGCGATCCTTGCCGTCGCCAACCATCTTCATCAGCAGGTTGCGGCTGAATTCCTGCTGATTCATGGTGCGGTTGAACAGGGTGATCTTCACCAGCGCCCGCACCGGCAGAGAGTTGAGAAAAGCACAGTAGCTGAGAAACAGCGCCTCTTTCTTTTCCGGCCCAGCCACGGCATAATTGACGTCAAAAAAGCGCCAGGTCTTGGAGTAAAGACCAGCGACTTCAAATACACCATCCTTATGCACCTTTTTGATGGGGATAGACTGCTGGACACTGCGTGGGATAAAAAACTTTTCGAGATTGGGGTTCTTCCCCTTAAAAGGCTTAATCATTTCCTTTTTCCCTCCTGTCGCTTGGTTTCCGGGATAAAACGGTTCTGTGATTTCCAAACACGGTGATTGGACAGCAGGAAGCAGGACTTGAACCACACCCAGGCGAATTTCTCCAGCTTCATGCCGTTATACTGGAAAAAGCCAGCCACCGCAAAGGGAGCGGCCCCCAGAATACAGATCCAGCTCACCGATTCCCGGCCCATGAACCTGCTGAGCAAAGCATACAGCCCCAGGGCAGTTCCAACCGCCAGGGCGGAGCAGAAAAACTGCCGCATAGTCAGGCCGAAGAAGATGGTTTCCTGATAGGTCAGGATTTCCTTGTTGATTTTGATTTCCATAGATCACACTCCAAACATTTCTTTGGCGATGCGGTCGGCGGCTTTCACTAACCCAACCAGCACCAGAAGGTTGAAGATGGTTTCGCCCAGATAGCCCCAGACTTGCGTGATGACTGCCGCTTCTGCATCGATCACAGGTATCCCACTGGAGGCATAGGCGGTGAAGATAATGCAAGCCAGTACCACCACGGCCCCCTCCATACAGACGCCGATGTAGCTTTTGAGAAAGGACTTGCCGATAAAGGAGGTGCTTTCTCCGGAAAAGGAGGAAAGGGCGATGGGCGAAAGAGCAGCATACAGTAGGGTAAGCGCCCAGCGCCTTGCCGCATTTCGGCGGCAGGTTTCCAAACGCT
>JAHZGF010000057.1 GCA_019420945.1 Clostridiales bacterium | reverse complement strand
GACTTCTTTTTGAATTTGATGAAAAAGTCCTTGACTTTTCGTCTCTGGCAAAACTGCCAAGAGCATACTGGTGAGCTGCGGCGCACGGCTGGCCCCATTTGACATCGGCGAGCTGCGGGAGCTGACCGCCTATGACGAGCTGGAGCTGGACACCCTGGGAGATCGCAAGACCGCCCTGTTTTTCATTATGAGCGACACGGACGACACGTTTAACTTTTTAATCAGCATGGCCTACACCCAGCTATTCAACCTGCTGTGTGAGAAGGCCGACGACGTGTACGGCGGGCGGCTGCCCATCCATGTCCGGTGCCTCATTGACGAGGCCGCGAACATCGGGCAAATTCCCCGGCTGGAGAAGCTGGTGGCAACCATCCGAAGCCGGGAGATTTCCGCCTGTCTGGTCCTCCAGGCACAGTCCCAGCTCAAGGCGCTCTATCGGGACAACGCGGACACTATCATTGGAAACATGGACGCAAGGCTGTTCCTGGGCGGTTCAGAACCCACCACCCTCAAGGAGCTGTCCGCTGCGCTGGGCAAGGAGACCATCGACACCTACAATACCGGAGAGAGCAGGGGGCGGGAGACCTCCCACTCCCTGAATTATCAGAAGCTGGGCAAGGAGCTTGCCAGCATGGATGAGCTGGCAGTCCTGGACGGCGGCAAGTGTATTCTCCAACTGCGCGGCGTCCGGCCTTTCCTGTCGGACAAGTACGACATCACGAAGCACCCCAACTACAAGTATCTGTCGGACAGCGACAAGCGAAACGCCTTTGACATAGAGCGTTTCCTGTCCGTCCGGCTGAAGCCAAAAGCCGAGGAGGTCTACGACGTGTACGAGGTAGACCTGACGGACGAGGAGGCCGCCACCGCGTAGGCGGAGCGGCCTATTCCGCAAAAAGGAGGAAAGTGTGTACCTTCCAAAATCTTTTGAATTTTCGGAGGTACTATATGGATTTTTTCAAGAGCGCAATCGAAGTGCTCCAGACCCTGGTGATCGCCCTGGGCGCTGGCCTTGGCGTGTGGGGCGTCATTAACCTTTTGGAAGGTTATGGTAATGATAACCCCGGCGCGAAATCACAGGGAATGAAGCAGCTCATGGCGGGCGCGGGTGTCGCCATCGTTGGCATGGTGCTGGTGCCCCTGCTCTCCGGCCTCTTTACCACCTGATTGGGCAAAGAGAGGCCGCACCCGGTCTCCTGGCCGGGTGCGGCCCCCCTGACCCTGACGGTGTGATAGGAGGTGCCTACCCTTGGATTTTATTATACAGGTCCTCACTGACTGGCTGAAGGAAATCCTGGTCAGCGGCATCATGGGCAACCTGACCGGCATGTTTGATGAGGTCAATCAGAAGGTCGGCGAGGTCTCTACGCAGGTCGGGCTTACCCCCCAGGCATGGAACCGCGATATTTTCAGCATGGTCCAAAACCTTTCGGAGACGGTCATGGTGCCCATAGCCGGGGTCATTCTGGCCTTTGTGATGACCTTGGAGCTGATCCAGCTCATTGTGGACAAGAACAACTTCCACGACATTGAAAGCGCGGTGTTCTTCAAGTGGATTTTCAAATCCGCCTGCGCCATCCTCATTGTCACCAATACCTGGGATATTGTGATGGGGGTCTTTGATGTGGCGCAGGGCATGGTGAATAACGCCTCCGGCGTTATCATCGGAGACACCGCTATCGACATCTCCAGCGTGACCGCAGACCTGGAGGCCCGGCTGATGGAGATGGACCTGGGGCCGCTGTTCGGCCTGTGGTTCCAATCCCTCTTTGTGGGCATTACCATGTGGGCGCTGGTGATCTGCATTTTCATTATTACATTCGGGAGAATGATTGAGATATATTTGGTCACGTCTGTGGCCCCTGTCCCCATGGCGACCATGATGAACCACGAATGGGGCCAGATGGGGCAAAACTATCTGCGCAGCCTGTTTGCCCTGGGCTTCCAGGCGTTTCTTATCATCGTCTGTGTTGCCATCTACGCGGTATTGGTGCAGAACATTGCCCTGGACGGCGATGTGAGCTATGCCATCTGGACGTGCATGGGCTACACGGTACTGCTGTGTTTCATGCTCTTTAAGACGAGCAGCATGGCAAAATCCGTATTCAATGCCCATTAACCAATGGAAAGGGTGATTTTATGGCCTATGTTTCGGTCCCCAAGGACCTGACAAAAGTAAAAACGAAGGTCGCTTTCAACCTGACGAAGCGACAACTGATCTGCTTCGGCAGCGGCGCGCTCATCGGCGTTCCGCTGTTCTTTTTCCTCCGGGGTAGCCTGGGCACCAGCACCGCCGCTCTGGTGATGGTGCTCACCATGCTCCCGTTTTTCTTTCTGGCGATGTACGAGCGTAACGGCCAGCCGCTGGAGAAGGTGGTCCGGCAGTTTGTGCGCCTGTACTTCCTGCGCCCGAAAAAGCGCCCCTATAAGACCAACAACTTTTACGCCGCCCTTGCGCGGCAGGACCAATTAGACCGGGAGGTGTATCGCATTGTTCAAGGCAAAAAAGCAAACGCCTGCCAAGGACGCGCCGGGAAAAGGCCGCCGCAGGCTGACCCGCGCCGAGCGCCGGGAGATCGACGCGGCCATCCGCAGGGCGGCCCGGACCGATAAAAAGGAGCTGTCCGCCCAGGACAGCATCCCCTATCAACGTATGTGGCCGGACGGCGTGTGCCGGGTCACGGACACCTACTACACCAAGACGGTGCAGTTTCAGGACATCAATTACCAGCTCAGTCAGAACGAGGACAAGGCGGCCATTTTCGAGGGGTGGTGTGATTTCCTGAACTATTTTGACAGCTCCATCCGCTTCCAGTTTTCCTTCCTTAATCTGGCGGCCACCAGGGAGAGCTATGAGAAGCGCATCGTGATCCCGCCCCAGGGGGACGATTTTGACAGCATCCGGGCGGAGTACACGGAAATGCTGCAAAACCAGCTTGCCAGAGGAAATAACGGTCTGGTCAAGACCAAGTACCTCACCTTCGGCGTCGACGCGGAGAGTATCCAGTCGGCCAAGCCCCGGCTGGAGCGCATCGAGACCGATTTGCTCAACCACTTCAAGCGGCTGGGCGTGTCCGCCGCGCCTCTCAACGGTGCGGAGCGCCTGTGCCTGCTGCATAGTATCTTCCACATGGACGAGCCGGAACCATTTCGCTTTTCCTGGGACTGGCTGGCTCCCTCTGGCCTGTCTACCAAGGACTTCATCGCCCCCACACCCCTGGAATTTCCGGGCGGCAAGACCTTCCGTATGGGTCGGAAGTTCGGCGCGGTTTCCTTCCTCCAAATCCTGGCCCCGGAGCTGAATGACCGTATTCTGGCGGATTTCCTGGATATGGAGTCCAGTCTTGTGGTGTCCATGCACGTCCAGTCTGTGGATCAGGTCAGCGCCATCAAGACCATCAAGCGTAAGATCACCGACCTGGACCGCACCAAGATCGAGGAACAGAAAAAAGCGGTCCGGGCCGGGTATGACATGGACATCATCCCCTCAGACCTTGCCACCTACGGCGAGGAGGCCAAGAAGCTGCTGCAAGACCTCCAGAGCCGGAATGAGCGCATGTTCCTGGTGGCGTTCCTGCTGATGAACACGGCGGAGAGCCGGAAGCAACTGGACAACAACATGTTCCAGGCCGGTTCCACCGCGCAGAAGCACAACTGCCGTCTGGTGCCCCTGGACCTTCAGCCGGAGGAAGGGCTGATGAGCTGCCTGCCCCTGGGTCTCAATCAGGTGGAGATACAGCGGGGGCTTACCTCGTCCAGCACAGCTATCTTTGTGCCCTTTACCACCCAGGAGCTGTTCCAGACCAGCCCCGAAGCCCTTTACTACGGCATCAACGCCCTGTCCAACAACCTTATCATGGTGGACCGGAAACTGCTCAAAAACCCCAACGGCCTCATTCTCGGCACCCCCGGCTCCGGCAAGTCGTTCAGCTCCAAGCGGGAGATCACCAACGTGTTTCTCGTCACGGAGGACGACGTGCTGGTCTGTGACCCGGAGGACGAGGTGCGACACGAAGTCGCGTAATTGAATTGCTGAACAAGCTGCCCTATCCATTTG
>JAHZGF010000056.1 GCA_019420945.1 Clostridiales bacterium | reverse complement strand
CCTGGTGGCGCAGGCCGAAGCCGATGGCCACCTCGCCGGCCCGGCACAGCTTCAGCGGGCCGGAACCGGAGGTCTCGATGTGGGCGCCGCAGTTTTCATAGATGCCGGAAAGAACCTCCTGGGCCTCTTCCTCCCCATAGGCATCCACCAGGGCCTGGATCAGCAGCCAGGCAGTGGAGGAGGACTGAATATCGGTGACCGCCACCTGGCCGGCATAGACCGGGTCCGCCAGATCCTTCAGGCTGGTGGGAACAGGCAGCCCCTCAGACTCCATCAGCTCCGTGTTGAGGATGATGGCCCCCTCCTGGGAGGTGATGGGGGCGGTGTAGTCGGGGACCTCCGTCAGGGTATTCACCTCAAAGTCCAGGGGCAGGAACATGTCGTTCTGCTCCTGGGCACTCTGGAGGTAGAAGGTGCTCATGGTCACCAGGTCGGCCTCCAGATCGGTACCCTCGGCCAGCAGCTTGCCGCCCAGCTCCGAGGTGCCATAGGTCTGGAAGATATACTTGCCTTCATAGCCGTTGCTGTCCAGGGCGTTCTGCATGGCGGCCACCGCCTCTTCATCGGCGTTGGAGTAGATCACAACCTGCTCTCCCGCCCCGCCGGTGCCGGAGGCTCCTCCGCAGGCGGTCAGCGTGCACACACTCAGGGCCACAGCCAGGCCCAGGGCAATCCATTTTTTATGTTTCATAACTTGATCCTTCCTTTTTTACTTGGTTTTGGTGGGGCGTGCCTGTCTGGATTTCAGATTGGCCAGCCAGGAGAACAGCCCTTTGGCCGCCAGATTGGTGGCCAAAATCAACAGCGACAACACAAATACTTCATTGAAGCGATTGACGTACTGAAGCTGCTTGATCATGGTGGTGAGAACCATGGTGCGGGCTCCGGCAATGAAGATCAGAGCGCTGATGGTCACCATGGAGTTGATGAAGTAATAGCTGAACACCTCAATGAGACTGGACAGGGCATTGGGGGTAACCACCCTGAGAATGGTTTTCAGCCAGCTGTCCCCCATGAGCATGGCGGTGGTCTCCCAACCGGCATTCATTTTGGACAGTGCATTCTTCATCATCAGGTAAGGGGTGGAAAAGTAGTGCACGATGTTGCACAAGATCATAAGCACCAGCGTGTTTTGCAGACTGGTCCCGGAAAAGACGAACAGGTAAGCCACGCCCAGCACCATGCCGGGAATGGCATTGGTCACCAGGGCAATGCTCTCGATGGTCCGTTTATAGCCCCGGCCCAGGGTGCTGCGGGCGGTGATCAGGGCGGCGCCGTAGGCCACCAGGGTTCCCGCGGCGGCGGTCAGCAGCGCCATCAGCAGCGAGTGGCCGTAGGCCCCCAACAGGCTGCTGTCGGAAAAAACCGCCTGGACATGCTCCAGGGAAAAGCCCGTCTGATAGGGCCACTCCTCCACCAGGGGCACCACGAAAATAACAGCGAATATGGCCAGAATGCCCAGGGAGAGGGCGGCGCTGGACAGCCCCCAGCCCGTGTCCCGCAGCGCATTTTTTCGCAGCTCCGCCTGGGAGATCCGGTTATAACGGATGTTAAACCGCTCCAGCAGCTGAAGGATGCAAATGCTGCCGATGGATGGGACCAGCATCATCATGGCGATGACCGCTCCCCGGTGGAAGTCGGGGATGCCCCCCAGCATCTGGTTGTACAGCAGGGTGGCAATCACCTCATAGCTGCCGCCCACCGAGGCGGGAATGCCAAAATCGGTGAAGCACAGGAAGAAGGCCTGGATAATGGCTCCGGCAAAGGTTCCCATCAGCGGCCGCAGCACAGCGATCCAGAAGGTGGACAGTGGGCCGTCTCCCATGACCTTGGAGACCGTAAGAGTCTTTTTATCCACAAACCCCATGGTATTGTGAATCAAAAGGAAGGCCACCGGGACGGTGTAGATAACATAGCCCACCATCAGCCCAAAAAAGCCGTAGAGATCAAACAGCTGCCGTCCCAGCAGACGGGTCAGCAATCCCTGCTTTCCAAAGGAATAGATGATGGCAAACCCGTAGGTGATGGTGGGTAAAAACATGGGCAGCGTGGCCACAGCGATGATGAGCCGCTTACTCCACCCGGGCAGGCAGGTGTAGTGCACCGCATAGGCCAACAGAAAGGCAATCAGGGTGGCCACCGCCGCCGATGCCGTGGCAACGGCAAAGCTGTTGCCCAGGGCCGGCAGGAATCCCTTCTGGGTCAGCACCGAGGCGTAAAATGCACCGGTCAGTCCGCCATCCCACAGAGACTTTCCCAACAGAATCAGAATCGGGCCGGCCAGGAAAACGGCAAACAGGGCCACAATGACGGCGAAAATCAGCTTTAGTTCACGATTGGTCCGTGTCATAGGTTCCCCTTATCCCGCCTGGACGGCCAGAGTGGGGCGGTCTCCAAACAAGGCGTAGATGTTGTTGCGCTTGATCTCCAGCTGATTCAGAATGAACTTGCGCACAAAATCGTTTTGCGGCTGATGAACAATCTCCTCAGGCCTGGCGTACTGGGAAATTCTGCCCCCCTCAATGATCAGCACCCGGTCAGAGAGGGTCAGCGCCTCCTCCGGGTCGTGGGTGACAATGATGGTGGTCAGATGATACTCCCGGGCAATGGTCTTGATGCGATCCTTGATGGACTCTTTGATCACCCCATCCAGCGCAGACAAGGGCTCATCCAACAGCAGAATACGGGGTTTCATCACCATGGTCCGGGCCAGGGCCACCCGCTGCTTCTGGCCGCCGGAGAGCTGGTCAATCCGCTTGTTCAAATGCTCCCGCAGGCCCAGCAGGTCGATCAGCTCCTCCACCTCGTCCTTGGTGGAAATCCCCGGCTTGTTGCGCAGGCCGTAGGTGATGTTCTGGGCAACGTTGAGGTTGGGAAACAGGGCATAGTCCTGAAAGACAATGTTGAACCCCCGCTTTTCCATGGGGGTGTGGGTCAGCTCCTGCCCGTCGTAGCGGATCTCGCCGCTATCGACATCCACAATGCCTAAAATGAGATTCAACAGCGTGGTCTTTCCGCAGCCGGAGGGCCCCAGAATGGACACGATTTCTCCGTCCTCCACCTGCAGCGAAATGTCCTTCAGTACCGGCACACCGTCAAAAGCTTTCTGGATATGATCCAGTTCCAGCATAAATACAGCTCCTCTCTCAGGATGAATCTTCCGTTTCAAGTGTCGCCGCATCTTTCCGGCGACAGCGTTATGCTACCAAATTTCCGGTTGAAGGAACAACCACAAACACTTTAAGCTTTGGTAAGCAAACCGTAAAAAAGCCTCAAAAAAGCCGCCCATCCTTGTAATTTTGTTACAAGGATGGGCGGCAGCTCATCACTCGGGCTGAAACCCGCGGTCGGCGATCACCGCGCCGCTTTTATCCAGATTTCGGGAAAAGCGCTCATAGTCGCTTTGAATGATTCCCATGTAAAGCAGATCCACCACCGCCAAGTCCGGAATTCGGGAAAAAATAGCCGTGCCGTAAATGGACAGGGACTGTCCCCCGGTGCTGAGGCACACATCGGCGTACTTGGCCAGAATGGACTCCTGGGGGCTGGTGATGGCAATGGTCCCCGCCCCTGTCTTCCGGGCCTGCTTCAGGGCTTTGACCGTGTCGATGGAACAGCCGGAGTGGGACACCGCCACCGCCACATCCGCCACCCCCAGGTGGGCGGCGGAGATCTGCTGGAGATAGGCATCGGTGTGCATGCGGCAGTTCAGGCCCAGATAGGTGAGCTTGGTCAGCAGGTCAACAGCGGGGGTAAAGGAGTTTTCCACCCCATAGATATCAATGGTTCGGGCGGTGGCCAGCATCCGCACTGCCCGGCTCAATGCCTGGGTGGACAGGGATTTCAACGCCTCCTCCAACAGCCCCCCGGCGATTCGGGTCTCCTTTAAGGGAAGATCCTCCAGCCGGTCCCAGGGCTTCAGGTCAAAATCTCCCAGGTGGTCGAAATAGGGGGTCTGGGGCGTTTTCCCCCTCCCGTCCCGCAGCAGACAGTATTTGAAACTCCGATATCCGTCAAACCCCAAGGCCTGCACAAACCGCACCACCGTAGGCTGGCTGACCTGCACCCGCTGGGCCAACTCCGCAATGGTGCACTGGGTACAGCCCTCCGGATCATTTAAAACACAGTCCGCCACCCGCCGCTCCGAGGGACGCAGGGATGCATAGGCGCTTTTCACCCGATCCAACACTTGTATATCATGCCGCATTTGGGCCACTCCTCCCCTTGTAAGAAACTTTCATCATGCTGGTGTCTGCCAGGCAGTTCCTCTACAAAAAACACTCACGCCACTTGTAGAAAATACAGAATTTTTTTATTTCACGGCTGACAGCATCCAGGTATCGGCGTTCCGCCTTGCCCCAGCGCCCGCAAGCCGCTCCATCAGGAAGATACCCTCTGGCATACAGCTTGTTATTTTATCAGAGAAGTGTAAAAATCAGCGGCGGCATAAGGTGAATCCTGTGTTAAATCCCTCTTTTTAAGCCCGGGGACTGTACGGTTGTCTTGCAAAAATGAATATGCCCCACAGGCGGCCAGAGATAGTCGCCTGTGGGGCATAAACCCGACGTGATTGCCGTCTTCAATTGCGAGCAAATAAGACTCAAGTATTCAAGGCATTTTGGCCTCTCCGATGCAAGGTGAAACGAAGAAATCACGCAACAAAAAAGACCTGTAATCAAAATGATTACAGGTCTTTTTTTGGAGCTGATAGGCAGATTCGAACTGCCGACCTCATCCTTACCAAGGATGCGCTCTACCGACTGAGCTATATCAGCACATAGCTTCCGCAAAGCGGAAGTTATGGCGACCCGGAACAGGCTCGAACTGTCGACCTCCAGCGTGACAGGCTGGCGTTCTAACCAACTGAACTACCGGGCCATA
>JAHZGF010000055.1 GCA_019420945.1 Clostridiales bacterium | reverse complement strand
AGTGGTAGATATCAGGGCTGTTGTCAGCAAAATGTAGGAACAAGAGGCCAATCGGCAGGCAACAAACATGCGAGTTGAAGCGGCATTTTATATCCGCCTAAGAAAGATCCAGTAGGCATTCGGCCACTGAGAACACACCATCTGATACCTCCCCCTGTTCAGAGCTTCTGAACAGCCATCCATGTCGAAAGCGGAGAGACTGCGATACAGCAATCTCTCCGCTTTTCTGTCGTGATCTCCTGCTTTGAGCGGAGAGGCCGAACCTGCACGACAATGAAAAAACATGGCTCCAAGCCGGGACAGGCGGTTCTTATGAGGTATCCTCACATCTGCGGCACTGTCGACGCTGTCCAAAGGCAGCCCACACTCATCCCTCTAAGTACGGGCATCGGATGCCCTGACTTTTTGCGGTCTTTTGAGGATATGCCTCCCCCGCCCACCACCACTAACCTCGAATATCCTTATGCCCACAGCGATATCGCTGTGGGCTTTTTTGCGCCCTTTGGGCAGCCTCGCTGCCGTAGCCCTCCTGTGTTCTGAAATTTGCATCCAACAGATTTCAGAATATGGAGGAACCAAAAATGTATGACAGACGGAGCATCTACGCACTGAACAAGAAAAATCCAGACGCCATTGTACTTCCAGACGCCGATGGAAATCTGATCTGCCTGACCTGCGCTGATTTCACCGATGAAGCAGAGTTTCGCCGTTGGAAGAGGTGGTCGGACCAGGACTTTCACGCAGAGGATAAAAGCGATGTGGAGGAAAGCGGCCACACCACATCTATGGACATGGTTCCGGAAGCCGCCCTTGCTGTTCCCAATGAGGAGGCTTTGGCAGAGGAAAGGCAGGTCAGAGATGATCAGATTCGTTGTGCGGAGGCGGCGGTTTCTGGGATCAGAAGCATACTGACTGGGGCACAGTTTTACAGACTCCAGCAGTATTGCATCGAAGGGAAAACAGAGAGCGAAATCGCCGAAGCAGAAGGCGTCACACAGCAGGCTGTGTCTAAATCGCTGGTCTCCGCTTTGAAAAAATCGAGAGAATTTTTGAAAAGAGGTCCAAAAATGGTTGTGAAAAAGCCTGAAAAAAGATGATTAGTGAAGGGACAAGTATCCCCCATCTTCTGAACCTTGAAAAACACCGCCCAGGCGGTCATATCCGGTGACTGGAATACCTTTGCTGACGGCGCGAGCGTCAGACCGGGTGCGCGAAGACCACCTGTGCGGAGCATTCTCCGCATATTAGGACGGCCAATGGAAGGTGCAGAGCGATACCCACCCAGGTCAAATGCAGCTCTGGCAGGCTGCTTCGCCATGACCCCGTCAGCTTACAATGATACTCCTGTACGCAGCTTCGAGAGAACCTCGGAGGGGTGAAACTCCCGTGACGTGCGCCAGCGCGGTTCCAGCCGCCGCCCTTGCCTGGGGAAGTAGTGTCGAATACAGGCAGCAACGCAAGCGTAAGAAGGCCGCTCCGCAGGGAGCAGTTCCGCCCCGATACGGAGCGGCCTTTTCTGCTTTGCGGCAGAAGTATGGGGATCGTCCACCTCCTCTTTCTCTTTCCCGCCACCCATTCTCTTCTCTCTTTCAATCCTCTGAACGGCCTGCATTCACCCCCCCTCCTTATCCCCCGGACGATCCTCATATTTGTGCCGCAAGGCAAAATTCTGAAAAGAGGTGCTGATATGGATCAGAACGTCAATTATTACGGCATCATCCTTCTGCTGCGCCAGCTTCGGGAAAGCGGCAGCTTCAGTGAAAAGGAGCTGCGGAGGGTTGCGGCACGGATCGCCGCGGACAGCGGCGCGGACATTATGATTTCTCTCTGATTTTCTTCATCTTTCAGTAGCTTTCTGAACAAGGTTGTGGTAGTGTTTGTGTTGCCAAAACAGGAGGTGAGCAGGCATGGCGGAAAAGCATCTGACAGACGGCACAACGGCACTGGCAGCGCAGCCCCGCATCATCAAGATCGAGGCGGCGGAGAAGCCGCGGAATGCGCAGCTGCGGGTAGCGGCCTATACCCGTGTCAGTTCGGACTCCGATGACCAGCTCAACTCCTTCGCGGCGCAAAACCGCTACTACGCCGAGCTGATCTCCGGCAAGGCTGAATGGCGCATGGTGGATATCTATGCCGACGAGGGCATCACCGGCACCTCCACCGCAAAGCGGGAGGACTTCCAGCGTATGATGGCGGACTGCCGCAGAGGGCTCATCGACCAGATCCTCGTCAAATCCATCTCCCGCTTCGCCCGGAACACCAAGGACTGTCTGGAGGCGGTGCGGGAGCTGAAGGAGCTGGGTGTCAATGTCCGCTTCGAACGCGAGGGCATCGATACCGCCAATGTGAGCAGCGAGCTCATCACCGCCATCTACGCCGCCTTCGCCCAAAAGGAGAGCGAATCCATCTCCGGCAATATGAGATGGAGCTGTCAGCGCAGGATGGAAGCAGGGACTTTCCTTCCCTCGTCCATGGCCTACGGCTACAAACTTGTTGGCAGGAAAATAGAAATCGATGCTGACGCCGCACTGGTGGTCTGCCGCATCTTTCAATGGTACCTCAACGGTGTTAATAGAATTGCAATCGCAAAAAAGTTGAACGAGGAAGGCATTTCCAGCGGCCAGCGAAAAAAATGGCACAGTGCCTCTGTCCGATACATCCTCACCAACGAAAAATACACAGGAGATTCCCTGTGGCAAAAAACCTACACCAGCGATACACTTCCTGCGACCCGCCACAAAAACACTGGTGAGCATGAACAGTATTACGCAGTAGGAACACATCCGTCCATCATTCCACGGGAAACTTTCGACCAGGTACAGACACTGATGCAAAAGCGCAGCGTCGGGCAGGCGGTCACTCATGGAAGGCTCTGCGTCCGGATGCGCTGCTCCTGCGGCTCCCGCATCCGGGCAAAGCAAGTCAATGGCAGATGGTACTGGTGCTGTTGCCGACACGATGAAAAAGGCGACTGCACCATCAGGCCCGTGCCGGAAGCGCAGACGAATGAAGCCTTCTGCCGCCTCTACTATAAACTCAAGCATCAGAGTCTCCCCATTCTGGAGCAGATGCTCGAAACCCTCCAGACAATCCGTGATCGCAGACTGCTCTGGAGTGAGGACATCGTTTCCATCAACAAAAAAATATCCGAACTCTCCAGTCAGAATCAAACGCTGGCCTTTCTCAAGCAAAACGGCCTCGTTGATCCTGACATTTTTATATCCAAAAGCAACGAGCTGACCCGTCAGCTCCGGCAGGCCAAGCTGGACAAAGAGGAACTTATGGCTGCCGAGGGGGATGCCACCGCCCAGCGGACGCGGGAGCTGATAGCCCTGCTGGAGGATGGGCCGGACTTTCTCGACCGCCCCGATGCGGAACTGATGGGTGAACTTGTTGAAAAAATTATCATAGAGAGCAACGATACCCTCCGCTTCCGCCTGCATAACGGGCTGGAGCTGCGGGAATCCATTGAGAGGACGGTGCGATAATGGGAAACCGAAAGCAGCCCTTTGGCTACCGTATGACGCTGGGCGAGATCACAATCCTGCCGGAGGAAGCGGAGCTGGTACGGCTTATCTTCCAAGGTTACAGCACGGGAGCCACGCTGGGTGAGCTGACCAAGGCACTCTGCCGACAGGAGATCCCCTACTATGAGGGGCGGACATGGAACAAAAACATGGTCTCCCGTATTTTAGAGGACAGCCGCTATATCGGAGAGAAAGGCTATCCGGCACTCATCGAGCCGGAGCAGCTCCGCACGGCAGCGGAAAAGAGGACGGCAAGAGCCTGCCCCCCGCAGAAAACGCCGGCGCAGAAGACCCTGCGACGGCTCTGCGGCGCGCCGCCTTCTGAGCGGGTTGAGAAGATCGTCACCGACCTGCTCAACGAGCTCATACGCTGCCCCGACCGTATTCAGCCAGCGGCATCCCAGATGGCCGCTGCCTGCGGGAAAACGCAGGAGGATCTGACCACCGCACTGGAGCGGCAGCCCATCGACGAGGACAACGCCAGAGCACTGCTCCTTCAACTGGCGGCAGAGCAATACGACACCATTGGGAACACGGAATACGAAACCGTGCGGCTGCGGCGGCTGCTCACCGGCCGCAAACCCATGACGGAGTTGGACGCGGAGCTGCTGCAAAGCGCGGTGTCAAAGGTGTGCGTGACGAACAAATGCGTGACCGTGATGCTGAAGAACAGACAGGTCATAGAGAGGAGAGATCCGCTGTGAACGAAACCGCCCCAAGAGTCATTAAGATCCCGGCAAAGCCGGAGTCGGTCCGGCAGGCGGAGCTGCAAAGACAGCTCAGGGTCGCCGCCTACTGCCGGGTCTCCACCAAGGAGGAGGATCAGGCAAACAGCTATGAGGTGCAAAAGGAATACTACACCGACAAGATCATGTCCAACCCCGTGTGGACCATGGCGGGTGTCTTCGCCGACAAGGGCATCACCGGCACCTCGGTGAAAAAACGCGAGGACTTCATGCGCATGATCCGCCACTGCCGCCAGAGGAAGATAGACGTCGTCCTCACCAAATCGGTATCCCGCTTCGCCCGCAACACGGTGGACTGCCTCTACTACACACGGGCTCTCAAGGAGCTGGGCATCGCCGTCATCTTTGAAAAGGAGAACATCAATTCGCTGG